>NZ_JBYVKA010000004.1:0-492662 GCF_058148545.1 Ulvibacter sp. 2305UL32-6
ACTAATAGCTACTCTCACACGAGTAAAGTGGCAGCAAAACCGACCGAATTTGTACGCTACTGCGCGTAAATGAGAGCGGTTTTGCTGTTTTGTATTATCTCAAGCCGACTTTTATAAGACCCTACCAATTGATAGGCCACATCTTTTTTTTAAATCAACTAATAGCTAGTCTCACACGAGTGAGGTGGCAGCAAAACCGACCGAATTTGTACGCTACTGCACGTAAATGAGAGCGGTTTTGCTGTTTTGTCATTTGTTTGCGAGGTCTATCCCTAAGATAGGTTGCACCATGTTTATTTTTTTTTAATTATGTACAATGTAGCAGCCCAAGCCCCGCAACAGCGATGGCAGTGGCATCCCCCCAAGTCCCTTGGGGGATATAACGTACAGCGCGGTAAGTACGCAACGCGGACTTAGTTGCCCAAAAAACTTAAAATATAGATTTCATAACCGTACTTATACCTTTAAATACGAGGTATACGGCTAGGATTCCAAGAATGATACCTATGCTAAAAAAGATATAAAATACATAGGTTTCTTTGTTTAAAAAAGAGAGGGTAAGCACATATGGACTTAGAAATAGTAGCGGGAGTGATAGTGCTAGTTTTTTAAGGCCTTGAACGAGTAGTTTTTGATCAGTATGTTTACTCATGAGGATAGGCATTTATTGCGGCGCGAACGCTACCGTGTTTTTTTAGTAAAAATACGGCTTCATCTTCCTTAATCTCTAGGGCTTCCATGATCATGCGCGTTCCGCGGTCTACTAGTTTATTATTGCTCAATTGCATGTCTACCATTTTGTTTCCTTTAACCTTCCCCAATTGGATCATGGCTGAAGTAGAGATCATATTAAGAACGAGTTTTTGTGCTGTTCCCGCTTTCATTCTTGAACTTCCGGTTACAAATTCGGGGCCAACGACCACCACGATCGGGTATTTGGCAGTGCGGGCTAACGGACTGGCTTCATTGCATGTGATACAAGCTGTGATAATACCCAGCGCATTACACTTTTCTAAGGCGCCGATAACATAGGGTGTTGTACCTGAGGCTGCGATTCCGATAACAATATCATTAATACCTATTTGATGATCCTTTAGATCTATCCATCCTTGTTCAGTAGAATCTTCAGCGAATTCTACGGCTTTACGAATAGCATCATCACCTCCAGCGATAAGGCCAACAACTAATCCGTGGTCTACTCCAAAGGTTGGTGGGCATTCACTGGCATCAACAACACCAAGCCGCCCACTAGTTCCGGCTCCCAAATAGAATACTCGTCCGCCTTGCTTTAATGCTTTTACAACCTGTAATGTTGCAGCTTCAATTTGTGGAATTGCTTTTTCAACCGCATATGGAACAGTTTTGTCTTCGGAATTAATGTTTTGAAGTAATTCGGCGATAGACATCTGTTCTAGATTGTCAAAATTTGAGTCCGATTCTGTAGTTTTGGTAAAAGTCATACGTTAAAGATACAATTTACTGTACAGTATATTCTAGACTGTATTCTTCGGAAATACGGAAATAGCCTAGCGGGAAGTTATCGGGGTCGTCTTGATTTACGATATTTCCACGTACGGTGGCGGGTTGTGTTTGAAAAGGTCCGCCGCCTTGATCTGAACCTTGCTGTAATAGTACGAGCATAAAATTATAGAATTGTTTGTCTACGCCGTATTGTTTGAAGAGAAATTCATCTCCAGGCTCTATATCCTCATTGGTGTAAAAAGCAAAAATTTGATTTCCGTCGAAGAACTCATCTGATGTGGTATCGCGATCGTCATCGTTCTGCTCACTCAATACTTCAATAAAATAATAATTATCTACACCTGCGGGATCTGTAAAATATATTTTTAGTTCAATATCTTCACCAGAGAACCCTCCATCATCTTTTTGCTCAACGAAATCGAAAGGTACGCTTGAAACCAATCTTTGCGTTGCGCTATAGGTGTCGCCTTGATAGATAACTTCCAAGGTATAATCTGTATCTGGTTGCGGTATCAGATCGCTTGTGTATATACCATTCGTGGTAAAAATAAAAGGAAAAGGAGTGCCGTCTTCGGCAATAACAGTTACCTGAGCATCGTCTACAGATGGAATAACATTGTCAAAAAAACCAGTGGTTGTGGAAAGCTTTACAATAGCACTTGCACTACCATCTTCTAGAACATTTAAACTTGCGTCAATGACAAGCCTTGGAGCGCTTTCATTGAGATCAACGTCAATTACGTCTTCGCATGAGACAAGCAGTCCAAAACAAACAAGGAGTAGGAGTAGTTTTTTCATGGCTTAAAATTTAAAATTATAGGTAACAGCGGGTATTATTCCGAAGATAGAAAGACGGACCGCTTCATTTTGGTTGGTATCAGAATTTTCACGGAATGAAATTGACGCTGCGTTTTTACGATTGTACACATTGTAGAGGCTAAATACCCATTCACCGGTCCATCGTTTTTCTTTTTTCTTGGTTGGAGTAAGTGTTGCGGAAATATCTAAACGATGAAAATGTTGTAGTCGGCTGCTATTTCTTGCTTCGTATACCGGAACTGTGATGTCATTATACACATATTGACCAGTTGGATAGGTGGTGGGTTGCCCTGTTTGGTAGATTAAATTAGCACCAAAGGACCATTTTTTGCTCCATTCATATTGCGCAGTTATCGAAATATCGTGTGTTTTATCCCAAGGCGAATTGTACCATTCTCCATTGTTTATACCAATCTCTTCGGAAGTTCGTCCTGGCGTGCGCTGCTCGCTTTTGGATAGCGTATAGGCGATCCAACCTTGAAGCTTTCCGTCAGTCTTTCGCAATAAGGCTTCCATTCCGTAGGCTCGCGCTTCACCGGAAAGTAAAATTTGCTCTACGGCATCATTGGCGATTAGATCGGCATCATCTACATAGTCGAGACGATTTTGAACTGTTTTGTAAAATCCTTCTACTTCAAGCGCATAGTTGTCAAACTTTTTAAAATATCCAGCCGCCACTTGATCACCAATCTGGGGATCTATATATTTTCCGCTAGGGGCGTAGATATCGAAAGGAGTAGGCGAAGTTGTATTACTGATAAGATGCACATATTGGGTCATTCTATTGTAACTGGCTTTCAGGGAAGATGTTTCGTTTAGTTGGTAGGAAACTCCAAGACGCGGTTCTAGATTAGCAAAAGACTTAATGGTTTCACTGCGATCAAAGGATTCGGTACCAATGGGATCAGCTTTTTGATAGATATCTAAATCTTCATCATACAAAATAGGATTATTATCGGCATAGATATTTAATTCGTCTTGCCCTAAACGATTGAAGGTAGAGAGTCTTAATCCTGCTTGAACATTCAGTTTGTTTGAAACTTTAATCTCTGCTTCTGCATATACCGCATTTTCAAATGCATATTTATCGATCAGTTTAAACGGGTTTATTCCTGAAGTGGCCGTTGTTGGTGTAATATCTCCTGGGTTGAATTTGTAGTAGATACTATTCAAACCATATTTTAATTCAATATTGTTAGAAATATAGTTTGTAAAATCATATTTCAAGTTAAAATTACGAATGCCACTATCGAATTGAAATTCCACAAACTTGAGTTCGAGTCCGTAATAGTAGTCTGAATAGATCACCGACAGATTACTAAAAAGTTTGTCGGTGAACAAGTGATTCCAGCGTAGATTAACCGTAGTATTTCCGAAGGTATTCGAAAAACTATCGGCTATATTAAAAACATCTCTTCCGAAGTAACCCGACAGAAACAAACGGTTGTTTTCGTTTATGTTATAGCTAATCTTTGTATTGAGGTCATAAAAGTAGGCAACATTATCATTGTCAAATAGCGGTAAAAATAAATGCGCATAGCTACTTCTTCCGCCAACCAGGAATGATGCTTTCTCTTTTTTGATAGGGCCTTCTAAAAGCAACCTACTCGCAACGAGTCCGATACCTCCACTGGCTTTAAATTGTTTGGTATTTCCATCTTTTTGGTAAATATCTAATACAGATGAAATTCGGCCACCGTAGCGTGCTGGGATTCCTCCTTTATAAACAGTAAGATCCTTTATAGCATCTGGATTGAAAACCGAAAAGAAACCGAAAAGGTGTGAAGAATTATAGAGTGTTGCCTCATCTAGTAAGATCAAGTTTTGGTCTGCAGCACCGCCACGAACGTTAAAGCCACTGGCACCTTCACCGGCACTAGTAATTCCAGGGAGAAGCGTAATGGCCTTAATAACATCTACTTCACCTAGAACCACAGGTATTTTTTTGATCGTACTCGATTTGAGTGTGTTAACACTCATTTGTGGCTTTTTGATATTTAAGTTTTCAACATCAGCTTTGATCACAATTTCGTTGAGCTCCTCAGAATCTGTTAGCAACGACAAATTCTGTGTGATATTGCTACTCAAGTTGATATTGAGTTTTTGTGTTTGAAACCCAATACTACTATAAAATACTTCATATTCACCCAATGGCAAGGTAATCGAGTAAAATCCGTATTCATTGGTTATGGCTCCTATCTGTAAAGTAGGAATTAGCACGTTTACACCAATAAGGGTTTCCCCTGTTTCTTCTTCGGAAACCGTTCCACTTAAGGTGTATTTTTCTTGCGCCAACAAGGTCTGGCTTCCGAAGAGAGTCAGAATAACAAAGGCAAAATAGATGTATTTCATAGCAATAAAAAAAGCCTTCCATTTCCGAAGGCTTTCTGTTTAATTATTTTATCTCTGCAATAATATCGTTAAAAGTCTTACTAGGTCGCATATAGTTTGAGACGACTGAATCTGTAGGCGAATAATAGCCTTCCATATCAACTGGTTTGCCCTGTACTTCATTCAGCTCTTGAACGATTTGAGTTTCACTAGCTTTTAGTTTTGCGGCAATAGGGGCAAAACGCTGTTGTAAAGTTGTATCCTTTGTTTGATTTGCAATGGCTTCGGCCCAATACATCGTTAGATAGAAATGGCTACCTCGGTTATCGAGTTCTTTTACTTTTCTCGATGGTCCTTTTTTATTTTCCAATAGTTTTTCGGTTGCATCGTCTAAGGCTTCCGAAAGCACAATAGCTTTTGGATTATTATAAGTTGATCCAAGGTGCTCTAAAGAAACCGCTAGGGCTAAAAATTCACCTAATGAATCCCAACGTAAGTGATTTTCCTTTAAAAACTGTTGAACGTGCTTGGGAGCAGAACCTCCAGCACCAGTTTCAAATAATCCTCCGCCGTTCATTAGCGGTACAATAGATAACATTTTGGCGCTGGTTCCTAATTCGAGGATAGGAAAAAGATCGGTAAGGAAATCGCGAAGCACATTTCCAGTTACAGAAATAGTGTCTTCTCCTCTTCTTACGCGATCAAGCGTGTATTCTGTAGCTTTTTCTGGTGACATAATCTTAATTTCCAAGCCGCTGATATCGTGGTCTTTTAAGTAAAGGTTCACTTTTTTGATAAGTTCTATATCATGTGAACGATCTTCATCTAACCAAAAGATAGTTGGCCATCCTGTTGCTCTAGCGCGATTAACGGCCAATTTTACCCAGTCTTGAATAGGTAGGTCTTTTACTTGGCACATACGCCAAATATCACCAGCTTCCACAGTATGGGTCAATAGGGAAGTACCTTTGGCATCGATCACATGAACGGTACCATCAGTTTTTATTTCAAAAGTTTTATCGTGCGAGCCGTATTCTTCGGCCTTTTGAGCCATAAGTCCAACGTTAGGAACCGTCCCCATAGTTGTTGGATCAAAGGCACCGTGTTTTTTGCAAAAATTGATCGTAGCTTCATAAATTGAGGCATAACTACTATCTGGGATCACTGCCTTGGTATCTTGTTGTTTTCCGGCTGCATTCCACATTTGCCCTGAAGTTCGGATCATGGCAGGCATGGAAGCATCTATAATAACATCACTAGGTACGTGTAAGTTTGTGATTCCATGGTCGCTATCTACCATAGCAACGTCAGCATTTTTTTCGAAGATCAGAGCAATGTCTTGAAGAATTGTTGTTTTTTCTTCGGAAGTTAACTCGTCTAATTTACCAATAAGGTCGCCAAAACCATTATTGACGTCGACACCAATTTTTTCAAATACTTCTCCGTGCTTTTCAAACAGTTCAGCAAAGTAAACCCGTACGGCATGTCCAAAAATGATTGGGTCACTAACTTTCATCATCGTTGCTTTCATGTGCAATGAGAAAAGGACGCCTAGTTCTTTTGCTTCCTTAATTTGTTCTTTCAAAAACGCTAATAAAGCTCTTTTGCTCATTATAGAAGCGTCAATGATCTCTCCTTTTAGTACGGGAAGTGATTCTTTTAATACTGTTTTATTTCCTTGCGTATCTATATGAACAACCTGTAATGATCCAGCCTCAGCTAGGGTAAGTGATTTTTCAGTATGTCTAAAATCGCCATGACTCATGGTTGAAACATGTGTTTTTGAGTCTGGACTCCAGGCTCCCATGCGATGCGGATTCTTTTTGGCGTAATTTTTTACGGCTTTTGGAGCACGTCGATCACTATTTCCTTCGCGAAGTACTGGATTTACTGCGCTTCCTTTAATTTTATCGTATTTTGTTTGAATTGCCTTTTCCTTTTCATTTTCAGGCTCATCAGGGTAGCTTGGAATAGGATATCCCTTAGCTTGTAATTCGGCAATAGCTGCGATTAATTGTGGAATAGAGGCACTGATATTTGGAAGCTTAATGATATTTGCTTCGGGTTTTTTTGCCAGTTCACCAAGTTCTGTAAGCGCATCATTTACTTGCTGTTCTTTTGTAAGATACTCGGGGAAATTAGCCAAAATCCTACTTGCCAATGAGATATCTCGAGTTTCGACCTCAATATGTGAGGGAGCAGTAAATGCTTGAATAATTGGAAGCAAAGAATGTGTTGCTAATGCAGGTGCTTCATCTGTTTTTGTATAAATGATCTTGGCTGTTTTTGTCATGTGTTTAGGTAGATTTTATGAAGAAATGCTTGTAGTTGCGAAGATAAAGAATTGTACAACCACTTAAAAGCTGCCAAAAGAATATATTTGATAAACACAGCAAATAAAATGATAAAAGCCATAACACTGTATTGCTACATTGTTATGGCTTCTTGTGAAACATATCGTTACCGAACGATTTTCAAAATCTAAAGCAAGTTTTTTATTTCCTCGCGATCGTGATATATTTCAACAGGTGTTGCTTTTTCAAACTAGAAGCATAATAAATTATGCAGGGTTTTAAAAAACAAACCTATACTTTGTTTTCTCTAGGAATGACAAATCTGAAAGACCTGTAAACCGTTAAAACAACAAAACAAAGCTGATAAAATTCGTGACGTTATCTGTTTTGAGTTACCACGACAAATATTCTAAGAATACCTGACATATATAATAATTCTAAAACGTATGACAACGAACGTGATTTCAACATCGCAAAACGTTTTACCGTTTATTGATACTCAAATATAATACAGGATTTTGAATTAACAAGGGTTTGTAGGTGTTTAGTTTTTAACCTGTTATGAACTTAGGTTGTTAACAATTGTTCATAAAAAAAGCGCTTGATAAACAAGCGCTTTTTATTGATAGTGTAAAGATCCTAGTGTCTTTTTTCTTTGATTCTGGCTTTCTTACCAGTAAGACCTCTAAAGTAGTAAATACGTTTTCTACGTACGCTACCCTTTTTATTAACTTCAATCTTTTGAAGTGCTGGTAAATTTACTGGGAAAATACGCTCAACACCTACAGTACCAGACATCTTTCTGATTGTAAACGTTTGTGTTAATCCTGTTCCTTTTACCTGAATAACAACACCTCTAAAGAACTGTGTTCTGGTTTTTTCTCCTTCGCGAATTTCGTAGTACACAGTGATCGTATCACCGGCGCCAAATTCTGGGAATTCTTTTGTGGTTACAAATTCGTTTTGAACAAATTTAATTAACTCTTCCATTGTAATGAATTGATAAAGTTATAGTTAAACCAACATTCGCGGACCTCGCCAGAGGTTGATTTAAATCGATTGCAAAAATAGTGAAATTCTACAATGACACAAGATATATTTGTTTTTTTATTTGTTAGGTGTCTGGCCTTCGCTAATGCTATAAATGGGCAAGTGGATATTTGAAAGTTTAAGGAACAACTACTTCTGAGCCGTTATCCAACGATCAATTTTATCCTCCAATAAGGCTAACGGTACACAACCCGTCTCTAAAACCTGATTGTGAAATTCTGCGACTTCAAATTTTGAACCCAAGGCAGCCTCTGCCTTTGCCCGAAGTTCTCTAATTTTTAGTTGACCAATTTTATATGATAATGCCGGTCCAGGATTTGCCATATAACGTTCTATTTCAGAAATAATACCTGCCTCACTTTCAGCTTCGTTTTCCAAACAATACTGAATCGCTTCTTCACGCGTCCAAGCTTTTGTATGCATTCCTGTGTCAACCACCAATCGAACCGCACGATGCATCTCAGCACCTAACATACCAAAATATTGATACGGATCTGTGTATAAACCTAGCTCTTCCCCTAAAGATTCGCTGTAGAGTGCCCAGCCTTCACCATAACCACTATACCAAAGCGTCTTTCTAAATTCTGGTAGTTCGGTAGTAAAACTACAGCTTTTTTAAGAAGCAGCGACTTGCCTCCACTCCTTGATATTGTCCGTAGTTTTCGGTTCTTTTAAAACCGTGTTTGGTGTAAAGTGCAATGGCTTCCGGCATTCTAAATCCGGTTTCTAAGATCATGTTGCTAAAGCCTTCTTCACGAACCCACGCTTCCAACTCCTTGAGTACTGCAGTTGCAATACCTTTTCCGCGGGCCTCTTCCGAAGTATACATTCTTTTTATTTCTGTAGTATCATCCGAAAAAGCTTTGAATGCTCCACATCCTAGAGGTTTATTGTTGCTATATGCAACTACAACGTGTTTAATAGTATCGATCTTGTTGTATTGGTTGAAGAAAGCGTGCTCATCACCATCGCGTATTTTTAGATCTGCATCCAAGCGATGTACAAGCGCTTGAAAATCTGAATTGTCTGAGTTTGTTCGAAGTAGCCGTATCATTCCGAAGAAATTAAACTCAAATATACTATAAAATCAACCAACGATTTCAGGAAACAGTTTTAGAAATTTTTTGGGCATGGGCGAATTTACTTGAATGACTTGTTCCGTAATTGGATGTGTAAATTTTAGCGAATAGGCGTGCAGATAGAGTCCGCTGCCACCTCCAACCGTTTCTTTAGTTCCGTAAGTTGCATCTCCCAATATGGGCGTGTTTTGTGAAGATAAATGAATTCGGAGTTGGTGTTTTCTTCCTGTAAAAGGCGTTAACTCAAGTAAGCTAAGGCGTTGGTATTTTCTAGATTCCTTAAAACTGCGACATTTAAAATAGGTTTTAGATCCTTTATTGTCAATGGTGGTTTCAATGTAGCCTTCTTTCTTCGGGAGCCCCACAGTTACGGCAAAATATCGTTTTTCAATTTGTTTAAATTCAAACATTTTATTTAAACGACGCACCGCATCCATCGTTTTTCCTATAAGAAGACAGCCACTAGTTGGATAGTCTAAGCGATGAATAGGCTCAGGACGTATTAATGCATCAGGGAGTAGGCTTTTGGTAAGATTGGTTCCTAAGGCATTCTCAACAGTCACTCGCTTATTGCCGCTTACTAGTATTCCAGCAGGTTTGTGTATGATGGCTAAATAGTCGTCCTCATACAGCACATTTAATTCAAGATCTATGGTTGGTTTTTTCTTCGGAAGTGGGATTTGTTGGATCTCGATCTCTTCGCCACCCGAGACATAATCTGCAGTATGCGCAAGAGTGCCATTTAATAATACGTAACCCGCTTTTAGTGCTTTTTTAAAAGCTTTTCGTGATCGAATGGTAACAAATGTGCCTGCTGGTAGATCAGACAATCGCGTCTGTTCTGGAAGTGGGGGTACCGTATATTTTTCCACAGACCGAGCTTCCATAGGTTATGATTTGAGGGTGTTATCTAGACAAGCGGCTTTTTAACGTGATGCATAGCAAACATGAGGAGTGCTCCAGCAAATGTTATTGATGACAGGCCGCCTAAAATGGATAGAATCATGCCATATTCATAATCTCCTCCTAACGACCCAATGAGGTAATAAAATAGGGTAGTACTTAGGGATAAAATAATAGACGCCAGACTTGCTACAACCATAATTGTAGTATAGATGTTTTTTCTTTTAGATGCTAGAGATAAGCTTGCAATAAATAAGATAACGCCAGCGATAAAAAATAGAAAAGTAGAAAAATAATTAAGAATACTGTAGATATCGGTCATTGTTTCCATGCTTATGATTTTTTTATTTCAGTAAATCAGGTCTACGCGCTTCTGTATGTTTTTGTGCTTCTTCTTCACGCCATTTTTCAATCTTTGCTGCATGTCCGCTTAATAATACTTCAGGAACACTCCAGCCTTTGTATTCTGCAGGGCGGGTATAAATGGGAGGCGCTAACAGATCGTCTTGAAAGGAATCTGTTAAAGCACTCGTTTCATTTCCTAAGACCCCTGGAATTAATCGAATCACGGCATCACAAACAATGGCGGCAGCGAGTTCACCTCCGCTTAACACAAAATCACCCACCGAAATTTCTTTCGTAATAAAGTGATCCCGAACTCGTTGATCCACTCCTTTATAGTGTCCACAAAGGATGATGATGTTCTCCTTTAGGGAAAGCGTATTTGCTATGCCTTGATTAAGCGTTTCGCCATCTGGCGTCATATAGATCACTTCATCATAATCACGTTGCGATTTGAGTTGTGAAATGCATTTATCGATAGGTTCTATCATCATTACCATACCCGCACCACCACCAAACTGATAGTCATCAATTTGATTATAACTATTTGTTGAAAAATCACGAAGGTTGTGCATATGAACTTCCACGAGACCTTTTTCAATGGCTCGTTTTAAGATAGAGGCTTCAAACGGACTCTTTAAAAGTTCGGGTAAAACGGTAATGATATCTATACGCATAGGCTATGCAAAATCTTTTTTAGCGCGACATCTTTCTATGGAAGCTTTGGCACGATCCATGACATTTTTGTCTAAGGTTCCCAGACCTGCTTTTTTATAGTATTCGATGGCTTGGTCAAATTGACCTTGCTGCTCATACATAATACCGTATTCATTGTAAATAGTTGACTTGGTTGTGCCTGGAATGGTGAGGGCCTTATCTAATAATTCTTTAAGCTCATCATACTTTCCGAGGGTAGAAAGTAACACCCCGTAGTTATAATAAACCGCAGGATACATAGGCGATTTCTCTAGGCAAAGTTTATAGAGAGTCTCTCCTTTTTCGTATTCTTTGAACTTAACTTCATACAAATACCCCAGGTGGTTATAGGCTTTCCCGAAGTTCGGGTCGATGTCTAAGATCTTTTCTAAAATATTAGAAGCGACTTCGTATTTTCCATTTTTGATTTCGAGGTTTGCTTGATCAAGCATTTCCTCTAGCTTGGTAAGATGATCCATAATTGTACTGTTTAAAACGTAAAAGTACGAGAAATCAAGGAGATTATGCTTCCCAAGTAAAATGAAATACTTCGGTGTCTTTTACCCAGCCTAAACGTTCGTATAATTTTTGCGCAGGATTATCAGCATCTGTTTCCAGTGTGAGTCCACGTGCATTCTGTGATTTGGCAAATATTTTTGCATGTTCCATGATTGCTTCGGCAACGCCTTTATTGCGGTGTTCTTCGGAAACAAATAGATCGTTTAAAATATAGGTTCGTTGCATGGCTACGGAAGAAAAACTGGGATAAAGTTGGGTGAAGCCCATCCCATTTCCGAAGTCATCTACAGCCAAAAAGATCACTGAATCATTCTTCTGAAACCGATCGCTAAGAAAAGCCTTTGCAGCCTCAATACTTGAAGGTTGCTTATAAAATACGCGATAGCCATTAAATAGTGGAGCGAGTTGGTCGAGGTTTGCTAGGGTGGCGGTTAGAATTTTCATCCGTTAAAGATAAATCTTTTGGCGGCATGCTAACAATTACAAACTACAATTCCCGTCGATAATATCTTGTCTAGATTAATTTTATGCGCTAGTACTCATATATATGTAACCCTCAACTTCTGAACATTAAATAATGTTTGCATTTTTCGCGAACATATCATTTTTTCATGAAGCGCATAAAAATTAATTAGTTTCGTTTTCTTTCGCCGCCTTAATTGAATCATTTTTCTCCTCATCTTCATCGCCATCAAATAATCGTTTAAAGAAACCATCAGTGCTGTCTGCTTCTCGTTCGGCACGGCGCTGTTCTCTACGTTTTTTACGAAGTTCTTGTTTTTCTTCTTTGGTCAAATTTGGATCGTTAAAAGCATCTTCGAAGTCAATATCATCATCAACTTCGCCTTTAAAAGCACTGATCCAAGCATTTTCAAAAATATTGAATACCGTGGGCCAAACACCAGCGTCAACATTGTTGAGGTCGCCTTCAATAGGAACACGGGTTGCCAAGGTATTTGTGCCTTGGTTTTTCAGAATAAATTTAAAGAAACCTACAAAGCCTTCCCATAAAACACCTAAAAAGCCATCTTCTTTGCTGATGAGCTTGGTGTCTTTAAGTAGGGGTTTCATATAACCTTTTAAATAGCCGTCGGCTATCGCGATCTCACTATATAAGCCCATTTTGCCCTCTTTAAAGTCGATACCAGCATAATGACGTGTAAACGGATTGATAGCGGTGACATCAGCATCTTCCAGTGAAAAGTTGAGGTTCATATCTGGAATCTCCTTAATAATATTGACCGCGCCATCTAGTTTTACGGCCCCATTACCAATCGAAACCCCTGTAGCTGTCACAGGAGAGGGGAGAATACGTTCTTTTTCAACTACATTGCGGAGGTTATCTGCGGTTAATTCGATCTGAGCGATCTGCAAATCAATATTTGGATCACTTTCTAATTGTACAAAAGCGAACTTTCCGTCATGGACGGTAAAATTGTTAATTTCCAGTGGGACTAGGTCGGTTAAGGCTTTGGTCCAATCGTCTATATCGGCTTCACCTTCGGCGGGTGTTGATTTTTGATCTTCCAATATATAGATCACTTCGGGGCTGGTCATGATAATTTCGGCAACAATTTCACCTTTAAAGAGGGATTTCCATTCAATAGAGATGTCATTCTTTGGAAATTTTAAAAAAGAGATCTGCGTTTCTGCATCCACTTTGTTGAGATACATGCCTTCAATAACGTAGGCGCCACGGTAGAGTGCCATGTCGATGTCTTCCACCTGACCATAATAGCCAGGAATGTCTGCTAACACTTCATTTACGTAGTTTTTAACCCAGTAGGGCAAATAAATACGTGCAATGATGAGAAGGCCTAAAATAATAAGAGGGACCGTATATCGTTTCTTTTTGTAGGCTTTTCTTTTCGTTTTTGACGTCATATTAAATCTTTCCGTTTTCACAAATTTCACGGAAAGGCTTTAAAATCACGGTTAATAAACTCACAAAAAAAAGGTTCAACCTGTTGATTGAACCTTTCATTATTTTTTTCCGAAGAAATTTCAGAAATACTAGTAATACGTATAACGTCTTACGTTTGCAATATATTTAGCCAAACGAATTACTTGATGGCTGTAACCATATTCGTTGTCATACCAAACATATAATACGCAACTCTTTCCGTCTTTAGTAACAATGGTTGCGTTGCTATCAAAGATAGAAGGTGCCGAAGAACCTACAATATCACTTGATACCAATTCGTTGTTTAAGCTATATTGGATCTGCTCCACCAAGTCGCCTTCTAAGGCATACTTTTTAAGTGTTGAATTCAGTGCATCCTTAGAAGTAGCTGTTTCCAACTCTAAATTTAAGATTGCCAATGAACCGTTTGGTACGGGTACACGAATCGCGTTTGACGTTAATTTTCCTTCAAAAGAAGGTAACGCCTTTGAAACCGCACTACCTGCACCAGTTTCGGTAATCACCATGTTTAAGGCTGCGGCACGTCCACGACGATATTTACTGTGCATATTATCTACCAAGTTTTGATCATTGGTATATGCGTGAATAGTTTCTAAATGACCGTGATTTACACCAAACGAATCTTCCATCGCCTTTAAAACTGGCGTGATCGCGTTTGTTGTACAAGAGGCAGCAGAAAAGATATCAACCTTTTTCGGATCGTATTCTTTATGATTAACTCCGTGAACGATATTTGGCACACCTTTTCCTGGAGCAGTAAGTAATACTTTACTGGCACCTTTGGCAGTTAAGTGACGACTTAAAGCTTCCTTATCGCGGAAAGCCCCTGTGTTGTCAATAATTAGGGCATCATTGATACCATAAGCTGTATAGTCGATATCTTCCGGAGCGTTTGCTGAAATGATATGTACGGTCGTACCATTTATGATAAGAGCTTTGTTTTCTAGATCTACCCGAACGGTACCAGGGAAGTCACCATGTACTGAATCATATTGAAGTAACGAGGCTCTTTTTTCTAAAACTGTTTGATCTATGGCACCACGGGTTACAATGGCTCGTAAGCGCATTTGATTTCCTTTTCCTGTACGTGTCATTAGCTCACGTGCCAACAATCTACCAATTCTTCCGAAGCCATATAAAACAACATCTTTAGGTGTGATGTCTTTAGATTCTTTGGCATCTCCAAGTTTATCACTTACAAAAGCAACGGCATCTGGATACTGATTGTCTTCAAGGTGATATTCGTAGGTTAATTTACCAATATCTAGTTTTGCTGGCGGAAGGTCTAAAGTCTTGATTGCTTGCGCAATTTCAACCGAATCAAAAATAGAAATAGGCTTTTGTACAAATTCACCTGCATATTCGTGAAGATTTAGGATCTCACTAACATTGCGATCAATTAGTTGGTTTCTAAAGAGTACCAATTCAATAGATTTATCATACCATAAATCACTTACAATATTGATAAATTCTACAGTGGCCTTGCGGCGGTCGGTTTGAAAAGACAGTTCTTTTGCATAAACGTCATCAAAACTCATAGTTATGTGGTTTTTAGGTTCCTACATGGGTAAGAACGGGGTTTAAAATTTGCTGCAAAAGTAGTTATTTCTGTGGTTTCGGTAAAGCATAATTGTAAAAATAAAGTACGAAGAAAAAAACCTATACAAGATGCTAGTAACAGCCGTTCATTAGCGCGTTTTTTCTTCCGAAGGAAAATTTATACGTAGCTTGTACGCAACCTTTTTCGTTTTAGCTGTCATACTTATGAAGACAAAAAGGAATTGCTATGAAAAAATTAAAATTATTAATATTTTGTTTTATTGGTTTGAGCTTTTCGTTCTGCGGAAATGATGATGATGGGGCTATTACCTATGAATCTCAAGGGACTATTTTGGGACTGGATGTTGCGCAGTGTGGTTGTTGTGGAAACTGGCTTTTGACAATTGGAGATGACTTACGTATACGACAGTTTCAAACCTTACCCGAAAATTCAGATATTGATCTAAACACGGTAGAATTCCCTCTAGCGGTTCGTTTTAACTGGTCTGAGGCCAATGGCGATTGTATTGACCATGTTACAATCGAAGCAATAGCCGTTTTAATTGATTAATAAACTTTAAAAATAGTATTATGAAACAGCTTTTATTAATTAGTATCGCACTAGTATTGTTAGGATGTAAAAGTGATGATGACACCGCCAATGAAATAACGCTTGATTCATCATGGACGCTAATTTCCTATACGCCAAGCCCTATTCTTCCACATACAATAACGTATGAACCCGGACAGATTATTTGGAAATTTGATACGCAGGCAAATACCATTAATGTTGTTCTTAATACGGGTGGTGATATATTATTAGAACCTGGAACATATAATTATGAGCTTATTGATAATTCGTGTAATTATAACGATAACAAGTATATTCAGATCGTGGACGGGCAACGACTTGGGGTTTTGATCTTGGATGATCTGCAAGATGGTGAGATCACTATTTCTGAAGCATGTGTTGATGGATTTATAGCCGTTTTTGAGCAAATTTCTACTGAAATATAACGTATTAACAAGACTGCCTATTTGGAGATAACTACCCTCATCGCAAAATGCAAGGAAGACGATCGAAGTGCACAAGGACTTTTATATGATACATATAAAGTCAAATTGTTCGCGCTCTGTCTCAAATATTGCAGAAATTACGATGAAGCCGAAGATATTTTACAAGAGAGTTTTATAGCCATCTTTACAAAGATCCATCAGTATCACGGTCAAGGGAGTTTTGAAGGATGGATGACTCGCATTACCATCAATAACGCCATCAATAAGTATAAAAAACACATTTATACCAAGCCTATTGAGGATACATATATCACAGAGCCCATCATTGAGATCGAACAGCCAAAACATACATTAAATGAAATTCTTGAGCTGGTTCAAGCACTGCCAGATCAGTATCGTTTGGTTTTTAGTTTGTATGAATTAGACAATTTTTCACACAAAGAAATTGCGAAGCTACTTGGCATCGCAGAAACTACCTCTAAATCGAATCTACACCGAGCAAAACAACTCTTAAAGAAAAGGCTTTTGGAAAAAGAAAAAATACTGACGAGCTATGGCAGATAAAGAAGAAATAGGGAAAGTCTTTAAAGATCGGCTAGATGCTTTACAGACGGCTCCAAGCGATGGGGTTTGGACTAATATCACTGACGCGTTAGACAAACGAAAGAAGAAAAAACGAGGTATGATCATTCCACTTTGGGGAAAAGTGGCTGGCGTGGCTGCAGGTTTGAGTCTGCTGCTGTTTTTAGGCTCGATATATTTTGATGATTCCTTCGGAAATGATACCGATGTTCAAATTGTGGATGTAACAAAGGACACGATCCCTAAAGTTAATTCAGAGCGAGTTACGAAAGCTGAGGCACAAGAATTATTGCAGGATAATCAACAAATTTTAAGGGCGGAAGAAGTGGTGCAAGAGCCAGAAGATCTTCCGAAGAAAGAAAGAGAGATTGTTGTTGAGAAAGCAGCACAGCGCAAGAATGATTTGCCTAAAAAGACATTTAAAAAAAACAATCGTGTTCCAACTTCGTCGGAAGTGGCTGCGGAAATAGATCAGCAAAAAGCACCAAGTTCAAACAATCTGTTAAAGACTGAGCTTGAAGTTTTAAAAATTGACACTACGAGTAGCGTGGCTTCAGAAATGTCGAAGAATTTTAAGAATAAAACAAATAACAAGATCATAGTAAAACAGCCGGATTCTGTTTTCTTCGGAAAAAGGGAAACGCGTGTTACAGATTCCGATCAAAAAAATGATGCCAACAAAATTCTAATGGAAAAGAACATTTTACTTCCGAAGGATAGTGTAGAGACTGTAATAGCCGAGGCAAAGAAAAAAACAGACCTATTGGAGGTATTGTCAGAAAAAAACAAAGGTGTCGACACTACTATTACAGAAAATAAAAATAGAAGTCGGTGGGCAGTAACAACCCAATTAGCGCCGGTTTTCTACGGAAGTTTTGAAGATGGATCTTCTCTAGACCCTGCTTTTTCTTCAAACACGAGAACGTCTGAGGCAAATGTAAGTTATGGTGTAAAGATTGCCTATACAGTGACTGATAGGTTACAGTTGCGTAGTGGTTTTGGCAAAACAAATGTAAGTTATACTACAGAAAATGTACGGATTCAGGATGCTACAGATGCTTTAGGTTTTTTAGATTTTGACGGGTTTGATGTACTAGGGAGTGGAAGTGGAGATGGTTTGGGTATTCCGCAAGAGATTGATCCAAATGCCCCAGCTATTGAGCTCACGCAAGAAATTGGTTATTTTGAGATCCCATTAGAAGTTTCATTTGCCATTGTAGATTCAAAATTGGGTGTACATTTAGTTGGCGGTGTTAGTGCACTTATCTTAGGATCGCAAGTAATTAACAGAACTCAGGATGATATTACCACTCCTTTTGGTAGTTCAAATAATCTAAACAAGCTAACGATGAGCGGCACCTTTGGGTTAGGTGCTCATTATGACTTCAGCAAAGCGTTTCAGTTTAATCTAGAGCCTGTACTGAAAGTGCCATTTAATAGCTACACTAATAACAGCAGTACCTTTAGGCCTTATATCTTTGGAATCTATACAGGATTGAGTTATAAGTTTTAGACGCAAAAAAGCCCGTTGCAATGAGTACAACAGGCTTCTTAAAAAAACACTTAGTAATATGTTTATCTAAATATAAATGAGTTGAATTCTCCTCGTCGATTTACAACAGTAAGCTTTAATGGAGCACCAGAAATGCGATTGTCAATCAAGTTTTTTACATCTTCAATATCATTAATTTTTTTATCATTGATCGCTGTAATGATGGTGCCATCTAAACCAAATTGCTGCATATCTCTGGTCAATGATTTATTTACGATCACACCATTTTTTACACCATAGTTTTGAAGTTCGGCCTGATTTGCATTTTTTACTTCGATACCAAGATCGGTTACTTCTAGAGTTTCCAATTTTACTAAAGTTACCGGAATGCTCTTGTGTTTTCCATTCCGAAGCACACGAACATTAACCACATCATTAGGTCTTTTTGACCCTAAATACCCAGTTAGGTCTGAAAACTTTCCAACTTTGAGTCCGTCGAGCTCTTGAATGATGTCTCCTTCTTGTATTCCGCCTTTATCGGCACCACTTCCGGCTTCAACCCCCGCTACGTATACGCCTTCAGTTTCATTTACGCCCAGCTCTTTTGCGCGTTGCGAATTGAGATTACCTCCCGTAATTCCTAAGATCCCACGCTGAACGTTTCCAAACTCCATGATGTCTTCAATCACTTTACGCGCATTGTTAGAAGGTACCGCAAAGGCGTAACCTATATATGATCCTGTTTCGGAAGTAATTGCCGTGTTAATACCAATTAATTCCCCGCGTGTATTTACAAGAGCGCCACCACTGTTTCCGCGATTTACGGCAGCATCGGTTTGAATAAACGACTGCGGATTTCCGTCAAATTCATTGAGATCGCGTGCTTTTGCGCTTACAATTCCGGCCGTAACCGTTGAGGTAAGATTAAAAGGGTTTCCAACGGCAAGAACCCATTCTCCAATTTTAATATCGTTGGAATCTCCAAAGGTCACATAAGGAAATTCGTCGCCATCATTTTCGATCTTGATCAGAGCAATATCGGTTTTAGGATCGGCTCCTATCAATTCGGCGGCATATGTTTTATTGTTATTTAAAGTGACCGTTAAGGCCGAAGCATTGTCAATTACATGATTGTTTGTAATTATATAACCGTCTGGGGTGATAATTACACCACTACCAGAACCAACCATTTCACGAGCCGTTCCGCGACCCATAAAGTACTCCATCATACTGTTAGGTTGGGTGCTAACCGTTGTATTTTTAACGTGTACCACTGAATGGACCGTCTTTTCGGCCGCCGCAACAAAATCAATATTTGTATTGTTAAAAGCTGCATTTGAATTAAATGATGTTGGGATAAAAGAGGCGGTTTCGCTTTGAACCGATATTGGAGAAGTATCTGCTTCTATAAAGTATTTATAACCTCCCAATGTTACTGCACCGGCTAAAAGTGCCACCATAAATAAGCTGAATGTCTTTTTCATTTTCGAGTTCATTTTTAGATTACATAAAAGTTAACAATTATAAGACGATTATATTTCGTTTGAATTTCAGTTTTAACGACTATTTAACACGAATTACGCCCCGTAATACCTCGCGGGTTTTTATATCTTTGCGTGGCAATGAGTATATCCTTTTATAAATATCAAGGAACTGGAAACGACTTTATCATGATTGATAATCGTTCTGGAAATTTCCCCAAAAATAATACCAAACTGGTAGCGCAAATGTGTGACAGAAAATTTGGCATAGGGGCTGACGGACTCATCCTTTTAGAGGAACATAAAATGGCAGATTTTACCATGGTGTATTACAATGCTGATGGAAATATGAGCACAATGTGTGGAAATGGCGGACGCTGTATTGTACAATTTGCACATGGCCTAGGGATCGTTTCTACTGAGGCTAACTTTGAAGCCGTCGATGGAATGCATCAAGCTTTAATTTATGAGGAAAGCGTTTCGTTAAAGATGAATTCGGTTGAAAACATTGCAATAAATGATACCTATACCTTTCTAGATACAGGATCACCACACCATGTGCAGCTTGTTGAAAATTTAAAAGATTTTACAGTTTTTAACGACGGGCGCGCAATTAGAAATGATCTCTATGGAAAAGTAGGGGCTAATGTAAATTTTGTGGAACAACTAGAAAGTGACATTTTTTCAGTTCGCACCTATGAAAGAGGCGTAGAAGATGAAACTTTGTCCTGTGGTACCGGCGTAACAGCTGTTGCTCTCGCCATGCATGCTAATGGAAAAACCAAGTCTAATGAAGTACAATTACAAACACCGGGCGGCTTGTTAAACGTTACGTTTAGAAAAGTAGAGAACGGTTATAATGATATTTGGTTAAAAGGGCCAGCAATTGAGGTTTTTAAAGGAATATGGCCATGTTAACACTACAGGGAGAACATATCAAATTACGAGCACTTGAGCCTACAGATCTTGAGTTTTTGTATACGCTCGAAAACGACGAAAGCGTTTGGGAAGTTAGCAATACCACCACACCATATTCAAGGGCTATCCTAAAAGATTATTTACTGAATGCGCATCGCGATATATTTGAAGTCAAACAATTGCGTTTGGTCATCACTATTGCTAAAGATGAACGCGCCATTGGTTTTATAGATCTCTTTGATTTTGAGCCAAGACACCATCGCGTAGGAGTAGGGATCATTTTATTTTCTGAAATAGATCGCGGGAAAGGATACGCTACAGAAGCGCTAGAAGCCGTTTGTAATTACGCTTTTACTCATTTACAGTCACACCAAGTGTATGCTAGTATTTCAGAAGATAACGCTAGAAGTATTCACTTATTTGAAAAAGTAGGTTTTGTACGTACTGGTACAAAAAAAGACTGGATCTTTCAGGAAGGGAAGTATAAAAATGAGTATTTCTACCAGTTATTAAAGCAGTAATTATATATTAAAAAGTAAACTTATTATATGTACTTAAAAAAAATTCTTTGGATCGTAGCGCTTTTGGGTCTTGTAGCCATGGCTGGTTTTGCCTATTATGTCTATTCAAGTGTGTTTACAGACAATACGGCCTTTAATAATGAAGAAGCGCATGTATATATAACTACAAATGCTCGTTTTAGTGATGTAAATAATGAGTTGCGCCCCTTACTTCGTGATATGGTGGCTTTTGAAGCGGTTGCTAATAGAAAAGGATATCCTTCAAATATCAAACCCGGACATTATATTATAAAGAAGGGAATGAATAACAACGACATTATCAACACCCTACGCAGTGAGAATACACCTATTGTGGTCAAATTTAATAATCAAGAACGGCTTGAGTTGTTAGCGGGGCATCTGGCCAATCAATTGGAAGCCGACAGCTTAACTTTATTAAATTCTTTCCGAGATCCCGGATTTCTTGAAGCCTCTGGTTTTTCAGAAGAGACGGCACTAGGGATGTATATTCCGAATAGCTATGAAGTGTACTGGAATACAACTGCAGCCGATTTCCGAAGTAAGATGCTAAAAGAATACAATCGGTTTTGGAACGATACTCGCAATGAAAAGGCGAAGAATATCGGACTTACACGCGATGAGGTAATGTCGTTAGCAGCAATCGTGCAGAAGGAAACGGCAAAGGTTGATGAACGAAAGCGTGTAGCTGGTGTTTATATGAATCGTATAAAAACCGGAATGTTATTACAAGCTGATCCTACAGTGATCTATGCGAAGAAATTAGCAGAAAACGATTTTGACCAAGTGATCAAACGTGTTTTGTATAAAGATCTTGAACTTGACTCCAAATACAATACTTATAAATATACAGGAGTGCCACCAGGACCTATCGCTATGCCCGATATCTCTTCTGTAGATGGAGTTTTAAATTATGAAAAGCACGATTACTTCTATTTTGTGGCCGATGTAACAAACTTTGGTTATCATAAATTTGCAAAAACACTTGCGCAGCATAACCGAAACAAGCAAGAATATGTTCGGTGGGTGAATGCCAATGGCGTAAACAGATAGTTTTTTTTCTACATTTCTACTAATCTGCCGATTTTCAACCGATTAAAAATTTATTTTTTCTTCGAAATTCTATTTTTTTTGAATTAAGATCGTGAAAAGTTGCCGTGATACGGACAGTCTTAAGCATTTGGCGATCCTAAAAATGTGGAAAACTTTGTTAATTACTGTGTAACAATGTTTGTGGTTTACTAGTCTTTCTAACGTAGTTTTATTAAAGAATTGTTAAGGAAACAGTGTAAAAGTCTGCGTGTTTTACGGTTTTAACATAGTTTAACACTATATACTGAAAATACGGCAAAATTGTTGTACTTTTGCGCGCTGAAATCAGAGTGGGAAAATTCACACTCGAAATTTAAACAAATGAAAAAAAGTGTATATCCAGTATTGTTATTGCTTCTCGCGGTAATTTTGGTTACCACGGGTTTCTCTTCGAAAGAGAGATTTGATTTTTCTATGTATCGCATGGGGGATTTGGAACTTTGTTATGATGTTCCTTTAGAAGAAGACGTGCTCAATGAGCCTATTGAACTAACTAGTTTTAACTTATTCTTAGATAAAGGATATGTTGGGTTTAAAGAGGCTTTAGGCTTTAAAGAGTCACAAGGACGTTATTCTATTATCAACGAATTGGGCTATATGGGCAAATACCAATTTGGAAGGTCTACATTAAAAATGATAGGTGTTTATAATACCGATCACTTTTTAAGTAGCTCACGTTTACAAGAAAAGGCGTTTAATGCCTATACATCTCGTAATAAATGGATCTTGCGTCGTGACATCAAGCGTTTTGAAGGTCGTTATGTGAATGGTATTCGCGTGACAGAATCTGGCGTACTAGCAGCTGCCCATTTAGCGGGTGCTGGCGCTGTAAAGAAATATTTACGCAGTTACGGGGCTGAAGACTTTGAAGATGCCTTTGGAACTTCTATAGGGTATTATTTAAAGAAGTTTTCGGGTTATGATACTTCCAGTGTGGTTCCCAATAAAAAGGCAAAAGCCAATTTACTGTAGGAAAACTACTTTTGAATTATAAATAAGGTAGGTCTTTTATTAAGATCTACCTTATTTTTTTTCCAGGCATCTGCGGTCATGGTTCTGATATATTCCGTAGAAAGGGTTATATCACAAGCAACACAAATACGTGTTTTTGGATGTAGGGCCGTTACAAGACTCTCTAGCATTTGGTTATTGCGATAGGGAGTTTCAATAAAAGATTGTGATTGGTGGTTTTCTTCGGAAATTCGCTCTAACCGTTTAATTGCTTCCTTTCGTTCTGCTTTATCAATGGGGAGATACCCGTTAAAAGCGAAATTCTGTCCGTTGAATCCGCTTGCCATCATTGCTAAAAGAATAGAGGAGGGGCCAACCAGTGGAACTACTTTTATTCCTTTAAGATGGGCTTGTTCAACTACGGCAGCGCCAGGATCGGCAATCCCAGGACAGCCTGCATCACTTATCACACCTACGTCATAACCCTCAAAGCAGGGTGCAAGCATTTGAGGTATGTCTGCTTCATTTGTAAATTTATTGATCAGCTCAAACTTTAGATCGGGTTGTGATTTTCTCGGAACTATTTGCTTGATAAAGCGTCTTGCAGATTTTTCGTGTTCCACAATATAGTGATCAATGTGTTCTACTGCCTTTTTTACCAATAAGGGTAATACTTCCAAAGGAGGTGTGTCTCCTAAAGTGCAGGGTATTAGATAGAGGTTTCCATTTTTGGGGTTCATGAAAATGCCTTATTTTATTATGAGTTTTTTAAAAGCCGATTTTCCGTCATTGGTTGCTATTTTTACAATATACAGACCCGTACTAAGACTTGAAACTGATAGTGTTTTAGAACTTTCTGATAGGTTTTCTTCGGAAATAAGCAAGCTACCTTTTATATCAGAAATTAAAATAGAAGCAATCAAGCTGTTTTCAAGGGTAACGGTTATTTGATCATTTGCAGGATTGGGAGTCATTGCTATTTCGGCAGCATCGAAATCATTCACGCCTAAAATAGTACCTTCAAATTTATAAATAGTTCCGCCAATATCGGCAGCGTAAAGTTCTTGGTCCTTATCTACTCCAAAACCCACCCAAGAGCCACCTTTACTTCCGTGGTCAATAAGAGTTCCAGCGTCATCAACTGTAAAGATGCGTTGGCTGCAAACATCTCCTGCAAAATAGAGTCCGTATTCGTTGGGATACGCTGTTCCTCGATAAACTATACCGCCCGTAACAGAGCAATTTCCGGAACCTGATGCTGAAGAGTATTCGGCAAAAGGAAATTCTAATACACCTGGGTCTGGACAGCCTGTGGTATTGAATGGTTCGGAGCCTTCGTAACAGCGCCATCCGTAATTAACGCCTGCTTCCGTTGAAGCAACACGATCAATTTCTTCTACATCATTTTGGCCAACATCGCCAATCCAAAGATCATTTGTTAGGGAATCGAAGGAAAAACGGAACGGATTCCGAAGTCCGTACGCCCAAATTTCTTCGGCTTTAGAAGGATCTCCAGCAAACGGATTTGTTGGAGGAATTGAATACGGAGAACCTCCTACAAAATCGATATCGATACGGAGTAATTTGCCAAGCAATAATTCAGTATTCTGTGCTCTATTCCCCGGATCACCACCACTACCACCATCTCCGGTGGCTATGTATAAAAATCCATCGGGTCCAAATGCAATGCCTCCGCCGTTATGGTTAGAAAAGGGTTGATCGTATTCAATCATTGTAAGGTCTGAATCGAACAGGGCAATATTAGGATCGGTTGGGTCTACCGAAAAGCGAGCAATACGTGTATTCCCATCGATTTTGGTGTAATTGACATAAAAATAGCCGTTAGTTGCATACTCTGGATGAAAGGCTAATCCTAATAACCTTGTTCACTACCATTTGAAACAAGTGAAGAGATGTCTAAAAATGGTGTTGGGTTTGTGGTGCCGTCTGCATTTAAGATTTTAATCCTACCACCTTGTTCAACAATAAAAAGGCGATCATCACCCACATTTTGAATATCTAACGGACTGTTGAAGCCGTCTGCGAATGGTATAAAGTTTATAGTAATTTGAGCATCTGCTACCCCAAAAATAAGGCATAGGAGAAGTATAAGAGGAATTTTTTTCATAGCTACGTTTTTGAAGTTTAAATGTACAGAAAATCACCGACTTATAAACTAGAGGCGTTGGGCAATTTTCTCACAGGCTTGATCGAGCATTTGATACACATCTTCAAAACCATTATCGCCGCCATAGTACGGATCTGGAACATCGACCTTATCTCCAGGGAATAATTCATCTAAAATACGATATACTTTTTCCTTTTCGGCTTGGGTTTTAGCTAGTCTAATTACATCGGTGTAATTACTATTATCCATTACAAAAATATGATCAAATAATTCAAAGTCGTATTCAGAGAATTTTTTACCTCGTTGATCTGAAATGTCAAGTCCGTGTTTTTTAGCAACTTCCATACTTCGTGGATCTGGCTTTTCACCTACATGCCATCCGCCTGTTCCTGCCGAATGAACTTCAAATCGTGTTGGATCTATCTTCGATTTTAGGATGCCTTCAGCCAAAGGCGAGCGGCAGATATTACCAAGACATACCATTAAAATTTTTGTTTTCAAGATGTTGAGTTTTGGGTTATTTCAGAAAAGAAGATAAAAAAAATCCTGCACAATGGCAGGATTTAATTAAAGTGTTAACTTTTTGTTGAGGTCTTCAACATATTTTCTGAATTGCTTATCTGTACTAGAGAGATTGTCAACCGTTTTGCAGGCGTGTAGTACTGTAGCATGATCACGTTGCCCAATTTGAGAGCCGATCGATGCCAATGATGCTTTAGTGAATTTTTTAGCAAAGAACATAGCTAGTTGACGAGCTTGAACAATATGGCGTTTACGTGTTTTACTTTGTAAGGTGTCAACATCCATTTGGAAGTATTCACTAACTACTTTCTGAATGTAGTCTATAGAAACTTCGCGTTTTGTGTGTTTAACGTAGTTATCAACAATTTTCTTGGCAAGCTCGATGGTAATATCCTTTTTATTGAACGATGAATGTGCAATAAGCGAGATGATAGCTCCTTCCAATTCCCGAATATTTGTTTTGATATTGTTTGCAAGAAATTCAACGATATCTTCTGGCATTTCTACACCATCTCGATACAGTTTGTTCTTGATGATTGAAACACGTGTTTCGTAATCTGGATGATTCAACTCTGCGGAAAGACCCCATTTAAAACGAGATAATAACCGTTGTTCAATATCGATCATATCAACAGGAGCCTTGTCACTTGTTAAGATAACTTGTTTCCCGTTTTGGTGTAAGTGATTAAAGATATGGAAAAATACATCTTGTGTTCCTGCCTTCCCAGAAAGCAATTGAATATCATCTACGATCAAAACATCAATGATCTGGTAGAAATGAATAAAGTCGTTTCTATTATTTTTCTTGACAGACTCAATATACTGTTGTGTAAACTTTTCCGCGGAAATGTAAAGCACCGTTTTTTCAGGGTATTGGTCTTTTATCTGAACCCCAATAGCATGCCCTA
The DNA here is from genome assembly GCF_058148545.1 of Ulvibacter sp. 2305UL32-6. Lineage (NCBI taxonomy): Bacteria > Pseudomonadati > Bacteroidota > Flavobacteriia > Flavobacteriales > Flavobacteriaceae > Ulvibacter > Ulvibacter sp. 2305UL32-6. The sequence goes on from NZ_JBYVKA010000004.1 coordinate 26,609, forward strand.
AGTGTGTTTTCCCTAAACCAACACTACCAAAAATAAGTAGTGGGTTAAAAGAAGTTCCTCCAGGCTTATTGGCTACTGCAAGACCTGCAGAGCGCGCCAACCTGTTTGATTCTCCTTCCAGGAAATTTTCAAAATTATAATTAGGGTTGAGTTGAGATTCTATCTTGACATTGCGAATGCCCGGGATGATAAACGGATTTTTTAATTCCGGACTTTTATTTTTTAAAGGGACGTCAACTTCCTGAGAGGCTTGTGAGTTGCTTCGGTTTGAACTAGGAATACGCTCTGTAAAAGGCTGCTTGTTTCCGTAGGTGTTCTCCATTTTGATCACATATACGAGTTTCGCATTGGTGCCTAATTCTTTAGTAAGAGCAACCTTGAGTAATTTGACATAATGCTCTTCAAGCCATTCGTAGAAAAATTTACTAGGAACCTGAATACTAAGAGCGCTATCTGTTAACTTAACCGCCTTGATAGGTTCGAACCAAGTTTTGTACGCTTGTGAAGTAATGTTATCTTCGATAAAGGACAAACAATTGTTCCAAACTGATTGGGCAGTTTTGCTCATAGTTAAAATTAGAAATTATTCAGTTAGTTAATGAGTGGCTAAAGAATGATGAAAATGAACATTTCAGTGCGGTTCTTTAACGTTGCAAATATGTGAACAAATTATTGAAAAAAAAAATAGAAACCCTATTGAATTTGTAGTTTTTTTTCCTCATGTTGTATTAGGGAACAAGTTACAAAAAAATACCCCCTTTTTACTATAAAAACTGTGAAAGAAAATTGTACAAAACTAAGAGTTCGATACGGTGAAACCGATCAAATGGGTGTGGTCTACTACGGGAACTACGCCGAATATTTAGAGCAGGGAAGAACCGAATGGCTACGTGAATTGGGCTTTTCTTACAAGTGGATGGAGGCAAACAACATTCATCTTCCGGTAGTAAACCTAACCATAGACTACAAGAAACCAGCCTATTATGACGACATAATTTCGATTACAACAAAATTAAAGAAAACTCCTACAGTCAAAATTGAGTTTTACTATGAAATACACAATGAAAAGGATGAACTTTTAATCACGGCGTCAACCACCTTGGTATTTGTAAATAGTCTTACAAAAAAGCTGACAAAAGCACCTTCGTATCTGTTAGATAAACTCACTTAAAAGTTAAACAGTTTTTAGTGTTTTTTATCTGCTTTTTTTTCTTCGGAAATAGCGGTTCTAGTCCCCCAGTTTTTTGATACTCACTTTATAAGTATTTTCAAAAAGGTGAAAAATTCGCTCGGCGTCTTTTTTTCGAACCGCAATCTTAAATTTACAATCCAGCTCCATATGTTGTTCTAGAATATCGATCTTTTCATCCTTTAAAATACGCATTACGGTATTCATCTCAGGATACTTAAAGGTGATCAAAAAATCCTTATCTATAGTTCGGGTAACGATCTTAGAATTTTCCAAAGCTAGCTGTGCCCCCGTTTTATAGGCTTGTATCAAGCCTCCAACGCCTAATTTAGTTCCGCCAAAATAGCGTACTACCACCACAAGTACGTTGGTAACATCAAAAGACTGCAGTTGTCCGTAGATAGGCATGCCCGCACTATTTGTAGGTTCTCCATCATCATTCGCTCTATAGCTTTCGTAGGTTTTTCCCAATTGCCAGGCATAACACCAGTGACGTGCTGTATGATGCTTTTTTTTTAGTTCATCAAGGTGTTCTTTTACTTGCTCTTCAGAAGTAACTGGAAAGGCATATCCAAAGAATTTACTTCCACGTTCCTTAAATAAAGCTTCTTTACTGGGCTTAGTGATCGTTTTATAGGTGTCTTTCTCCGTTTCCATGATTATTAGGCTAATGCGACTAAAATGATGCTTAAAACAGCTAGTAAAATACCGATCCAATTCTTTGGAAGTAATTTTTCTTTAAAGACCACTATTCCAACCAAAGTGGAGAGCATAACAATGGCCACATTATTCACGGTAAAGATCCCAGAGCTGTCAAATACTCCACTTCGCAAGGCTTTAACCAAAAAATAGATTGAAAAGTAATTAGGAATTCCCAATGCAATTCCGCCTATCAGATTTTTCAACTTAATTTTTAAGCCGCCTTTAAATACTAGGTATACCATGCCTAAGGTTCCGGCAGCTGCAAAAACAGTTGCTGAAAACAAAGGAATATCATCTTCGGCAACAAAAGCTTCTTCTAAAAATTTGATACTCGTGTCTATTATACCACTTCCTAGAAATACAAGTACGGGAAAGATCAAATTACTTCGCTTTATCACAATTCCCTGTTTCGACTTAACCGAAGCAAGATAAACAGCGGCCAAGGCTAGCACAATTCCAAGCCCTTTTAAAAAATTCAGACTGTCCTTATAGTATAACAATCCAAAAACTACAGGAATCACCACACTCATCTTAGTTGCAACCGACACTACCGAGAGTCCGCTACGCTGTGTTGTAATCGCCATTAGATTAAAAACAATTATAAAGAGACTCCCCAGAACTAAAGTGTAATAAAACCATTCAAATTGAGGGATTTCAGACAAAACAAGCGAGCTCTTAAAGCCAATTAACCCACAAATACAAGCCGTGATATAATTTACTACGATAGCCTGTAAGGTATTGACCTCAAAACGGGCAAATAGTTTAAAGATCACAAAGATCAGGGTAGAGGCAATTACGCTAAATATCAAATAGATCACAGCATGGTGTTTTTAAAAATTCGCAGAATATCATTAGTATAATTTTTTGTCGCTATGAGTTCGCCAGTCACGTTGGGTGCGGCGATTCCTTCTTTAAAAGTAGTGCTGCCCTCGTAGATATGTGCTTCATCCCACAAGTTAGCATCAATAAACGTTTGTAAGGTAGTTGAACCTCCTTCAACAATGAGCGATTGAATTTTAAAATGATATAGCAAATCAACGATCTGTTCTGCAACCTTTTCCTGAAAGTTGATTGTTTCAAAGGAAATGTTTTCTTCAGGATCTTGAGCCTTTTCAGTGATAATGATAGTTTGCGCTTCCTTATTATAAACATTTGTGTTCTTCGGAATTTTCAAATGACGGTCTAAAACGATCCGTATAGGTGAATTTCCTTTCCTATCACGCGCCGTTAAGCTAGGATTATCGGTTAAAACAGTATTGGTTCCTACCAAAATAGCTTGCTCTTCAGTGCGCATTTTGTGAACTTGTTGTCGGGTAGCGTTGGTGGTGATCCAAACAGGTGCTTTTTTATCACGCACTAAAGGCGCAATAAGCCGGTTTTGTGTCTGTGCCCATTTCAGAAAAATATAAGGACGCTTTTTCTGCTGAAAAGTAAAAAATCGTTTGTTTAGCGCTTTACATTCATCTTCCAAAACACCCAAACGAACATCACAACCCGCAGCGATCAATTTTTGAATGCCTTTTCCGGCAACTTGCGGGTTTGGATCTGTTGTGCCAATTACTACATGTTTAATGCCTCGAGCGATAATAAGATCGGCGCAGGGTGGCGTTTTTCCGAAGTGACTACAAGGCTCTAAACTCACGTAAATAGTAGCTTCAGAAAGTACACTTTGATCAGATACAGCATTAATGGCATTGACTTCAGCATGGGGCATTCCTGCTTTGTAATGCCAACCTTCCCCAATGATCTGGCCTTGGTATACAATGACGCTTCCCACCAACGGATTGGGGTAAGTAGTGCCAAGCCCATTTTGAGCCAATTGCAGACAGCGTGCCATATATGTTGTATGATCTTTAAGCAAAAAAAGCTGTTTAAATCGTTATCTTTGCTCACAAGCGCTTGAGCGTTATAAGCGCCTCAAAAATACAGTTATTTACGCAGATGAGCCAACCTCTTATTAGACCGATCGAAAAAAAAGATAATCCCTTTATTGCAACCGTAATACGTCAGGTATTGGTTGATTTTGGAGTTCCTAAAGTAGGAACAGCCTATGCTGATTCGGCGCTCGACTGCATGTATGAGACGTACCAAAAAGAACGCGCTCAATATTTTGTGGTTGAAGAAGAGGGATTGATCATTGGAGGCGCCGGAATTGCGCAACTCGACAATTTTGACGGCAATGTCTGTGAGCTTCAAAAAATGTATTATCTCCCCGTTGCGCGGGGCCGTGGTGTGGGTTCTGCAATGATGAAACAGTGCTTAGATACTGCAAAAAACTTTGGTTTTGATCAGTGTTACCTTGAAACGATGACTTATATGGAAGCGGCTCAGAAGTTGTATCAGCGCAGCGGATTTAAGTATATTGACAGACCAATGGGTGATACAGGTCATTATTCCTGCCCGGTACATATGCTTAAAGATTTACACTAACACATCTCTTGTGACTTTAAAAGAATTTCAAACATATTTTACTTCGGAATTGGCTGGGGAGTATCCGCCCGAGGAAATTCAATCGTTTTTTTGGATCCTTTCTGATACTTTTCTGAATTACAGTCGGCTCGACCTAAGTTTGAACGCTGCAAGTCCTATTTCCGAAGAAAAAAAACAACAGTTCCAGGGGGTTTTGACGCGCTTAAAGCGTTTTGAACCTATTCAATATATCTTAGGGCAAACGGAATTTTTTGGCTTGCCTTTCCGTGTTAATGAACACACTTTAATTCCACGTCCCGAAACCGAAGAACTTGTTTCGTGGGTGGTCTCAGATCATAAAGATCTTACATCTATTTCGGTTTTAGACATTGGTACAGGTTCAGGTTGTATTGCAATTAGCCTTGCTAAGGAGCTTAAGCGTGTTTCGGTGACCGCTTTTGATATTTCCGAAGACGCCCTTGCAATAGCAAGGCAAAATGCAGTTTTAAACAAGGTAGAAGTTGATTTTAGCAAAAAAGACATTTTAAAAGTGTCAAAGTTGCCTCAAGCCTATGATGTCATCGTTTCAAACCCGCCCTACGTGCGTCAGCTTGAAAAAGCAGCGATGCACAACAATGTTTTAATGCATGAGCCGGAGACAGCCTTATATGTTTCTAATGAAGATCCATTGGTTTTTTATAGAGCGATTGCTCAATTAGCGCAAAGGTATCTGAGCAAAGGAGGAAAGCTCTATTTCGAGATTAATGCGTACCTTAGTGAGGAAATGCGCCAAATGCTGATCGCCGAAGGCTATAAAACCATAGAGATCAGGAAAGATATGTTTGGCAAAGATCGAATGATCAAATGTAGTTTATAAGTCATATCAACTAATACTATGAAATCTCTTAAAAACATCTGTGTTTTCTGCGGAAGTAGCGATGGCAATGACGAAGCTATTACAGCTGCTGCGGTGCGTATGGGAGAACTTTTTGCTCGTGAAGATATCACCTTGGTATATGGTGCTGCGAAGATTGGGGTTATGGGAACCTTAGCACAAACGGTCTTAGATGCTAAAGGATCGGTTGTAGGGATCATTCCTCAGTTTTTAAAGAAAAAAGAAGTGGTTCATTTGGGTTTAACTGAATTGATCACCACAGAAAATATGCATGAGCGCAAACTCAAAATGCAGGAAGTAAGCGATGGTTTTATTGCCATGCCAGGCGGTTTTGGCACACTTGAAGAATTGTTCGAGATCATCACATGGCTGCAATTAGGATTACATGCTAAGCCTATTGGTTTGCTGAATACAAATGGATTTTATGATGATCTATTAAATATGATTGAAACCATGGTTAAGAAAGGGTTCTTAAGCATAGACAATTATAAATTACTTCTTATTGCCTCTTCCGAAGAAGAATTACTCCAGAAAATGCGCGCATTTAAGGCGCCAAATCTTCCAAAATGGTTACGCCCAGACCGTACCTAAAGGCTAGTTATTAACTTTATTGCCACATTTTTTAACAAATTGACAGTCAGTAGCTAATAATAGCTAACTTCATGCTATAACAAAAAACCATTATATATGAAATCTTCAAAAAAATACTTTGCCGAAGGTCTAGGGACCTTTGCCCTTGTTCTATTTGGTTGTGGTGCCGCCACTATCGCTAGTGTCTCTGAGTCTGGCCCCGAGGGCATCGGACTCCTAGGAATTTCACTTGCATTTGGGTTGGCTGTGGTTGTGATGGCTTATACTATCGGACCTATTTCAGGCTGCCATATCAATCCAGCAATCTCAATTGCGATGCTCGCTGCTGGAAAATTATCAGGTAAAGACACTGTAGGGTACGTCATTTCCCAATGTATAGGAGCGATTGCTGCTGCCGGGCTTCTTTATGTAATTGCAACAGGTAGTGCTGGTTTTTCCATGCCAGAGTGGGGCTTAGGCAGTAATGGCTGGGGAGAAGGGTATCTCGGTGAATACGATATGAAATCGGCATTAATAGCTGAATTCGTTTTTACTTTTCTATTTTTATTGGTCATTTTTGGTACTACAGCAAAAAACGCCTCTCCGATGATGGCTGGATTGGCCATTGGTATATCGTTGGCGCTTATACACATGGTCGTTATACCTATCACAGGTACTTCGGTAAATCCTGCGCGTAGTTTAGGTCCTGCAATTTTTGCTGGAGGCATGGCTTTAAGTCAGCTTTGGTTATTTATTGTGGCACCTATTGCCGGTGGTTTATGCGCAGCATTGCTGAGAAATGTATTTTTAGATGATTAAAAGAGATTGAAAAGTATCAAAACCGCAAGATCATTTCGACATCTTGCGGTTTTGTTTTTATATTTGCTAGATGAAAACATTTTTCTACTTGATGTTGGTTACGATAGCACTTGCTGGGTGTAAGAATACTCCTGAAGAGCAAGCACCTGACGACTTATTTAATGAGGAAGGAGTTCGTATGATCGATGAAGATGATGCGTACTTGCAAGAATCTATACGGATTACTGAAAACAACCTCCCCATTTTTATTTCGCAATTTGAAGAAAATAAAGATCCCGATCGCTGGTTTATGGCAAAACTTGAATTACACGAAGGCGAATATGAAGAACATATATGGATCGAAATTCTCGATCTGGACGGAAAAACTTCGAAAGGTCTTTTGGCCAATGAGCCTTTTTCCTTCGAACGCTTAAAATACCTTGATACTGTTTACTTTAATATCTACAAGGCAGAGGATATAATTATTACGAAAGGTGATTCTATTATCTTCGGAAATTACCTAGAAAATCTCCTCTTGCAAAATTACCCATAGATTTTTATGCGCTATCTATCTTGTTTATAACTTTTTAGCTGACATTTTGCTGAAACAAAAGTTTATTGTTGTAATTTAACATACTATTAACAATAACAAACCAATTCATGAAAGCAAACTATCTTTTAAGTAGTATGTTGCTTCTCATATTTACTTGTGCCGCACAAGCACAGATTAATGTGACCGAGCAACCAAATTATGTAGGTACGGTATCTTCCGTAGAATATGTAACCTCAATGGCCTCTAGGCCAGATGATTTAATCGCACCCGATAATACAGTGCGCGAAGCAAAAGACAAACGGTCTATTGCCAACCTTATAGTTCAAGGGCAAGACCCTCAGACAGAGGATGACTATTTCATTAGAAATAGAAATGAAATGGAACAAAGCGTTCGAATGTCCCCACCGAGCCTTGTTTTTGACACGTACACTTCTAACTCTCAACCCACAGATCCTTCTCTGGCGGTTGGACCTAATCATGTGATGGTTGTATTTAATACTGGTTTTGCCGTCTATGACAAATCTGGAAATGTGTTACAGGCTCCTGTAGCTCCTAATCCAGCTATATTTCCTTCTGGAGGTTGCTGTGATCTTACAGTTTCATATGATAACGCCGCAGACCGTTGGGTACTCACTTTCTTAGGTAGTGGAGCTCAAATTGCAGTTTCCGATGGGCCAAACCCACTAACAGCGGGGTGGTACATTTATAATATTTCAGCGATTAATGATTATCAGAAACTTTCAATTTGGAGTGATGGTTATTATATCACCGACAATACAACTTCATCAAACAAAGTATGGGCGCTTGAGCGCTCAGCCATGCTAGCTGGGGATTCAAATGCAGGGATTCAAGGCTTTAATCTTCCTGGAATCGTAACGAGTGGATTTTTTAGTCCGCAAGTATTAAATATAACAGATGGCACATTGCCTGCAGCAGGGGGCGCGACCGTTGTTTATATGCAGGACAACGCTTGGAGCGGTGTTTCTACAGATCATATTAAAGTATGGACTATTGATGTTGATTGGAACAATTCATCAAATAGTTCTGTCTCTGCGGCACAACAGATTAATGTAACTCCTTTTATTAGCGTTTTTGACAATGGAAGTTTCTCCAATTTATCACAGCCTGGAGGCGGTTCTGCAATTGACGCATTGCAGGCTACCATCATGAATCAGGCGCAATTCCGGAAATTTGGAACTCACAATTCGGCACTGTTTAACTTTGTGGTTGATGCTGATGCAACTTCTGGCGAGTTAGCGGCAGTACGATGGGTAGAATTTCGTCAAAGTGGAGATAACCAACCTTGGTCGTTATATCAGGAAGGAACTTATGCTGCGCCCAATGGGAAACATGCATGGAATGCTAGTTTAGCTATGGATGGTCAAGGAAATATAGGGATGGGATATTCTTCCATGTCTGGGCCGTCAACACCGTCAACTATACGAGTGAGTTCTTATTTTACTGGACGTAATGCGGGTGATCCTTTGGGGACCATGACTGCTGCGGAAGAGCTTATTGCCAATGGAAATAGTAACTTCTCTGGAACCCGTTATGGTGATTACAGTAAAGTGGATGTAGATCCATCAGACGATTCTTCATTTTGGTATATTACAGAGTATATGAATAGCGGTAGAAAGGGAGTGGTTGGAAAATTCCAAATACAACCAAGTGTACCTGATACCGAAGCTCCTAGTGATCCAACCAATTTGGTTGCGAGTAATATAACGTCAAATTCAGCGACCTTAACTTGGACAGCTTCAACCGATAATGTGGGTGTAGCGCTATACAATATTTCAATTGATGGAACACAGGTAGGAACTTCGCCAAATCCAACTTTTAATGTAAGTGGGTTGAGTCCGTTGACGTCTTATAGTGCATCTGTTACAGCTCAAGATGCTGCTGGGAACATTTCTGCGGGTAGTGCAACCACTTCTTTTACAACGATCGCAGGAGGTGGTGCTGTTTATTGTGACTCAGCAAGTACGAATACCAATGATGAATACATCAGTAACGTGCAGTTGAATACCATCAATAACAGTTCAGGAGCTCAGTTTTACTCAGATTTTACGGGTATTTCTACCAACCTTACGGAAGGTGAAAGCTATACGGTTAGCGTTACGCCAACATGGACGGGAACAGTTTATAATGAAGGATATGCGGCTTGGATTGATTATAATAATGATCAAGATTTCGATGATGCGGGTGAATTAGTTTGGTCTAAAGCACCATCTACCGACTCTCCTAGTTCGGGATCATTTACGGTACCTACGGGTACTTCGGAAGCATCAGTGCGGATGCGGGTTTCTATGAAATACAATGCAATTCCAACCTCTTGCGAAACCTTTACATGGGGTGAAGTAGAAGATTATACGGTAAATCTAAGTGCTGCCAGTGGTGGTGATACACAAGCACCATCTGTACCTACAAACTTGTTGACCTCAAATCCTACCAATACTACGATGGATCTAACCTGGAATGCATCTACAGATAATGTAGGTGTTACGGGCTATGATGTATTTGTGGGTGGAACGAATATTGGTAGTATTGTTGGGACAGCCGCAACAATAACGGGCTTAGTTGCAAATACTACATATGATTTCAATGTACGTGCTTTTGATGCGGCAGGAAATACTTCAGCTTTAAGTAATACGGCCACAGGTGTAACTACAGGTGGCGGTGGTGGTGCTGGCGTAATAGCTGGTTATTACTTTGAAACAGGACTTGAAGGATGGTCTGATGGCGGTAGCGATTGTGCTCGTCAAAATTTTCCGGCAAGATCATATGAAGGAAACTATTCAGTGCGATTACGCGATAATAGTTCAACGTCGTATGCGCTTTCACCAATATTAGATCTTTCAGGAAATAATCAGGTGACCATTGAATTTCACACGTATGCCAATAGTATGGAAGTAGGAGAGGACTTTTTTGTTGAGTTCTTTAACGGATCGAGCTTTCAAGTTGTAGGAAACTATGCTAGGGGAACCGACTTTAACAATGGCGCGTTCTTTACCGATACTATTTTGTTAGATGCGGGAACCTATAATTTTAATTCAAATAACAGATTCCGTATTCGTTGTGATGCGAGCGCGAATAACGATCAGATCTATTTTGATCAAGTTATTGTCTCGGGTGATAATGTAACAGCAGCACCGTTTCGTGTGATTCCAAGAGCTACGCAAGCACCGATCAAAGCGTTTACAGATAAGACCATTTCGAATGTAAAATTATATCCAAATCCAACAACGTCGGTTTTAAACATCGAAATTTTGGAAGGTAGTTTTGATGAGATCATGGTTTTTTCTACCACAGGGCAATTGGTTAGAACGATCAAGCCAACAAGCGACAAACTCACCATGGATGTTTCTGAATTTGCTTCAGGAATGTATTTTGTGCGTTTTGTTTCTGGCGGTTTAGCAGTTACCAAACGTTTTATTAAAGAATAAGTTAACAAACCTTTCTTCGGAAGAGGCTCCCATTCGGGGGCCTTTTTTGTTTTTTAGCAAGATGTTTATTCCCGCAGCGTTAGGGGTAGAAGAGGAAATCCTCTTGGTGCAGCCAAGAGATTGGAACGAATGGCCCGACGCAGACCGAATGAAATGAGTGTCTGGGGAACGCCCAAATATGAGTAAAGATATTTGTTGATATTCTCTCTTCGGAAGCTGAAATCAAACCCTTCCTCTTTTTTATATTTGTTGTATGACTACCGAAGAACAAATCGATCAACTTAGAAAGGAACTGCGCAGGCACAACCATAATTACTATGTGCTTGATAATCCAACTATATCAGATTATGAATTTGATATTAAACTGAAAGAATTGCAGGCTCTTGAGGCGAAATATCCAGAATTTTATGATCCAAATTCGCCTACATTACGTGTGGGAGGTGCGGTTACAAAGAATTTTGAGACGGTAGCGCATACTTATAGAATGTATTCTTTAGATAATTCGTATTCACAGGAAGATCTGGAAGATTGGGAAAAAAGAATAAAAAAGATGGTCGATGGAGATGTCTCTTACACCTGCGAGCTTAAATACGACGGTGCTTCCATGAGCATTACCTACGAAAATGGAAAACTCCTTCGCGCTGTAACCCGTGGTGATGGGTTTCAAGGTGATGATGTGACCACCAATGTTAAAACCATACGCAGTGTGCCTTTGCAATTAAAAGGTGATTATCCGCCTCTTTTTGAAATTAGAGGAGAAATCGTTTTGCCTTTTGACGGGTTTAATAAAATGAATGAAGAGCGTATTGAAGCTGGCGAAGAACCTTATCGGAATCCGCGTAACACGGCTTCAGGGAGCTTAAAGCTACAGGACAGTGGCGAAGTGGCTAAACGTCCTTTAGAATTTTTACTTTATAGCATTCAAGGAGAGCGTTTAGCGATTAAAACCCAATATGAGAGCTTAGAAAAAGCCAGAAGTTGGGGTTTTAAAGTTCCTGAAGTTGCCAAAATAACGCATAGTATTGAAGAGGTCTTGGCCTTTATTGACTATTGGGATGTGCATCGTCATGCGTTACCTTATGAAACCGATGGGGTAGTGGTTAAGGTAAATGATCTGCAGCAGCAAGAGGAATTAGGTTATACCGCAAAGGCGCCACGTTGGGCTATGGCGTATAAATTTAAAGCAGAGCGGGTATCGACTAAACTCGAGGTGATCACGTATCAAGTAGGGCGCACAGGTGCTATAACGCCTGTTGCTAATTTAACTCCCGTAGAGCTAGCAGGAACCATTGTAAAACGAGCTTCTTTGCATAATGCCGATCAGATCGCGAGGTTGGATGTTCGCGAAGGCGATACGGTTTTTGTGGAAAAGGGCGGCGAGATCATTCCAAAGATCATTGGCGTTGATCTGTCGCAGCGCGACCCGCAATCTGAGCCAACCAAATATATTTCAAATTGTCCTGAATGTAATACTCCTTTAGAGCGTGCAGAAGGCGAGGCACAGCATTATTGTCCGAATGCAGATGGGTGTCCGCCACAAATCATTGGTAGAATCCAACATTTTATTTCACGAAAAGCGATGGACATTGAAGGCTTGGGCGGCGAAACGGTAGGTTTGTTAGTTACAAACGGGCTCATTAATACGTATGCCGATCTGTATCGTTTAACTGCTGAAGAAGTCATTCCGCTTGAACGAATGGCTCAAAAAAGCGCCGAAAATTTAGTGGCAGGTGTAGCTGCTAGCAAGAATATTCCGTTTGAACGGGTTTTATTTGCTTTAGGCATTCGTTATGTGGGCGAGACAGTAGCTAAAAAATTGGCAAAATATTATAAAAGCATTGATGCTTTAGCGGCTGCTTCGGAAGAAAGCTTGATACAGGTTGATGAGATCGGCGAGCGAATCGCCCAAAGCGTTGTTGCTTTTTTTGCTTCCGAAGAAAATCGAAATACCATTCAACGTTTAAAAGATTACGGTGTTCAAATGGAGATTTCTGCAGAAAAATTAGCGAATCAAACCAATACTTTAGAAGGAAAAACCTTTGTCGTTTCAGGAGTTTTTGAAAGAGTTTCACGTACCGAACTCAAAAAATTGATAGAAGATAATGGAGGAAAAGTAGCGAGTTCTATTTCAGCAAAAACTGGATTTGTTGTCGCCGGTGATAAAATGGGACCAAGTAAACGTACAAAGGCAGAAAGCTTGGGAGTTCCTATTATCACCGAAGATGATTTTCTGGAAATGATTTAATGAAAGGTCAAAATTAAAACTGAATAACTGTATTTTTGTAAGGTCAGGGGCTACCATATGTTTGAAAAATTAAAAAGAAGATCATTGCGTAAAATTACCGAACGTCATGTGATGAATCGGGATTTGTCAAAAGTCAATGACCCTGTAAAAACAGTTGGTTTTTTAGTCGATGAAAAGATCTTTAAAGAATTTGAAACCTTTTATGATTTTTATTCAGATCTCGGACTTGTACCGAAGGATATAAAAGTGTTTTCTTTCATTGAAGCTAAAAAAAAATTACCCTCTTTACGGCAAAATCAAGTGCAATGCAAAGATTTTAACTGGAAGGGAGAGATGCATAACCAGAACGCAAAGGAGTTTGTACAAAGAGACTTCGACCTACTTATTGGTTATTACAATGATAAGAATGCGTTTTTAGATGCGATGATCGCTCAAAGTAATGCCAAATTTAAAGTGGGTTTTGTAGGAGCAGACGAGCGTTTGTTCGACCTGTTGATTGCGGTTGATGTTAAAAACGTAAAGCTTTTTAAGCAGGAATTGATAAAATATTTGAAAATTTTAAAAAAGATCTAACGAAACAATTCGGTTTTTTACTCGTCTTATAAAATGATGATGAGTTTTGATCATAATACAAGAAAGATGAAAGCACTAATAGGCACAGGCGTTGCGTTAATTACGCCCTTTAAAGAAGATTTTTCAGTTGATGTGGAAGGCTTAGAAGCCGTTGTTAATTTTAACATTGACAATGGTATTGATTATTTGGTTGTTTTAGGAACTACTGCCGAAAGTGCGACGTTGACAAAGGACGAAAAGCAATTGGTGATTGATACGATCGTTAAAACAAACAACGGAAGACTCCCATTGGTTTTGGGGATAGGAGGTAATGATACCCGTGCAGTGATTGATGAAATGCAAACCCGCGATCTTACTGCTTTTACTGCGATTCTATCGGTTTCTCCTATGTATAATAAACCAACACAGGAAGGAATCTATCAGCATTTTGCAGCATTGGCAAAAGCGGCTCCAAAGCCTATTATCTTATACAATGTGCCAGGAAGAACAGCGTCTAATGTTTTACCAGAAACGGTGATTCGATTAGCACATAATTTTGAAAATATTGTTGCTATCAAAGAAGCCGCCGGAGATATTGTTCAAGCAATGAAATTGATCGCCGGAACACCAAACGACTTTTTAGTGATTAGTGGTGATGATATGATCACACTACCGATGATCCTTGCCGGTGGGGCGGGGGTTATTTCAGTAATTGGTCAAGGTTTTCCGAAGCAGTTTTCAGAGCTCGTAAAACTCGGACTAGACCGAAAGGTAGACGAAGCATATGCTATTCATCACAAAATGGCACCAGTGATCGATTATATTTTTGCCGAAGGGAACCCAGCGGGTATTAAGGCGGTGTTTAAAATATTGGGCATTTGCGGGGATACCGTAAGATTGCCTCTTGTTAATGTTGGTGCGGGTTTATACAATAAAATTGAACGTTTTTCAGATAGCTTCAACGCCTCTTAATACGAAGATTGTATTTAATCATAACAAAATAACAGCAACACATTGTTAGCTGCCGTGTTTAGCTGCACAATAAGTTTTTATTATCACGTTTAATTTACTACTTTTGCACGATGTTTTTTAGAAAGATGAAAATACCTTTTTTATTATTGTTTTTTGCTTCGGTTTTCCTGTCGAGTTGCAGTAAGTACCAACAGGTGCTGCGTTCAGACGATACAGGAAAAAAGTACGCAATGGCAGATTCATTATACAACAGAGGAAAGTATAAAAAAGCCTTGGTTTTAATGGAGAACATAGTTCCTGCATATCGTGGGAAACCACAGGCAGAACGCCTTATGTTTATGTATGCCAACACCTTCTACGTTTTGGAAGATTATTATTTGGCGGGCTATCAGTTTGAGCGTTTTGAAACGTCATATCCTAAAAGTGACAGTGTTGAAGTGGCTTCCTTCCGAAGTGCACGAAGCTATTACGAGCTTTCGCCTGTCTTTACACTAGATCAAAAAGACACCTATACGGCCTTAGAAAAGTTACAGAGTTTTGTAAATAAATATCCAAACACCGATTATCGAGAAGATGCCAATACCATGGTTTCTGAATTACGTGGAAAATTGGAGAAAAAAGACTTTGAAGTCGCAGCACAATACCTGAGGATCGCAGATTACAAGGCAGCGATAGAAGCTTTTGATAATTTTATTTCAGATCATCCCGGTTCTGAATTGCGTAAAGATGCTTTCTACGGAAGAATGGAAGCAGCGTATATCTTGGCAACAAGAAGTATCCAATCGTTGGTAAAAGAACGCTTGCTTAAAGCCAAAGGGTATTATAATGCCTTTATAAAATATTACAAGAATAGTGACCTAATGCAGGATGCAGCTAAAATGGCGTTGGATATAGACCAGCGTTTGGCGGCTGCCGAAACACCTAACACAATAAATTAAATAGTATGGCAGATATCAAAAACACGGAAGCACCCGTAACGACTACGACCATGGATAAGAATGTTATCGATGCGCCGACAAATAATATTTACGAAGCAATTTCGATCATTTCAAAAAGAGCAAATCAAATTAATGGGGACATTAAAAAAGAGCTTTTAGAGAAATTAGACGAGTTTGCAACCTATAACGATAGCTTGGAAGAGATCTTTGAGAACAAAGAGCAGATCGAGGTTTCTAAATATTATGAAAAACTTCCAAAGCCACATGCATTGGCTGTACAGGAATGGATCGAAAACAAGATCTATTACCGTAACACTGCAGAAGAAGCTATAGAAGAATAAGCGATGTCTGTACTACGCGGAAAAAATATACTCTTGGGCGTTACTGCCGGTATAGCCGCGTATAAATCAGCTTTTCTTGTACGATTATTGGTTAAAAGTGGTGCAAACGTCAAGGTTGTAATGACACCTTCGGCTAAAGAATTTGTCACACCATTAACCTTATCTACACTTTCAAAGAATGAAGTCTTTTCTTCGTTTACGAACGAAGATGATGAAAATGCCCAATGGAATAACCATGTCGAGTTAGCCCTTTGGGCAGACTTGTTTTTAGTCGCTCCAGCCACTGCCAATACCTTATCTAAAATGGCTACTGGCAATTGTGATAACTTATTGTTGGCAGTTTATCTCTCTGCAAAATGTCCTGTTTACTATGCTCCAGCAATGGATCTGGACATGTATAAGCACCCTTCAACACTTGCAACTTTTAATACTTTAGATAGCTTCGGAAATATACAAATTGAAGCTACTTCTGGTGAACTGGCAAGTGGTCTTGTAGGGAAAGGTCGTATGGCAGAACCCGAAGACATTGTCGCTTTTCTTGAAGAAGACCTGTCAAAATCCCTTCCGCTACGCGAAAAGGAAATATTAATCACCGCAGGGCCAACCTATGAAGCGATCGATCCGGTTCGTTTTATTGGAAATCATTCAAGTGGAAAGATGGGCTATGGGATCGCTGAGGTTGCTGCTAGTCTTGGAGCCATGGTTACACTAATTTCGGGGCCTTCGAGTTTGGTGCTAAAGCATCCAAATGTTCGGGTGGTTCGGGTTACTTCCGCAGAAGAAATGTATCAGGCAACACATACGTATTTCGGAAAATGTGATATCGCGATATTAAGCGCCGCTGTGGCAGATTATCGCCCAAAGACGGTTGCTTCAGAAAAAATAAAGAAAAAAGACGATTCATTGATTCTACAGTTAGAAAAAACAAAAGATATTTTGGCTTCGCTGGGAGAGATCAAAGCAAATAAATATTTAGTTGGCTTCGCTTTAGAGACTGAAAATGAATTGGAGCATGCAAAAAGCAAGCTCATTAAAAAGAATTTAGATTTAATTGTGTTAAATTCGCTCAAGGATAAAGGCGCAGGATTTAAATCGGATACCAATAAGGTTACTTTACTTACTAAAGACAATAAAGTCATCCCTTTTGAAGTTAAATCTAAGACCGAAGTCGCAAAAGATATTTTACATCATATTATAGATCAATTTCATGCGTAGTATCATTACTTTACTTGTAGTTTTCTGCTTTATATTTACGGCCCAAGGACAGGAGCTTAATGCTACCGTTACGGTAGACGCTTCACAGACATCTCAGCCGGATAATCAGGTTTTTAGAACACTTGAAACTCAGCTGACCGAGTTTTTAAGCAACACCAAATGGACTAATAAGATCTACAAAAATCAGGAACGTATTGATTGTAATTTTACAGTGATCGTAAATGATTTTGAAAGTAACACCTTTTCAGGATCTTTGCAGATACAGTCTTCGCGACCCATCTTTAATTCGTCTTACGATAGCCCTGTTTATAACTACAACGACAGACAGGTAACTTTTCAGTATAAAGAATTTGAACCGCTTAATTTTAATATCAATAATTTCGATTCTAACTTAATCTCTGTATTGGCGTTTCATGTGTATACGGTTATTGGCTTAGATGCTGATACTTTTGAAATGAATGGCGGACAAGAATATTTTGAGACAGCAAAGCAAATTGTAAATACCGCAGCGTCATCAAATTTTCAAGGCTGGAAACCCACCGATGGAACACAATCACGCTATCGTTATAATGATGCATTGATCTCTAATGTGTATAAAGAATTTCATACTGCTATGTATGAGTACCATCGCAAAGGATTGGATGTGATGCACAACAATCAAAAAACGGCGAAGAACGAGATCGTGACGGCCGTTGCTACTTTAAAGAGTATCAATGACCGCCGACCAAATTCATACCTACTACGCACCTTCTTTGATGCCAAAAGCGACGAGATCGAGGCTGTATTTACTGGCGGACCCAAGGTTACCATCACCGATCTTGTTGAGAATTTGAATCGCATGGCTCCAACCAAGCGAACCAACTGGAGTAATATTACCTTTTAAAGAGCTGCATTTTCTTGCAGAAGTAACAAATCTCTTTTACATTAGTTGACTGCCAATAAACGGCTAATATATACGCTGTGATCACAACCCTTGCCATTCATAATTATGCCTTAATTGAAGATATTCGTGTAGATCTACAGGAAGGATTTACCATTATTACAGGGGAAACTGGTGCAGGAAAATCAATAATTTTAGGAGCCTTAGCGCTGCTTTTAGGTAATAGAGCCGAATTAGCGAGTGTAAAGGACGCTTCAAAAAAATGTGTAATTGAAGGCGAATTTGCAATAGGAGCCCACCAATTAGAATCGGTTTTTAAGGCAAACGACTTAGATTATGATGCACACACGATCATTCGTCGAGAAATTCTTCCAGGAGGTAAATCGCGTGCCTTTGTCAATGACACTCCAGTCAATTTAAATCAGTTGCAAGCATTAGGGCCATATTTGGTTGATGTTCACAGTCAGAATGAAACCTTAGCCTTATCTCAAGAAGGATTCCAGATGGAGGTCATAGATGCGCTGGCTGGAAATAGCGAACTTTTAAGAGAGTATACAACACGTTTGGATAGGTTTAAAACGATAGTTGACGAGCTTGAATTAGTGCTTCAGAAGAAAAATGAAGCCTCAAAAGAATTAGATTACAATACCTTTCTATATAACGAATTACAAGAAGCTTCGCTCGAAAAAATAGACCAAACGGCACTGGAAGAAAGTTATGAGCTTTTAAACCATGCTGAAGAAATTTCCGAAGGAATTCAGCAGATCACCCAGTTGTTTACAGAAGAGCCCATAGGAACCTTAGAAACAGCTAAGGAAGCGCGTATTGTATTGGGAAGGTTGCGAAACTTTTCTGTAGCGTATGATTCGCTTTGGGAACGGGTAAATAGTGTGATCATTGAGTTGGAAGATATAACAGAGGCCCTTGACTCTGAAGGAGAACGGGTTGATGCAGACCCGCAGCAACTTTTAGAAGTGAATGAAAAGCTTCAAACACTTTATAAACTTCAGAAAAAACACAATGTGGCTTCGGTAGAAGAATTGGTGGCTATTGAAACCGAATTAGCCGCCAAGATCGATGTCACAGGAACGGTTGATCAACGTATCGCCGAACTTGAAAAGCAACGCGAGGAGCAACGATTACAGGTTTTAACAGTTTCCGAAGAACTACACCAAAAACGTGTACAGGCAATTCCGAAGTTAAAAGAAAAGTTAGAAGACTATTTATCTGAATTAGGACTTCCAAACGCCCGCTTTTCATTTGATCTTTTAGCGTCTAAAACCTTTAGGATTAATGGGACCGACACCCTTACCTTGTTATTTACTGCGAACAAGGGTACTGCCATGGGGCCTTTAAAAAAGATCGCTTCGGGAGGGGAGATGAGTAGAATTATGCTTGCTGTTAAGGCTGTTTTAGCACAGTACCGGAAATTGCCAGCACTTGTATTTGATGAAATAGATACGGGTGTTTCGGGTGAGATAGCACATAAAATGGCCACGATCATGAGAAATATGAGTAGGTCAATGCAGATCATTAGTATTACGCATCTTCCGCAGATTGCTGCTAAAGGAACGCACCATATTAAAGTGTATAAAGAGGATGAGAAAGATGTGACCGTAACACGTTTAAAAGCCCTTAATGAAGAAGAGCGAATTGTAGAGATCGCGCAGATGATAGGAGGTTCTCAACTTACAGATGCAAGTATTGCGCACGCGAAAGAATTACTTAATTAATGTATCTTTACATTACATAAACGACTAATATAAACCGGAAAGATATTATGGCTTATAATTTACTAAAAGGAAAAAGAGGAATTATTTTTGGGGCACTTGATCCCAATTCAATTGCGTGGAAAACCGCAGAACGTGTTCATGAAGAAGGAGGTACGTTTGTTTTGACCAATGCACCTATTGCCATGAGAATGGGTGAAATTAAGGCGCTTGGGGAGAAAACAGGTTCTCAGATTATTCCCGCAGACGCCACAAGTATTGAAGATCTTGAGAACTTGGTAGACCAGGCTGTAGAGATCTTAGGAGGTAAATTAGATTTTGTATTGCACTCGATAGGAATGTCGGTAAATGTGCGAAAAGGTAAAAAATATACGGATCAGAATTATGATTGGACAACAAAGGGATGGGACGTTTCGGCCGTATCCTTTCACAAAACCATGCAGACGTTATATAAGAAAGATGCGATGAATGAATGGGGAAGTATTGTAGCGCTTACCTATATGGCCGCACAACGTGTTTTTCCAGATTATAATGACATGGCAGACAACAAGGCCTATCTTGAATCGATTGCACGTAGTTTTGGGTATTTCTTCGGAAAAGATAAAAAAGTGCGGGTTAATACTATTTCTCAATCCCCAACACCTACTACCGCAGGGCAAGGAGTAAAAGGCTTTGACGGATTTATTGCGTATGCTGAAAAAATGTCTCCGTTAGGAAATGCTACTGCCGAGGATTGCGCAAACTACACGGTAAGCTTATTTAGTGATTTGACCAAGCGTGTAACGCTCCAGAATTTATACAATGATGGTGGCTTTTCAAATATGGGAGTGAGTAATGAGGTAATGGATTATTTTATGAAAGAATAATTTAAAAGATAAAATTTATTTGAGAACCCCACCTTGAAATGTTAAGGTGGGGTTTTTTGATGTTTTTAATCTTGTAAATGTGTGATATTATCGAATTTGTGTTCGGTTTTACTTTTATTTTCGATACATTTAAGGAAGTATTAACTAATTAAACTTTTAACAATTATGAGAAGAATTACTTTTCTATTTTGCATTATGTTTAGCATATCGCTGACCATGAGTGCGCAATCCTCACTTTCAGATACTGAACGTGAGTTACAGCAGGCTGCATCAATGCAGACTTCTGAGTCACAAGTTCCTATACAGGATCTTGTAGCTCGCTATGAAAATCTGGGAAATCAGATAAACTCAATTAAAGATCATTTCACAGCTAATGAGCTGCAAAGGCTTCGTGGGCATTTAAATTCGACTAATCGAGGTGCTTTAGCAGCGATTATTCCTAACGCGGGTGCTACTGAAACTTTTCCGGTAGTTGTGGGAGATTTCTTTTACGATCCAACAGATGGTACTAACGGAGGACCAGGAGGAGATTGTTCTACAACTTCTTCGGGAGACCTTGGTGACTATCCAAATTGTGGTTGTACTACAGTAACTACCTTAACGGGAACAGACTTATCTGTAGAATTTTTGTCATTTAATATTTTTGGAAACTTTGATGTATTAAACATTTATGATGGTCCAGATACAAGTTCACCACAAATCTATGACAGTAACTTAAATACGAATACAGATACATTGGCAGGTCTTATTGCTGCAAATGGTTCGGCCGTTTTTGATTCTACGTCTGATGCACTTACTTTTGAATTTTCAGCAACGGCAGTGGTAAACACTTGTGGTTGGGAAGTTGAAGTTATTGCTGGTGGCGGTGGCGGTGGCGGTGCTTGTGCGATGCCATTACTTGAAGTTAACCAAGATGTAGAAGATACATGTATGGCATTTGTGACTCAAACAGATCTAGCGCAGAGCTATATCGCCGTTGAGCCTCAATCTGCGGGTGCTGGAATTAAATTTACAGCAGGTACTCCACCAGACGGGTTAGATGTTACCTTATCTCTTTGGGATGCACTTCCTAATGCAGGAGGAACTATGCTAGCTACCGGGACTACAACAGGAACTACCGACGAATGGGTTGATGTGTTCTGGGATCCTGTGGTTACACTAACGCCAGGAGACACTTATTTTATTACGATAGAGGGTGATGCTGCACTTCCTTGTGTGGCTGGATCTACAAATGATCCTTATGCAGGTGGTGATACTTATGCAAACACCGGATACACACAGTTTCCAGGTTTTGATTATACCTTTAGAACATATAGCTGTGGTTCAACACCACCACCAATGTCTGGTCTTGCTTATGGTCCGGAGAACGTAAATGGTGATTATGGTAGTTTCGATTTGATGGCTCCAACAAACTTTACTGTTATTGGGCCAAACTCAGGTACAGTTAACTTTGAAGGTGCTGGAGCTGCAGATCCTGCAAATCCAGGAACAGCTTATGCAATTGATAATGTTGGAGATGCCTGGAGTGTAGATCTAGTAACCGGAGTATATACATCTCTTGGAAATGTAGGGCTAGCAGATATAACAGGACTTGAATTTGATCCTCTATCTGGAACACTATATGCTATTACATCTTTAAACTTACACACCGTTGATATTGGAGCTCTAAGCACTGCATTAGTTGGGCCATTAGGTACTGCAGGTGGAGCGGGAATAGCTGTTTCTTTTGCAATTGATGGTGCAGGAGTAGGTTATGTATTTGATATTGTTGATGACAACATGTATAGTGTCGATTTAGGTACTGGGGCTGCAACGCTTCTTGGTGCTGCTGGATTTGATGGTAACTTCGGACAAGGGATGTTCTATGACGGAGCATCAGATACTGTTTTTCTTAGTGCTTTTAACGCAACTGTTTTTGAGTCTCAATTACGATCTCTTGACACTGCATCAGGCGCAACAACTTTGGTTGATGGAATTTTATCTGGAGCATTAGCACAGGTTGCTTGGGCAACTACTGAGAATGCACCGCCAGTTGATAATGACGACTGTGCAAATGCAACTGCTGTTGCTTGTGGTGAAACAGTATTAGGAGATACTTCTGATAATACAGATCAAGGTGGAAATAATGACTCGCTTGATGAGTGGTTTAAATTTACAGGTACAGGTGCTTCTCAATTTGTAACTGTTTCCCTATGTGATGGAGGTACATCTTATGATTCAAGACTTACAGTTTATGATTCGTGTGGTGGTACTGAAATTGTTACTAATGATGATTCATGTGGACTTCAATCTGAAGTATCTTTCGTTTCAGACGGAACAACTACGTATTATATCGCTGTTGAAGGATTCAATGCTGCTGCGAACGGAGCATTTAGTTTAGCAATTACATGTACTGATGTTGCAGAAAACGATGAGTGTGACGATGCAATTGCAATTAGCTGTGGTGAGACC
Source organism: Ulvibacter sp. 2305UL32-6 (assembly GCF_058148545.1). Lineage (NCBI taxonomy): Bacteria > Pseudomonadati > Bacteroidota > Flavobacteriia > Flavobacteriales > Flavobacteriaceae > Ulvibacter > Ulvibacter sp. 2305UL32-6. The sequence continues at coordinate 49,358 of NZ_JBYVKA010000004.1, forward strand.
GTAATTGGTTCTACTGAATTTGCAACGATCGATTCAGGTGCAACCGATTGTGGTGTTGGTATTACTTCTCCAGGTGTTTGGTATACATTTACTGATACAACTGGTTTGTTGACCAACTACACTGTTTCTTTATGTGATGGTGGAACTGCTTACGATTCTAAATTAACTGTGTATAGCGGTACTGATTGTGCTGCATTGACATGTGTTGGTGATAACGATGATACTTGTGGATTACAATCTGAAGTAGCCTTCCAAGGAGATGGTTCTACAACATATTACATCCTTGTACATGGTTTTGGAGGTGCAACAGGAGAATTTTCTCTAAACCTTACTTGTGAAGGTGTACCACCACCAAACGATATGATCGCAAACTCAATTGATGTTGATCAAATAGGTTTCCCTTATACAGATCCTAATGTGGCTATGCCATTTGCAACTACTGAAGCAGGAACTCCTGCAGGTTGTGATAATGCAGGTGTAAAAGGAGTTTGGTACAATTTCGTTCCAGAAGGAAACGGAACTGCTACAGCAACAATCATTACGCCAGCAGGACCTAGTTCTGTAACATTCTATACAGCACCAAACGAAACTGCTGTAGAAACTGATCTGGTACACATCAATTCTCAAATGAATCAATGTGTAGCTGGTGTTCAAGCGACAATTAATACAACTGCTGGTCAGGCGTATTACGTTTATGTTGCTAATCATGGTGGTGCTACCGATATTATGATCGATGGTGTAAACCTTGGAGCAGATGACAATACCATTGAAGGATTTGGATTCTATCCAAACCCAGCTAATGAGACGATTAATTTGACAGCTGCCGATACTATCGAGAGTATTGAATTATTCAGTATCATCGGACAACGTGTTATGAGTCAAACGATCAATGCAACTTCTACTGAACTTAACGTTTCAGACTTAAGTACAGGAACGTACTTAATGAAGGTGATCGTAAATGGTCAATTAGGCGTATATAAAGTGATCAAGGAGTAAATCCTTAGTCATACTTAATTATAAAGCCACCTCAATTTAAATTGGGGTGGTTTTTTTATTGGATCTTCTCTGATAATTACTTCCTACAAAGCTCCAACTTGATAATTTTAATTTTATATTTGTTTCTTAACCAATTAAATTACATCAAATTATGAAGAGAATTACTACAGCGCTCTGTGCACTCCTAATTGCGAGTGTTGCCTTTGCGCAGCAGACAGTACAAATGCCTAACTTCGACAGAAGCACTACACAGCAAGTGCGGCAAATGGCAGCACCTTCGGCAGAAGTAAGTGCTTTGCTAGATCGTTTACAAAGTGCAAATTCAGCAATGGCTGAGCCAGCAGAATTGTTTACCAATAATGAGCGAGTACTTTTACACAATTATTACGCTTCTATTTATCCTTCTAATCGAAATGCGGCTGCTCCAGGCGATGTATTTGCCCTAGATGCAGGATTCTGTTCTGATGACTTTGGAACTTTCCCAGTAGGAGGTCCTTACAATATTAATGTATTAGGAACTTCAACTACAGCTATTTTTTCAGGAGATCTTGATGGGAATGGTGATCTATATGCTATGGATAACACAGCATTAACATTAATTACAGTTGATAAAGCCACGGGAGTAGAAACGACTGTTGGGCCGTTAACTAATTTAGTGGCAGGTCACGGGACTAGAGGATTAGCATGGAATGAAGCTGATAGTACTATGTATCTTTTAAGCGGTTTAGGAGATGATGTAACCCTTTATACGGTTGATCTTGCTACTGGAACACTAACTGAAATTGGTACTTCTACTACTGCAGGTAGCATTGGAATATGGCTAGCCATTGACAACGCGGGCAATGCATTTATGGCAGATATCGGATTGGATACGTTGTCGTCAGTAGATCTTACTACTGGAACTACTACTACGATTGGACCTCTAGGAATTGATATTTCATTTGCACAAGATGCAGATTTTGATCCTGATACAGGAACCTTGTATATGGCTGCTTATATTGGTGGTGGTGTAAATCAATGGGCTTCTGTAGATACAACAACTGGTGCGGCAACAGGCTTAGGTACTGTAAACGCAGACTGTGCAGAATTAGGTATAGTAGCAATCGAAGGTACTCCTATGGGAGGCGGCGGTGGCGCTTGTGCTATGGCTTTGCTTGAAGTTAATCAAGATGTTGAAGATACATGTATGGCAAACATTTCTCAAGGCGATTTAGCACAAAGCTATATTGCTGTTGAGGATATGTCTGCTGGAGCAGGAATTAAATTTACAGGCGGTACACCTGATGGTTTAGATGTTACTCTATCACTTTGGGATGCGCTTCCAAATGCTGGTGGAACAATGTTAGCAACTAAAACAGTTACTGGTGGCGTTGATGTTTGGGTAGATGTATTTTGGGATAACGTAATTGCTGTAACACCAGGAGATACTTATTTCATCACTATTGAAGGAGATCTTGCGCTTCCTTGTGTGGCTGGATCTACAAATGATCCTTATGCTGGTGGTGATGTTTACGCAAATACAGGATACAATCAATTTCCTGGGTTTGATTATACCTTTAGAACATATAGCTGTGATGATGCTCCAGGTGGTATGCTTTGTAACGAAGAGGTTCTTAGCAATAGTTTTGAATCATTTTTCTGCTCAGACCCAACTTCAGTTGCTCCGGATCAATTATTAGCACATGATATTACAATTGCCGATGCAGAAGATTTCGCTGTTCAAACAATTACAATGAGCATATTAATTGACACAGGAGCTACACTTTCAGGAGACTTTACATTCCTTGGGGATGCCGCAGGTCTTCCAGATGCTGGGGTAATAATCGATAATCAAGTACTTGCTCCAACTTCAGAAACTATATTATTTACAGATGGAACTATTGATATAAGAGAATTTGTATTTGATCTAACTCCAGTAGTATTAAATGGACAAATTGGTGGTACAACTACCTATTGGATCTCATCTTTCTTTACACCATCTGCAAATGTAAATACTGGTTGTGCTGCTCCAGAGTCATCGTCTGCTGGTGCAATGGGTAACGGACAAGCTGTTTCTATTGACGGTGGAGTTTCATGGGCTGGAATAAATGGTGCGTTTGAGACTGTTTATAATGTAGCTGGAGAGTGTTCTGAAATCATTACAAATGATGACTGTGCTAATGCAATACCATTAGCTTGTGGTGATTCTGTTGTTGGTGAAACAATTAATGATACTGATTCTGGCGGAAACGCTGCTCCAGATGAGTTCTTCTCATTTACTGGAACAGGAGCTGCTGAATTTGTTACCATCTCACTTTGTGGTGGAGGTACAGATTATGACTCTTTATTACGCGTATTTGAAGATTGTACACTAGCAAATGAGATTGCTGTAAATGATGATTCATGTGGACTTCAGTCTGAAGTGTCTTTTGTTTCTGATGGAACTTCAACATATTATATCATGGTTGAAGGTTTTGGATCTTCTTCAGGTAACTTTAGCTTAGATGTAACGTGTAATACTGTTGCAGAAAACGATGAGTGTGCAGATGCAATTGCAATGAGTTGTGGTGAGACCGTAATTGGTTCTACCGAATTTGCAACGATCGATTCAGGTGCAACCGATTGTGGTGTTGGAATTACTTCTCCAGGTGTTTGGTATACATTTACTGATACAACTGGTTTGTTGACTAACTACACGGTTTCTTTATGTGATGGTGGAACTGCTTACGATTCTAAATTAACTGTGTATAGCGGTACTGATTGTGCTGCATTGACATGTGTTGGTGATAACGATGATTCATGTGGATTACAATCTGAAGTAGCCTTCCAAGGAGATGGTTCTACAACATATTACATCCTTGTACATGGTTTTGGAGGTGCAACAGGAGAATTTTCTCTAAACCTTACTTGTGAAGGTGTACCACCACCAAACGATATGATCGCAAACTCAATTGATGTTGATCAAATAGGTTTCCCTTATACAGATCCTAATGTGGCTATGCCATTTGCAACTACTGAAGCAGGAACTCCTGCAGGTTGTGATAATGCAGGTGTAAAAGGAGTTTGGTACAATTTCGTTCCAGAAGGAAACGGAACTGCTACAGCAACAATCATTACGCCAGCAGGACCTAGTTCTGTAACATTCTATACAGCACCAAACGAAACTGCTGTAGAAACTGATCTGGTACACATCAATTCTCAAATGAATCAATGTGTAGCTGGTGTTCAAGCGACAATTAATACAACTGCTGGTCAGGCGTATTACGTTTATGTTGCTAATCATGGTGGTGCTACCGATATTATGATCGATGGTGTAAACCTTGGAGCAGATGACAATACCATTGAAGGATTTGGATTCTATCCAAACCCAGCTAATGAGACGATTAATTTGACAGCTGCCGATACTATCGAGAGTATTGAATTATTCAGTATCATCGGACAACGTGTTATGAGTCAAACGATCAATGCAACTTCTACTGAACTTAACGTTTCAGACTTAAGTACAGGAACGTACTTAATGAAGGTGATCGTAAATGGTCAATTAGGCGTATACAAAGTGATCAAAGAGTAAATCCTTAGTCATACTTAATTATAAAGCCACCTCAATTTAAATTGGGGTGGCTTTTTTATTCCTTATCTTTACAGGCAATGAAATTAGATTTCTCATTTGTTATCCCTGTATATAACCGCCCCAACGAAATTGATGAGTTGTTAGGCAGTTTCACTTCTCTAGAGTATGATCAAGCCTTTGAAATAGTTATCGTGGAAGATGGCTCATCAGAGCGTGCAGAAGAGATCATTAAAAAATATCAAAATCAACTAAACATCTCGTATTATTATAAGCCTAACAGTGGTCCAGGAGCATCTCGAAACTACGGAATGGAACGAGCCAAAGGGAATTACTTTATTATCTTAGATTCAGATTGCTTACTACCACCACATTACTTAAATACAGTTAGTAAATTTCTTCAAACAAATTATGTCGATTGTTATGGCGGGGCAGACGGAGCACATGAATCCTTTACTCCACTGCAAAAGGCAATAAATTATGTAATGACTTCTTTTTTAACCACCGGCGGAATACGTGGAAATAAAAAGAGTGTCAAGAAGTTTGAGCCACGTAGTTTTAATATGGGAATTTCAAAAGAAGCCTTTCAAAAAACGGAGGGTTTTTCTAAGATTCATCCAGGCGAAGATCCAGACCTATCTCACCGTATTGGGAAGGCAGGTTTTAAAACAACTTTTATACCCGATGCCTTTGTTTATCATAAACGACGCATCTCTTGGAAAAACTTTTATACCCAAGTAAAGAAGTTTGGTCTTGTTCGCCCCATACTTACCAAATGGCACCCAAGTGCTGCTAAACTTACTTTTTGGTTTCCAACCTTGTTTGTATTGTTTACCATAATTTCCTTGATCGGAGCACTATTTTTTAATGTGTTGGCCATACTTCCCTTGGCCTTGTATCTAATCATACTTTTTGTTGATTCCACGATTAAAAATAAAAGTCTGTACATAGGATTACTTACTTTATTTGCCGTTTTTGTACAGTTTTTCGGTTATGGAATGGCTTTTTTAAAATCTACATTTTACATTCGATTTCTGAAGAAAGACGAAAAGAAACAATTTCCGAAGTTATTTTTTGACTAATTTTAAGAGCAAATTCAGGCCATGCCACAGACCAAGTTAAAACGAGTCAACAACGCAAAATTAAAGAGTTTTCTACTTTTTCTTCTTTTAGCGACCTTATTTTGGGTGCTTGCGAAGTTTTCGAAAGAGTATTCTGCCACGGTCGGTGCTACACTGAATTACGTCAATATTCCTAATAACACGCTCTTAGCTCAAGATAATCTAGAAGAGGTCTCTTTTGACTTGTTCACTACCGGTTTTGAAGTTTTTTTCTATAAATTAAAGAAACCTTCCATTGATATCCCTGTTTCAAAATATTATGAGCGAGGCGATGAGAACGTTGTTGTTTCTTCCGAAGAATTTGCACGCCTTGTTAGTAACCAACTTAGCAATACGAGTACACTTCGTAACCTTTCGGTTGCTGAAATTCAAGTTCACCTAAACGGTATAGTTTCTAAACAAATCCCAGTTCGACCAACGGCTAAACTTAACTTTAAAGAAGGTTTTAAACCGGTGGGAGTTATGCGATCTGATCCAGATTCTATCACCATTTCTGGGCCAGCACATTTAGTTGATAGTCTTCATTATATTGAAACTATTCCCATTTCCGTAGAAAATGTTGAAAAGGATATTAGCATTGTTTTAGCTTTAAAAAAGCCGAAGAATAAGGAGATTACAATGTCCAAAGAAAACATTAAAGCTTATCAGCAAGTAGCGGAATATACTCAAAAGCGCATAACGCTGATGGTTAAACCATTAAATGTCCCTTCAGGTCTACGTGTAAAATTAATTCCGGAACTCATTTCTATTACTTTTAATGTTTCCTTAGACGATTTTAAAGAGATCAGCGCATCCGATTTTGAACTGGTTTGCGACTATAATGAGCGGAATAAGGTCGAAAACTTTATGATTCCACATCTTCGGAAACAACCTGACATGATCACAGATGTAGAATTTGAAACAAAGAAAGTAGATTTCCTCATCTTTAAATAAACGTATTTTGAAAATTGTAGGTCTTACTGGTGGAATTGGAAGTGGAAAAACAACAGTTGCCCGAATGTTTGAAGATTTGGGTATCCCCGTCTATATTGCTGATATTGAGGCTAAAGCTCTTATGAACAGGTCAAAGATCATTCATCGTAAATTAACCCAGTTATTAGGCCCGTCGGCTTATATCGACGGAAAGGTAAATCGTGCGTTTTTAGCTGAAAAGATCTTTAACGATAAACAGCTGCTACAAGAAGTCAATTCAATAATACATCCAAAAGTGGCAACGCACTTCAATCGATGGGTCAAAAAACAGTGCGCACCTTACTGTATAAAAGAGGCTGCAATACTTTTTGAAACTGGGGGGTACAAGAACTGTGATGCTACTATATTGGTTGTGGCACCTTTACAGTTACGCATAGAACGTGTGCTTTCACGTGATAATAGCACAGAGGCGGAGGTCAGGGCGCGAATGGCCAATCAATGGAACGATGAAAAAAAAATTGCATTAGCAGATTATGTAATAGAAAATATCGACTTACAAGACGTAAAAAGACAGGTGAAAAATATCCATAAATCGCTGTTAAATTAAGTAATGATTTGATTTTGTTAACATTTGGTTAAACTGAAAGTCTTCTAAATGTTAAAATCTTACTTTTGAGATATGAACAAGAAGCTTTTTGCTTTACTAATCGCAATGATGACACTATCCCTTTTGGGGATAATTTTTGTTCAGGGGTATTGGATCTCAAATTCTTTCAACAGTAAGGATGACCAATTGAATTTTGATATAAGACAGGTAATGCATGAGGTTTCTAATGAAATTGAAATGCGAGAACTTGGTGAATATTTTGATGTTTACAGTGGGCTAGCAGATAGTTTGACTACTCCCGAAAGTGTTAGTTTTAGTGAGCTTATCTACAGAACGGGTAATGAGAACGACAATGAAACATATATCTTTTCTGATGGAATCATAGAGCAGGATTACAAATTGTCTTCTGGTTCTCTCGATCCTGAGGAAGACAGCATCCCGTTTAAGAAGATCACAAATAAAACAAAAACCACAAAGATTACTGGTGGTCTGGATGGAAAGACAGAAACAGAGATCGTGACCGAAGCTTTTAACACGATGCGCGATTATCAGCGAGTGCAGTTTGAGAAGGCTTTTAAAAATATTTCGGCTAAAACACCCATCCATAAGCGAGTTACTGAAGAAGAAATTGCTAGGTTGCTTAGAGCGAAATTAGATGAACGGGAATTAACGACAAACTTCGAGTTTGCGGTATATAGTAACGATTTAGCAACCAAGGTTCGTACTAAGAAATTTGTGTTTGATCCAAAGGAGACAACTAGTGTTCCTTTGTTCGTTAACGAAGAGTTGAATACCAACTATATGTTGCATGTTAACTTTACAGATAAGAATAAGGAAGTGTTGAGTTCAATTATAGGAATGGCTATTCTGTCACTGTTGTTTACAGCGGTAATTATTTTGGCCTATGCCAGTGCTTTATCGCAGGTATTTAAGCAACGTCAGATATCACAGATCAAATCTGACTTTATTAATAATATGACACATGAGTTTAAGACACCTATTGCTACCATTAATCTAGCTTTAGACGCGCTTAAAAATCCGAAGGTTGAAGGAAATAAAGAATTTTTACAACGGTATCTAAAAATGATCCGGGACGAAAATAGAAGGATGCATGCCCAGGTCGAAAATGTATTGCGTATTTCGAAACTGGAAAAAAACGAACTCGATCTGCCTAAGGAGCGCATTAAATTGCACGAAGTGATTGACGATGCTATTTCTCACGTAAGTTTGATCGTGGAAGATAGAAACGGTTATATAAAAACACATTTGAACGCCCAGAAATCATCAGTACTGGCAAATGATTCGCATTTGACCAATGTGGTGGTCAATATTTTAGACAATGCTATTAAGTATTCAGAAGGCCCGCCAAGGGTTGATGTTTACACTGAAAATGTTAAAGACAGCATTATTCTTAAAATTCAAGACCAAGGTCTTGGAATGACAAAGGCTGTTCAGAAGAAAATATTTGAAAAATTTTATAGAGAAGCAACTGGAGATATACATAATGTAAAAGGTCACGGACTTGGATTAGCATACGTAAAGCGTATTTTGTCTGACCACAATGCAGAAATATATGTTGAAAGTGAAAAAGACAAAGGAAGTACCTTTATCATTAAACTACACTTAATATCATAAATTATGGAAACCGAAAACAAAAAAATTCTACTAGTAGAAGATGATCCAAACTTTGGGACCGTTCTAAAAGATTACTTAGCCATGAACGATTACAACGTTACCCATGCAAAAAATGGGATGGAAGGCTTTGAAAAATTTAAAAAAGACGACTACGATCTTTGTATTCTCGATGTAATGATGCCTTATAAAGACGGATTTACACTTGCAAAAGAAATTCGCGAGAAAAATGAAGATGTGCCTATTATTTTCTTGACCGCAAAAGCGATGAAAGAAGATGTGCTAAAAGGCTATAAGGTAGGAGCAGATGACTATTTGAATAAACCATTTGATAGTGAAGTGCTTCTTATGAAAATAAAAGCGATCATACAGCGTAAAGCAACAGATTCTATTGCCGATAGTAAGCAATTTGAATTTGAAGTAGGAAACTTTTTCCTTAATTCGAAGTTGCGCTTTTTAACGTACAAAAAAGAAGATCCTATTAAGCTTTCGCCAAAGGAGAACGAATTGTTACGTTTACTCGCCTTGCATAAAAATGATCTGATGCCAAGAGAATTAGCATTGACCAAAATTTGGCGAGACGACAACTATTTTACTTCACGGAGTATGGACGTTTATATTGCTAAGTTGCGTAAGTATTTAGGCAAGGATGACGGCGTTGAGATCATTAATATTCACGGAGAAGGTTTCCGTTTGGTCGTAAAGAGCGAAGTAGATAACTAACCGCATTTAAAACAACAAGTGTAGTATAAGCGTCCTTTCCTAGGGCGCTTTTTGTTTTATAGTGGCAATGATTTCTTCGGAAGGTGTGTTAAAATCAAACCATAATATCGCGTCGTTTTTACGAAACCAAGTTCCTTGTCGCTTTGCAAAACGTCTTGTATTTTTTTTAATTTCTGAAATAGCTCCTTCCAAGGAGATCAAACCATCAAAATATTGAAATAGTTCTCTGTAACCAACCGTTTGAAGCGCGTTCAATGAACTATCTTTATGTAGCGACTTAGCTTCTTCCAACAAGCCCGCTGCCATCATAAGATCAACACGTTGATTAATTCGATCGTAAATGACTTCCCGCTTGGCCGTTAATCCAACATACATCACATCAAAATTTCTTTTAGAAGCACCTTGATTCAAGAAAGACGAAAAAGGTTTCTTTGTACTTCTGTAGATCTCAAGCGCTCTAATAACGCGATGCGGATTGTGAATATCAACTCTTTCATAATACACAGGATCTACTTCTTTGAGTTCTTGCTGAAGTACTTCCAGCCCTCTAACGGTTAGAGTTGTATTAAGTTCTTCCCGTATATTTTCAGGGACACCGGGAAAATGATCAAGTCCGCGTACCACAGCATCCACATATAAACCAGAGCCACCAACAAGAATTGCTGTTTGATGGCTTCGGAAGAGATCTGTGAGTTTTGCAAGGGCTTCTTTTTCGAAGTCTCCTACAGTATACGGTTCAAAGATGGTTTTATTCTGAATAAAATGGTGGGGTGCAGCCGCCAGTTCTTCCGAAGATGGTACCGCAGTACCGATAGTCATTTCTTTAAAGAACTGTCTGGAATCTGCCGAAATAATTTCCGTAGAAAACGCTTGAGCCAACTGAATTGCTAGCCGTGTTTTTCCGATGGCCGTAGCTCCAACTACACAAATAAGCAATGGTTTTGTCATTCTTTCGAAATGATATCTTCGGGATGAAGATGTGTTCCGCAACGATAGCAAAAGTCGGCATCATCACGATGTTTTAACGCATTACAATTTCTACAGGCTTGGGTGTTTACATGCACATAATTAGGATCATCTTGAGAAAGCTTTTTGGGACTCTGTGCATAGGCTGCACTAACAATACCAGTTGGAACAGCAATAATACCGTACCCCATGATCATAATAAGAGCCGCGATGGATTGACCTAAAGGTGTGACCGGAGTAATATCTCCAAATCCTACTGTGGTAAGCGTTACGATACACCAATAAACGCTAACAGGAATATTTTCAAAACCACTAGATTCACCTTCAACAATATACATGATGGTCCCTGCAATTATTGCGATAATTAAAACCGCGAACAAAAAGACAAGTATTTTTGCCCGACTGTCTACAAGTGCTTTTTTTAACTTGTTTGATTCACCTACATATCGCGTAACCTTTAAAATACGAAATACACGTAAAAGGCGTAATGCTCTAACGGTGATCAAGAAACTACTTCCGGCGAATAGCAGCGATAAATACAAAGGGATGGTCGATAAAAAGTCGATAAGCCCGTAAGTACTAAAAATATACTTCCAAGGTTTGTTTACCGTAATAATACGGGCAATATATTCAATCGAGAAAAAAATCGTAATAACCCATTCACCAATAAGAAGTAATTCGTGGTATTTAGCGTCGATCGATTTGACGCTTTCAAGCATGACAAAAACAACACTTAATAGAATCAAGATCAGTAATACCACATCAAAGAGCTTGCCCATTGGAGTATCTGCTTCAGCAATAATGATGTGAAGCTTTTGACGCCAGTTACTACGTGAATTTGTTTCCAAAGATTTTTCTTTTGAATGCTAAAGTTAACGAAGTTTCGTTACAATGCCGTTTCTTGAGGTAAATTTACAATCTTAAGCACTTTATTTCGATGTAAATATCCACGAATGATATGTTGAGCATCGCGATTGTCATGCATCGGATTTATTATAGATTTTAGGATATCTAAATTTGTGATCTGGAAATTTAAGTTGTAAAAACCGTAACCTTTGTATGCTCCGTTCTCGATCAAAATAACTGAACGCTCGTCAAGATCTCGTCCTTTGTCAATAATGAGCATATGTTGGTTTTGATAGCTGTTTTTTGCAAGGAATTCATATACACGTTCATTATAGGCACTAGGAGATTCTTGCTGAACACAAGCACCAAAACATTCCTTGATCGTATGCGCAAAACAATTGCCATCGGTTTGATGAAGACCAGTTAAGCGTTGACAAAGTTGATATTCTTCGGTGATCTTATAAAGTGAATTCTTAGCTTGTTGATAGTTGGTAAAGGTGGTAATAGGTTGTACGTCTAAATTTGCACGATCAACTTTTAGCTGCAAATAACCGTTTTCGTCAGTAAATGACACTAATTGATGGGTGTAATTCGTTTTTCGCAATGCGCGATTATACAGAGGCTTGTTATTTTTTATTTCCTCACTTTCTTTAAGCTGTGCAATAAGATCATTCCCTGTTTTTTCATAAGTGACAGCCGCTACCTCTAGTTGCAACCTTTTTGCCTTTTTGTTATCGTTCGTAAAATGTTGTGTAAGCCGTTTTTTAATGTTCTTACTTTTACCAATATAAATAATAGTTCCGTCTTCACGGTGCATATAGTAAACACCTGTGTCTGTAGGAGCTTCTGCAACAATATCGATCAGTTTGGGCTCGAGTTGTCGTTTTGGATCTTTGCGTACAGCTGCCGAAATAATACTCTTGTCGGTATCTTTATTCAGCAGTAATTTAAACAAGGATACAGTGGCTTTAGCATCACCTTGAGCCCTGTGTCTATCACTTAGAGGGATGCCTAAAGTTCGAACGAGTTTACCTAAACTATAGGACGGAAGATCTGGAATAAGATTTTTGGCTAATTCTACCGTACACAATGTTTCTTTTTCAAAGGCGTAGCCCAAGCGATCAAATTCGGTGGTTAGAATTCGGTTATCAAACTTGGCATTATGTGCTACAAGGATACAGCCGTCTGTTATTTCAATGATACGCTTTGCCACTTCATAAAACTTAGGAGCATTTTTTAACATTTCGCTATTGATTCCGGTAAGATTTACCACAAAAGGCTGAATGCTGCGTTCGGGATTTACCAAACTGCTAAACTGATCCACGATCTCGTGGCCGTCAAATTTGTAGATAGCGATCTCGGTAATACCTTCTTCATTGTATTTACCTCCAGTAGTTTCTATGTCGAGTATTGCGTACAATATTTAATATAATATGTTGAGTTACTTTGTTTAAAGCAGATTAATAATTTCGTTCTCCAAATATGGCGCTACCAACACGAATCATATTGCTACCATGTTTAATAGCAAGTTGATAGTCGCCGCTCATCCCCATGGAAAGGGTAGTGAGGTTGTGTGCATCGACAATACTATCAAAATAACTTTTTAAGGTATCGAATTCGGTAGCTACTTGTTTCATATCATCGGTAAAGGTAGCCATACCCATAAGTCCAACAACACGAATGTTGTGCATGTTTTTAAATGCTTCGGAATCAAGTAAGGAATTGGCATCGGCCTCAGTCATTCCAAATTTACTGTCTTCATCAGCAATTTTTATTTGAAGCAAACAATCTATAATGCGATCGTTCGCCAATGCTTGTTTATTGATCTCTTTTAATAATTTTAAACGGTCAACAGCGTGAACCAAGTCCACAAATGGTGCCATATATTTTACCTTATTGGTTTGAACATGCCCGATCATATGCCACGAAATATCTTTGGGCATCTCAGACCATTTTTCGGTCATCTCCTGAATTTTATTCTCACCAAAAATACGTTGGCCTGCATCATAGGCTTCCATCAGTGCGCTAACAGGTTTTGTTTTAGAAACAGCCACCAAAGTAACATTTGAAGGAAGTTGTTCTTTTAAGGTATTGATTTTTTCTGAAATAGACATCATTTAAAATTCGTAAATAGTCACGCCGCTTCGTAGTTTGGGTTCAATGTAGGTGCTTTTAGGCGGCATTTTAAGCCCTTGATTGGCGATTTCTTTCATTTCTGAAGTAGTTACGGCTAACAATCCGAAACCTACCGCAAATGCCCCGCTATCGACTTTAGATTTTACATATGCAAGATCATTTTTCCCATGAGTATATTCAATACGCGTGTCATTGCGCAAGTCTTCAATACCCATAATTGGGTTTAAAATGGTGTTGAATAAGATCTGTGCATCTAATCCGTCAAGGGCATTGTCAATGTCGTAGGTATTCTTCCGAAGGTATAATGAATAAAACTCACCATCAAGATACATGCTAAAATGATGCTTTTTTGAAGGTTTGTAATATTCATGACCTCTATTTTCAATGCGATACTTGGCGTCTAATTGAATCAAAAACTCTTCTTTGCTATAGCCGTTAAGATCTTTGATCAATCTATTAAACTCATATATTTTTAAGTCAGATTCAGGAATGAGATAGCTCATAAAATAATTATATGCTTCGGTTCCCTTATGATCTTTATTCTCGCTTTGTTTCTGTTTGGCCAACAAATAAGATGATGATGACCTGTGGTGGCCATCGGCGATATAAAGGGTTTTCATTTCTGAGAATACTTCGGAAATCTTAGAAATAGTTTCCTTATCACATACCGGCCAGAGATAATGTGTGTCGCGATAGGTAGTTGTGAATTCGTATTCGGCACGCACCTTCATGATCCGCGAAATGATCTTGGTTAGCGTACTATTATCAGGATAGGTCAATAAAACAGGTTCTGCATTAAAACCAACCGTATTGAGATATTTAACAAAGATATCTTCCTTAAATTCTAAGGTGTCTTCATGTTTTTTGATCACATCGTCTTCGTAGTCCTGCGCACTAGCGGCGGCTACAATTCCATGAAAAACCAAGCCGTCACGATTTACTATTTTATAGACATAGAAGCAAGGGGAATCATCCTGAATAAAGATTAGATCCTCTTTAAACTCCTGATAGCGGTTCTTTACGAGGCCGTAGCGTTCTTCACCACTGATCTCCTTTTGGTATTTATACCCTGGATTTACAATATGCAGAAACGAAAAAGGATTATCACGTAAGCGCGATTCGCGCTCCTCCGGGGTATAGCTGTCATAAGAACGCGAGGCGATCAGACTAACTTTGTCGCGGGTTGGACGAACTGCTCTAAAAGGAATTATTTTTGCCAAACTATGATTTCATCTTTTTGGTTCGGTTTCTTAAACACTAAATTGTGAAGACACAACTTCTGCCTTGCGGTTTTCGCTATAATCATAAAAGCCTTCGCCGCTTTTTGCGCCAAGTTTTCCAGCCATAACCATATTTACTAACAACGGACAAGGAGCGTATTTTGGATTTTTAAATCCGTCGTACATCACCTTTAAAATAGAAAGACATACATCAAGACCAATAAAATCGGCTAAAGCCAATGGTCCCATAGGATGTGCCATACCAAGCATCATTACAGTATCAATTTCTTTCACCCCTGCGACGCCATTATAGAGCGTTTCAATGGCTTCGTTGATCATGGGCATCAAAATGCGGTTCGCTACAAAACCAGGATAGTCGTTTACTTCAACAGGTACTTTATTCAGTTTTTTTGACAGCTCAGCCACCAGTTGATAGGTTTCATCGCTAGTGCTATATCCTTTAATGATCTCGACCAATTTCATAATAGGTACAGGATTCATAAAGTGCATTCCAATAACTTTTTCAGGACGCGAAGTAACTGCTGCGATCTGCGTGATTGAAATAGAAGATGTATTGCTGGCAAGAATGGTGTCTGCTGCACACATGCTGTCTAGATCTTTAAAAATTTTAAGCTTTAAATCTACATTTTCAGTAGCTGCTTCAACAACGAGTCCAGCATATTCAACGCCTTCTTCCATGTTGGTGTAGGTGGTGATATTACCTAAAGTGCTTGTTTTTTCAGCTTCAGAGATCTTTTCCTTTGCCACCATGCGATCTAGATTTTTGGCAATTGTTGCCATACCTCTATCAATGGAAGCTTGTGAAATATCGATAAGTTGAACTTTATAACCACATTGTGCAAAGGTATGTGCAATACCATTACCCATGGTTCCGGCGCCTATAACTGCTATATTCTTCATGGTGTTTTTTGAGAGATTTATGATTAGAATTTATTCAATTCTGATTTTGTATTATATTCTTTTTAAAACTGATTTATACATCAAGCGTTTTAAAGTTTTCGATGATCTTCATGGCGACGCGTAAAGCCTCTGTTCCTTGTGTTAAGCTTACCACCGGTACGCGGTCTGCAGCAATGGCATCAGCAAAACTATTGAGTTCATCTAAAATCGCATTATTAGCTTCTACTTCAGGATTGTCAAAATAGATCTGTTTTTTTATGCCTTCGGCGTTGGTAAGGATCATAGCAAAATCATCTGGCTTTTTTGGGGCGTCCTTCATTTTAACTACTTCACACTTTTTTTCTAAAAAGTCTACACTGATATAAGCATCTTTTTGGAAGAAACGCGCCTTCCGCATTTTTTTCATGGAAATTCGGCTTGCTGTCAAATTAGCAACACAACCGTTTTCAAATTCAATACGTGCATTAGCAATATCTGGTGTTTCACTTATTACTGAAACACCACTGGCGTGTACATTCTTTACTTCCGATTTGACCACACTAAGGATAGCATCGATATCGTGAATCATAAGATCAAGTACAACCGAAACATCGGTACCTCGTGGATTGAATTCGGCTAGACGATGCGCTTCAATGAACATAGGGTTGTCAATCATGTGATTAACTGCCATAAATGCTGGGTTAAAACGTTCTACTTGCCCTACCTGCCCACGTACACCGTATTCCTTGGCCATATCGCGAAGAGTGTTGGCTTCTTCAACAGTATGGGTAATAGGCTTTTCAATGAAAAGATGTTTTTTTGCTTTGACTACCTTTTCGGCACATTCAAAATGAAATAGTGTTGGGGTAACAACATCGACCATATCACAGGCTTCAATAAGTGCTTCCATACTTGGAAAACTTTTATAGCCAAATTCAGCTTCAATTGCCTTTGAAGCTTCTTGATTTGCATCATAAAAACCAACGAGTTCGTATTTTTCAGACTGTTGTAATAATTTTAGATGAATTTTCCCGAGGTGTCCGGCACCCAAAACTCCGGCTTTAAGCATGTGTCTTTGTTTTGCACAAAGGTATCAATTTTTAGCTATTTCCGAAGCAGAAATAGGAGCTTGTAATTTTGAAATATTTAGTCAAATTTCTACTTGTGAAATGTAGCTTTGTTTCCGTACTTTGCGGTCTATGAAAGACAGTTTTATCCATAAAGGATTACGAAATAAATTGGTGGAAACCCTTGTAAAGAAGGGGATCTCAGATAAATTGGTCTTAGATGCGATACGTCGTATCCCTAGACATCTCTTTATGGATTCTGGTTTTTTAGATCACGCTTATGTAGATAAGGCTTTTCCTATCGCTGCAGATCAAACAATTTCACAACCGTATACCGTAGCGCGGCAAACGGAGTTGTTAGAGGTCAAAAAAGATGATAAAATTCTAGAAATTGGTACGGGGAGTGGTTATCAAACTGCAGTCCTTCTTGAAATGGGGGCAGTTGTTTATTCGGTTGAAAGACAAAATGAATTGTTTAAAAGGACGAAATTGTTCCTTCCGAAGTTAGGCTACCGACCTAAAAAGCTAATCTTTGGAGATGGATATATTGGATATAAAACCGAAGCGCCTTTTGATGGAATCATAGTAACAGCAGGTGCTCCATATGTTCCGAAACCACTTTTGGCTCAGTTAAAAGTAGGGGCGAAGCTTGTTATTCCAGTTGGCGACGACGTTCAGATCATGACTGTTTTTACACGAACTTCGGCAACTGAGTTCGAGAAAGAGACTTTTGGAGAATTCCGATTTGTTCCACTTTTGGAAGATAAAAACTAACTTAACTAGTTTAAAAAGTCCAAGAATTTTATTCCGAAGACAAAGGCACCGTCACTTCCGCCATTATAAAACGATTTTACATAGTCTAAGCGCAGTAAACGATATTTGCCAAATCCTAAATTATCGATCCCTATAGATAATTCTGTGTATGGTTTATTACCATCAATTACCAAGGCGTGCGCTCCGGCCACCAAGTTGAAATTCAATTTATTTATTCCGGGTATCTTTCCTAAGATCCAACCCCGAAAATCGTGTTCAATATGAGCTTCAGCATAGCTTTTATTGGTACTCAATGCGTAGTAAGGGAGTAAATTAAATACATTGGTATAGTTGCTCGATGTGCCAATGCGCGTTTGATTGCCATTAAAGTGTTGGTAATCGACAAATGATATGTCTTCGGCTCCAAAAAAGGTTCCCCCTTTTAAACGATAGGTAAAGTCTCCCTTATTTCCCAACTGAATTGATTGATAGACGGAGCTGCTCAACTGACTGTAATTGTAGCGAGTGTCACTTGCACCCAAACCATTTTCAAAAGTTATTGATAGGGCTGGATATTTTTCATTACCCAAATTAAACTTGCCATCGGGATAACTCATATATTTTTGTCCGAATGTAATATTAGCAGTTACGCTCGTTTTAAAAATGCTATGTTCTGTGATCGCTGCATTTTCGGTATCTGCGGGGTTCAATGGATTGTTGGATGAATAGGCAATATCGTCTTGTGGTAAGGTTACATAATCTGTATTATTGAACAGTGGTTTTCGTTGCTCATAACCACTAATAGCGTTCATACGTAAACCATTAAATAACTCTTGGCTATATCCTAATTTTGCATACGTAAGATCAAACAGCTTCATAAAATTTCGCTCAAAAAATAAGCTGGAAACCGTATTGACAATAGGGCTAATAGGTTCTGAACTATTAAACTGACTAACGGTATTTCCTCCGTAGAGGGATATTCGGCGTCTGTTAATACGATTAAAATTATAGGTTAATCCGCCAGTAAATCGAGCGCGATCTTCGGCTATTCCGTAGTTTACGTTTGAAAAAACAGAAAGCCATCGCGTCCGGTTTTCATCATAACTCTTAAAATAATTTAGTCCAACGCCACCATTCCAACCTTGTACAGTGTTGTAGTTTATCTTCGGAAAAGGCCCTTCATAATTTAAACTCCACTTTTTGTAACTATTGTCATAGCTATAGCCCAAGATAGGATCTAGTATTTTGAATTTATTTCCTTTTATGTCGATAGAATCCAGATATTTTTTCGACTTCCGAAGGATTTGAATACTATCTTTCTTTACATAATCTCGAACTTCTTCAACCGTTAAAGGTACTGGTCGGCTGCCTTTCCAGAAAAGGCTATCTTTTTTATTGGCTTCGGTAGCAAAAGAGAGCACTTCATTGGTAAACGAGCGCTTTTCAAAATTAGGCTCAAAGTCGTAGTTGCTATAGACCGCAATAAAGCGTCCGTCGCCGTTGAATCCGAAGAATCCAAAACCAAAATCGATGGTTTGTGAGATCTTTACCCAAAAATCGCGCGTCTCATCAAAAGTAAAATTTTGCTTGAATACTAATTTTTTGATCATGGGCACTTGGATCGCCTGCCCCGTGGTTGTTAGTTCAACGCCATACAATTGCCAATCATCTTCAACAATATAGATATAGCCTTCCCAAACACGATCATTAGGGCGTTTTGGAGTGACTTTAATTTTATTGATGAGTTTGTCGCCTTCTTTAAAGAAACCGTCGAGGTTGTACTTGTAGTAACTCAAGGCATTATTAGCGATTGGTGAAACGATGGCAGCATTGAGGTCTATGGTGTTTTCGTAAAACGAAAAATTAGCATCCTGAGCACTGTTAAAGCTAAAGCCATTATCGTTGCCGCTTACTTTACTGGCAAGGATCTTTTCTTTAAAATCATCAGGTTTTTGATAGGAGATCTTACTAATTGTTTCTGAAAGATAGATAATTCCAGTACGGGTAGAATCTAGCTGTCCATCCATATCACCCACTTCCTGACCAAAGATCTTTTCAGGAATACTATCTACCCGCCACAATCCACGTGAATAGAAATCGGCTGTAAATGCTGAAATTTTGTCCATGTTTTCTTTGCGTTTGGCAATGGTATTGCGGATAATACGGTAGGCCGGATTTTCCTTGGCATCAATGACAACTTCATTAAGACTCACCGATTCCTCTTCCATGGAAATATTTAAAACGAACGGAAACTGCGTTATGGTTATATTTTTTGCAACGGTTTTATAGCCTAAAAACTGGAATATAACGGTGTATTCTTTTTCTTCTGAAACATTCAGCTCAAACATTCCCTCGTTGTTTGAAGTAGTTCCGCGATACGTGTTTTCAAGGTAGATATTTACGAAAGGCAATGCCTCGCCTTGTGTATCGGTTATTTTTCCTGTGATCTGAGCCTGTATAGTAGTACTAAGAAATAATGATAAGAGTAGTAAAAATTGTTTCATGCAGTGCGTGTTTCTTTAAAGACGAAAAGTAATGGGGTTTCGTTGCTTTTGTAGGAATTTATTTTGAAAGGAGGTTTTACAGTACAGTATACGGCGCATGAAACTTGAAAAAAAGGCTAATTATTAAAAGCTTTTTTAATCCTGCTAAGGTCACGTTTGTTGTCGCGATCCTTTATAACCTCTCTCTTATCGTATTCTTTTTTTCCTTTGGCCAAAGCGATCTTCATCTTTGCCAGTCCCTTGTCATTTGTAAAAAGTAGGAGGGGAACAATAGTTAAACCTGAGTTTTTAACTTCTTTTTCAAGTTTTCGAAGTTCATTGCGATTTAAGAGGAGTTTTCTTTCGCTCTTCGGATTGTGATTGAAATGTGTGGCATGAGAATATTCCTGCACTGTCATATTAATGACAAATAGCTCGTTATTGCTAAATTCACAGAAACTTTCGGCAATGGAAGCCTTTCCTTCGCGAATTGCTTTGATTTCGGTGCCTGCCAATACAATACCCGCGGTGTAGGTGTCAATAAATTCGTATTCGAATTTAGCCTTTTTGTTTTTTATCTGAACATTTTTCTGAATAGCCATAGCAGCACAAAAATAGCATTAATCGCGGTTCATCGTCTTAAAATAGTACTAATTTACACGCTTCACTTGAACACGGGCATTTCCGCCAGAAATGGTTACAACATATAGACTCGCATTATCATCATCCGCTATATCGTTGTAAGTATCTTGACCAATGATCTTATTGACTAGCTGTGGTGTTGTATTGCTGTGTCCAACAATTAACACATGTTGCCCTTTGGTAAGCTCTTTAAATTCGTCGTTGTACAAGGATCCAACTTCATATAATTCGATATCTAAATTCTTGTTAGACGCTACATAGGCAGCAGTTTGCTGTGTTCTGTTATAAGCTGTAGAAAAAACCTGAGTGAGTGGAATTTCGTCAAAATAACTCGCCCATTTTTTAGCGCGTTCTACACCTGCCTCATTCAGCATAGGATCTATATCTTCCGGATTACTACGGTCTTTTTCTGCGTGACGGATAAGGTAATAGGTAGTGGTGTCTTCGGAAATAGAAGCCGAGTCTTTTTTCGCGGTGTCTTTACAAGAAATCGTGGTGATCACGAGAAGTAATAGAAGGGTAAGGGTTCTCATAGGTTCAGAAATTTAGATGAAAATAACACTTTTTAAGAAACTTTGACAAATATATAACAACCTGACGGTCTACTTTAATATTTCATTGGGTATTGATGCCTAACGAAGCTTGTATCTTTATACTATTACTAACAAGAAATGAATTTGGCGACCATTCATTTTATAAAAACAAACGTTATGAACACTACAGAAATTAAAGGAAAATGGAATCAGATCAAAGGTAAAGCCAAACAACAATACGGAATCTCGTTTAACGATGATGAAGCATTTAGTGAAGGTAAATTTGATGAAATGTTAGGAAAAGCTCAAGAAGCTACCGGAAAAACAAAAGAAGAGATCAAAAAAGAAATTGCTAGTTGGTAATTTATTTTTTGTCTCAAGGAAACGTCCTTTGCACTACGCAAAGGACGTTTTTTTTTGTGGTCGATTCAGCAAAATTTATGCGATGGCCTTCTTTTAGATGTAAAATGAGAATTTTGTATCTTTAATCTAATTTGATTAGCATACTCATCATTAAAAAAACTTACTATGGAAAATAAATACTTTTCAAACAAAAACTTAAGGAATCTACTCGGTTTTACGTTCTTAGGTTTAATATCGATTGCAACTACATACTCTCAGGGTTGCGTAGATCCTGTAGTTTCCGATACTTCTGGGCCCGGCACTATTTGTGGTGGAGAAACGGCAACGCTTACTGCTACGCACGACGGGCAGGTAATTAACTGGTATGACGCCGCAAGTGGCGGAAATCTTCTTGGCACTGGAAGTCCGTTTGTTACAGCGCCACTTAATGCTACAACATCGTTTTGGGCAGAATCGGTTAATGGAGGTACAGGCACGCCCGTTACTGGTGCTGCACGCGTTGCTCCGGCAAGTAATTCTAATGCATCCGTAGTGAATGTGACGAGTCCTTGGGGTCTCGCTTTTGATGTAAATGAAGACATCACCATTAATTCAGTCGACGTATTCTTAGCGTCCAATACGCCGGGTACGATAGTTATGCAGTTAAAAGATAGCGGACTCAATATTTTAGAAGAGTCAACTATTTCGGTTCCGGCAGGAAATGCTGGAAATCCGGTTCAGCATACCTTAACATTAGACTTTTTTGTACCAGCAGGTACCGATTATAACCTTGTTGCTGAAAGCAGCCCTGTCATGGTTCGTGAGTTTTCTTCAGAACACCCAGGGTTTCCATATCCATTGGGGTCTGTAGGAAATGTTATTAATGGTACAATTAACGATAACGATACTAATAGCGGACTCTATTATTTTTTCTATAACTGGACTTTTACCCCTGGAGAAAGTTGTACTTCCGATAGAGTGGAAGAAATAGTGAATGTAAATGTCACTGATATACCTTTAGGTGATAGTAACCAGACATTCAATAGCGGTGAAACTTTAGCCGATCTAGCCGTGACGGGTACCAATCTTAGATGGTATTCAGATGCTGCGGGAGCCAATGAAATTCCAGACACCACGGTATTGGTTGATGGAACCACATATTATGTAAGTTCTACAGAAAATGCATGTGAAAGTGAACTACTCGCTATTACGGTAAGCGAAATTCTAAATGTTATTGATCAATCACTAATCAATCTGAGCTATTACCCTAGTCCGGTGACTGATCAACTTAAGATCTCAAATGATGAGCCTATATTGAAGATAGAGGTTTTTACAATTTTGGGGCAGCGAGCACTTATAAAACAGTATGATACAAAAGATATAGCTATAGATCTATCCTCGTTGATGTCTGGTAATTATCTGGTCAAAGTTGCAACACAGACCGGGATTCGCACTTTTAAGGTGATCAAAAAATAGAAATTGTAAAATTTTATATAACGCTCTTGTCAATATGCACAGGAGCGTTTTTTTTATTCTTTCTTCGGAAAGCATTTCCAAAAAAAAACCGCCTGCATCCCATTAGGAAAACAGACGGTCTTAACCAACCAATTATGAAAACGGAGTTGTTTGCTTTACAGTATCAAGTCGATAGAAAATTTACTTTAAAACTAGGTCAACTCCAACCCATATCTTAGTCTTTCACCAAATCATTTTGGTTTCTGAAAACAAGTGCGTCATTAAAACTATCTAACAGTATAATACTGTCTGTAGTTACTTTGCCAGACAAAATTTCTTTTGACAGTGCATTGAGTACCTCTCTTTGAATAACTCGTTTTACAGGGCGCGCTCCATATTGTGGATCATAACCTTTTTCAGCCAAATAAGCAATTGCTTCATCGGTGGCATCTAACGTTATTTGTTGTTTCGCCAACATCTTGGTTAAACCTTTTAATTGTAGGCCAACAATTTGTTTGATGTCATCTTTTGTCAATGGCGCGAACATCACGATATCGTCAATACGATTAATAAACTCAGGGCGTACCGTTTGCTTTAAGAGACCGAGCACTTCAACTTTTGCTGCTTCCATGGCCGTCTCAGGATCTTTTAGTGTTGCAAATTTATCCTCAATGATCGCACTACCCATATTACTAGTCATAATAATAATGGTATTCTTGAAATCGGCTACACGTCCTTTGTTATCGGTTAATCTACCTTCATCAAGTACTTGTAACAATATGTTGAATGTATCTGGATGTGCTTTTTCAATTTCGTCTAATAACACTACAGAATACGGCTTACGGCGAACAGCTTCAGTCAATTGACCACCTTCATCATATCCCACATATCCTGGAGGCGCACCTACCAAACGACTCACACTGTGTCGTTCCTGATATTCACTCATGTCAATACGTGTCATCGCCTGATCATCATCAAACAAATATTCGGCTAATGCCTTTGCAAGTTCGGTTTTACCAACTCCTGTTGTTCCTAAGAAAAGGAACGAGCCAATAGGTTTTTTCATGTCTTGTAAACCTGCGCGACTTCTACGAATAGCATCACTAACCGCTACAATCGCCTCTTCTTGACCCACCACACGTTTGTGTAATTCTGTCTCTAGTCGAAGTAATTTTTCACGATCACTCTGTAACATTTTTGTTACTGGAATGCCTGTCCATTTTGCTACAACTTCGGCGATATCTTCATTGGTCACTTCTTCTTTTATCAAGAAAGTGCCACTTTGATCTTCGGCAAGTTGTGTCTCCATTTCTGAAAGCTCTTCTTGAGCTTCCTTGATCTTACCATAACGCAGTTCAGCAACCTTTCCGAAGTCACCTTCACGTTCGGCACGTTCAGCTTCAGCTTTATAAGATTCTATATCTTTTTTGATATTCTGAATACGATCAACAACCTCTTTTTCGCTTTTCCATCGTGCGTTGAGCTCGTTGCGTTCTTCCTTTAAGTTCGCCAGATCAGATCGTAACGTTTTCAGCTTAACTTCATCTTTTTCACGTTTGATCGCTTCGATCTCGATCTCAAGTTGCATAACTTTTCGGTCAAGCACATCAAGTTCTTCAGGCTTGGAGTTGATCTCCATTCTAATTTTTGAAGCCGCCTCGTCCATAAGGTCAATTGCCTTATCTGGTAAAAAACGATTGGTTATATAGCGTTGCGATAATTCAACTGCTGCAATAATTGCCTCATCTTTGATTCGAACTTTGTGGTGCGCTTCATATTTTTCTTTGATACCACGTAATATCGAAATAGCACTTTCTGTATCAGGTTCGTCAACTATTACTTTCTGAAAACGTCGCTCTAGGGCTTTATCCTTTTCAAAATATTTCTGATATTCATCTAAGGTAGTCGCTCCAATTGCCCGCAATTCACCACGAGCCAACGCAGGCTTTAAAATATTTGCGGCATCCATGGCGCCCTGACCACCACCGGCACCAACAAGGGTATGGATCTCGTCAATAAATAGTACGATATCTCCATCACTAGAAGTAACTTCTTTGATAACGGCTTTAAGGCGTTCTTCAAATTCTCCTTTATATTTTGCTCCCGCGATCAAAGCACCCATATCTAATGAATAGACTATTTTACTTTTTAAGTTTTCAGGCACATCACCGTCTACAATACGGTGGGCGAGGCCTTCTGCGATAGCTGTTTTACCTGTTCCAGGTTCACCAACCAACATCGGGTTGTTCTTGGTTCGTCTTGAAAGGATCTGTAAAATCCGACGAATTTCTTCATCTCTCCCGATCACGGGATCTAATTTTCCTTCTCTGGCTAGTTCGTTTAAATTACGTGCGTATTTAGACAATGCGTTATATGTTTCTTCAGCACTTTGCGAAGTTACTCGATCTCCTTTGCGAAGTTCTTCGATAGCTGCTTTTAGACCTTTTTCGGTAACGCCTTGGTCTTTTAATGTTTGAGCAATATTGCTTTTCGATTTAAAAATAGCGAGCAATAAATGTTCAACTGAAACATACTCGTCGTTCATTGATTTTGCAATGAGACTAGCTTCAGTCATTGTTTTATTAGCTTCGCGTGAAAGCATAATATCACCACCGCTTACCTTAGGGAAGCTTTGTAGTTCTTTGGCAAGAATTTGTTGTAGCATGGCTACATTTACATTAAGTTTCTTTAGAATGAAAGGCGTCACATGCTCGTCGACTTTAAAAATAGCTTCGAGGATATGTTCATTTTCAATCTGCTGATTTTCCAAACCTTGCGCGATCTGCTGCGCCTGTTGAATGGCTTCTTGCGATTTTATGGTAAAGTTGTTAAAGTTCATAGATTATATTTGTTATGCACGCAAGGTGCTTGTTGTTGTTTTCGGAAGGGATATTTCAAAAGCTGAGCCAGATTCGATTTAGGACAAATTGGCTGGTGTTTAGGTGGTTTCGACAGACATATTGACTGAAATCACTTCCAAACTAACCAAAATTGACATTATCTTTGTAAAAAAAACAGATAGTTATGGGTTTCTTCGGAAAAAGAGCAAACAAAAATGAATCGGAAGTAAAGGAAGAAAAAAGTGTTCCGTGGTTAAGATTAACTCGTTTAGAGCAACTTTCAGAAATAAAAGAACAATCAAAAGGAAAGCCAGTTGCCATCTTTAAACACTCTACAACTTGTGGGATTAGCAAGATGGCTCTTCGTAATTTTGAACGAGCTTATACCCTCACCGATGAGCAAATGAAGCTGTACTATCTTGATCTAAAAGCATTTCGGGATGTTTCAGATGAGGTAGGGTATACGTTTCAAGTAATACATCAAAGTCCGCAACTCATTGTGATCAAAAATGGTGTTGCAGTAGCTCATGCGTCTCATCATAGTATTCGTGCTGAGGAACTTCAAAATTTTATATAAAAAAGGCTTCCATTTGGAAGCCTTTTTTTATCGTATTGAATTGTTTGAAAGTATCACTTTAAATCGTTCCTTGATTTCAGTACCCGAGTCGTATACCATCTGTTCGTTAGATGGAAAAGGTACAAAATCATTGCGGAGCCATTTTTTATCATCTGATGTCAATGCCCGTTCATCACCGCGAAAACGTGCAAAAGTGTTTTCAAAAATAAATTCAGAGGTCATAGGATGACGATCCATGTCCCGGTTACGTACTAAGTCCCGATATAAAACATCACCACCAACTAAAACCGATTTTGTTTGTTCGGTAAAGGTAATTCGGGCAGAGACATTAATATACTTATCTACTTTAATATCGTTTCCTAAACTATCTTTCATTACGTTTCCGTTTCTGTCTAGTTTATATTCCCAGCCGTCTTTAATTCTTTTTGTGCGTCGTTCCTCATTTTCTTTAATACGCTCTGGCGAAACGGCGATCTGTCTAAAAATAAGGTCAATAGCATAATTGTAGTCTATTTGCTGTTGTGCTTCGTTATGATATTCGGTCCAGAAATCATCTAAACCATAGGTGTTGAAGTCGAGTAACTCGCGTTCTAAATTGCGTGGGATTATTTGTCCGCTGCGATTCTTTAAGTTTACGATCACAAAGTCGGTTCCGTAGAAATGAGCCTCTTGTTTTAATTGAACGACATCTTTATAGGAAGGTTGTAATTCATCCAGTTCACAAAGCACATTGTAGGCAGTACGTGCGTCCATAACAGTTTCTCGCTGCATATAGCTTTTTGCTTCGTCATACATATAACTTACATAATTTGCTTTTGCCGAAATAATGGCATCACTATAATCTACAATATCAAATCGCGCATTCCTGTTCAAGGTTTTGCTATATAGTGGAAGTAATGGACGGATCTGATCCTGAATATACTCCATGTTTTGATACGTATAGTAAATTTCCTTGGAAGCAGACGGATTGGTAGATTTTTTTAAAAAGGTGATACGTCGTTTGTCTTCTTCCATCGCTTTTTGAAAGGCCTCTTCCAAAAGCCCAATACGTGTGTCGCTGGTAGAACCATCTTTATTGCGTTGTAGTTTTTTTACTGCAAGCTCAATGGCTTTATCGTAATCTCCGCGCGCCAACAATTTCTCGTTGCGTTTTGCGCTGTTGCATCCTACCAAAAGGATGGCTGCTGTAAGAATAATGTAGAATTTTCTCATAACGTGAAATATTGGTTCACATGGTATAATCCAAGAGCTGTGCCAAACTTATAAAAAAACCCCGACAAGTTGCCGGGGTAGTAGTGATTCGTCTTAAATTTTTGCAGGTAACACCTTGCCGCTGCATTCGCCGAAACCAATGCGAAGTCCTTTGTTTTCGCAGTATGCCCGCATAATGACTGTGTCGCCATCTTCAATAAACTTGCGTTCAGATCCATCTCTTAATTTTATTGGATTTTGTCCGCGCCAAGTTAATTCAAGCATCGAGCCATAAGAATCTTTGGTAGGTCCAGAAATGGTTCCGCTTCCCATCATATCGCCACTACGCACATTACAACCATTAACTGTGTGGTGTGTAAGTTGTTGGGCCATGGACCAGTACATATACTTGAAATTTGAATTAGATACTACAGTTTCCAGTTTACCTTTTGGCTTGATAGCTGCTTGCAGTTTAATATCATAATTCATAGCACCTTCTTGCTTCAAATAATCGAGCGGTTTCGGATCTTGTTTTGGTCCGTCGGTTCTAAAAGCCTGTATAGCGTCAAGGGTAACGATCCAGGGAGAAATGGTGGAAGCAAAGCTCTTTCCGAGGAAAGGACCTAAAGGTACATATTCCCATGCCTGAATATCACGGGCGCTCCAATCATTAAATAATACGAGACCAAAAATATTTTCTTCTGCTTCGGAAATAGGAATGCGTTTTCCTAAGTCGTTTGTAGCTGTTGTAATGAATGCCATTTCTAGTTCGAAGTCGAGTAATTTCGTCGGACCAAAATTAGGTACGCCATCCTCGCCGGGCTTGGTTTGCCCAATAGGGCGTCTTATAGGTGTTCCTGAAGGAATAATGGAAGAACTTCTTCCGTGGTAACCAATAGGAATATGCAACCAATTTGGCAATAATGCATTCTCTGGGTCACGAAAGAGTGAACCTACATTGGTAGCGTGTTCTTTGCTCGCGTAGAAATCGGTATAATCACCAACATCCACAGGAAGTTGCATTTCAATTTCATCTAAACGAAATAAAATGTCAAGACAATGCTGTTTGTTTTTTCGCAGTTCGTCATTTCCTTCCAAAAAGATGTCGGAAATTCTATTACGTACTAGACGCCAAGTTTTTCGGCCGTCTGCAATAAAATCGTTGAGTGTATCCTGAAGGAAGATGTCTTCAGTAAGATCAATTCCTGCAAAGTAACCCAATTGGTGCAAGGCTCCTAGATCAATAGCAGTATCACCTATTCGGGTTCCTATGGTTATAATATCATCACGGGTTAAAAAAACACCGAACGGAATATTTTGAATGGGGAAGTCTGAATTTTCTGGTACGTTCAGCCACGATTTACGAGATGGGTCATTGGCAGTTAAAGGCATAGCGGTTTGTTTTTTGTTGGTAAAATGTTAATCAAATATATAATTTCTGAACAAGTAACCACAAGCTTTTAGTATTTTTGAATTTATTTAACTATTTCATAAAACTATGCAACGCGACGAACAGATATTTGAGCTTATAGAAGCAGAAAAACAAAGACAGTTAAACGGACTCGAATTAATAGCCTCCGAAAACTTTGTAAGTGATCAGGTTATGGAAGCCGCGGGTTCGGTTTTAACTAATAAATACGCCGAAGGATATCCTGGTAAGCGTTATTATGGTGGTTGTGAAATAGTTGATGAGGTAGAACAAATAGCTATTGATCGTGCCAAAACATTGTTTGGCGCAGATTATGCCAATGTGCAGCCACATAGTGGTTCACAAGCAAATACAGCTGTTTTTGCCGCCTGTTTAGAGCCAGGAGATACTTTTTTAGGATTTGATTTGTCGCATGGAGGGCACCTTACGCATGGTTCTCCGGTAAATTTTAGCGGAAAATTATACAATCCGGTTTTTTACGGGGTGGAGGAAGCGACAGGAATGCTTGATTATGATAAGATCGAAGCAATCGCTATTAAAGAGAAACCTAAAATGATCATTGCCGGTGCTTCGGCATATTCCCGTGAGATCGATTATAAAAGATTTAGAGCGATCGCCGATAAAGTAGGCGCATTGCTCATGGCCGATATTGCGCATCCAGCCGGACTTATCGCAAAAGGTATCATTAGTGATCCCATTCCACATTGTCATGTAGTTACCACTACAACACACAAAACCTTACGCGGACCCCGAGGAGGAATGATCTTGATGGGGAAGGATTTTGATAATCCCTTCGGAAAAAAATTAAAGAACGGAAACTTACGTAAAATGTCTTCCTTATTAGACAGCGGTATTTTTCCTGGTAATCAAGGGGGACCGCTTGAGCATATCATTGCTGCCAAAGCGATCGCTTTTGGAGAGGCATTGACAGATGAGTTTCTACATTATATGATTCAGGTGAAGAAAAATGCAGCGGTCATGGCTGAAGCTTTTGTGCAAAAAGGCTATAAGATCATTAGTGGTGGAACAGACAATCATATGATGCTTATTGACCTTCGGAATAAAAACATCACTGGAAAACAAGCTGAAGAAGCCTTAAGTAAAGCTGAGATCACTGTAAATAAAAACATGGTGCCTTTTGATGACAAATCACCTTTTGTGACTAGCGGAATTAGAATTGGAACAGCTGCTATTACCACTCGTGGTTTAAAAGAAAGTGATATGCAAGAGATTGTGGAACTTATCGATGAGGTAATTACCAACTTTGAAGATGATGCCAAATTGGAAGCAATTGTTGGGAAAGTCCATACCATGATGGCTGGACGACCTTTGTTTGCGTCATAGTTTTGTTGTGACTCTGGCAGAAGTTTTATCACGTCTTCACGCTCTTGCCGATTCAGACAAGGTGCTTTTTAAGCAGCAGAAGTTTGGGATAATTGCGAACAATGCCTTGGGTATTTATATCAAAGATATAAAGGACATTGCCAAAGAAATAGGAAGCGATAACGAGCTTGCCTTAGCGCTTTTCGATACGGGAATCTACGAAGCACGCCTACTTTGTAGTAAAGTTTTTAAACCCAAGGATGTAACCGAAGCGCTCATGGAAAAATGGGTTGTGACGTTTGAGAATTGGGAGATGTGTGATAGCTTCTCGATGGGACTTTTTTCTAAGAGTCGGTTTGCCGTTCAAAAAATACAAGAATGGTCAACACGCGAAGCTGAATTTGAAAAACGAGCGGCTTTCGCGACCTTGGCATCCTATTGCATGGCTGATAAGACTTCGGGGAATGAATTGTTTTCATCATTTCTGCCGATACTTTTGCGAGAATCTTCCGATAGCCGATTGTATGTTAAAAAGGCGGTCAATTGGGCGTTACGCAGTATTGGAAAACGCAATCAAGATCTACGGAAGTTAGCAATACAAACAGCTATTCAAATTTCCGAAGAAAATAAAAATAGCAAGACGGCACAGTGGATCGCGAGGGATGCTTTAAAAGAATTACAAGGCGAGAAGGTCAATATTCTTGATTACCCGAGAGCGATCTACCGTCTAAAAACTAGTAAAAAATAACGTACTTGTAAGATATGGAAACTACATTTATGATTCCTTTGGAAACTGAACGCCTGCTGCTACGGAAGCACACATTGGAAGACGCACCCTTTATTTTGGAGCTGTTTAACAGTCCGGGTTGGCTGAAATATATAGGTGACAGAAATGTGCATACAGTGGAAGAGGCGGCGACCTATCTGAAAGAAAAACATTTTGTAAGTTACGAAACCAATGGTTTTGGGTCTTATTTGGTTGTGTTAAAAGAGACGGGGGCGAAAATTGGTTCGTGTGGAATTTATAAACGCGATAATTTGGATCATCCAGACATTGGATTTGCTTTTTTGCCCGATTATCTCGGAAAGGGTTACGGCTATGAATCGGCTAAAGCAGTTATGAACCGCGCTTCAAGTTGGTTTAAAGATGGAAAGATCCTGGGTTTTACGGTTCCTAACAATACAGCTTCAATTAAACTATTGGAAAAATTAGGGCTACATCAAGAGGGAACCTATACCTTTGACAATACGTCTGAGGACGAACTACTTTTATTTACAACCTAGTAAATTTTCATGGAATCAATAGTAACTGAACGTTTAATTTTAAAAGAACAAAGTATAACAGATCTCGAGAATATTCATCAATTGAATTCTTTTCCTGCTGTTGCGCGATTTAATACTATTGGTATCCCAAACGATATTGAAGTTACAAAGCATTTGCTTGAGATCGATCTTCTTGACGATTGCAGGAAACGTTGGGTTATTACAAAAAAAGGAAGCGATGTATTTTTAGGAGCCATGGGGATGAATCTTTCACCAGATCGGTATAAAAAAGGCGAAATACATTATAGTTTACTTCCAGAATTTTGGGGTCGCGGCTATGCTCAGGAAGCTGTAAAAGCATTGATAAGTTACAGTTTTCGCGACCTGCATCTACACCGAATTGAAGCAGGCGTAGCGGTTGAAAATTCTCGATCGGTTTCGTTACTCGAAAAATTACGAATGCGGCGTGAGGGCACCTGCCGTAAAATTCTTCCGTTGGCATCTGGTTGGATGGACAATTATATGTATGCTATTTTAGATACAGACGCGCGTGATTATTAGGTGATGCAAATCACAGCAAAGCGTAGAAACAATAATTATGATTGTCTTTTAAAGTGCTAAGTTTTATTGATTTTAAGGGTGACTCCTTATATTTGTTTATAAATCAATCGATATGAAAGCTTTACGGTTCCTGTTTATTGCGTTACTAACTTATGTTGCCATTTCATGTAAGGATACGGTTGATGAGACAAATACAATGATTTCTTCGGAAACTTCCGAAGACGCCATAAAAGCGAAGGCACAAAACGTAGCCGATTGTCTTTCGGTTATGGAGACCCATTTGAATGCGGTTTCGAGTCGCGACCTAAAGAGCTTGCGGAAAACACTTTCACCTTCAGGAAATATGCTCTTGATTCTACCACAAACTGAAACAATGACAACAGTTGATGCTTTTATGGATTATCATACCGAATGGTTTGCAATGCCCAATTGGACTTTTGAAACTGCCATTGTGGATCAAGCTGTAGGGCAGGATTTAGCTTTTGTGATTGTTGAAAGTATGTATCGTGAACCAGAGCGAGATGGGAAACCCTATTACAATAGAATGGTGATAAGTTACGATTTGCAAAAGATCGATGGTAGCTGGTATGTTGTTAAGGATCATGCGACTTCAGTTGAAAAATCGACCAATAAACAGTTGTAATCTTGTTATCCTAAAATAGTTAGTTGTTAATAATATTTTCGATTTTTTACAATATCTAGATTTATTCTATTACATTTGCCATTCATTAATTTTTAAATTTATATAATGCATACAGGCAAAGTAAAGTTCTTCAACAACACCAAAGGTTTTGGTTTTATTACTGAAGACGACACAAACAAAGAACATTTTGTACACATTTCTGGTTTAATCGACGAGATTAGAGAAGAAGACGAAGTAGAATTTGAGCTTAAAGAAGGAAAAAAAGGATTGAACGCGGTAAACGTAAGAGTACTATAATTTTCAGTTTCTTAAGAAAACAGAAGCCCGATCATTTGATCGGGCTTTTTTTGTGCTTATATGTTTTAAAATAATTAGTCTCCGTCTGGAAAAGTTGTTGCTTCATAAGCTCCGGCGTCTGGATTTATAGCGTCTCTACTTGTTCCGTTGAGATCTTGAGCAGGAGCAACGCCTGATTTTCCGATGCCTTCGGCGCCAGAATTACCACTTTCAATATTAAAATTATTTAGGTTAGTGTTCTGAAAAACAGGATCTGTATTCCGAACAAGACCCGGAAAAAGATCATTGTCTCCAAATTGATATAACGGATCGTTTAAAAATTCGTCATTTGGATCTTCAAAACGGATCAAACAATTTTCAAATTTGTATAAAAATAGTGCGTCATCGCTAGCTACAAGGCCTAATTCGCGGCGTTCATTTCCGTAGATAATACAATTGGTAAAGTTTGCGGCGAGGAGATCTTCAGGAATAATACCATCTCCCGTATCGATAAAGTTATCTAATTGCACTGCTGGAAATGTTCTAAAGCTATTGGTCCAATAATTAGCGAAGGTAGAATGTCTAAAATTATAAGTACCTCCAAAAGAACAAGCCAAAGAAGCTTGCCCCGAGTTGTTGATCACCAAGTTTTCGCCATCGATATTCGCTGTTCTTCCTAATAAGCCAATGTTGGCAGCATTATAAATTTGAACGTTTTTTAGTGTAAGGGTTGGGTCTGTACCGCCATCATTGCTATCCATTAAAATACCGACGACATTATTTTTAATGGTAGTATGTGTAAAAACATTGTCGGTACTTCCTGCGGTAAGCCAAAGGGTTCCCCATTGGCCAGGAACATCTTCAAAAAGAGGTTCCAGACGATCGCCTTCAAAAATAACTTCTCCTTCCATCAATTCAGGATCGTTACTAGGTGCGCCATTTACTTTGATAGAACCTGTATTTCCTACTAGAATTCCGCTTCCCTCGTGAAAATGAACACGAGCACCCGCATCAATTGTTAATGTTTTTCCAGCGCCTACAGCGGCATAGCCGTAGATCACGTATGGTTTTTCGTTGGTAAAATTAAGTTCGCTATTGTCTAAAAAGAAGCCTTCAATAAGTACATCTTCATCAGGGTTGTTGGGGTCTGGACCTAAGTTGAGCGTTTCAAACATGCCGTCACCAAGATCCTCTGGAAAGAGAAAAACAGCGTCTTTTACTAAGGTAACAAGGTCGACATCTTGTTGGTTTCCGTCAGTGTCAAAAAGAATCTTGTCTGTGTAAAGAAACTCAAGACTTGTGTCTGAAAGTACTTCGATGTCGGCTGTGGTTTCAACAAAGATGAAAATACTATCTTTTGCCATGACTTGGATATCCTGAAATGTTTTTCCTGGTAATCCATCGACATTTAAACGATAAAAAGATTCTTCACCTTGTCCTAAGCGAATAGAAGGAATATTAATGTCTTCGTCGCTTCGATTGTAAACCTTCAGATTGTAGGTGCTAGAGCCAATTTCCGAAAAGATGGTGTCTAAATACACTGTGTCTCTTGAGAATTCAAGATTTCCAGTGCTAGGAACGCTTTCAAAGTCGTTTCTACAAGAACTCCATAAAACTAAACAGCACAGTATGCCCAATCCGTATAAATATCGCATGCAAGTAAATTTTCAGTAAAAATATAACTTTTTATGCAGCTACTTATTGTGGAGAACGAAAGATTCTATTGGTTACGTTTCTTTCTCCGTTCACGTTTAATACGTTTGAATTCAATTTCATTGTCGTGTGCTTCCTTGAGTTTTTTCTTCCATGCGCGACGTTCGGAAGAGCCTTGGTTAGCTTCTGGCTTTGCATAACCAACCGATGGACCCGAATCTTGAAAGGAAATACCACCAGTCATAACCACCTCCCCAAGGAATACCCAATCTTCAATTAAGCGTACATCAATGTTATTATTAATATTCGCTGTAGTTATTTCCTGCGTTTCGAAACCAACGTAGCTGAAACGGAGTACTTTGTTTGGTACGACATCCATACTGTAGTTCCCGTCAAAATCGGTTTGGGTACCCGTACTTGTACCTTTAATAATGACATTGACTCCTGGAAGCGGTATATTATTATCATCGGTTACGGTTCCTGAGATGGTAATTGTCTTGGCTTTGGAAGGTTTTTCTTCTATCACCGCTTCTGAAGCTACTTCGTCAATGTCTTCTTCGGAAGTAAGATCACATATTTCGACATTCTCTTTGGTGCTGGGGACGTTAATCGAGCGGATTTTTCCTACGGTAACGCGTACCGTTTTTGAAGTTTCAGTTAGTATAACATCAATATTGGCGTCTTTTCTTCCAATTTGGATGTCTTTTTGATCTAAGTATCCTTTTTGGAAGATCAGTGTATTGTCATTTAAAGTAGTTATGGAGTAATATCCAGAAGCATCGGTACGCGTACTCATACTTGTTTCAAGTACGGTTACTTCTGCATTTTGCAACGGATTTCCATGGATATCGGTTACAGTCCCTGAGATTGTCACACGAACCCGGGCAGTTGAAGCATGGCTGCCTATTCCGAGAGAGATCATCGGTTTTTCGTTTACAGGAGCGCTTCCGTGCGCATGAGCTTGTTGTCCGTTTAGCAAAGTGAGTGGAAGTAACAATGAAGCGGCGTATGGCGCTAAGCTCGCGGTCGATTTACGTTCCAAGACGAGTTCGCGATTGATCTGTTTGGAGGTAAATCTACCGCAGGCATTTTTGTTTTTTAACACATGTTTTACAATGGCTTCATCAGATTGTCTAGTAAAATCGACAACCTCTTTGCTACAAACAGCACAGTGTTTTCCTTTTTCTGTTGGCGTCATTTTGGCCCAATCTTCATGACAAGGCTCTGGAATTTGGATGGTAAGTGACTTTTTCATTTGGTTTCGTTTTATAGTCCAAAGCACGATAAATACAGAGGGCTATACAACGACCAATGAGTGAAAGGGTCATTTGAGTGAGGGAAAATATAGAATAATGAGCGGTGTAATATACTTTAAGAATATATATTGAGGGTTGAATATGGAATAGGGACGAAATGCTAAATTACTAACACACATGTTCTGTTGTTGATCATCCAGCTATTTCCCAATAATTTCAATTTTAAAAAGCTTGTCCCAGTTTTTACCTGTCACATAGAGGATATTTTCTTCACCATTATAAGCAATACCATTTAGAACATTTAGATCGGGATGCTGTGTTACTTTATCTTTTAGCGAAGTTAAGTTGATCACACCTTCAACAGCTCCATTTTCAGGATTGATAATAGCAATAGAGCCTTGTTCATAAACATTAGCGTAGATCTTACCATTGATCCATTCCAGTTCGTTTACACTTTTAATTTTACTCGTATTGGTATATATTTCGATATAGCTTTCTTCAGCAAGCGTATTAGGATTGAGGGTCCAGATCTTTTCTGTGCCATCACTTTTATAAATTTTTGTACCGTCGTTGCATAGTCCCCAGCCTTCATGACTTGCGCCATAAACAAAGGTTCCAGTTTGCTTAAGATCTTTTAAATTATAGATATATCCCGTGTTTTCGCGCCAGGTGAGTTGATAGATTTTATCGTTTAAGATGGTAATTCCTTCACCAAACTTTTTATCGTCTAAAGGGATATTTTGAATTACCTCTCCTGTTTTGTAGTCAGTTTTCCGAAGCGAAGATAGGCCGTAGGTCCCAGTGCTTTCGTATAAAGTATCGTTAGCAAATTCAATTCCTTGTGTGTAGGCTTTAATGTCATGCGGGTAGGTTTCTAAAATCTTGTAGGTATACAGCTTCGGTTTTATAGAAGAAACAATAATAAAGGAATCGGCAGTGTCATAGCTTTCACCTTCAGAATAGACTTTAGCCGTAATCGTTCTCGTTCCTAACTTTTGATCTGCAAGCGAAATTTGTTTAGCAGCCGTAGTTGCTTCCGAAGAGATCCTTTCGGCATCAATATAATATGCAACCGAGTCAATATCCAGATTCTTTTTATTGCTAAGTGCTACTGAAAGAACATCTTTGGTCTCATATTTAGTCTTCGCATTAGTAATTTTTAGACTAAAAGGATTCTTTTTTGCTTCGGAATTACTTCCGCAGTTGGCAATTAAAAAAGGTAAGCAGATAATTGCGAATAACTTAGCTGTTTTCATAAGGGACACTCATTTTTTTTGCAAGATAATTAATATTAATTGATGGTTAAAATGCTTGCGAAAAGTTTAAAAGGAGCGTATATTTGCAGCGGCAAGTCCTACACAACCAGCTCCTGTTGAATCCCCCAGGGTGGGAACACAGCAAGGGTAGATGGTCGTAGCGGTGTGATGTAGGTAGCTTGCCATTTTTTATGCGCTAAATTCTGGGTTTCAATTTGCATTAAAACCACCAATTGCCGCTTTGTACTTCAAGCTACAATCATACAACAATCAATATTTCTACTACTTTATTTGCAAAACAACTGCGGTAAATGCATCTTTGCTTTTCAACTCATTTATATGTCGAAAGTCGTTTTTATTACCGGAGGATCTTCTGGAATAGGTAAAGCCATTGGAAGTTTTCTTCAGGAAAAAGGAATGACGGTGTATGGCACCAGTAGGAGTCCAGAGAAATATAAGGAGGAAGTTTCCTTTACACTGTTGAAAGTTGATGTAACAGCACCTGTATCTATTTCTGAGGCGATAGAAAAGATCATTGCTAGTGAAGGAAGGCTTGATGTCGTTATTAATAACGCCGGTGTCGGAATTACTGGGCCTATCGAGGAAACCCCAGATGCTGAGATCAAAAAAGCTTTTGACACCAATTTTCACGGGCCACTCCATGTGATGCATGCCGTAATTCCGCAGATGCGAAAGCAGGGCAACGGACAGATCATTAATATTACTTCTATTGCTGCTTATATGGGACTGCCATATCGTGGGATCTATTCGGCCACCAAGGCGGCGCTTGAAATTACCACGGAAGCGTATCGTATGGAAGTAAAACAGTTTGGGATCTCAATGACCAATGTGGCTCCTGGTGATTTTGCGACCAATATTGCTGCAGGAAGGTATCATGCTCCAGTTTTAGAAGGCTCACCGTATAAAAAAGACTACGGAAATACGCTGGCGATGATGAATGAGCATGTAAGTGGAGGAGAAGATCCTAGTCATATGGCACGTGCTATCTATAAAGTTATTGCGAGTGACTCACCTCGGATTCATTATAAAGTAGGTGCTTCATTACAAAAATTTTCTATCGTTTTAAAGCGAATACTCCCAGACAAAATGTACGAACGCATGTTGATGAAACATTATAAGTTATAGTTTTCGTTGAACAGTGAATAGGACAGAACAGTTAAACTCCATATTCCATATTCCATATTCCATATTCCATATTCCATATTCCATTCTCCATACTCAAATGTTAGCTTCCGCTAGATATGCCTCTTGCTATAAATACCCGTAACCTTATCAACAGCTCCGCTCATAACTTTTTGGGTTTAATACACTCATAGGTAACCGACTTCCTTATTTTTGTAGAAATCTTAATTAAAACACATCATGAAATTTTTTATTGATACAGCAAACTTAGATCAAATTCGCGAAGCCCAAGATCTTGGGGTGCTCGATGGCGTTACAACAAACCCTTCGTTGATGGCCAAAGAAGGTATTACGGGTCACGATAATATCCTAAAGCATTATGTGAAGATTTGTAATATCGTTGAGGGAGATGTTTCCGCCGAAGTTATTGCAACCGATTTTGACGGGATGGTTCGTGAAGGTGAAGCTTTAGCCGAATTACACCCTCAAATTGTCGTTAAAATTCCAATGATCAAAGAAGGAATCAAAGCCATAAAATACTTTACTGATAAAGGGATTAGAACCAACTGTACGTTGGTTTTTTCTGCGGGTCAGGCTTTATTAGCGGCCAAAGCTGGTGCAACTTATGTTTCTCCTTTTATAGGTCGGTTAGACGATATTTCTACAGACGGTTTAAATCTTATTGCTGAAATTCGCCTTATCTACGATAACTACGGATTTGAAACAGAGATCCTTGCAGCATCGGTTAGACATACCATGCATATTTTGGAATGCGCCAAGATAGGTGCTGATGTGATGACAGGACCGCTGTCTTCTATTGAAGGTCTATTAAATCACCCATTAACAGACATAGGACTAGCAAAATTCTTAGAAGATTACAACAAAGGGAATTAGTCTAATACAGATACTAAAACACAGCCTTTCAATTACTTTGGAAGGCTTTTTTAATTAAGGGAGGCGAGTAATTGTGATTCCATTTCGTCAGTAAAGAGATTTCCGTTACTGGTGATGATCACTCCATCTTTATCAACTATAAAGGCTTTATTTGAAGAGTTGAGCACTAATTTTCGTTGCGCTTCAGAAACATTATCGAACTGATATTCATACTCCTTATTAAAACCAGATCTTATTATCATAGCACGCCATTTCTTAAAGTGAGTGTCAGTATTGATTCCAACGAAATCGTATTCAGGATATTTCCCCTTGAGTTCCGATGCTTTAAGATGAATTTCTTTATAGTGCTTTGTTGAGCGCCCCGACCAAAAATAGAGTACAGTAGGTTTCTTTAAAATAGATGCTAAGGGTTGTGTTTCGTTATTCGAACAAACAATCATGATCTCAGGGATCTTGTTGCCTGGGGTTAGGCTAATAGTAGCAGATGATAATAAACCTATTTCCTGTTTATGCGCCTTATTTGTACTCAAATTATTAAACAGCATTGCCATCTCAGCTTGATTCTTTGAGTCTTTTTCGTTAAGTAAATATCTGCGAGCAATAGAGCGTAACAGATTATTCTTTAAAGAATCATTGGTGATCTTTTCATTTACTAAATTGATCTTGGCAGCGTTGTGTTCATAAGATCGTTTATCGTAAAACTGATCTTTACCCTTGTTCTTTTCATACACTAGATTGTCAAAGTGCGGACTAAAAAATGTGTAATACGAATAGAAGAATCGTAAATCTTCATTTCCGTAATCTATGTTTTTTCTGAAACTGAAAAATTCCTTCGGAATTCGTTCACCTTTACCGTTCTTGATATTAACAGAAGCGTAGTACTCCTTCATAGTATAAATGTCATACTCATTACTCGCTTCAACATATTGACTGAAATTGCTGGAAACCTCATGATCTGCTCGATATTCGGCATAAATATTCTCACGAATGTCTTGAAGTGAATCTACTTTCGCTTCAAATACTTCCGGACTCAAATTGTACCAAGTTGCTACTTTTTGGTCTTCCTTCTCATTTAGAAGAAAATATTCCATCAATAAATTATTGCGATCAGCTCCAGTTCCTGTATAGGTAAGAGATTCATCAAAGTCCATTGTATTTACCCTAAGTAATAAACTGTCTCCCGGTTGAATGTAGAAATACTGAAATTCACTATGACGAAACGAGTAAA
The DNA here is from genome assembly GCF_058148545.1 of Ulvibacter sp. 2305UL32-6. Taxonomy (NCBI): domain Bacteria; kingdom Pseudomonadati; phylum Bacteroidota; class Flavobacteriia; order Flavobacteriales; family Flavobacteriaceae; genus Ulvibacter; species Ulvibacter sp. 2305UL32-6. The sequence continues at coordinate 89,772 of NZ_JBYVKA010000004.1, forward strand.
GGCCTTCCTCCAAAGAAGTAGTAGTATACATAAAATGATTGGAGGCGTCTAGACGTAAAGTGTCAATCACGCAATTACCTTTTGAAAGAATAACAAAATCCGACTTGGGGTTGACGATTTCTCCGCCAATCCAAATCTCAGTCTTTTCTTTCTTGGAAGTATTACAAGAAAATAGGAGCAGGGGCACGGCTACTAAGCAAGCCGCTCGCTTCAATACATTTAGATTCATAATTCCCACAAAAATAATCTACACGACTGTGGTATATTGTTAATTGAGCGTTAAAAGGAATTTATAAACGTTAATATTTCTTCAATCCCTCATTATTGGTTACTTTTGCGCCGAATTTAATACCTTATTTTTTACATGCTTTCAGTTTCAAATCTATCGGTTCAATTTGGTAAACGTGTGTTGTTCGATGAAGTGAACACACAATTCGTACAAGGAAATTGCTACGGAATTATTGGCGCAAATGGTGCCGGAAAATCGACCCTCTTAAAAATCATTTCAGGAAAACAAGATCCAACCTCAGGTCATGTGCATCTTGAGCCAGGCAAACGTATGTCGGTTCTAGAACAGAACCACAACGCCTATGATGAATTCACCGTCTTAGAGACTGTAATTAGAGGAAACAAGGAACTTTTCAGTATTAAATCTGAAATTGATAAATTGTATGAAGACTATACCGATGCCAATGCTGAACGAATAGGCGAATTACAGGTTATCTTTGAAGAAATGAACGGTTGGAATGCAGATAGTGATGCAGCTACCTTATTATCAAATTTAGGGATAGATGCAGCTCTGCACTACAATCTAATGGCCGATCTTGACGGTAAGCAAAAGGTACGTGTGCTTCTGGCACAAGCACTATTTGGAAGTCCGGATGTGCTCATAATGGATGAGCCAACAAACGATCTTGATTATGAAACAATTAGCTGGTTGGAGCATTTTTTAGCAAATTATGATAATTGTGTTATAGTGGTTTCTCACGACCGTCACTTTTTGGATGCGGTATGTACACATATCAGTGATATTGACTTCGGAAAAATTAATCACTTTAGTGGTAACTATACCTTTTGGTATGAAAGTAGCCAGTTAGCAGCGCGTCAACGTGCACAACAAAACAAAAAGGCTGAAGATAAAAAGAAAGAACTCGAAGAGTTTATTCGTAGATTTTCAGCGAACATGGCAAAATCTAAGCAAGCGACCAGTAGAAAAAAGATGATCGACAAACTAAATGTTTCCGATATCAAACCTTCGAGTCGCCGCTATCCAGCGATTATTTTTGAGCGCGAGCGCGAAGCAGGGGATCAAATATTAAATGTTGAAAACTTATCTGCTTCTTTAGATGGTGAAACGCTGTTTAAAGATATCAATATCAATTTAACAAAAGGAGATAAAGTGGTTGTTTTTTCACGTGACTCGCGTGCAACAACAGCTTTTTACGAAATTATTAACGGTAATCAAAAGGCAGATGCGGGTGAATATCAATGGGGTGTAACTACAAATCAGAGTTATTTACCATTAGATAATCATAGTTTTTTTGAAAGTAATATGTCTTTAGTTGATTGGTTACGTCAATGGGCTAAAACAGAGGAAGAGCGCGAAGAAGTTTATATTCGTGGTTTCCTCGGAAAAATGCTGTTTAGCGGAGAAGAGGCACTTAAAAAATGTAATGTACTCTCTGGAGGAGAAAAAGTACGTTGTATGCTTAGCCGAATGATGATGATGCGTGCTAATGTTGTCATGCTTGATGAGCCAACAAACCACTTAGACCTGGAATCTATTACAGCCTTTAATAATTCGCTAAAAAACTTTAAAGGAACCGTTCTGCTTACAACTCATGATCATGAGTTTGCTCAAACCGTAGGTAATCGGGTGATCGAGTTAACGCCATCAGGAGTTATTGATCGTTATATGTCTTTCGACGAGTATATGCATGACAAAAAGATCAAAGAACAACGGGATGCTATGTACGGGGTAAAGGCTTAATTAGTCTTCTTCTATTTCCTTTAAATAAGCATCAATTTCAGCTTGTGCAGTATCAAGTTCTTCATTTCTAATGAATAACTGAACCTGCCCAGGGACACCTTGAGCAAAGCCACTGGTAATGCCACTTTCGTGGTCATCCCGTCGAACAGGAGAAATACCAATAGCATTAAGCCGAGCGACCAATCCTTGTGCAAGCATAGCTGGTCCTGTATAAATACGCGTTGTTTGTTTTGCCTTGTCTGTCATAGTTAGCTGTTATAAAATTTACTGTTCCAAATAGCTCCGTTGAAATTTTTTCCTTTAGCAAAGCCATAAAATAATGCGATACCGGCCATGCCTTTAAAAACAAACAGGAGTAACATGATATATTCTTGTGCGCTGTGAGTTTTTGAAAATAGATCTAAGGGCATCATTGAGGTTATTATGATGCTTAATAAAAAGATGGTGGCCACTAAATTTTCAAAACTTTTATAAGGCCACATCAACAATTTACGAAGTGGATGAAGATCATTCCCCCATTTGTGTATTAGATAAAAATAATTATTACCCATTGGAGCAAAAAGTAAAGGGTCGTCTGCGTTTTCAAGCTTTAGAAGTTTTGCAGGTGCAACGATCTTAAAGTCGGTTAAAGTGGTTTTATGTGTTTTTTCAAGATGGCGTATCTGAGAAATCGCTTCCTCAGGAAATTCTCCTTTAAAGAAACGAGCATCCAAAAATCGTAATCTATATGTGACGCATAATTTTTTTATATCGTCAAGATGGTATAGGCGCTCTGAAACTAATAAGTCAAGATCAAAGGTGTTTTTTCTTCCTTCAGATGCGTTACTTAGCGTCTTTCTGATGGCAGCACGTTCGTTTTCATTACTGTTTAAAATTTTATGTACTTCAGTTAAAAGTTGAGCGGGAGCACTTCGTTTATCTCTAAGTTTGCTCAATTTGGCTTCGATATTGGTCTTTTCAAACATCGTCAAACAATTTTTAATAAAATTACACGCTAGATCAATTGAAAGCAAAATTTTTAAGTTAAAATGATGCTATCATTAAATAATCCTAAGGAAGCCACGTTTTGGTAGGGTATTTGATTATTTTTATACCGAAAAATCATATCTATGCGTTTTAAAATACTGTTATCTGCTCTTGTTATCTTTATTGCCACAACCACTGCAACCGCTCAAAAATACGAGTCAACTTCGGTACAAGCGGCAACCAAAAAGTATAAGGAAGTTGTTTTTTCTTCGGAAAAATCACTTGCCGAGAATTTGTCTTTATCTGAAGATTTCAGCTATATAGCAAACTTGTTAAATGATGAGCAATTTGCAAACGAGCTTTCAACTTCAGAAATGATCACCGTTTTTGTAGTGCGTGATAAGTCATTTACAGATATGCCAGAAGAGACTCGCGATTCTATAGTTGGAAATAAGAGTTTGATGGAAAACATGCTTAAACTAAACGTAATTCCTGGGCGTGTTGATAGTAATGCTTTGCTTGACGGGATTCAGCGAAATAATGGTACTGTTTATTACACAACGCTTTCCAACGAAAAAATAGGTTTTAGAAAACAAAACGGGAAAGTTGTGATGTTTGATCATAATAATAACACCGCCATCGTGACCGATACCGATTATTTGCACAGCAAAGGGTATTTTCACATCGTTGACGGTTTGCTGTTTCCAGCCTCAAAAAAGTGATAGCTGCAGCTTATATTTTTATGCCTTTTTAGCGAAGCGAAGCTCCAAAATCTTTTTCAAATCGCTGCTGTAACTTGCCCATTATTTTATCGATCTGTTTGTCGGTAAGAGTTTTACGTTCGTCTTGTAGTGTAAAACTTAGGGCGTATGATTTTTTTCCTTCAGGTAATTTAGAACCGGTGTACACGTCGAAGAGAGATACATCTTTAAGCAATTGTTTTTCCGTTTGAAACGCAGCAAGTTTTAATGAATCAAAACTTACAGTATTATCTAGCAACAAGGCAAAATCTCTTTTTACCTTCGGAAATTTAGGAATAGGCTTTAAATGAAAGCTCTTGGAAGATATTTCTGCTAGAACCGCATCCCAATTAAAATCGGCGAAAATAGTTTCAGCTTCCACGTCGAAATGTTTGGTTACTTTTTTCTTTAAAACTCCTAATTCAACGAGTGTCTCATTATTCTTAAAAAGTGTAATTCCTTCAGAAAACACATCATTTTTAAGTCCTTTCTCTGTATAATCTGCTATTCCTAAGCGATCTAATATGGAGGTTACAATTCCTTTTCCGAAGAAAAAGTCGCTCTTTTTACTTGTATTTGTCCATGAATCTGGCTGCAAGGCTCCTGAAATAATCACAGAAAGGTGTTTTTTCTCTTCTCGTCCACTAGGATAATTATGATAGGTTTTGCCAAACTCAAATAATTTTACATCACTCATTCTTCTATTGCTGTTATACGCCAATGCTTCTAACATGCCAAAGAGCATTGATTGACGCATCACTGCAAGATCATTACTCAATGGGTTGAGCATTTCAACTTGATGTGCCGTGCTTAAATAAGTGCTCAGCGCAGTATATTCGGGAGAGGTCAATGAATTTGCCAGCATTTCGTTAAAGCCTAAAGCCGTAAGTTGTGAAGCCACCTTGTCTTGTACCAAGTAATCTTCAACAGGCAATGTTTTTGCCATAGAGGCATTTAGTTTTTCTGTAAACTGTATGTTGTTATATCCGTAAACTCTCAGTACTTCTTCGATAACATCGGCTTCTCTAGTGACATCATTTCTATAGGCGGGTATTGTCATTCCAATACCAGTTTCAGTCACGTTGTTCATCTTAATGTCAAGAGAAGAAAGAATTTCTTTAATTGTTTCTTTCGGAATTTCCTCACCGATAAGGCGCGCTGTATTCTCAAAATTTAAAAATACTTGGTGGTCTTCAATTTTCTTCGGATAAATATCTACAATATCGCTAGTAATTTCACCACCAGCTATCTCAGTAATTAAAATAGCCGCATGCATTAAGGCATATTCTGTAGTGTTTGGATCTATACCACGTTCAAACCTGAAAGAAGCATCGGTATTTAAACCATGTCTTTTAGCTGTTTTACGTACGCTTACAGGATTAAAATAGGCGCTTTCTAAGAATATACTTGTCGTGCTTTCGGTCACTCCGCTGTGCTTTCCACCGAAAACACCAGCAATACACATCGGTTTTTCTGCATCACAGATCATTAGATCTTCTTCGTGAAGTTCACGTTCTACGTCATCTAATGTGGTAAACTTAGTTCCTGCTGGTAGGGTTTTAACTATTACCTGATTTCCTTTGATCTTAGCTGCGTCGAAAGCATGTAAAGGTTGCCCTAACCCGTGTAAAACATAATTTGTAATATCTACAATATTGTTAATGGGTGTTAGCCCAATCGCTTTGAGTCGGTTTTGTAACCACGCAGGTGAGTCGTCAACTACAATTCCGCTAATTGTTACGCCACAATATCTAGGTGCTAATTCATTTTCCTCTACCGAAACATCCATTTTGAGTGTTCGGCTGTCTATATGAAAGCTACTAGTTGATGGAGTAATAAGCTCTAAAGAGACTTCGTGTTGTAAAAGTCCAGCCTTTAGGTCACGGGCAACGCCCCAATGACTCATGGCATCTGCGCGGTTAGGGGTAAGGCCGATCTCAAATACAACATCTTTTTCAACTTCTAGTACTGTAGCAAGTGGTGTTCCTGGTACTAGATCTTCTTTTAAGACCATGATACCGTCATGACTTTTTCCAAGGCCTAGTTCATCTTCGGCACAGATCATACCCATACTAACTTCGCCGCGAATTTTTCCTTTTTTGATCTCCCATGGTTTTTCATCGGCATCGTATAAAGTTGTGCCTACCGTGGCAACAGGGACTTTTTGACCCTTTGCTACATTAGGAGCACCACATACAATTTGGACGGGTTCTTCTAGACCAAGATCGACAGTAGTTACCTTAAGCCGATCTGCATTTGAATGCTGCTCACAAGAGAGAACATGCCCTACAATAACACCTTCAAGACCTCCGGTTACAGACGAAAATGGCTCTACACCCTCAATTTCGAGTCCGAGATCTGTAAGAAGCTCACCTGTTTTTGTGGCTTCCCAGTCTAATTTTATGAATTGTTTAAGCCAGTTGTAAGAGATCTTCATGAGTGCTTTTGATTAGTTTGCAAAGATAAAATATTGCGGGTAGCATTCAAATTATGGCTCATAATTTGTACATTTAAAATTCTTAACATAAACACTTAATAAAAATGAAAAAATTAGCAACTCTTTTCGCTTGTATATTCGTGCTCGCGGCAACATCGTGTCGTGATACAAACAAAGAGGCAGAAGAAACTGAAGTTATCGTAGAACAAATCGAAAGTATCGAAGCTGAAGCGGATAAAATTTCCGAAGAAGTAGAAAAAACAGCCAATGAACTTGAAGAGTCATTAAAGGCCTTAGATAGTATTTAATCATAAAATATAAGAAATGAAAACAGTAAAACAATTTGCCATTGCTAGCCTTTTGGTTTTTTTCGTCGGACTTAATAGTGCTATTGCACAATCGACTTCCGCGGAAAAAATGAAAAAGGAGATGATGGAAAAGAAGGCAGATGCCGAGCGCGATGCTCAAAAGGAAAAAGAAAAAGCAAAACAAGACGCAAATGCTGTAAAAAAAGATGTCAAAAAAGATGTCAACGCCGCTTTAGATCAAAAAAAGGGAGTTTTAGATGCAAAAAGTGACGATGCAGATCAAAAGATTGATCCTGCAAGCGCTGAACGAAAGCGTCTTGAGGCCGAATATGCTAAAATAAAAGCAGATTACTACGCTCGTATTGAGAAAGCCAATCCGTCTGACCAAGCTAAATTAAAGGAAGAGATGATGGCGGCGCTTTTAAAGAAACGTGAAGAAATGAGCAAAATTATGGAGGAGAAGTCTGCCCAAATTAATGCTTCAAATTCTGGAACGGCTACAAGCACTACTAAGCCTGTCGTTTCTGTGGAAAAGAAGGATGCACGTGTGGTAAAAGGAATTGCCAAAATTGATGAGGCAAAGGCTAATTTGGAGCAAAAGAAAACGGCGATTAACAGTAAACGTTCTTTGGTGGCCAAAGCCGAAGAGAAAGTAGCTGATAGTAAGCTACGGCTTGCTGCTGCCATTGCGGAAGGAAATTTAACGGAGGCTGAAATTGCTAAAAAGCAAGCTTCTATTTCGCGTGCAGAAGGTCTTATCGCAAAATTAGAAGAGTCTCTTTCTATGGGGGTAAACACCATCGATGCGCAAAAAGCGAAGCTTACAGTCGACAAAAATTAGAGAAACTTTAAGATTTCATTCAATAGGCGTTAGATATCTAACGCCTATTTTTGTTTGAAAGAATTCAAATATATGCGTCAGATCAATCCATTTAGGTATTTTCAATATGTTGGTGTCGTTTCACTAGTTTTTTTTCTTTGTTCATGTCAGAATAATGAAAAAACTTTAAAAACAGGGCCGTGGCGTGCAAGTCTAGAGATTAAAAAAGGGAAGGAACTACCTTTTTTATTAGATTTAAAGGCCGATACTACCATGGTATTTTATAATGCCGAGGAGGAAATTTTAATTACTGATATTACTCTAAAAGGCGACTCAATCACTATTGAACATCCTGTTTTTGAAGGGACTTTTAAAGGTAAGTATACTTCAGATTCTATTTATGGTGATTTTATAAAACCGAGTTTAGATCGTACTGTGCCTTTTAGCATGCGGCATGGAAACGACTTGCGATTTCATGTAACAGGAGCACCAAACACAATCATTACTGGGAATTGGGAAACTGTTTTCAGTCCGAATAATGCAAAGGATCGTTATATAGCGAAGGCTATTTTTGAACAAACGGGCAACCGAGTAACAGGAACCATTCGAACAACCACGGGCGATTACCGCTATTTAGACGGTGTTATTCAAGACGACTCCTTAAAGCTGTCTACCTTTGATGGTGCTCATGCCTTTTTATTTGAGGCTGAGGTCAAAGATAGTTTGATGCAGGGTGTTTTTTATAGTGGAAATCACTGGAAAGAACCATTTACAGCGAAGAGGAATGATGCATATAAGCTTCCGTCACCAGATTCATTGACTTTCCTTAAAGAAGGATATGAAAAATTAGCCTTTTCTTTTCCTACTGCTAAAGGAAAGCAGATTTCTTTAGCCGATAAGCAATTTAAGAACAAGGTTGTTGTGGTGCAGATCATGGGAACTTGGTGTCCGAACTGCCTTGACGAAACCAAGTTTTTGTCTAATTATTACAAGAAAAAGAAGAATGACGATTTAGCGTTTGTTGGATTGGCTTTTGAGTACGCACCAACTCAAGAGAAAGCCTTCGCGGCACTACAGCGATTAGAAGATCGGGTAGGGGTTACGTATCCCTTGTTATTAGCGCAATACGGAAGCAGTAGTAAGGAGAAGGCACAACAAAAACTACCTATGCTTAATCATGTCTTGTCATATCCCACTACTATTTTTATAGATAAAGAAGGTGTTGTAAGAAAGATCCACACTGGGTTTAATGGACCCGCAACGGGTAAGGAATACGATATGTTTGTTCAGGATTTTGAGCGGTTTATTACTATGTTATTGGAGGAATAACAAGATCAAATGATTTTCTTCGGAAGACTAACTGATATAGTTCCAAATATTTTTATACTTAGCTAATTGCGCATATGTGCGCTTTATAGGAAGATTTTCTGGTAAGTTTAATGAGGGGTCGGTTTTTAAAACTTGTATAGCGTAGCTTCGGGCGATCTTAAGGATGGCTGTGTCATTGATTATATCTGCGATCCGAAGATTGAGAACGCCGCTCTGTTGTGTGCCCATGAGGTCTCCAGGGCCTCTTAGTTTTAAATCTACCTCTGCTATTTCAAAACCGTCACTAGTACGAGTCATAGTTGAAATCCTAGTTTTAGCGTCTGCTGAAAGTTTATGACCGGTCATAAGAATACAATAACTTTGTTCTGCGCCTCTTCCCACGCGACCCCTCAATTGATGCAACTGTGAGAGTCCGAAGCGTTCTGCGCTTTCAATAACCATTACACTTGCATTTGGAACATTTACGCCAACTTCGATTACAGTAGTGGCTACCATAATTTGAGTTTCGCCTTTTACAAAACGATTCATTTCGTACTCTTTGTCGGCAGGTTTCATTTGTCCATGTACAATTGAGACTTGGTATTTTGGCAAGGGGAATTCACGTACAATACTCTCATAACCATCCATAAGATCTTTGTAGTCTAAGGCCTCGCTTTCCTGAATTAATGGATATACAATATAGACCTGTCTACCCTTCGAAATTTCATCCCGAATAAACCTAAAAACCTTCAATCTATTAGCGTCATATCGATGTACAGTCTTAATGTCTTTTCTTCCCGGTGGAAGTTCATCAATAACACTAATATCCAGATCGCCGTAAACGCTCATCGCCAGAGTACGTGGAATAGGGGTAGCGGTCATCACCAGAACGTGTGGAGGTAGTTTATTTTTATGCCATAATTTGCTTCGTTGTGCAACTCCAAATCGGTGTTGTTCATCTATAATCGCTAAGCCTAAGTTCTTAAATTTTACCTTATCTTCGAGGAGCGCATGTGTGCCAATAAGGATATCAATAGATCCATTTTCCAGCTTTTCGTGGATTTCTCTACGATTTGAAGTTTTAGTTGACCCAGTTAATAATGAAACACTGGTTTTTAGTTCTTTACATAAATCAATTAAGCCGTTATAGTGTTGGACTGACAAAATTTCAGTCGGTGCCATTAAGCAGGCTTGAAAACCGTTGTCAATAGCTATTAACATTGATAATAGTGCCACAATGGTCTTGCCTGAGCCTACATCTCCTTGGAGTAATCGATTCATTTGTGCATTACTGCCTAAATCGCTTCGTATTTCCTTGACTACTCTTTTCTGTGCTTCCGTTAATTCAAAAGGTAGGTGATCCTTGTAAAAAGTTTTAAAATTTTCTCCTATCTGTGTAAAAGGATATCCTTTTATTTTAGCTTTATGAAGCATGTTTTTTCGCAGTAATTGTAATTGGATATAAAACAGTTCTTCAAATTTAAGACGATATGTTGCACGTGTCAATAATTCCTGACTCTTTGGAAAATGGATATTGAATAATGCTTCGTTTTTTGATGCTAATTTTAAGCTGTCCAATAGGTGCTTTGGAAGGGTCTCTTCAAACTTATTTTTGTGCTCCAAAAAGAGTTGTTGCATCAGTGTATTTAGTACCCGGTTTGTGATGCCAGCATTGCCTAATTTTTCGGTTGAAGGATAAACCGGTTGCATTGCCGATCTAAATTTCTTTTCATGTATTTCTAGTAATTCCATTTCAGGATGTGGCATCGAAAAGGAACCATTGTAGTGATTTGTTTTTCCGAAGATCACATAAGGCAGATTGATCTTTAAGTTTTCGCGGATCCATTTATGACCACGAAACCAAACGAGTTCCATTTTACCTGTATCATCTATAAAAGTGGCAACAAGTCGTTTTCCTCGTTTTTGTTCTACAACCTTAATGTGGGTAATCTTGCCAATGACTTGAATTTCGGCGTTGGTGTTGGGTAACTGTCCTATCTTGTGATATTGTGTGCGATCTAAATAACGATTTGGAAATAGGTTGAGTAAGTCTTGAAAAGTATGAATACCCAATTCAGTTTTTAGCAAACTAGCTCGATTAGGACCTACACCCTTTAAGTATTCTATAGGCGTTTGTAAAAAATTGGAATTCATAGAACGAAAGTAAAGCATTTCGGTTAAAAGCAGAAATAATACTGAGACCTCGAATACGAGGTTCTAAGGATGTAATTGTTTATTTTTGGTTCTATAATTGCTGTTTCCCTATTATGAGATATGTTTTGATTCTATTGCTTTTACTAACCAGCCTAGCTCATGGACAGCAGACTGAGGTAGTTGATTTTATTGAATTACAAGCTGTAGTAACGCCAGATGCTTCGGAAGAAAGTATCACGGGTTCGGTTGCTGTAAAGTTTGAAATCTTAAAGCCTACTTCTCAAATATTTTTAGATGCGGTTGATATGAGCATAACTGAAGTTGTTTTAAAAGAAGGAACTGGACCTTCCGAAGTGAAAATAGAGGCAATTTCCGAAGAAAATAAAATACAATTTAAAGCGGACTTTAGAGCTGGTGAAGTATATACGATTAGCTTTAAATACAATGCAAAACCAAAGCAAACGCTGTACTTTGTAGGAGATCAGATCTGGACGCAGGGACAAGGAAAATATACCTCTCATTGGCTTCCAAGTTTGGATGACATGAATGATAAAATGGTTTTTGACCTTGGTATTGTGGCGCCAAAGGAAAAAACCGTGATCGCAAATGGTTTGAAGTTAAGTGTAGAGCCACAGGGAGCAGATAGATTGTGGCAGTTTGATATGGTTAAGCCCATGCCTAGTTATTTGGTAGCGATGGCAATTGGTGATTATCAAAAGAGTAGCTTTTATACAGCTTCTGATGTCAAAATAGAACTGTATATGGCCAATGACAATAAGGAAAAGGCCGAATCCACCTACCGTTACACAAAGGATATTTTCGAATTTTTGGAAAACGAGATCGGAATACCTTATCCGTGGCAAGATTATAAACAAGTTCCCGTACGTGATTTTTTATATGCGGGAATGGAAAATACCGCCGCAACTTTCTTTTCGGAAGCATTTGTAGTAGATTCTACTGGTTTTAATGATAGAAGTTATACTGCGGTTAACGCGCACGAACTCGCCCATCAATGGTTTGGAAATCTAGTAACAGAGACCGAAAGTACACACCATTGGTTGCATGAGGGGTTTGCCACCTATTATGCATTGCTGGCAGAAAGAGAAATTTATGGTGCCGACCACTACTATTGGAAGTTGTTTAATTCGGCCGAACAATTACAATCACTTAGCGATGAGGGAAAAGGTGAATCTTTACTTGATGGAAAAGCGAGTTCACTTACCTTTTATGAAAAAGGAGCCTGGGCCCTGCATATGTTACGTGAGACCATTGGTGATGTCGCTTTTAGAACAGCAGTTAAAAACTATTTAGAGAAATATGCGTTTAAAAATGTGACAACACAAGATTTTTTAACTGAAGTGCAAGCGGCAACAACTGTCGATATTTCGGGATGGAAGCAAGACTGGCTGGAACAAACTGCATTTAAAGCTGAACAAGCTTATGAATCTTTAAAGCGATCAGATTTTATGCTGCGCTATTTTCAATTGGTTTCACTCAGAGAACAGCCTATCGAATCGAAAGTCGCGCTGTTACGAGCTGCTATCATTTCCGATAGTGATTTTTTAGGTCAGGAAGCTGTTTTTCAATTAGATGGTTCTTCTTTGAATACAGATGCTTTACAACTGCTCAAGCTTGCATTAAAAGATGGAAATTTATACACGCGACAAGCCATTGCGCTTTCACCTAATATGCCCATCGCAGAATTACAGCCGCAATATGAACAACTCCTTTTAGATGCATCTTATATTACGCAGGAAGCTATGCTTTATAATCTTTTTGTCGCGTTTCCGCAAAAGCGAAGTACATATCTTGATAAAATGGCCGATGTTGTTGGATTTCAGAATAAAAATGTTCGACAGTTATGGTTGGTGTTAGCGCTGGCAGATCCTGTGTATAAGCCTTTTCAGAAAGAAAATTTTAGAAATGAATTACTTTCGTACACCTCTCTAGACTATAGTTTTGAAGTTCGAGAAGTGGCGCTAGGATATGTCAATGAATTGAATTTATGGGATCTTAAAAGTCTAAGAAACTTGGTGAATGCCTGTGTGCATCATACATGGCGATTTAGAAGTAACGCCAGAAGTATTATGGATTTAGTACTTCAAAAGCCAGAATGGGTTGGAGCATTAAAGTCTATTGAGGCTGAGCTTCCAGAAAAAGAGCTGAACTATTTAAAATCAAAATGGTAATCTATGCGCGCATTAGTCATTTCAGGCGGAGGAAGTAAAGGAGCATTTGCCGGTGGCGTTGCGCAATATCTTACGGAAGATCTAGCTTTAGAGTACGACCTTTTTGTAGGAACTTCTACCGGGAGCTTACTTATTTCGCATTTGGCCTTAAACAAGGTGGCGAAGATCAAAGAGGTGTATACTTCGGTAAATCAACATAGTATCTTTAATCGGCGACCGTTTCGTGTGACAAAAACGAAGTATGGAGGTAAAGAGATAAGTATTGATCATATTAATGTGCTTCGGAATTTCTTCCGTGGAAGTAAAACCTTTGGCGAGAGTTATAATTTGCGAAAGCTTATCAAAGAAACACTTACTGAAGAAGAATTTCAGCAGCTTCAAAAAGGAAATAAAGATGTAGTGGTGACCGTATCTAATTTATCGCTCAATCAGGTTGAATACAAATCTATAAATGATTTTAGCTATGATGATTTTTGTGATTGGATCTGGATCTCTTGTAACTATGTGCCGTTTATGAGTTTGGTAAAAAAGAATGGATGCGAGTATGCCGATGGTGGTTTTGGCAGTATGGTACCCATTGAAGAGGCGATAAACCGCGGCGCGACAACCGTTGATGTGATCATTTTAGAAACCGAAGTTACTTATTACAACAGATTGCCTTCGCGCAACGTATTTTCTATGCTTACCAATATGCATGCTTTTATGCTGGATCGTGTAGAAAAACAGAACATTCGAATTGGTAAATTGGTTGCAAGCCAGAATGATGCTATTATTAATTTTTATTACACGCCTACGGTGCTTACCACAAACTCATTGGTTTTTGATAAAAAATTAATGTCTCAATGGTGGGAACGCGGATTGGAATATGCACAGCACAAGCACTCAGATCTCAATGAGATCAAAGCAATGGATGATGATTAATAAGTTTGATTTTTCTTCGGAAGGTTTTTACACTATTTGGTAATATTCTGTAGAGGTAAACCATGCAAGGTAAAGGAGTATTTACCCGTTTACGAAAGTATTTTCCCTCAAATTGAATGAGCGTTCGTTGCCTTAGCCCTTTATTACTAGGGTTTTTTACTTTTTACGAATCTTACGAACAGTTTTATAGCTTTCTAATGTCGTAAAATGGCATTACTTTTATAGGGTAACCAAAAAACATAAATCATGAAAAACGGCAAGAATTTTTTAATTTTTCTATTGCTTATGGCGGTGCTCGTTTTGGGCTATTTGCGATGCGAAGAAACTGATACCCCTGATAAGCCAACAAATGAAGCTCCACAACAAATTATCTCTCTTGAGCAAGCCAATGAAATGTACGATACATATACTGAAAGACGTATTGGTTTGATTCAGCAATATGAACGACCAAATCCCGATGGAAGTCCGTTTAATCCAACTCGTTACGGTTGGTATGATTATAAAACAATCAAGCAATATCTAGCTTATGTCGAGCATGAAGCCAAGTTGGCAAATGTAGAAGTTTCTGGAATTCAATTCTACTTAACGAGTTATCCAGATAAACAGACGTTTAGTAATGGCGCACCCGTTAAATACCCACGTCAAAATTCTTTTATGCTTATCCCAACTATGAATGTAGGCGGAAATGACATTGGTTTTATGACCGACGGCGCTGGCGATAAACGGAAGGCAATTCCGTTGAGTAATGTGATAGGACAATTAGCACCGAATCAACAGCAGGGTGGTCAAACTACACAACAAAGCGCTGGTTTTGGGTCGAAGTTTTTAATGATGAACCCTAATTTTATGAATTCTTTGGATCATCATGAAGGACACAGCTTAATTTTAAATGAAGGAAGTTTAATTCCTCCTCCGCGACAGTCAACCGATTTTGATCTATAAAAAATGCGATGGACGCCGTAATTGCTATATTAGAAATATTAAGTAAAGTTGCTGAAGGGACCGCTCTCTTAGCATCTATTCTTTTCTATTCAAAATATAAGCATACAGCCTTAAAATTCTTACCAATACTCTTAGGCTATATGTTTTTGCTTGAGATCTTTGGTTGGCAATTATATAATTACGTTGGCTTTAACGCACTTTTTTACAACATTTTTAACCTGTGTTTCTATCTTTTCTTTTTTTATGTGTTTTATTATTTTCTGCATAAAAGAAGCAACAAAAAAGGTGTCGTAATATTGGTAGGAATTTTTATTATTTCGCTAATCGTTGATCTGATCACTTTTGATTTTGTGCATGAGTCGCTCTTGTACTCCTATATTACCGGGGGTTGTTTAATAGTGATTTGCGTGATCTTATACTTTCTGGAAATGCTAAACTCATCACGCGTACTTTCTTTAAGACAAGATCTGTTATTTTGGATGGGAATTGGTCTATTACTTTTTTATATGGGCTATATTCCAGTGAAGATCACCCGTTTGTACTTTGCTTCCGAACAGAATACCTTTATGACGCTTTTAATCATGCATCAAGTGCTAATCATTATTTTATATGGCTGTTTTACCGCAGGTTTACTATGGAAGATGAAGAAATAGTTGGGCTTATTATGGCAGTGGTGTTACTATTGCTGGTAGCGGTCATCATTGTATTGTTTACGGTTTTTTTAAAACGAAAGAATAAGTTGATCGTAGCACAAGAAAAGGCCAAAAAAGCGTTTGAAAGAGAACTGGCAGAAACACAAATTGAAATTAGGGAAGAAACTCTTCGGAATATTAGTTGGGAATTGCATGATAACATTGGCCAACTTATGACTCTGGCGAAGATACAAGTACAAATGGCGCGTCAGTCTCCCGAAAATCTCGATGAGGTAGCCGAGACTATCGGTACGGGATTAACTGAGCTTAGAGCCTTATCTAAGTTAATTAATCCTGAAGCGCTTAAAAGTTTAAGTTTGAAAGAAGCGATCAATTTGGAGATCGAACGATTTAACCGACTTAATTTTATAAAATCAACGTTTACTGTGGAAGGTGAAACGATCAATATGGATCAGCAAAAAGAAATTATTATATTCCGCATTTTACAGGAGTTCTTTTCCAATACAATTAAGCATTCTAAAGCGTCGCATCTCGATGTTGTCTTGATGTATGAATCACCTTGCCTTGAGATCACCGCCAAAGATGATGGAGTTGGTTTTGCTCAAGATTCGAAATTTGCTGGTATCGGACTTAAAAATATGGAGAATAGGGCGCAACTTATTGAGGCGCAACTTCGGATCACTTCCGAAGAAAACATAGGAACCGCATTACGCCTTACGTATTGTATTCCGCAGAAAAATGTATAAAAATGAAACATGCAGTAGTAGTAGTTGACGATCATATATTGCTTTCACAGGCCATAGGAGGATTGGTCAATGAGTTCGAAGATTTTGAAACACGGTTTCTATGTAAGAACGGGCAGGAATTGTTGGATAAACTAAAAATTCCTGATAACATCCCTGATGTGGTGCTTATGGATATCAATATGCCGATCCTTAATGGTATTGAAACCACGCAAATGCTTTCCGAACAGTATCCGCAAGTTAAAGTGTTGGCATTATCTATAGAGGAAGATGAGAATACCATTCTAAAAATGCTTCGAGCCGGCGCCAAGGGGTATTTGATGAAAGATACCAAGAAGGAGATTTTGCACGAGGCCTTGCAGCAAGTTGTTGAGAAGGGATATTATCATACCAATACTATCGCTCAAATTTTAGTTGGAACCCTTCAGAAGAAACCTTCAGAAATACATTTTAAAGAGCGGGAGCTTGAATTTTTAGGGTATGCTTGTACCGAAATGACCTATAAAGAAATTGCCGATAAGATGTTTTTGAGTCCGAAGACCATTGAAGGCTACCGAAATTCGATCTACGAGAAAATAGAAGTAAAAAACCGTATCGGGCTTGTGTTGTATGCGATTCGCAATGACTTGTTTAAACCTTAAGGAAAATTAATTAATCTGTAAAGAAAGGGATCGACTAATAAAGCTCTGAAACCTCTTTGCGAACATACATCAACGCCTTTTGAGATGGTGTTACTTCTTCCATAAAAGCACGCAAGAGCCATTCTCGCATTTTATCTGCTCCGCCGTCCTTTTCGTGCATTGCTGCTTGTCTGATAACATGAATAGTGGCATTTTTAGCGGCATTTACTAAATTCCAACATTCTTGTGTTAGGTAGATCTGTTGTGCGATATTATGCTCAAATTCTTGTTCAATATTGCGTACCAACAATTTTTCATAGTCTTCTACATCTTCTGAATAAGGTTTTACGCGAATAAGTAATTTGTGTGGATCCATACGCTCTAATAATAGCGTAATACGTTCGTAGGCTTGCAATCGCATGGGTAGCATCTGGTTTTGTGCTTCCTTTTGAATTAAATAGCGTCTTCGGCCTTCTTCGTTCGCCGTATGTCCTTTAAAGAAATAGTAAGCAACTAACCCTACAACAATGGCAGGTAATAAGTAGGCAGCGTAACTGAGTATTTGGGTAACTTCTTCCATCGACTTTAATTTGGTTCACAAACTTACCAATTTTTGGGGTTTGAACAAATAAACGCCTAAAGAATGAAAGTAGTATATCAAGAACACAATAGATGAAGACTAACAGATGCCTGTTTTGCTTTTTTTATTATTTCAAGAGAAGCGTCTTTAGTTTTTGAGACCTAAAAGATATTCTGTATTAATTTCTTCGGAAGAACAATTTTAGGGATCCATTTGGATCATTGAATCAATGGAGCATTTCGCTATATCAAACAGGCTGTTAGTTATATCATGGGTATTAATAGGCATTAGGCGGTATACCTTCACGTCAACTAATTAACCAGCATTCATTTAAAACTTAATGATTATGAAAAATTTACTATTTGGCGCAATGGCGCTATTGGCAACTGTATGTTACGCACAAAAATCTTCAGGTCCCACCACGCCCTTTGTTGCAGCTGAAATTTATCAAACAAATTCGTTCAATATGGCACAGATAAACCAAACGGAAGTACCTACAGGCGCAGCCACTCACTACGGAAGAATAAGACAAAAGGGATTTTCGAACACGGCATACACAAAGCAAGAAGGTCTACGAGATTATGCGGTAACAAAGCAGTTTGGTTTAATCAACAATGCAGATGTTTATCAATTCGTAAACGACAATGGTGTGGAGGTGCAGCAAGGAAGAAACAATTCATGGGTTTTAGATAATAATATCTATGTAAAACAAACAGGCGATGACAATTGTGTTATTGGTAAACAATTTGGAAATTATAACATGGCTACCGTAAATCAAACGGGTAACTTAAATTATACAAAGTTTCGACAAAATAAAGATTCAAATACTCTAGATGTGGCTCAAACAGGTAATTTAAATACTGCAGATGTGTTCCAAAATAGAAATTATAATCAGGCCTATATAACGCAACAGTCAGATTTCAGCACGGTAGATGTAGATCAGCGGGAAAGTGATGATTTGGCAATAATTGTTCAGTCGGGTCTAAATCATAGTGCACGAGTACTTCAAGATAATACTTCAAGTAGTAGTGGTAATAATTCAGCAATAATTGCTCAATTTGGAGATAGCCATTTTTCTACCGTGATACAAAAAGGAGAATTTAACAGCGCGCAAAACACACAAACAATTGGAAATAACACCAGTACGATGCGACAAGTAGGAGGTTATAATTCGGCCACTGTTGGACAGAACGGCGATAGTGATTTTTCGGATTTAAAACAAACTGGTGATCAAAACTTAGCTACCGTAGATCAAAATGGCGATGATAACACGTTAAACTTGATCCAAAATGGAAATCAAAACTTTACTGTAGTAGATCAACTAGGAGATACGAACAATTCTTATTCGAAACAAGTAGGCAACAATAATCTAAATAGAAATATCCAAACAGGAGATCAAAATGATGTTTATTCATTACAAAGAGGTGACTATAATTTGTATGAAAGTTTACAGCAGGGAGATCAAAACTATGCGTATTCAAAACAAATTGGAAATAATAACTTGAATGTAAGTAGCCAAATAGGAAATTCGAACTACAACCGTGTCAATCAACGAGGAGATGATAATATAACTGATGTGGAGCAAATTGGTAATTTCAATAAAAATGAAACGCTGCAAGTTGGAAATATGCACCAAGCTTATGTTCTTCAAAATGGGGACCTTAATTGCTCAAAAATTGAACAAATCACTAACGGCCCCCATCTTGCAACGGTATTACAATTAGGGACTTCAAACACGGCATGTATTATACAAATGTAATTAGCTAGCAGTTTGATTTCAGAAAAGACCTTTCAGAATTTTCCCCACATCTGAAAGGTTTTTTCACCTTTAATAACACTTTATAGATTCAAATAAACCATTCGTGGTATGGAACCGACCGTTCCTTAAACGACTATTTGAGATTCATAGAAGGGCTTATACATTTGGATTATTGACAATAACCAAATCAATTAAATCTAAAATCTCATATTATGAAAACTTCAATTCAATTTGCTTTTGTGCTTTTATTTGCACTAGCATTAAACGCACAGAATAATACGGCAAATGTTGTGCAAACAGGCATAAACAATATTTCTAACTCCAATCAAATTGGAACTGGCAATGATCTAAAAGTAATTCAAAATGGAAATTTTAACATCAGCCTGCTAAATCAAACAGGAACCAACAATTTTTCTTGTGTTGAGCAAGTGGGAGATGCGAACTATAGTGAAGTCGATCAAGTAGGTAATGCTAACTCTAACGTAGGATACCAGCAGGGCGATTTAAACAATTCTGATGTAGACCAAGATGGGGATGCGAATATAGCCGACTTCGATCAATTAGGAAATCAAAATTCGAATGTTCAAAGTCAACAGGGAGATAGTAATTATGCCCAGGTGTATTCAGATGGAAACTTGAATAACACCAATAGCGATCAGCAGGGAGATGACAACCTAGCCTACATCTATCAGGTTGGTAATAGAAATGATGGTGACATAGACCAATTTGGTGATTCGAACCAAGCCGAGGTATTGCAATTCGGAAATAGAAACTCTTCAGCGGTTGCGCAGAGTGGTGATAGTAATTTTGCTTTAACAAATCAAACAAATAACAGAAACTCTTCTACTATAGATCAAACAGGAGATGATAATGCGGCATTTGTTGCGCAAAACGGACGACGAAATAATTCCGATATAGATCAAATAGGAGGTTTCAACTATTCTTCCGTCTCTCAATCTGGAAGACGTAACGAGAATTTCAATTATCAGCAAGGAGACGGTAACTCTAATGATATCACACAAAGAGGAAGATTTAACGATAGTTATGTATTGCAATTGGGTGATTACAACAAAAATACTACGTTGCAAGATGGTATTAATAACGATTCCGATGTATACCAAATAGGCGATGGGAATTGTTCTGACGTGTTACAAGATGGAAATAACAATACAGGACTCACCGTTCAAGTTGGAAATAATCATATTGCGAATATCCATCAAACGGGAAATGGTAATGACGCAACGATCATACAATTTGGTTCTGCTCCATTCAATACGACGATTACACAGGCGGGCGGAGGTAATTTGACCAAGATCAATCAAAGCGGAAGTTTTTAAAAAACAATTTAGTTAGTCGTTTTTTACTCTAGTCAAAACCTTTCAGTAGTGCCTATTTCTGAAAGGTTTTTGCTTTCACTTAATTGAAAGCGTTGCGTATGCTTTAACCGGGAAGGTTGAACAGTGATTTCTCTGAAGATAATGAGGAGGTCTATTGAAAGCGGTATTGTAACGTATTTATTGTCAAAGATATGTGTCTAAAAGGTGTTCTTAAAAAGGAGTGAGAATACGAGTTAATTCCTATCTTTAGTAAAAAGTAGAAATTATTAATCCATAGCGATAAAACAATCTATTGAAGTATCCCCAACCATATATAATACTTTTCCTTTTCCTCGTTGTAGGTCTTTCTTCTAACGCTCAAAACTATACGAATTACACCGAAAAAGATGGTTTAGTGAGTAATTACGTGTATCGAGGGTTACAAGATAAAGAAGGTTTTATATGGTTTATTACAGACAAAGGAATTAGTAAATTCGACGGAAAAACGTTTAAAAACTTTACCGTTAAAGAAGGTTTGCCTATAAATGAGATCTGGCATATCCGCATTACACCCGATGATCGTGTTTGGTACTTTACAAGAAGTGATCGTTTGGGGTACATTAAAAATGATAGTGTTTATTCGTTCTTTTCTTCCAATAGGGATATGATGAATCCCAGCGGAAAAATTCTTCAATCGGGCAACAATATTGCTATCGTTAGTGGAGGATTTACCTATCATTTTAAAGACACGATTTGGAAAGCCGAAAAAAATGAAAATGGTACCACAGCACTTTTAAATACACCGATCAAGATAGGCTATAAACAGAATCAAAATGAAACGGTGATCAATAAGGATGGAAAAGTAATTCATGAATTTAAGCGCTTTCTGGGAAATCCAAATGTATATCAATATTCAGATTCGCTGTTGGTGTTTTGTAGTGCAAACAATTATGATATTGTCAATTTAAAAAATGGACAAATCAAGTCGGAACCTACCTCTAGCTTGCTCAGAGCATCCAACGCCAGAACAAACGTATGGATGAATTTGGTCAATGATAAATTCCAATTAAGCGCAAATGAGTGGCTATTTACCTATGATGAAGCAATTGATCAAAGAGCCTCCTATTTAATTCCTGCCCACTTAGGCTCAACGCAATCTTTTAAAGACCGAGATGGTTTTATTTGGGTCTGTACTAGTTTCGATGGATTGTATAAACTTCCTATTCACTATCAAAACTTTACCCATTTTTTTAATGGAAAGGTAATTTCTAAGATAAGTGAAGTTAATGGTCAAATTTATGTTGGTGTGGAAGGCGATGCGATCTATAAATTAGTTGATGATCAACCTCAATTTTGGGCTCATGCAGGGTCAAGCCTCTATGATATTTCAAAATTAGAGGATGGAGTGGTGGCAGTACTTTGGAAAACAGTGTATTTAGAAACAGATGGAGTTCTGCAAACAATTCCTACAGATGAATCTTTTAGCTTCGGAAGAAATCTTATAAACTACCGTGGCTCTTACTTTACCGAAGGATTTTCAGGAATAAGTAAAAATGGTTTTGCAGAACGCACAAAAAAAGTATATACCGCTTATTCTTCGTATCAAGGACTTTTTAAACAAACAGATTCACTTTTTGTATTCAATTTTAAAAAGATGCTGTATTACAAGGAGGATATGGATCGGTTTAAAGTCTATAAAGATGTTGAGATTGGCAGTAAAGTAATATTAGCTAAAACAGATGGTGATAGAACGTATATCGCTACAGAAGGGGATGGAGTCTATCTTTTTAGCTTCGGAAACCTCACTAAATTGATCCCTACAGATCAAGCGATCGTTGGGAACATCAGCATAGAAAATCCAAATTCAATTTGGGCCGTATCTGAAGGTTCATTACTTCATTACGAAAGAAAAGAAAACGAACCATTTTCGGTTAAAAAATATAGTCAGATCAATGGTTTTCCTACAAACAATGTGATCGATGTTTTATTTTTCAATAACCACTTGTACATAGGCTCCAGCGAAGGACTTACCGTTATTAATACCGATGATATTTCCGAAAGTGAAAATTACGCGCTTTATATTAAAGAAGTATCCGTCAATGGAAAGAAACTCCGCAAAGATAGCGTGAGTTTACGCTATAATTCTGGTATAAATTTAAAGGTCAATTTTGGCGTTGTTAATTTTTTTGATACTGAAAATGATGTTTTGCAATATCGTCTGAGTCCCGATCAAGCAACATGGACGACAACGGTTTCGGGAGAGGTGAATTTATACGATCTAAAGCCTAAAGACTATCAGTTAATTCTGAAGGTAAAGCAATTTAATTCAGAAAAGACACTACAACTTCCTATTGTGATAAAACCCTTGTGGTGGCAACGAAATATCACTAAGGCAGCTTTTATATTACTCGTGTTAGCTATGGTAGGGTTTCTACTATTTCAGTATCGAAAACACGAACTTTCAAAGAAGCTCATGAAGATTCAAACACAGAAGAAATTGGCAGAATACGAGTTGCATGCGCTGCGCTCGCAAATGAATCCGCATTTTGTTTTTAACTCGTTAGCTGCCATTCAATATTATATCAACGAGAATGATTTTGTCAATTCTGAAAAGTATCTCGTCAAATTTTCACAGTTAGTTCGTCGGTTTTTTGAATTGACCAAAGAAGAGGAAATCTCGGTGGCTCAAGAAATAAGTTTACTGACCAATTATCTTGAAATTGAAAAACTTCGATTTAAAGATAAACTTAATTTCGAGTTTATTATTGATGAATATATTGATGCTGAAAGCACCATCATTCCTACAATGTTATTGCAGCCTGTGGTTGAAAATGCTGTAAATCACGGAATCTTCAACAAAGAGGAAAACGGAAATATTACCATTGTATTTAAATATTTGAATTGGAATAAATTAGGTGTTGAGATCATTGACGACGGCGTAGGTTTCGCGAACACAAAAAAGCCTAACGATCGAAAAATAAATTCTTCTCTTATTTTAAGCGACCGACTCTTTTTTCTAAATCAATCTGATAAATGGGAGATCACCTATACCACGGAAGAAGCATTTTCGGAAGGAACCGACAGAGGCAATAAGGCTATTTTTACCATAAAAACGTTAAAATGAAAGCGATAACCACCATATTAGTCGACGATGAATTTACGGCATTAAAGGGGCTTCAGCAGAAAGTAGAGAAGTTGTTTCCTGAAATAACGGTTTTAGGGGCATTTCAGAAGCCAAAAGAAGCGCTTAAGGCTATTCAGCAGAAGAATCCCGATATTTTATTTTTGGATATTCAAATGCCAGGAATGACTGGCTTTGAATTGCTTTCAGCGCTAAACGAGCTTCATTTTCAAGTAATTTTTGTGACAGCATATAACGAATATGCCTTAAAGGCTTTAAAGCAATCGGCCGTAGATTATGTATTGAAACCTGTGGATGATAACGATCTTAAACACGCTGTTTCAAAAGCTTTGGATGCCATAGCTCAAAAACAACAAAGTGAAAGCAATGAAAAATTGATCCATATTCTTTCCGAAGCTATTACAAACACCAATAAAATAATAGTACCAACAAGTAAAGGACTTTCATTTATTCCTCAACAAGAAGTTTTTCATATAGAAGGTTATGAGGGGTATACTAAGTTTCATCTTACAGATAAAAGCGAAATCTTGAGTTCTTATAACTTGGGAAAATTTGAGAAGGCGTTGAGTAAAATTTTCTTTAAATGCCACAAATCACATATAATTAATCTGGAAAAAGTACGGAGTTTCGAAAACGAAGGATATTTGGTGTTGGAAAATAATTATAGAGTTCCAATTTCAAAAGCAAACAGAAAAATATTTTTGAACTTATTTAAATAGCGATCTCTTAACCGAAGTTTAAGGATCGCGTAATTTTATTTACTTAAACCGTTTCCTGCATTTTCTCTTGCTTTGCGTAATTTCCGCCTAAAAATTGACAAGATCTCAATGTTTGCATATCGTTAAACGGAACAGGGTCTTTTTTATAACGATAAGCTTTATCCAATTCGGTTGAAATAAAGTGGTCATCTACGTTTAGTTCAATATCACTCATCTTAAACTGACATGGATGTTCATAGCCTGTAGCATGTGTGATTTCGATAAATTCCTTTCGGAAGGTCTTAAAATATTGTGCGAGTCGTTCGCTTTTTAACGGAATATCAATTCCATTTTGAAGCCATTTTTTCTGTGTTGCAACCCCACTAGGGCACCGATTGGTATGACAGATCTGCGCTTGAATACAACCAATACTCATCATCGCTTCACGCGCCACATTGATACAATCTGCTCCCATCGCAAATGCCATGGCTGCTTTGGCTGGAAATCCTAGTTTTCCACTTCCTATAAATACAATTCGATCTGTAAGCTGTTTCTTCTGAAATAGGCGGTATAGATCGGCAAAACCATACATCCAAGGCAGAGAGACATGATCTGCAAAACTTGGAGGAGCAGCACCCGTTCCGCCTTCACCACCGTCAACCGTAATGAAATCTGGACCTCTATTGGTTTTGACCATAATATCGGCGAGTTCTTCCCACTGATCTAATTTCCCAATGGCGGCTTTAATTCCTACGGGAA
The DNA here is from genome assembly GCF_058148545.1 of Ulvibacter sp. 2305UL32-6. Lineage (NCBI taxonomy): Bacteria > Pseudomonadati > Bacteroidota > Flavobacteriia > Flavobacteriales > Flavobacteriaceae > Ulvibacter > Ulvibacter sp. 2305UL32-6. Next base: position 114,817 of record NZ_JBYVKA010000004.1, read on the forward strand.
GTCCCGTGGCTTCCGCTAGTTTTTCGATAAAATCGACCATCTCTGGCACGTTGGAAAATGCTTTGTGATTTGGCGGAGAAAGTACGTCTTTACCCACTTCAACACCTCTAATTGCTGCGATTTCTGGCGTTATTTTTGCTCCGGGTAAAACACCACCCTTGCCAGGTTTAGCACCTTGTGACAATTTAACTTCAATAGCTCTTATAAAGGGGTTTTTCTCCACGAGAGCGATCATTTTTTCCATAGAGAATCCGCCATCTTCTGCACGAACTCCAAAATAGCCTGTTCCGAAGTGAAATACTACATCGCCTCCATGACTGTGATAGGGAGACAATCCGCCCTCGCCTGTATTATGGTATGCATTTGCAATTTTCACTCCTTTGTTTAGTGATTCAACAGCCTTGGCTGAAAGGGATCCAAAACTCATGGCAGATACGTTGATCACAGAAGCAGGTCTGTACGGTCTTCTTCGTTTATTATAGGCACCCATGACCTTCGCACAAGGTAAAAAGTATTTATCGGAAGCATTTGGGTGATTAGAGCCAATCTCATAGGGCATCATCGCATTATTGATAAAAATATGCTGATGCGCATAAATGTCGCGATCGGTTCCAAAGCCTTCATAGTTGTTTTCATTTTTGGAAGAAGCATAAACCCAACCGCGCTCAATTCTATTAAAAGGGAGTTCCTCTCTATTGTTTGCTACAAAATACTGCCGTAGCTCCGGACCAATACTTTCTAGCAGATATCTAAAATGTCCCACAATAGGGAAGTTGTGTTTAATGGTATGTTTTCTTTGGATGATGTCTTTTAACGCAACAAATATGATAACGAGTAATACCCACGCCCACCAAGGGACACTTTTTAAAAAATCAAGGATTGGATCCATAATAAACAACGGATTAAAATTAAAGCTGGTAGCCAGCTTTGTCTTATGTTTGTCAAATCAAATTTAACGAATTGAAGACGATTTTAGGGTAAAAAGCCCTATTGAGATAAATTTATTTAGATAAATGTTTAAGGATGAGAACACTATTTGTGTTAGTTTTTTTTTTTTTTTTTCAATTCAGAATTAAACGTATTTTTCGGGAATGATATTTAGCAGTAGCTTTTTCTTACTTTTTTTTCTGCCGGTATTTCTATTACTCTATCATTTAGTAAGTAAGAAGTTCAAAAATTTAGTAATCCTTGTTGCGAGTATATTTTTTTATAGCTGGGGTGCGCCTAAATTTGTCTTTGTAATTCTTGGATCTACAATACTAGATTTTTATATTGTTCAAAAGCTTTATAGAACAGAAAAGCTAAATATACGCAAGCTTCTCCTATTTAGTTCTGTATTCATAAACTTAGGACTATTACTTTACTTTAAATATTCGAACTTTTTTATCGACAATGTGAATACGGTTTTGGCCGCATTTGGCGAGAAAAATATTAAATGGACATCCGTTGCGCTTCCCATAGGAATTTCCTTTTATACTTTTCAGACTCTTACTTATTCAATAGATGTATACAGAAAAGTTCATGCACCCCTGAAAAAGGTAACCGACTACTTACTGTATATCATGTCATTTCCGCAAATGATTGCTGGACCTATTGTACGGTTTAATCTCGTAGCAGACCAGATTACAAATAGGGTAGAAACTGTAGACGACAAACTTATTGGATTTTATAGATTTTGTATAGGTTTAGCGAAGAAGGTTTTGTTAGCGAACGTTTTGGGTGAGCAGGCCGACTTGATAATGGGCGGAGATCTTGCATCTCTCGATTTTAGTACCGCTTGGTTAGGGATTCTTTGTTATACTTTCCAGATATACTTTGATTTTTCAGGTTATTCAGATATGGCTATAGGTCTGGGACGTATAATGGGCTTTAAATTTCCTGAAAACTTTAATTCACCTTATACCTCTGGTAGTATCACAGAGTTTTGGAGAAGATGGCACATCACCTTAGGTACCTTCATGCGGGATTATCTTTATATTCCTCTCGGCGGAAGTAGAGTTTCTTCTAAAGCGCGATTGTTTTTTAATTTGTGGATCGTTTTTCTTCTTTCAGGACTATGGCATGGTGCATCCTGGAATTTTGTTATTTGGGGAGCCTATCATGGTTTGTTTTTAATTTTCGATAGATTATTTTTAATGAAGTTTTATGATAAGATAGGGAGATTTCCGAGTATGATAATTACATTTTTTATCGTCATGATCGGTTGGGTTGTCTTTCGATTAGAGGATATAGCAAGTATTAATATTTACCTTAATAAACTTTTTGATCTCGAATCCATTTACCTTCCCGAAACAATCCCGTCGTTATACACAATAATGATTCTATCAATAATTTTTTCTTTTATTACGTTTTTCAAATTTGACAAAAAAATTGAACATTTCCTTTTCAACAAAGATAGTTATAGCATCAGCACAAACTTTTTACTAACATTCATAGGAATCATTTTTTTCGTTCTATCACTAAGTTCAATTACAGCTTATGGCTTTAATCCGTTTATTTATTTCAGATTTTAGATGAAGAAAACAAAAGACCATACCGTAAAAAAAATCTTAGCAGCTACTATTTTAGTTTTGCTCTTTTTACCACTTATTCAAGGTGCATTTCATCCTATTTCCATAGATAAACTACATAGAGTATCTCCTACTGTTGAGAAGCCTTCCTTTTCAATAGGTAGTTATCTTAGTGCAAACTATCAATCTCAGGAAGAAAAATATTTTAATGAGAACTTTGGTTTCAGAAATACAGCAGTTCGTTTAGATAATCAAATAGCTTATTGGCTATTTAAAGATGCTAGGGCAAAGGGCGTTATTGTTGGTAAGAATAATTATTTGTACGAAGAGAAATATATTAACTCATATGTTAAGAAGCATTCTCAAGATAAAAAGTATATCTCTAGTAAAACTAAAAAAATTAAGAGGATTCAAGATACGCTAGCTACTCTGGGTATAGACCTAATAATGGTTATTGCTCCTGGAAAGGGGATGTATTACCCAGAATATATACCAGACCGATATTATAAAAATGAATTAACTACCAACAACTATATTTACTATCTCGAAGAATTTCAGCGTGAAAACCTGAATTTAATTGATGCTAATGCGTGGTTTCTCACAATGAAAGATAAAGCCAAATATCCTCTATTACCAAAACTAGGTATTCATTGGAGTCGTTATGGAGAACTTATAGCCGCAGATTCCATTATATCTTATATAGAAGATAAGCGCGATGTTAAGCTGCCTCGATTTGTGTGGGACGAAGTAGAGCTCACCAAGGATTCAAAATTTACGGATAATGATTTGGAAAAAGGAATGAATCTGCTTTTTAAGATACCGAATATAGAAATGGCTTATCCTAAAATCAGTATTGATTCTACGGCTAGTACAGCCAATATTAAATTATTAACGATTGGTGATAGTTTTTTCTGGGGAATGTACTACATAGGCTTACCAGACCAGATATTTAAAAATGGTGAATTTTGGTACTATAATAAAAAGATCCATAGCAAAAACTTGAGTACACCAAAGTCGGTCGAAGAAATAGATCTTCAACAAGAGGTTGAATCCAATCAAGTAATCATGATAATGAGCACCGAAGCGAATCTTTCAGGTGTTGGTTGGGGTTTTATAGAAAACCTATACCATATTTACTTTCCTGATTAAGCTGTAAGATTTATTTCATGTTTAGATAGTCTAAAGACAATTGAGTAAGGGTTTGAACACCTAACTTCATTCCTGCATCATCAATTTGGAAATCTGGTGTATGATGTGGATATGCATTGGTATTTCCAGGGGTCATTCCGCCAAGGAAATAATAGAAACCAGGTACTACTTCCTGAAAGAATGAAAAATCTTCTCCACCTGTAGATGCTTTCATAAGCTGTACTTGATCAGTACCTGCGATCTTTTGTAAGGTAGGCAACATAGTTGCCGTGAGCTCTGGGTCATTATACGTCACAGCTGTATTGTTTTGCCACGTTACGGTCGCTTTCCCTCCATAAGCTTTAGCAATATCGGCAGCCATTTCAGTCATTCGTTTTATGATATGAGTACGCATGTCAGGATCAAGTGTTCGTACTGTTCCGATCATTTCTGCACTTTCTGGAATAATGTTAAAACGCACACCACTAGTAATTTTACCTACGGTGATTACGGCTGGCTCATTCGTGATGTTTGATTCTCTACTAATAATACTTTGAAAACCGTCAATAATTTTTGCAGAAATATAAATAGGATCTACACCGCCCCAAGGTGCTGAACCATGTGTTTGCTTGCCTTCCACATTTACAACAAAACGTTCTACTGCTGCCATGGTACCGCCAGGCTTATATTTAATTGTTCCAACTGGGGTCGCTGAGTTTATATGCAAACCAAAGATCGCATCAACATCAGGGTTTTTAAGCACACCTTCTTTGATCATTAGAGCGGCTCCTCCTTCTTCTCCGGGTGGCGGACCTTCTTCAGCAGGCTGAAAAATAAACTTGATCGTACCGTTAATTTTATCTTTATGCTTGCTAAGTACTTCGGCAACACCCATCAAAATAGCCGTGTGTGTATCATGCCCGCAAGCGTGCATCACACCAGTTTCGGTGCCTAGAAAGGTTGATTTTACTTCACTTTTAAACGGAAGGTTATTTCTCTCAGTTACAGGTAATGCATCAATATCTGCGCGTAACGCAACTACTTTACCAGGATTGTCACCTTTTAAGATAGCCACAACACCTGTTTTCGCAACGCCTGTAGTCACCTCCAGGCCTAAAGATTTTAGATGTTTTGCAATTATTTCGGCTGTTTTAAACTCTCGGTTTGAGAGTTCTGGATTTTCATGAAAATGATGACGCCAATCAATTACTTTAGATTCAACGACGTCAATATCCTTAGAAATAGCGGTATTGAGCTGTGCATATATGGAAGACGAAAAAAGAGCAAGAAGTAATAATGGAAGTAAATGTTTCATAAGTATCTAATTTATTTGCTTTCGCGAAGTATAGCGAAGTTAAAGATATTTAAATTTCAACAAACCAAAAACCTTTCGTTTTGTTTATAAATTATGAAAACTGAGTCTGTGGTTTTGGGTGGATTTCTGTATTTTCACGTTTTAGAATTACTTCAGAAGAAACACCTTGCAACAATACTTAGATCAACTTAACGAAGCCCAATTGGCGCCTGTTTTACAGAAAGACGGCGCAATGATCGTCATTGCCGGCGCGGGGTCAGGAAAAACTCGTGTACTTACATTTCGAATCGCCTACCTTATGTCTCAAGGCGTCGATCCGTTTAATATTCTGGCACTGACCTTTACAAATAAAGCAGCGCGTGAGATGAAAAAGCGTATTTCGCAGATTGTTGGGAGCAGTGAGGCCAAGAATTTGTGGATGGGAACCTTCCATAGTGTGTTTGCAAAGATCCTTCGGAGTGAAGCCACTAAGCTGGGATATCCAAGCAATTTCACCATTTACGACACTCAAGATTCACAAAGTGTGATTCGTGCGGTGATTAAAGATATGCATCTTGACAAGGATATTTACAAATATAAAAAGGTGTATTCGAGGATCTCTTCCTTTAAGAACAGTTTGATCACAGTGAAGGCATATTCCAACAATCCTGAACTTATGGAAGCCGATGCCATGGCTAAGGTACCACGTATGGGTGAGATCTATCAAAGCTATGTAGATCGTTGCTTTAAAGCAGGAGCTATGGATTTTGATGATCTTTTGCTGAAAACAAATGAGCTTTTAACACGTTTTCCCGAAGTACTTGCAAAATATCAAAATCGCTTTCGGTATATCCTGGTCGATGAGTATCAAGATACAAATCACAGTCAGTATTTAATTGTGAAGGCACTGAGTGATCGCTTTCAAAATATTTGTGTGGTAGGGGACGATGCGCAAAGTATTTACGCTTTCCGCGGAGCGAACATCAACAATATTTTAAATTTCCAGAAAGATTACGACGATGTAAAGACCTATCGTCTGGAGCAAAATTATCGCTCGACAAAGAATATCGTGCATGCCGCCAATAGCATCATTGAAAAGAATAAAACACGATTGGATAAAGTGGTTTGGACGGCAAACGACGAAGGCGCAAAGATCAAGGTAAACAGAACCATGACCGATGGTGATGAAGGTAGGTTTGTAGCGAGCAATATCTTTGAAACCAAGATGAATGAACAATCCAAGAATGGTGATTTTGCTATTTTGTATCGAACCAACGCGCAATCACGTGCTATGGAAGACGCGCTTCGGAAACGAGACATTCCGTATCGTATTTATGGCGGATTAAGCTTTTATCAACGAAAAGAGATCAAAGATGTCATTTCGTATTTACGACTCGTACTTAATCCGAAGGATGAGGAAGCTCTAAAGCGTGTGATCAATTATCCAGCGCGCGGTATTGGTCAAACAACTATAGAGAAGATCATTGTAGCTGCCAATCATTACGGCCGTACCATGTTTGAGGTAATGCAGGTTTTAGACAAGGTAGATCTAAAGATCAATAGCGGGACTAAGGCGAAATTACAAAATTTCGTTACCATGATTCAAAGCTTTCAAGTCATCAATGAAGGCTATAATGCCTTTCAGATGACCGAGCATGTGACCAAGAAGACTGGTTTGGTGCAAGAGTTTAAAAAAGATGGAACGCCCGAAGGGATTGCGCGCATTGAAAATGTGGAGGAGTTATTAAACGGGATGCGTGATTTTGTGGAAGAACAAAAAGAGATCGCCGATGCTACTGGATCCTTAGCAGAGTTTCTTGAAGATGTTGCATTAGCAACCGATTTGGACAATGAAAAAGGCGATGAAGATCGCGTAGCTCTCATGACGGTGCATCTCGCAAAAGGATTGGAATTCCCCTATGTCTATATTGTAGGAATGGAGGAAGAACTTTTTCCTAGCGGAATGAGTATGAATACGCGTGCCGAACTAGAGGAGGAGCGTCGTTTGTTTTATGTGGCGATCACCCGTGCTGAAAAGCAGGCCTATTTAACATATACCCAATCGCGCTATCGTTGGGGAAAACTGATCGATGCCGAGCCTAGTCGGTTTATTTCTGAAATTGACGAGCAATACTTAGAATATCTCACGCCCATTACCGAACATCGCTTTAAGCCTTTATTGGATGCTGATATTTTTGATGAGGTTGATCGCAGTAAACTTCGGTTAAAGAAACCACAAGCTGGTAGTCCGCCGCGAGGTCCATCTCAGGAACAATTGCAAAAGTTACGCCGACTAAAACCCGTGACTAGTAGTGCCGACAAGAATTTTGATGCTGCTGAAGCAAACCTTTCAGAAGGAACCAATGTAGAGCATATTCGCTTCGGAAAGGGAAAAATTGTTAAGATCGAAGGCGTTGGCGCAGATACCAAAGCCGAAATTCTCTTTGAAAAAGGAGGAATGAAAAAGTTATTACTTCGATTTGCAAAATTGAGCGTACTTGATTAATCGCCAACCGAAACAGGTAAAAATTCGTTGATATAGTTGGTCAATCTATTCTGAAGATCCAAATAACTAGCAGGTTCCCAATCGCCATGTCCTCCAGCGTAAATGGTGAAGCTATGCGGAATACTTATAGCCTCTAAATTATCATTTAATAATTGGCCGTTTTCAAGCGGAACTAGCGGATCTTGATTTCCGTAGAATAAGATCGTCGGACTCGTTGTAGACGATAGCTGTAGCGCCGGACTGTTTGCCACGGCATAGTCTGTTCCATCGGGATAGGCAGCTTCATCCACCAATAAGGAAAGCAGAAATTCAAAATTTGGATTGTCGGTAAAAAATGGGTCTGTAAAATTGGTTGGACCTACCACATCACATACCATCTTTACTGAATTATTTGTATCGTAAACGCTATCATACATCAATGAGATGTGTGCCCCTGCACTAACGCCAATAAGTCCGAATTCCGGTAAAATCTGTAGCGTTTCACTTTCTGCCGTGAGTTTTGCGATAACGGCTTGAAGATCTAAATATTGATTTGGAAAAGCGGCGGTATTTACATCGGCAAGCACGTAATTCATATTGACCACAGCATGGTTTGGATGAACCTCTTGAAGAAGTGTAACATAACCACTCATGTCGGCTTTGTCACCTTCAGTCCAACCACCACCATGCACCAAAATGATCACCTTTGTCTTAGTTTTGGTTCGTGCGGCAGGAAGATAGATGTCGTATTTTTGTTGTGTGTTGCTTCCATAGGAAACATCAAGCATCGATGCGGCTTCCAAAGGCAATATCTCGTCTTGCTGTTCTGCGGAAGGGCTATTGTCTGAAGAACAGCTAACCGATGTCCAAAATATTCCGAAAGCAAGAAAAAGGATGAACCAACGTAATTTCATAGAAGGGATTTCAGAAGAGAACGTAAAAATGTGATTTTTATGTTATAAATTATTTAAAGATGTTCCATTTCAGAAGAAAATAGGCTAATTTTAAAAGAAAATGATACGAAAAGGAACTCAGGTACAATGGAAATGGGGCAAAGGAACTACCTCTGGGAAAGTGATCGGTACACATACCGAAACCATTACAAAAACGATTGAAGGTTCGGAAGTTACCAGACACGGTGACCAAGAGAATAAAGCATTGTATATTGAACAAGAGGATGGAACTAAAGTTTTAAAGCTAAGCTCAGAAGTGGAGCGTGCTAAGTAGTTAACCAATTTTTGAAATATAGAAACCATGGCAGAATTTATAAAACTATATGAAGACAACCCGAACCCTAAAGATGTGCAACGTGTTGTTTCTATTCTGAAGAAGGGCGGACTCGTAATTTACCCGAGTGATACGGTTTATGCGTTGGGTTGTGATATTACCAATACCCGTGCTTTGGAGCGTGTTGCGCAGTTAAAAGGAGTAAAGTTGGAAAAGGCTAATTTCTCGTTTGTTTGTGAAGATCTCAGTAATTTATCTGATTATGTTAAACAGATCGATTCGAGTACATTTAAACTACTGAAACGATCGCTTCCCGGGCCGTATACATTTATCCTTCCGGGTAATAATAATTTGCCAAACGTTTTTAAAAAGAAAAAAGAAGTCGGTATACGGGTTCCTGATAATAAAATTGTACAGGCTATTGTTCATGCTTTGGGAAATCCTATTATTTCAACTTCGATCAAAGATGAAGACGAAGTGATTGAATACACTACCGATCCTGAATTGATCTACGAAAAGTGGGGAAAATTAGTTGATGTCGTTATAGATGGTGGTTATGGCGGAAATATCGCATCTACGGTGATCGATCTAACAGGTGATGAACCTGTGCTGATTAGAGAAGGTAAGGGGAGTTTGGAGATTTAAATCTTGAAAATCATTTTATTAGGTATTTTTACTGAAGTGTACCTAATTAAATTTCTTGTAAGTTCGTTCTGTTAAATATTATGTATGAGCACAGAAGATAGTAACATCGAAAACGCGATCTGGCCAACACCAAAGTTCAAATTTGAAGTCGATTTGGGAATTAGCGATGGGCTAGTTTCATTTCAGGAAGTCTCAGGGATGGATGTAGAAAATCAGATTATCGAATATCGCAAAAGTAATAGTCCGATATTTTCTTCGGAACAAATGCCAGGAATTGTAAAATATGGCAATGTGACTATGACACGAGGGGTTTTTATTAGTGATACTGCCTTTTGGAATTGGCATGAACAGATTAAGATGAATACGATCACTAAGAGAACCATTGTGATAAAACTACTAGATGAACGTAATACAGTAGTTATGCAATGGCAACTTAATAACGCCTGGCCCACAAAAATTACGACTACCGATATAGCATCCGATGCTAACGAGGTAGCGGTAGATATTTTAGAGATTGCACATGAACAACTTATTATAACAAATGGCTAATCAAAACAATACTCCATTTTTTCAAGGAATACGAATACGTAATGCAGGTATTGTTCTCTTGAATAATTATATCGAAATGTTGTTTGAAAGACTTAAACTAACTGAAGCGAAACAGTTTGTTAGTGAATCGACTCAATTACAGGCCATGCATTATTTACAATTTGTGACTACAGGTCGAAGTCGTACGGAAGAACATGATCTAGTTCTCAACAAAATTTTATGCGGTGTCATTCCAACGCACCCAGTTATAGACGGGATCGATATTTCTAAAGAAGAAATCGATTTAATTGAAGGAATGATCCAAGCAGTCATTGGTCATTGGTCGGCTATTGGGCAGTCTTCGGTTGAGGGATTCAGAGGTAATTGGCTTGTTAGAGATGGTTTAATAGTGGAAACATCGGAACGATGGGAACTTACCGTTGATAGACGAGCCTATGATGTTTTAATTAACCAATCACCATTTTCATTTTCAATAATTCATCTCCCGTGGATGACGAAACCGTTACATGTCTATTGGCTCTCTTAAGAAGAAGGATGACATCCTTCAATGATTTATAGCTACTTTTGGATTACTTCGGAAAGTTTTCATTTGCCATTACTTCTTCCATTTGAAGCACATGTCTTTCGGTATGCCCAGCAATAAACAATAGGCCTTGATAAGCATCGAGGGTGCCAAAAGGCATGACCATATAATGATTCCGAAGATCAGCTTCGGTTTCATATACAAAGCGCATGGTTGCGCCGCGCTTGTTTAGAAACTCTTTTACTGTGTCCTCATGTGAACCAAACTTTCCGCTAGGTTCAAAAGGTTTTGGTGTTTTAACTTTCGTTGAGCGATCTGTGATCATAGGAACAACTTCAGCATCTGTCATTTTTACCTCACTTCTTTTTGAAGGATCTGCGGGCGTTTCCAAGGATTTCTGTAAGAGACCGAAGAGGTTAGTTTCGGCAATGGCTAGATGTTCTGCACATTCAGCGATAGACCATGCTTCCGGACTTGGTTTGAAGTTGAGTTGTTTTGGCGTAAGTCCGTCAAGCACTTTCTGCATATGTAACGAGCTTTCGTTGAGTTCATAATTTGCAAGATCTGTTTCTTGTTCGCTTAGCGATTGTGACCATGCTTGTGATCCAATAAAGAGTAGTAAAATGGCGAATTTTTTCATAATGTTTTGTTGTCAGTGCTTTGTTTCAGAAATAATAATTATGAAAGTTAGCGTTTATTTGTAAAATCTTGGAGTCGTATTTGTGTTTGTTCCTGAAGCTTTTTCTGAAAAAAACCTGTCCATCCCATCAAATACCCCTTCATTCCTATGGCTTGTTTTGACCAACGGTATAGGTCAAAATCGTCTATATGCTTAATTATTTTACCATCTTTAATTTCAAATTGCGCGTTGATGATGTTGTGAACTTTTCGTTTTTCTTTTCCGAAGGAATAATAAGCTTCCCAGTGGGCGCTTCCTGTGTTTTCTGAAATTTGAATATTTGAAGCTTTCACCTTAAAGTCTTTTCCTTGTTGAGATAAACAAAGCATTCGCCACATATTTTTGGCGTCTTCACCTCGCAGCGTTCCGAAGGCAGGATCAGTAAAGGTAATATGGTTATGATAGCAAGCTGCCATGTGATCTCCATCCAACTGTTCAAAAGCTTGGTAGAATTGTTTTATGATGTTATGATCCTTTGTAACTGCAGTCATGGGTTTGTATTTCGATTAAAGATAAAAAAAAACCCGAACACGTGTTCGGGTTTTATAATTTCAACAAAGATTCTTATTGACCTCCAGTTTCTAAGTTTTTCATTTCGCTTTCGATCATTTCGTAGAATTGATCGATCTTAGGAAGGATATAAATTTTAGTTCGTCTGTTTATAGAACGATTCTCAGCAGTAGTATTTGATACTAGTGGAACAAATTCTCCACGTCCTGCAGCGATTAACTGCGAAGGATTAGCGCCAAGGTCAACCAACTTTCTAACTACGGCTGTTGCTCTTTTAGCACTTAGATCCCAGTTGTCAAGTAACACACCGCTACTGTAAGATACATTATCTGTGTGACCTTCTACTAAGGCTTCAAAATCTGGCTTACCATTGATCACGGTAGCAACTTTTCCTAAGATCTCATTCGCACGAGTTGATAAGTTGTAACTACCAGTCTTAAATAATACTTTATCACTTAAAGAGATAAATACAACACCTTTTTCAACGTTGATCTGAATATCTTGATCATTCATACCCACTTCTCTCTTTAAACTAGAAACAAGCGCTAGTGTTACAGAGTCTTTCTTGGTAAGCGCATCTTGTAAACGAGAGATCTTAAGATCTTTTTCTTTTAAGCTTTCTAAAGATTTCTCAAGGTTATCAGCACCTTTCGTTGTTAGTACCGTTAAGTCCTTTGAGCTACTAATCAATGCGTCATTAGTTTTCTTCATGTCTGCCAAACGATCCTTAAGAGCGTCCACTTGGGCCATAGCCGTTGCGCGTTCTGTTAAACATGAGTTTAACTTAACAGTTGCGGTATTTAATAGATCCTGAGTATTTTTATACTGACTTTCTAAATCTGCGTATTTCTTTTTCGAAACACAAGACGTAACAAGTACCGAACATAAAACAAGAATTAAAACTTTTTTCATAATAGTATATATTGTTAGTTAAATTGTATTAAAATTATTGTTCAAAATTGATTTTGTACACCAAATGTATAAATAATGCAGTACCTCAAAAACCGATTAACAATACTTTAAGTAAAAATTAGTCAAGATTTGTAAATTTACGTTTTTTTTGAATAAAATAAGTCCAAACAATTGAGTTTAAGTAATTGTATTTCAATTTTGTAGCATGCTTTTTTCTTTTCTGAAGGAATTTAGGAAGCATACCATAAAAACTTAAGTGAGCCCTTAAAATGGCGAGTACATGTTTCCCTTTTCCTTGGAATAAAAACTGTAAAGCCGCAGCTGCGTCGAGTATAAGTCGTTTAAATATCATCCACCAAACACGGCTACCTGAAACATTTTTCACCAACAGCAGCAGGGTGTTTCGAAAGTTGTAAAATGTTTTTCTAGGGTTAGATGCCGAAAGGGTTGCGCCCCCCACATGGTAAACATGGCTTTCGGCTATATATTTAATAATTCCATGATTGGCCTGTAAGCGCCAGCAGAGATCAATTTCTTCCTGATGGGCAAAGAAGTCTTCATCAAAACCACCCACTGCCTGAAATGATGTTCTTCTCACGAATAGACAAGCCCCTGTTGCCCAAAAAATGGTTCTCGTATCATTGTATTGTCCGTTATCCTTTTCAAGTGTGTCAAAAATTCTTCCGCGGCAAAAAGGATAGCCTAAACTGTCTAAAAATCCGCCAGCAGCACCGGCGTACTCAAAATGTGTCTTGTTTTTATAATCTAAGATCTTGGGTTGTGCAGCGACAAGCTCTTTATCATTTTGAAAAGCCTTTAAAAATGGCTTGAGCCAATTTTGAGTTACTTCAACATCGCTATTGAGTAATACTAAAAGGTCTTCAGAAAGATCTTTTAAGGCATCATTGTATCCTTTAGCGTAACCACCGTTTGTGTTGTTTTGAATGATCTTTACATTGGGGAAATGCTCTAAAACATAGGCAACCGATGAATCGGTAGAGGCGTTGTCGGCAACATAAACAGTAGCTTCTTCAGAAAATCGCACCACAGATGGCAAAAACTGCGCGAGCAATTCTTGTCCGTTCCAGTTGAGTATAACGACGGCAATAGTCATAAGGTGCAAAGAAACGGAATTTTCGTTTGCTAGCGATTAGATTTTAAGAACGAAGCACGAAGATCATAGACTAAAATAGAATTTACTTATTAAATCATTCATTAACTCATTAACTCATTCCTTCATTAAATTATTCAGTAGCCTTTCTTCCATATGCCGGCAAGTTTTCCAAAAACACATAGCGCTCATTTTCGAAATCCATTTTACAATAGTAATGTTCCATTCCGTTTGTAACCATCAGATAGGTGGCATTCAGCACCAGATTGTATCGGGCTATTTGATCAAATGTGTCTTGCGATATCTTTACTTGAGGCGCCTTACATTCTACAATAAGATGAATGCTTCCGTCTGCGTTGAAGACCACAATATCATACCGCTTTGAGGTATTGTTGAGTTTAATGAGTTTTTCGACGTTGATATGTGATATCGGGTAATTTTTTTCAGAAATAAGAAATTGAATAACATGCTGTCTAACCCATTCTTCGGGAGTTAATACCAAAAATTTTTTTCGGATTTCATCAAAAATCAATGGTTTGTTTTCGTTACTTTTGAAACGAAAAGTATATTCAGGAAAGTGCAGTTTCAGCATAGCGCAAAGAAACAAATTATGTCGCAGATTTCCGCAGAAATAGTACCACGTACATACCTATGCCTTTAGATAAAGCCAAATCCATTATAAACGATATTAAAACAGGGAATCTCAAACCTATATATTTTTTGATGGGAGAGGAGCCGTATTATATTGATGGAATTGCAAATTATATTGAACAAAACGTTTTGGATGAAGCCGAAAAAGGTTTTAATCAAGTGGTTCTCTATGGAAGAGATGTATCAATTGAAGATATCGTAGGAAATGCAAAGCGATACCCAATGATGGCCGAACATCAGGTTATTATTGTAAAGGAGGCACAGGATCTTTCGCGAACCATTGAGAATTTAGTTTCCTACGCCGAAAATCCGCAGCCAACAACTGTATTGGTTTTTTGTTATAAATACAAGAAACTGGACGCACGGAAAAAATTAGCAAAGGTTTTAAAGAAAAATGCTGAACTTTTTGAGAGTAAAAAATTATATGAAAATCAGGTGCCAGACTGGATTCGGCGCGTGTTGGCGGGTAAAGGCTATACTATCACACCAAAGGCTGCACAAATGCTTACAGAGTTTCTAGGAAATGATCTAAGTAAGGTTAATAACGAACTGGAAAAACTCCAACTTATCATAAAACCTGGCGAGCAGATCACGCCACAACTTATTGAACAGAACATTGGGATCAGTAAGGATTACAATAACTTTGAACTGCAAAATGCTATTGGAACTAAAAATATTAAAAAAGCCTTTGTGATAATTCAGTATTTCGGGCAAAACCAAAAGAATCATCCACTAATCATGACGGTAGCGTTATTGTACAGTTTCTTTTCCAAATTACTGAAATACCATGCGCTAACCAATAAGGGCGATGCACCAAAGGTTTTGGGGATAAGCCCATTCTTTGTAAAAGATTACCAAACCGCGGCAGCTAATTATTCTATGAAAAAGGTCAGTGCCATTATCGCCGCTATTCGAGAAATCGATATGAAAAGTAAAGGCGTGGGGGCAGCGCAGGTTTCTCAAGCGGATCTTCTCAAAGAACTCTTGGTAAAGATCTTTAACTAACAGTTTAAGTATTTTATAGAATTTAGGTCAAACGCTCTTTTTTCTAATACGATTTAAAATGTTAGCTTCTACTAAGACCGAAACGTCCACCACCCATTAACGCGATTCCTAAAAATCCAATAAGGTAAAGTAGTGCCATTTCTTTAGTTGCTAAAGGATCATTCCCATGCACAATAAAGGCCGCAACTGCCATAGTAATAACTACTGGAATTGCTGAAAGACGTGTTTTTAGTCCTATAATAATTAATATAGGGCAAATAGCTTCTGCAATCACAGTGAGTATCAAAGACGCTGTTGAGCCAATGCCAATAGGGTCTCCAAAACTAAAATTGCCAGAAATTAATTGTAAAAGCTTTGGTATTCCGTGGGTTAACATAAGTGCGCTAAATCCGACACGTAATAATAGTAATCCTAAATCATACTGTTTCTTCATTGTGGGGTAGGTTTTAATTAAGAATACTAAAATAGACATTTTTTTCTCAAAACACAGCGTAACTATTTCGTAACAATTAGCTGATTTTCGTTAAACAATTAGCCTGAAAGTACAATCAAATTTTTACGATTCCTTAATCTTTACCTAAGCCGGTTACGACATTGTCTAAGTAGTTTTGCGATATCAATTAAAAATCGAACTTATGAAACAAATTACAGTACTTGCAGCTATGTTTATAGCTGCTGTTACCACGGCACAAACTACGGTAAAATCAACTAGTTTTGAAGAGCCTCTGGCGGGAGCACAATATGTGGATACCGGTGATGCCAATGTTGCACATGACCTTTTGAACAATGCAGGTGAATCGATGGTCGATTTCACAACGGTAGGAAACGAAATTGGTTTCGACGCTACCTACGCTCCGTATGACACTCCAGATGTTGGCTTAACAGATGGAGATTTTGTGGGAGCTAGCACATTTACTGGCGATGTTACTGCGTATACCGACGGACTTCAAGGATATCAGCTTTCAGATATCGACGGAAATATGATACTTACTTTTGATCCCGTTGATTTTACCGGCTTTGAAAACAATACCGTATCTATCGATTACTTTGTCAACGGAACAGGCTACGAAGGCGATGGAACCTTAAATGAAAGTGGTTCCGACCGTATACGAATTTATGTTCGCGATCTTACCAATAACACAGAAATAGACATTTTAAACACTGAAGGCTCCGATATTAATGACCTAATGATCGAAGACACCTGGATCACTGGCACTGCTTCTGTTCCTAATGACGCCATGGTTCAAGTGGTTGTTGAGGTACGTACAAATTCTGGTTCGGAAACTTTATATCTCGACAAGCTGTTGTTTCAAGGAGATGTTGCTGCACCGACCTCAAATTTGATCGTTTCTGAAATTTTCTCCGGACAAGCGGGAACAGATCTTACTGCCGACTGGTTTGAAATTATGAATACAGGCACGGAAGCATGGATCTCTGGTGTAGATGCCGATCTATATTATGACGATGAATCTGCTTCAGGAAGTGATGCCGATCTTATTGAAGGTATTACTGAAATTCAATCAGGCGCTACTGTAATTGTATTGGTTACTGGTGATGTAAATGATATTACTACATTTAACAATGTATGGAGTCCTGTCATTGACCTTACAGGAATTGAAATCGGGTATACAGACGGAGCTGGATTAGGCGGTGGTGGTGATGACGTAAATATATGGTTAGGTGATCCACTTACAACTTCACCAATTTATACAGCAAGTTATCCAGATACTGGAGCTAACGACGGACAATCATTTGATGTTCAATTAGCCGCTTTTAGTACCGTGGGAAATGCAAACGGTGCTGTAGAAACGATCGCTCAAGGAGGCTCTTCTAATGATGTTCCAAATATTGGTTCCCCTGGAAACGGACCAGCAACTACACAAGCTACAGTTTTATTTGATGGAAATTTTATAGCAGTTTCAGAGGCTGACGGAAATGTTACTATCGGCTTAATTCCTTCCGCAGCGCCAACAATAGAAGGTTCTATAGATGTAACCATTGTAGCTGGTGGAAGCGCAATTGAAGGGACAGACTTTACCTATGCATCTTCTGAAACAGTAATCTTTCCAATAGGAAGCACAGATATGCAAACTATAAACATTCCTATTTTAGATAATAGTGTTGACGGAAGCGATGTCTTTTTTGTATTACAGCTAGAGAATGAAATAAACACTGTGATTGGTGGCGATAATATTTTTTCAGTGTATATTCTTGATGATGACACCTTAGTACCGGCTGGAGATGCTGCTGAGATCGGTTTAACACATCTAACAAGCTACTTGGTTGATCCTGCAGGAACAGCAGAGATCTCTGCTTTCGATCCAGCTTCACAACAGCTGTTTGTAACTAACGGAGATAAAATAGAGGTGCTAGATTTTACAGACCCTTTAAATATTACTTCAGTAACAACTATTGATGTGGCAACATTTGGAGCTGCAACAATTCAGAGCATTGCTGTTAGTAACGGTCTCATTGCAGGAGCACTTTCTGTAGATCCAGCAACCGATAATGGGCTAGTTGTAATTAGTAACGCCGATGGCTCATCAACAGTTACTTTAGAAGTAGGTTCACTTCCTGATATGCTTACTTTCTCTCCAGACGGAACAAAATTGTTAGTTGCCAACGAAGGACAACCAAGCGATGATTATACTATAGACCCTGAAGGTTCTGTGTCTGTAATTGATGTTTCCGGAGGACTAGGAAACATTAGCCAGGCAGATGTGACTACTTTAAATTTTAATGCTTTCGACGCGCAACAAGCTACACTAGAAGCTGCAGGCGTTCGTATCTACGGACCAGGAGCAACAGTTTCTCAGGATTTAGAACCAGAATATATCGCAGTTTCAAACGATAGCCAAAAGGCGTATGTAACACTACAAGAGAATAATGCTTATGCTATTATCGACTTGAATACGCTTACGATCACGGATATATTGTCATTCGGACTAAAAGATCACAGCCTTGCAGGAAATACAATTGATGTTAGTGATGAAACCGACTTTATTTTTGATGCCAATTGGCCAATTAAAGGAATGTATATGCCAGATGCCCTCGCTTTTTACGAAGTTGCAGGTACTTCATATATCGTAACCGCAAATGAAGGTGATGCACGTGAGTACGGTGGTTTTGAGGAAGAGCGGAAAATAGGGGATAGCGATTATACACTAGATCCTTCGGTGTTTGCGAATGTTGATATGCTAGCATTGGCATCGAACTTGGGAGAGATCGGCGTTACAAGCGCGTCAGGAGATATAGATAATGACGGTGATTACGATGAGATCCATGTTTTCGGCGGAAGGTCTTTCAGTATATTTAATGCTGAAACAGGTGAATTAGTATATGATAGCGGAAATGATTTCGAAGTAATTACTGCAAATGATCCTATCTATGGAGCTATTTTTAATGCAAGCAATTCAAACAACAACCCGAAAAATCGAAGTGACAACAAAGGACCAGAACCTGAAGGTGTTACCATTCGTGAAATTCAAGGTCAGACATATGCCTTTATCTTGTTAGAGCGAATAGGTGGTGTAATGGTTTATAACATAACAGACCCTGCTGCTCCTGTCTTTGTTGAATACGAAAACAATCGTGATGCTACCCCAGGAGGTAATGAAATGGGAGATTTAGGCCCTGAAGGAGTTATTTATATCGCAGCAGAAGATAATTCAACCGAGCGTGGCGTGTTAATAGTCTCAAATGAGGTAAGTGCAACTCTAGGGGTTTATACTATTGAAGCTGATATTATTTTAGGTGTCAATGATTACAATTTCGAGTCAACTACCTTTGTTATGTATCCTAATCCAGCAAAAGGGCAGGTGTTTTTTAATGTTGTTGATGATTATAAAATGTATGACCTAAGTGGCCGCTTTATTAAAGAAGAGAAGAATACTGAGGTCTTAACAATCAACGAAATACCAAGCGGAATATATTTTATTGTGAATGCGCAAGGCAGTACACAAAAACTTATTGTTAAGTAGTTTTATTAGTTTATTTTGATTCAGTTAAGAATCCGCTTCCATTTTGGAAGCGGATTTCTTTTTTCTTGTATTTTTGTCGCTTAAGTAAAACAAATGACAAAAGTAAGCGCATGGATTTCTGCGGCAAGACTACGAACTCTTCCCTTGTCCATTTCTGGTATTGTAACAGCAAGTGCTGCAGCTAAATTAATTGAGGCATTTTCTTTATCTATTTGTGTTTTGGCAATACTTACCACGCTTGGTTTTCAAATCCTATCCAACTTTGCGAATGATTATGGAGATGGTGTTAAAGGCACTGATAATGCTGATCGAGTTGGGCCTAAACGAGCTTTTCAGAGTGGTCTTTTAACCGCCAAAGAGTTAAAATATGGTATGATAATTACCGCTATGATAACACTATTGTTGGCCAGCATGCTCATTTTTGTTGCCTTTGGAAATGAGCACTTTGTGTTGTCTGTTATCTTTTTTAATCTTGGGATTGCTGCGGTCATTGCTGCCGTCACCTATACCGTTGGAAAAAGAGCGTACGGTTATCGCGCCATGGGCGATCTGTTTGTTTTTGTTTTCTTCGGGCTCGTTGGAGTAATGGGTTGCTACTTTCTATTCACTCAAAGCTTAACAAATTATATTGTGTTACCAGCAATAACTATCGGGCTCATGAGTACTGCGGTTTTAAACTTAAACAATATGAGAGATCGTCTCGCTGATGCCAAAGTCAATAAAAACACCTTGGCGGTAGTTCTAGGAGGAGATCGGGTAAAGTTTTATCATGCGTCCTTAATTTTGTTGGCGTTTCTAAGCGCTGCTGTATATTTCTTTTTACAGCAAAGCGGTTGGTTACGCTTTATACCTCTTCTGGCTTTTATCCCATTATTTATGAATATTCGTGTGGTTTTTAAGAATACAGAACCTACGCAATTGGATCCTGAGTTAAAAAAGGTGGCACTAAGCACCTTTTTGTTTTCATTATTGTTTTTAATCACGGTCTAGCTTTTTAATCACATTCCTAGTATCTTTAGGTTTCAAAAAAAAGATATGAAGATTACATTTTACGGTCAGAATACACTTGCATTAATCGTTGGCGGCAGCCATATTATAGTGGATCCTTTTATTACAGGAAATGATCTTGCGAAAGACAAGGTGAATATTCTCGATCTTAAGGCAGATTATATTCTACTTACACATGCCCATCAAGATCATATTTTAGATGCAGAAGCCATTGCAAAAAATACGGGCGCTACCCTTGTAAGTAATTACGAGATCGCTATGCATTATAAAGAAAAGGGCCTTGATGTACATCCTATGAATCACGGTGGAAGTTGGAATTTTGACTTCGGAAGGGTGAAATATGTAAATGCAATTCATACAAGCTCTTTTCCTGATGGTAGCTATGGCGGACAACCAGGGGGTTTCGTGATCGAGGGAGAGCACAAAAATATCTATATCGCAGGAGACACGGCACTAACCATGGATATGAAACTCATCCCAATGCGCACTAAACTCGACCTTGCAATTTTACCCATTGGTGACAATTTCACAATGGGCGTTGATGATGCAATTCTTGCTAGTGATTTTGTACAATGCGACAAAGTACTTGGTGTACATTATGATACGTTTGGCTATATTGAAATTGATCACGATGAAGCCAAAAAGAAATTCTATGATGCTGGCAAAGACCTTATGCTTCTAGAAATAGGAGAGTCTATTGATTTATAAGTTGGTAGTTTAATAAGATTTATTCATTGCATAGATATAATTTTAGAACAGAAATACAATGTGTTGAATTAGCTATGGACTTAGAAATAATCATTAAAATGCTTTCAAAGCTAAGACCGTCTCTTCGCTAATTTTTTATTTTACCAACATACCAAATGCTAACAGCCTCCTATCACAAACATATCCTTAACTTTAAACGACCTAGCGGAACGTCTCGCGGTATTCTAAAAACCAAAGAAACTTGGTTTCTAATACTTAAAGATGAGGAAAGCACAGGAATCGGTGAGTGTGGGATCTTACGCGGACTCAGCATGGACGATAGACCTGATTATGAAGATATGCTGCGTTGGACTTGCCTAAATATTAATCTAGGTGAAAAGGAACTCTATGACGCTCTAAGTAATTTTCCGTCAATACAGATAGGCGTAGAGACCGCTTTTAGATCATTGGCTGCTCAAGATATGTTTCAGATATTTCCTTCGGAATTTTCTCGTGGAAAAGCAGCGATACCAATCAACGGACTCATTTGGATGGGTGATGTTGATTTTATGAAAAAGCAGATCGCCGAAAAGATCGACGCCGGGTTTTCGTGTATCAAGATGAAAATTGGAGCAATCGATTTCGCTTCCGAAGTGGCACTTCTGAAAAATATACGCAATGAATTTTCAAGTAACGATATTGAGCTACGCGTTGATGCCAACGGCGCTTTTGCACCTTCCGAAGCATTAGAAAAACTTCAAATTTTGTCGCAGTTGCAGATACATTCCATCGAACAACCCATCAAAGCAGGACAATGGCAAAAAATGGCCTATCTCTGCGAAAAAACACCATTACCTATTGCATTAGACGAAGAGCTTATTGGAATAATCCCTTCCGAAGAAAAACAAGAATTATTAGACACCATCAAACCGCAATACATAATTTTAAAGCCTAGCTTTATTGGAGGTTTTAGAGGTGCAGACCAATGGATCGAACACGCTAAGAGTAAGAATGTGGGTTGGTGGATCACTTCGGCCTTAGAGAGTAATGTGGGTTTAAACGCAATTTCGCAGTATACATTCACAAAAAATAGTACATTGCCACAAGGTTTAGGAACCGGTAGTTTATATACCAATAATGTAAGATCCCCGCTTGAAATTATGCATGGAAATCTAAAGTATAATCCCCTTAAATCTTGGAATACAGAATTGATTACAAGTAGAGTAGAATAGCTAAAAGTAACTTTATGTATATAGCACAAGCATATAAATTTTTGCATGATTGGTGGCGTTATTTGGTGGGAGCCATCGTCATTTTTTTAGCGTCTCAACTAGGCGCAATTCCTTTATTTATTGCAGCAACCATGAAATTGATGAGTGAAGGAGGCGATATCTCGCAATTGGAAGATCCCAACATGATCATGACAATTTTGGAGTCGAATCTAACATTGTTTTTAATGCTTTTAAGCTTTGCCGTTGGTCTTTTTGTGCTGTATTTTGTTGTAAAATGGATGCATAAACAACCTTTTGTGACACTAACCACCTCACGTAAAAAAACCGATTGGGGACGTGTTTGGTTCGGGTTTATTTTGATTGCTGTTACAACAGTTTTCTTTACAGGGCTGGATTATTATATGAATCCACAGGATTACGAAATACAATTTAATCTTGTGCCTTTTGTCATTCTAGCGGTAATTGCCATCGTAATGATTCCGTTGCAAACTAGTTTTGAAGAATATTTGTTTCGTGGGTATTTGATGCAAGGAATTGGGGTTTCATCAATTCGAAAATATTTTGCATTTATATTTATTTATCTTTTTATTAGCTTATCATTATACTTTTACTTTAGTATCACTTATCAAATTTCGACTTTTTATCATTTGCTTATAACAGTTGGAATTTTCGGTTTATTGGCTGTTCTTATTGTTTCGAACCTTCTTGAGCCAATGACAAAAACAAATTTCTACAAAAATCTCCGCAAAAGGTTTAATAGTAAGTTTTTACCATTATTTGTTACTTCTGTAATTTTTGGCGGACTCCACTTCTTTAATCCGGAAGTTGCGAAACTAGGTCCCATTATCATGATCTATTATATTGGAACCGGTTTTTTCCTCGGAATTATTACCCTAATGGATGAGGGTATGGAACTCGCCCTAGGTTTTCACGCTGGAAATAACTTGATAGCAGCACTTTTGGTTACGGCAGATTGGACCGTTTTTCAAACGAATTCTATTTTAAAAGATATTTCAGAACCATCGGCAGGTATCGATGTTTTGATCCCAGTACTTATATTTTATCCCATCCTTATTGCGATCATGGCATATCGCTACAAGTGGAAAGGATGGAAGGATAAACTCTTCGGAAATGTTTCTCCACCACCGCCTGTGGTTGAAACAAACCCAGATTCGCTTTTAGAACTGTAATTAGCAACTGTAAACCGTCATTTTGAAACCAACCTCTCCTTACTTTCACACTTCGTTTACCTTCAATGGTTTGGAGTATAATAATGCCGAAGAACTTTTAGAATTCGCCAAAAAGCTCCGAAAAGAAGGTGATGATTATGAGGTAAGTATCGGTAAGTTTATTAAAAAATGGCTAAGCGAGAGTGAAACGATACAGGTAAAAACCTCTGGATCTACAGGAACCCCAAAAAAAATAGAGCTAAAAAAAGAGCACATGATTGCAAGTGCAAAAGCCACTTGTAGTTATTTTAAACTCGGACCCAATACAAAAGCTCTATTGTGTTTATCTGCCGACTATATCGCAGGAAAAATGATGCTGGTACGTGCCCTCGTAATGGGTTGGGATTTACATGTTGTTGCGCCAGAAAAAGATGCGCTTACACAATACGATAATGACTATGATTTTGTTGCCATGGTTCCTTACCAAGTGCATCACACCTTTGACGCCTTAACAAAAGTAAGAAAACTGATTATTGGTGGCGGCGCGGTTTCCGCCGCGCTAGAAGCAAAGCTTCAAACGATTCCTACGGAAGCGTTCGCCACCTACGGAATGACCGAAACCTGTTCACATGTTGCTGTTCGACGTTTAAACGGACTCGCAGCAAGCGATAGCTTCGCGGCTATGCAAGGCATCAAATTTTCAACCGATAATAGAGGCTGTCTCGTAATTGATGCGCCATCAATCGCCGATGAGATCATAACAACCAATGATATGGTGCTTTTGGAATCTCCCACACGATTTACATGGTTAGGCAGATTTGACAACGTAATTAATAGTGGTGGTGTTAAATTATTCCCAGAAACCATAGAAGCCAAACTGGCACCGTTTATAGAAACTCCTTTTATAATTACTTCGGAAAAAGATGCGGCTTTGGGGGAACGTGTCGTGCTTATTGTTGAATATAAAGACAATACCACAGTGCCTAATTATGCAGAAGCATTTACCATTTTAGATGCTTACGAAAGACCCAAACGCCTTTATACCATCTCAAAATTTCCGTATACCGAAACGGGTAAGATCAAAAGAGCTGAGGTAATGCAAGTATTACAGAAATATCGCTAAGAGCAATTAATCTGTATATAACTTTAACGCATTGCTCGCATACTGCTTAATATAAGCCGCATCGTCTGAATCTAAGTTTGCGTCATATGGATTACTCGGTAGATCAAATCCAGACAAGGCCTCAAAAAACATTGCTGATGCAAAATAAGTCCCTTGTAGACTTGGATGTACACCATCTTCACCCAACAGATGAATGTCATCATTCTCTGCTTCAAAATCGCGCCAGCCCAATCCAACAGGGATAACCTTCCAATTGGTGATCTTATTGGCTTCCGTATAAAAATCAACGAGTTGTTGGGTCATTTCGGGTTGATCTTTATA
This sequence comes from Ulvibacter sp. 2305UL32-6, assembly GCF_058148545.1. Lineage (NCBI taxonomy): Bacteria > Pseudomonadati > Bacteroidota > Flavobacteriia > Flavobacteriales > Flavobacteriaceae > Ulvibacter > Ulvibacter sp. 2305UL32-6. The sequence continues at coordinate 139,566 of NZ_JBYVKA010000004.1, forward strand.
GGCCCAAGTTAGATAGAGCAGCACACGAATGGGTCTGCCCTGTAAAAGTGCTTGAAAATCACGAATCGATTCCAGAGCATTTTCTGGGTCAGTAACAGCTTCGTTGCCATTTTCTTGCAAAATAATATAATCCCACAAGGTTTCGTCAATAACACGAAGGGTAGTTACATTATTTAAATGATCTCGTAATTTAAACCCCCCGTATGCTTGCTCTTGAGTGTTGCTGATTACTTCGGAAGAAGTAGCTTCATAAAATTCTTGAACATGAAAGGGAATACCGTTATTATAATAGGTAAGACTATTGCCAATAAATAAAATATCGATCGTATTTAAACTTAAAGGATCGTCATCTTCTTGTTGCTGTCCAGTAAATTTTGGCGTATTTTTACTACACGACGTAATCAAAAGGAGCATAAATAGGAAAGAAATTTGCTTCATCGTCTACATTAAGATTTACAAGATATGAAGAAACCTATCCTTGCTCAAACACTTATAATTATTGTTATCTCTTTAGTTAGTTTTACGGCGACTGCTCAAATCCTTCCAGAACGGGACCGCGCAATCCTTAAAGATGAACTCTTAGCCGATCGCTTTGACAACCTTCTTCCGATGTTGATGGATCAAGCCGATATTGACATGTGGTTGGTTATTTCACGCGAATACAACGAAGATCCGGTCATGCGAACCATGCTTCCAGCAACCTGGCTCAATGCCCGAAGAAGAACTATTTTGGTTTTTTACCGAAATAAAGAAAAAAATACCATCGAAAAATTAGCTGTAGCGCGTTACAATGTGGGTGACAACATTGTTTCTGCTTGGAATAAAGAAACGCAACCCGATCAATGGGCGCGCTTGGTAGAGATCATCAGGGAACGAAACCCTGAAAAGATTGGAATTAATATTTCTAAGCACTTCGGAATTGCAGACGGCTTGGTGGAAACCGATTATTCAGAATTAAAAGAAGCGCTTCCTCAAAAACTAGAAGATAAATTGGTCTCCGCCGAAAAACTAGCGATCGGTTGGATTGAAACCCGCACCGAAAAGGAAATGCAACTCTATAACACGTTAATTCAAATCACTCACGATATTATTGATGAAGCGTTTTCCGCCAAGGTCATTACCCCTGGAAAAACTACAACAGACGATGTGGTTTGGTGGATGCGTCAAAAGGTAACCGATCTAGGGCTTGAAACCTGGTTTCACCCTACGATCGATGTGCAGCGTGATAGCGAAGCGCTAAAAAGTCATATTGATTCGTTTAGTAACGGCTATGCCGAAAAAGTGATCATTCCGGGTGATCTGCTTCATTGTGACTTCGGAATTACGTACATCGGCTTAAATACCGATTGTCAGCAACATGCCTATCTTCTTCAAAAAGATGAAACTGAAGTGCCAGTTTATCTTTCCGAAGCATTTAAAAAAGGCAACCGCGTACAAGATATTTTTACTGGAAACTTTGAAGTAGGGAAGACGGGTAACGAGATCTTGGCCCAATCACTTTCCGAAGGCAAAATAGAAGGATTGCGTCCTTCTATTTATACACACCCGTTAGGAACCTACGGACATAGTTCGGGTACCACGCTGGGAATGTGGGATTCACAGGGCGGTGTGCCTGTAAATGGCGACTATCCTCTGCACTATAATACGGTGTACGCTATTGAGCTTAATACAACCGTTTTTATTAAGGAATGGAATAAAGACATACGTATTATGTTAGAGGAAGCAGGTTTCTACGGAAAAAAAGGTTTTCGCTATGTAAATGGAAGACAGGAGGCCATCAAGCCTATTGCGTGGTAAAACTCATGAATTCCTTTTGGTGATCTGAAAATAGATCAGCGAAGCTAGTAATCCTACTGCCGAAAAAACAGCCAACATTATAAATACGTGTTGATGCCCCAGCCTGCCTGGATTTCCATCTAATAAATAGCCCATGGCAGGACCCGCAAAAATGTCGGGCGTATAACCAACCAAAGAGATGAGTCCGACGGCAGTTCCGGTGAGTACAAGGGGAATTTTTCCTTCTTGCATGGTAGCAAAATACAAGGAACGCGCGGCATAAACGCCTGTGGCGGTAATTAATACAGCGAGTATAAAAAGATAGGTTGCGTTTGGATTTAACACGTCTGAAGCAAATAATAGCGCCCCAACAATACTGAGGATAAAGCTAATGATAAGCCATAGTATCACTCGAGAGCGATCTGCAAGGAAGCCAATGATAATGCCTACTACGGGACGAATAAATAGTAAAAAAGTTCCAATTTTGGCGGAGTGAATCTCATCGTAAAGCATCACCTCTTCAGCATATTGAGAAAAAATGTCGGTGGTTTTATAGCCTACATAGGCGCAGAGAATAATGATCATAAGCAACCAAACCGACGGAATTTGCAGCACGGCTTTGATGTGTTTTATTGAAAATTCAGGGAGTAGTTCTTTTTCTGTTGCTTCGGAAGGAGATTGCTTCAGAAAAAACCAAACCAAGAGTCCGATACCCGCCACAATGCCCGAACACACTAAGATCACTTGATTAAATGCGAATTTCCGTTGGCTTAGAACGGCTTCCGAAATTTCACCAACAATAAACAGCGAAAAGATCAGCACTCCTAGGGAGGCAAATAGGGCGCCCACGAGGCCGCGCCCACCGTCTAGAAATCCGAAGGCCTTACCTTGCGAAGCAGTGCCACCCCAGACGCGCGTTGCTTTGATCATGGCTGCCCAAAATAGAAAAATGGTGGTGACACCCCAATAACCGTACAAAACTTTTAATCCGAAGTAAGAAGGGTAGGTGGCGTAATAAATTCCGCCTAGTGCCGTAAGTACTAGAGCCACAGCTATAAGCTTTCGTGGCGGAAATCGGTCTGCCAACGGACCTCCAAAGAAATAGGCGAAGAGGGCGGTAGTTCCGTAGACAGAAAAGCAAGTTCCTATTTCTACATTGGTAAGCTGAAAAACGTCTAAAACAGTTGGTCGAAATACCCGCGCTAGTACAAAAGGGAGGATGAATACGGCCTCGCCAGCGAGAATAAGGAGTAGAATATTGTAGAGTGACTGTCTTTTTTTAATCTTAATGCTGTTCGTTTTCTGTTGCATATTTTGTTTTTCAGAAGAAGAAAGTCAAAGTTAAGGTATCTCCCTAAACCCAAAGTGCCCTAAATCTTCGATTAAAAGTAAAGAAATTCTTTGTAAGGTATTTACTACGTGTTACTACCTAGGAAAGATACTACAAGCGTTAGTTGTTGATTTTGAACGATTTATACTACATTTGAAATACTAACTAATATTTAAATTTTACTATTATGAAAAAAATGAAAAAATTTTCGTTGCTAGCTGCTGTTATAGCATTTGGCTTATTAACATCTTGTTCTAAAGATCAAGGTACAGATGTGGCTCAAGAAGAGAACTTGAGCACGAAACAAGAAATGATTAAGGAGATGTCAACGCAACAAAGCGCAACAAGAGCTCCTATTAGCTATGCAGGTGTTATTTGTGGAGATGATATTAATGGCTCTACAAGCTTGAATAGCTTTGACAACGTTGCAGCGGCTGCCTTCTATTCTTTTGATGGTACTGCGGGTGATGTTGTGTCTCTTAATGTAACAAGAACTTCTCCTGGTTTGGATCCTGGAATGGCTCTTTTCTTTGGTACTACTACAGATAGTAATGGTATTGATGTATTTGGTAATGGTGGTCCAGATATGACCTATTTAGGTGACTGGGATGATAATGTAGCTGATCCTTTTGGTAGCTGTTTTAGTGATCCTGCTGTTTCAGGGCTTATATTGCCAAGTACAGGTACTTATACATTAATTGTATATGATGTATTAGGTTGTGGAGCTCCTTACAACTTTGTTGTTCAGTCTAGTGGTATCTCTTGTGATGCAGATGGTGATGGTTGTCTTGATAATGTTGATCCAACACCAAATTCAAACACAGACGCTACAGTAAACTGGAATGGATGTGACTCTGGTGTTGCAAACGTATTTATCGACTGTAACTCACTAAATGATCTTATCGCAGAATGTGCTGCTAACTCTGGTAGTTCAGGAGCATTTAGAACATGTGTTTCTAACATGACTAATGACTGGGTAAGTGCTGGAATTATTAGCAGAAGAGATCGTTTAATGATCATCAGATGTGCTAGATAATCTAGTGAACACGAGTTTTAATTAGAAATACTTATATTTTTAAAGGGTCCGTTAGTAAATTACTAACGGACCCTTTTTATATGTTATAATTAGTATACTTTCAATTAAACCTGTATTACACCTAAGTTAAATTTCTTTTCAATAGGGGCGTGGTTAGCCGCTTCAATACCCATAGAGATCCATGTACGCGTATCTAAGGGATCAATCACAGCATCGGTCCAAATACGCGAAGCAGCATAATAAGGTGAAATTTGCTTGTCGTAGCGTGCTTTGATGCGGTCGTATAATTCTTTCTCCACTTCAGGAGTGATGGTTTCTCCTTTTTTCTTTAACGAAGCAGTTTCTATTTGTAGCAATACCTTGGCGGCACTATTTCCACTCATCACCGCAAGCTCAGCACTTGGCCAGGCCGCGATCAATCTTGGGTCATAGGCTTTTCCGCACATAGCATAATTACCAGCACCGTAAGAATTTCCTATAATGATCGTAAATTTAGGAACGACACTATTACTTACAGCGTTTACCATTTTGGCTCCGTCCTTTATAATCCCGCCGTGCTCACTTTTACTTCCAACCATAAAACCAGTTACATCTTGAAGAAATACCAAAGGAATTTTCTTCTGATTGCAATTAGCAATAAAACGCGTGGCTTTGTCGGCGCTATCACTATAGATCACACCACCAAATTGCATTTCACCACTCTTGGTTTTGACGAGCTTGCGTTGATTGGCAACAATACCCACTGCCCAGCCATCGATGCGTGCATAACCTGTAAGGATAGTTTTACCATACCCTTCTTTATATTCTTCAAAATCGCTGTTGTCAACAATGCGCTTAATAATTTCACGCATATCGTATTGATCGGCGCGTGATCTAGGTAAAATACCATAGATGTCTTTTGGGTCTTCGGAAGGCTTCGCGGCTTTTTCTCTATTATAACCAGCTTTGTCATAGTCCCCGATCTTGGAAATAATATTTTTGATCTTGTCTAAAGCGTCTTTATCGTCTAACGCTTTATAGTCGGTTACTCCACTAATTTCACAGTGCGTCGTCGCTCCGCCCAAGGTTTCATTATCAATGCTTTCACCAATGGCAGCTTTTACTAAATAGCTACCTGCTAAAAAAATACTTCCTGTTTTATCAACGATCAAGGCTTCGTCACTCATAATTGGAAGATAAGCTCCTCCGGCAACGCAGCTGCCCATAACGGCCGAGATCTGCGTGATCCCCATACTGCTCATGACAGCGTTATTTCTAAAAATGCGTCCAAAGTGTTCTTTATCCGGAAAGATCTCATCTTGCATTGGAAGGTAAACCCCAGCGCTATCTACCAAATAAATGATAGGAAGACGGTTTTCAATAGAGATTTCTTGTGCACGTAGATTTTTTTTACCCGTAATAGGAAACCAAGCTCCAGCTTTTACGGTAGCGTCATTGGCAACTACGATACACTGTTTTCCTTGTACATATCCAATTTTTACAACTACACCGCCACTTGGGCAACCACCGTGTTCTTCATACATACCATCACCGGCAAAGGCACCGATCTCGATCGATTTCTTCTTTGGGTCGAGTAGGTAATCAATACGTTCGCGAGCCGTAAGTTTTCCTTTCGCATGGTGCTTTTCAATCCGTTTTTCTCCACCGCCTAATTTTACCTTGGCAAAGCGTGTGCGCAAATCGGATGCTAATAATTTATTATGATCTTCGTTTTTGTTGAAGTTGATATCCACGTGTCTATAGTTTGATGCGAAGGTACAAAATATAGCTATTTCCTTTCGTATCAATAAAACCAAAAAATAATTATACACCATGGAAGTAGTTTCCTAGGAATATATATTTATTTTTTATAACTTTGTGTTATCAAATAATGACACTATGAAAAAAATACTTGGCTTTGCCGGAAGTAACAGTAGCACTTCCATTAATAAACAATTGGTTGAATACGCAACGAGTCGTCTGCACGATGTGGAGGTAACTATTTTAGATTTAAATGATTTTGACTTACCTATCTACGGAATTGATTTGGAAAAGGAACATGGGATTCCAGAACCGGCACATGCATTTTTAAAGCACATAAAAGAGTCAGACGGCATCGTCATATCGCTAGCCGAACACAATGGGGCTTATTCAACTGTTTTTAAAAATGTATTCGACTGGGTGTCTAGAATTGACGGCAAATTGTGGAGCGGAGTTCCTATGCTACTCATGGCAACATCGCCAGGAGGTAGAGGAGGAGCCACGGTTTTAGAGATCGCGAAAAATCGTTTTCCATATATGGGTGGAAATGTGATTGCATCATTTTCGCTTCCAAGTTTTAATGATCATTTTTCAGAAAAGGGTATTACCGATTCGACCTTAAAGACCGTTTTTGACAAAGCGTTAACCGATTTTGAAGCAGCAGTAGAAAAGCAATAACAATGGGCGATATTTCAAAAGACATACAGAGTTCGTTCAAGAATGCAAAGGTTAAGGCACTGCTTAATATCATTTATACAGCCAATTGGATTCAAGGACAACAGAATGCGTTTTTTAAGCCCTTCGGAATTTCGCCACAACAATACAATGTCTTGCGAATTTTAAGAGGTGCGGGCGAAGCGATTTCGGTTCAAACCATTAAAGATCGCATGTTAGAACGTTCTCCGAATGCTACGCGCATGATGGACAAATTGTGTGCGAAAGATTTGATAGAACGTGTGGCTTGCCCAACCGATAGGCGTGTGGTGCATATTGAGATCACCAGGCAAGGTTTGGAACTGCTCACACAGATCGATAGCGATCTAAAACACGATTATTTAAAGAACCTAAGCGTTCAGGAAGCAGAAATATTGAGTGATTTACTCGATAAGATACGGTGATACTAGTGAACGGTGAGCGGTGAAAAGTAAAAAGAAGGTGCTCGGTATTGGGCATATATTTAAAACGTATTTTCAACATACGAACATATTTATTAAAGAAAGAAAAAGAGATGAAATACAATAGCATAAAAAAAATAGGAAGAAGTGATTTTGTAAATATGGGGCCCATAAAATTGCGCCAACCATTGCCAACACAAGATATCGAGCTAATCGACCCTTTTGTGTTGTTACATCACTACGGGCCGTACCCCATCAATGAATTTAATAATCCGTTTGATCTGGGTCCGCACCCGCACCGCGGTTTTGAGCCTATTACCTTTTTGATCCAAGGAGAACAATTGCATCGCGATTCGTTGGGAAACGAAAGTGTTGTTAAAGCGGGTGATGTACAATGGACTACTGCAGGTAGAGGTATTATTCACGCTGAAGGTCCAACCAAAGAGTTTGTGAAGAAAGGTGGAAACTTAGAAGGAATTCAATTGTGGTTGAATTTGCCCGCGGAAAAGAAAATGATCCCAGCAAATTATCAGCATGTGGCGAATGAGGATTTTCGTGTGGTTTCTTCGGAAGATGGGAAAGTAGAAATTCAAGTGATCGCCGGATTATTGAATGAAACCTACGGAAGAATAGCAACGCAAACACCCGTAAATGCTTATATGATTCAAGTAGCTGAAGACGGACAGTTTGATATTCCCGTTCCTAACAGTCATCAATCCATGCTCTATTTATTGCAAGGAGAAGTGACCATTAATGATACCGAAGTTCTAAAAACGAATCAGAATCAGTTAAGTTGGTTTGAACAAGACGGCGAAGGATTTTCTATAAAGGGAAATGCTAAGAGTACATTACTCTTTCTATCAGGTGAGCCTTTTCATGAAAAAGTTCAAAGTTGGGGTCCGTATGTGATGAACAATCAGACCGAGATCATGGAAGCTTTGCGTGATTATGAGCAGGGTAAAATGGGTTTTCTTCCTAGCTAATATTTAAGCATCCATAGGGATGCTTTTTTTATAGAAATATGCGATATTTGCCACTGCATTAGGCTCGCCTGCACGGAGTGATACATTCTTGCGGTAATTATTCCTAATCTAGTGTTTGGAAATTTGGAGATGATAAATGCTTGGCATATGCCATGGCATCTCCTTCAGAGCTCAAATAATGAATATTACAGTGATGCGTCTGGCCGAGATCAAGCAAATGCGGGTGTCTGGGCAACGCCAAAAAAAGAAAATCTTATGATGAATAAAAATACAGTTTTAGGTTGGGCCACATTGATCATGATCATAGTAGGTTGCAGTCTAATTGCTTTAGGCGCATTTCGATACGACGATGTAGCGGGATGGGGCTTTGCGGCGGTCGGTATCGGCTTTTTTGCAATTGCCTGGGTCTTCAATGCGTTAAAAGGGCGCATGTAATTGAGCAACTAACTTATTAAACAAGCAAACTATGTCTGACGATAAAAAAGTGATTTTTTCTATGTCTGGTCTTACCAAGACCTTTCAGAACGCACAAACTCCAGTACTTAAGAATATTTATCTGAGCTTCTTCTACGGCGCTAAAATTGGTATTTTAGGTCTTAACGGAAGTGGAAAATCAACTCTATTAAAGATCATTGCTGGTGTAGAAAAGAATTACCAGGGTGATGTTGTTTTTGCACCAGGTTATTCGGTTGGGTATTTAGAACAAGAACCCAAATTGGACGAGAATAAAACAGTTCTTGAAATTGTACGTGAAGGTGCTGCTGAAACGGTGGCCATTCTTGACGAATACAACAAGATCAACGATATGTTTGGCTTGGAGGAAGTTTATAGCGATGCAGATAAAATGCAGAAGCTGATGGATCGCCAAGCGGTACTTCAAGATGAAATTGATGCTGCCAATGCATGGGAACTAGACACCAAATTAGAGATCGCAATGGATGCTTTGCGCACGCCAGATGGCGACAAAAAAATTGGTGTACTTTCTGGTGGGGAACGTCGACGTGTAGCACTTTGTAGATTATTGCTTCAAGAACCAGACGTACTGCTACTCGATGAGCCTACCAACCACTTGGATGCAGAAAGTGTTCACTGGTTAGAACATCACCTAGCGCAATACAAGGGTACGGTTATCGCGGTTACACACGACCGTTACTTTTTAGATAATGTTGCTGGCTGGATCCTTGAATTAGATCGTGGCGAAGGTATTCCTTGGAAAGGAAATTATTCTTCTTGGCTTGATCAAAAGTCAAAGCGTATGGCGCAAGAGAGTAAAACAGCATCCAAAAGACAGAAAACATTAGAGCGGGAGCTCGAGTGGGTTCGTCAAGGAGCTAAAGGCCGTCAAACTAAACAAAAGGCGCGTTTAAATAATTACGATAAATTAATGAGTCAAGATCAGAAACAGCTTGACGAAAAGTTAGAGATTTATATTCCTAACGGTCCGCGTTTGGGAACAAATGTGATCGAAGCAATTGGTGTAAGCAAAGGCTACGACGATAAATTATTATACGAAAATCTAAATTTCAATTTGCCTCAAGCTGGTATTGTGGGAGTTATTGGTCCGAATGGTGCTGGTAAAACTACCATTTTCCGTATGATCATGGGAGAGGAAAAACCTGACAAAGGTGAATTTAAGATCGGTGAGACAGCTAAGATCGCGTATGTAGATCAAGCACACTCTAATATTGATCCTAGTAAAACAATTTGGCAAAACTTTAGTGACGAGCAAGAATTGGTCATGATGGGTGGAAAGCAGGTTAACTCAAGAGCGTATTTAAGCCGATTTAATTTTAGCGGGAGCGAACAAAATAAGAAAGTAGAACTACTTTCGGGTGGAGAACGCAACCGTTTACATTTGGCAATGACCTTAAAGGAAGAAGGAAATGTCTTGCTATTGGATGAGCCTACAAACGACTTAGACGTAAACACGCTACGAGCACTTGAAGAAGGTCTGGAGAATTTTGCAGGATGTGCCGTGGTTATTAGTCACGACCGATGGTTTTTAGATAGAATTTGTACGCATATTTTAGCTTTTGAGGGAGACAGTCAAGTGTATTTCTTTGAAGGAGGCTTTAGTGAATACGAAGAGAATAAGAAGCAACGCCTAGGCGGTGATCTTATGCCGAAACGTATTAAGTACAAGAAATTGGTGCGCTAAGCTGTGTCTAACGACTCCAGAACTGGTTATGCCTCATGTAGCCTAAAAGTATGAGCAAAAGACTATTCTATATTATCTTTTATCTACTATCGCCATTAAATTTTTATTTAGCGATTAGTCTGGTGCAATCAATAGAAGAACCTGATCCATTAATTGATTGTGTTCCTTTATTGTATACCAATATTTGCGTATCACAGACTGTGCTTATCATCTTTATTGCCTTGATAGCATTGATAGGTATGCTATTATTTTACAATAGGCATAAAATTATAAAAGAAGATTCATAGTGACCTAAAACGCTACTCTTGACTCAGTAATTTGCGTCCGATTTGTTATTCAACGATCAGTTGTTTTGTAAATTGTTTTTTCCCACTTACAATGCGCACCACATAGATTCCGCTATTGATATCACTAATTGTAAAGGTTTTTTCTTCGGAAGGATTCAACATTCCGTTGTAAAGTGTTTTAATCTTTTTGCCTTGGATATCGAACAGCTCAATACTTGCTTCGAAAGATATTTGGTGCTTGATCGAAAATTGATCTCTGGCTGGATTTGGATAGATCGCGATCATTTCCGAAGTTACTGATACTTCATCTACATTTAAAATCAAACTGTTCATATCATATTGATGCATAGATCTTCCGAAGGTACCTGCATACAAAGTGTTAGTAGGCTCGTGAAGCTTTAAGTCACGAATAATGGTGAGTGGTAGGTTGTTACCCAAAATGGTCCAAGAACCGCCCTCATTAGATGAATACCAAACGTTGAGATCGGTTGCCAGTAAAAGAAGACCTCTGGTGTCATCGATTATAATATCATTGACAGGAATGTTCGGTAAATTGGAAGAAATAGATCCCCATGTTTGTCCGCCATCAATTGTTTTAAACACATGCGGATCATAATCGAGTTCGCCAAAACCAGAAATGGTCACATAAGCTATATTGTCGTTATTTGGTGAAACCGCAATAGATGTAATGTAACGATCGGGTAATCCATTGCTACTATTAGTCCACGTTGCGCCACCATCAAAAGTCACTTGCACGTTTCCGTCGTCGCTACCCGTATAAATTGTATTTAAATTTAAATGAGAAGTTCCAATTGCCGTAATGGTTCCGTAAGATAGTGAGCCACTTGGATGTTGTCCATCGGTGAGATCGGGGCTAATTGGCGACCATAGGGCAGCTTTATCGGAGACGTACAAACGTTGTGTTCCGCAGTAAACTGTTTCCGAATCAAAATTTGAAAGCTCAATAGGTGTATTCCAATTGTTGCGATCTGCAGCGTCAATACCGTTAGTAGCAGAGCTAAAATTAATACCGCCGTTTGTAGAGCGTCCAATATTTCCATATTGTGACTCAACATAGATATAATTGTTGTCGTTAGGATCTACACGAACATGGAAGCCATCACCACCCCAAATCGAATTCCAGTCGTTTGTGCCTGCTGTTGTTGTTCTAATGGTGTTATTGTCTTGCGTACCGCCATAAAGTCGTTCAGGTTGCAGATTGTCAACTTCAATATTGTAAAACTGTGTAATAGGAAGGTTGGTAAATTTCGTCCAGCTATTCCCGCCATTTTCAGAAATATAGGCACCACCATCGTTTCCGGCGAGCACCATATTTGGATCATTGGTTGAAAATTCCATGGCGTGATGATCTACGTGCATACCTGAGATCGGACTCCAAAGTGCGCCGTCATTATTTGTTCTATAAATAGATTGACCAAGCACCCAAAGCTGTGTTGGGTCATTTGGGTTTACACGAATATTTCCGAAGTACCAACCAAAACTAGCATCTATAAAGGTGATGGACGCTGTGTTTATTTCATTCCAAGTACTACCATTGTCGGTTGATTTGTAAATGGCGTCAAACGAATTGGTGATCTCGTTGGTGGTGTAACGCGCATAAACAGTTGCTGGATCTGCAGCTGAAATGGCCAAACCAATACGTCCACGTTCTGTTGAAGGCGCGGGCAATCCGTTTGCTACTCCTAACTCGATCCATGTATCACCACCGTCAACAGAGCGATGTACCGCCGAGGTCTCTCCGCCATAATCGCGTTGCCAAGGCTGACGAGTTCGTTCCCACATGGCAGCAAAGAGGATATCAGGATTTACTGGATTCATGGCAACATCTATCGCTGCTGTAGAATCGGTTACAAATAGAACTCGTTCCCAGGCTGTGCCACCGTTAAGCGTTCTATAGATCCCGCGATCGTCATTTTTACCATATAGCTGCCCGGTGGCCGCTGCAAAAACACGATCTGGATTTGTTGGGTCAATAACAATACGGCCAATATGATTACTGTTTGGTAAACCCACATTGGTCCAATTTTCGCCAGCATCACTACTACGATATACACCATCGCCAAAGAAGGCTCCTGAAGTAGCGCTTCCATTGGCCTCACCAGTTCCAACATATACAATATTTTCATCAGAGGGTGCAATAGCGATATTTCCTATAGAGGGTTTCCCGATACCGTCAAAAACAGCATTCCAAGTTTGTCCGCGGTCTGTGGTTTTAAACACACCACCCACGGGGGTTGTTACAAAAAAAGTATTGTCATCGCTAGGGGAGATAGCCACATCTGTAATTCTACCACCAGTGTTTAGAGGGCCCACCAATTCCCAGTCTGTTCCTTGGTTTTCTGGTCTCTCTGAAAGAATGGCGCGCGTTTGCAGAACGGCCTTTTCCATTGCTTTCTTGTTAATAAAGTTATTTGGGTACGCTCGTTGATTATACATCCACTCATTAGGAAATTCTTTAGCAAGTTCTTTTTGAGTTTCGTGTTTTTTGTCTGTTTGGCAAGCCGTTAAGCACGTAAAAATAAATAGTGCAAATAGGCCAAATACTGAGCTGAAGGTATAATTTGTTTTCATAGCGTTCTTTTCTGAAGGAAGACCTTCTCTACAAATGTAATAGATACTGAGAAAAATGTGATCGCAAACGATTATAAATTAGGCGAAAACGAAAGATTTAACGCTATAAGGTATTTATAAAATTAGTTTGGAAAGCCTTTGCCGTTTGAAAACGTGTCTAAAACAAGTATCTTTAGCTTTTTAAAATTTGTTCCTATGAAACTTCCTTTTTGTATTCTTTTTGTGTCTTTCTTTCTTTTTACTTCCAGCGTCTTTGGGCAGATTCAAAAGCCTTTCGAGTATTTAGATGTCTTTCAGTTAGAATATACTGGAGATCCACAGATCTCTCCAGACGGAAAGACGATCGTCTATCGTAGAACGGGTTTTGATATTATGGAAGATAAAAGTGCAGGGAATTTATGGGTGATTACTTCCGATGGAAAAAAACATCACAAACTAACAATCCGTGAAGGGAATGAGAGTAATGCTCGATGGTCTCCCAGTGGTGATCGCATTGTCTTTGTAAGTGCTTCGGAAGCAGGTAGTGAGATCTATATGTATTGGATGGAAACAGGGTCTTTAGCCAAATTAACCCAGTTAGATAACAGTCCGTCAAACCTAGCATGGTCACCCGATGGGAAAAAGATCGCGTTTACGATGAATGTAAACGAAAAAGCACCGGTACTGGTAAAAATGCCTGAAAAACCTAAAGGAGCTAAATGGGCAAAAAAGCCAAGGATCACAGATCGTTTAAAGCATGAAGCCGATGGTGCTGGGTATTTAAAGCCTGCCTTTAAGCATATTTTTACGATTCCTTCGGAAGGTGGCACACCCCGTCAACTTACTTCAGGGAATTATAATCACGGCGGATCTTTGTCTTGGTCTGCTGACGGGAATAAGATCTATTTTTCAGCAAATAGAAACCTAGACTGGGAATATGACTTTAGAAATTCAGAGATTTATGGAATCAGTTTAATTACAGGATTATTTGAAACATTAACTGATAGAAACGGACCAGATAGTGCTCCTATTGTTTCACCAGATGGAAAGCAAATTGCGTATTTGGGTTTTGAAGATAAGGTGCAGACCTATCAATTACGCCAATTACAAGTGATGAGTACCAACGGATCCAATAAACGATTGGTTTCAGGGAGCTTAGATCGAAGTATTAGTGATGCCGTTTGGGATGCCGATAGTAAGGGGTTTTACATTACTTATGATGACCGCGGAAAGACGAAATTAGCTCATATAACCCTTAATGGGAAGGTTACAGATATTGTAAATAACGTAGGTGGAACTACATTAGGCCGCCCTTATGCGAGTGGTAGTTTTTCAGTAAGTAAAGATGGTAAGATCGCTTATACTATTTCACATTACGACAGGCCAGCCGATGTTGCAATAGTTGATAAAGGCAATAAAAAACCTTCTATTTTAACCAATATCAACGAAGATCTACTAGGACATTGTGAAATAGGTCGAGTAGAAGAAGTTTGGTACAAATCAAGTGTTGATGGGCGTGATATTCAAGGTTGGGTAGTATATCCACCACGTTGGGATAAACGTAAAAAGTATCCGTTGCTCGTAGAAAATCACGGAGGTCCTATTTTAAATTATGGAGATCGCTTTTCAGCAGAAATACAATTATATGCGGCAGCTGGATATATGGTTTTTTATCCAAATCCGCGTGGAAGTACAAGTTATGGTGAAGAATTTGGAAATTTGTTGTACAATAATTATCCGGGGAATGACTACCACGATGTCATGGATGGTGTAGATTATGTATTATCTAAAGGGAAAGCAGACCCGAATCGTCTGTATGTGACTGGTGGTAGCGCTGGTGGTATCATGACGGCGTGGATGATTGGCAAGAATAATAGGTTTAAGGCTGCTGTGGTAGCAAAACCTGTAATGAATTGGATCAGCAAGACACTGGTGGCCGATAATTATTACGGCTATGCAGATTCTCGTTATCCTGGGCAACCATGGGAAAACTTTGAAAATTATTGGAAATTTTCTCCTATCTCGCTAGTCGGTAATGTTGAAACACCAACGATGGTTATGGTTGGAATGGATGACCTTAGAACGCCACCTTCGGAAGCCAAACAGCTCTATCACGCATTAAAGTTGAGAAAGATCGAAACAGTTCTGGTTGAAATTCCAGAGGCCTCACACGGAATTGCTGCAAGACCTAGTAATCTCATTACAAAGGTAGCGCATACCCTAGCTTGGTTTGAGAAATATAAATAATGCTCACTTCAGTTCTAGTAAGAGCGAAAGCTTTACAAGGTCTGAAATTGTATTTAGGTTGAGCTTTTTGTACATATTCTTTCGGTGTGTTTGTACCGTATGATTTGAAATGTGCAAATAGGAAGCGATCTCTTTGGTCTGCAAGCCATCCGCGATCAATTTTAAGATGGTTTTCTCCTGTGTAGTTAAAGATTTAATAAGTTCTGCAGTAATTCCCTTATCGCGTAAATTTTGTACCATTCGTATATATGAATGGTTTACTTTTTCTAGTTTCGACAAAATAAATTGCTCTTGATGTAGATAGCGAACTTGCTCGTCTGAGATAAGGTTTAAAAATAATATTAATTCGTTTTGTTGTGAACTAAGTGGTGAAGTAAGAAGACTATGATCGTTTAGAAGTGCGTTAATTTGGGGCGTAGTGTTCATAAGGATCTGCAATAGTTAGTAATTTAATTTATACTAAAACTAATGCAAAAAGCGTCGTTAAGTGCCTAAAATCAGAGGGTTTGTCACTAACTACATGTTTTCTATCACCAATAACATAGCAGTTTTTTACCTGTTGTCATGAACTACTTGTTTTGTGTAGGTGGTTTGCTGAGCAAAATTTCTTTTAAGATGGGCTTATAAGTTCTTGACAGTGGCAACCAGGTTCCATCTTCTAACATGATCTTGGTAGAGTTAATAATTCGTATGTATTTTAAATTGACCACATACGACTTGTGGATTTGTGCAAATCCTTTTGATTGTAAATGTTCAATACAACTTTTCAAAGTGTCTCTATCAATTTCAGGTTTTGCATTTCCTTCGCTAAAATACTCCAAATAATGTCCGTCTGATTTGATATACTGAAGTTGATCTGTTTTCAGAACAGCCTTGCTCTTAAGATGCAAGAGGGAAGCCGGACTTGAATCTTGCTTACCGAAAGTTTTGATCTCCTTCCGAAGCACTTCCAATTCCTTTTTAGAATCGCTATTTCGCTTGACAAGTAAAAATATAAACAACGCCAATATAACTAAAACGATAAGCACGGTAAACGTGGTCGATTGGTAAAAAGCTTTGTCACTATTGAGACCATCAATGGTCTTATCTTTTTCTTTAACCTGATGTTTGGTTATTATTTCAGATAGATTTTTGGCATTTTCAGCTTTCAACAATTGATCTTCTATCTTTTTTACGTCTTTTAAATAGGCGTTAGAACGTTTGTAATTCCCAGAGGCTTCATGTGCAGTTGCCAGTAATTCAAAGGCGCCTTTTTGTTTATTTTGAAGGTTTAATTTTTTTGAGATCACTACGCTACTATCCAAATATCTTATGGCGGTACTGTATTGTTTTTTCTGAAGATAGCTGTCACCCATAAACAATAAGATATCACAGGTTCCCATTTCATTGTTGGTGGCTTTAAAACCTGCACCGGCCTTCTTAAAGTAATAGACGGCGCTATCCTGCTGATTTTCATTCATAAATGTGCGTCCCACATTTTGATATGCCAGATATTCACCTCTTTTCAGGTTTCTACTTTTGTAATGCGGAATGATCTTTTGGAGATAAAAACGCGCTGAATCATACTGCTTTAAAACATTGTGATTTACCGATAGGTTATTGTAGATTCGGTACTCATCGGTCACATTATTGGATCTTTTCGCGATACGAAGTCCTTCATGAAAGCTTTTACTAGCTTGCTTTGGATTATCGAGTCCAGATTGTGCAATACCAATATTCATTAAAACACTAGGCTTTTTTGCATCACTCCCAAGACTATCCCATAGATGAAGCGCTTGTTCGTAATAACGAATTGCCTCAGTAAAATTTGATCTATTTTTTTCACCTATACCGAGACTGTTATAGGCTAAGGCAACGTTTTCAACATCTTGATTTGCCATTGCAATATCACGCACCCTCATGAACCCCGCTTGGGCGCTATCACCCACACCTTTTCTTCCGTACGAGGTCGCTCTATTGATAAGCACCTGCATCATATTGGTGTATTCATCTTTTAACCCTCGCTCTTTATACAATAAGGCTGAATCACAGTATATAATACTTTGATCCATTTCGCCTTTACGATATTGTGCATAGCCCTTTAAAATATATCCTTTGATCATTCCCCGCAAATGATCGCTAGGGCGTGCTTTTTGAAGAATTTGGTCTCCGTAATGATCTATACTATCGGGAAATTGTGCAAATTGACTAGAACGTTCAATAAGAACTTCGATCTGTTTATCAAGCGGATTTTGTGCGTTGGAAAGAAAAATTCCTAAAAAAAAAGTAAAAATAATGCAACGTACTGCGCGTGGAAATTGGGGCATGCGAGGAGTGGGTTAGTGTGTGATAATTTGATTTTTAAATATATAAAAATTTTGCCACTCACATTACAATTTGTAATTGGCAGAATATCAAACAACTAAATCGAAGTGTTATTTTTAAAAGCAGTTATTCTTTAGGATACCAATCTAGTTGCACCACTTCAATAGCTTCAGAAGCACTTGATTTTTTAATTAGTGTTGCAAAAAGATCTACGTCGCTTAAGCCTTCTGTCCCACGATAATGATATGGATAAACTTGTTTTGGCTTAAAATCGGTTACAGCGCTCGCGGCACTTTGAACAGTCATGGTGTATGGAAGATTCATACAAACAAAAGCGACGTCAATATCTTGAAGAGAGCGCATTTCAGGAATGTCTTCCGTATCTCCCGAAATATATACACGGAAGCCGTCTTTTTCTATGACGTAACCATTACCACGACCTTTTTCATGAAATTTAAGCGCTTCTTCCCGAAGGTTATACATTGGGATAGCTTCAAAAGTAAAGCCAGGAAAGCCTTCGACCTTGGTTTCATTGCCGTTGTCAAGAGTGATAGCTTTTAGCTGTATTTCTTCTTCCAATTTCTCGACTACTGCTTTTGGTGCAATAACTCCTGTTGTGGCAGTGTTAACCGCGCTAAGCGTTTCATTATTTAAATGATCGCCATGTATATCTGTAATTAAGATGAGATCTGGGGCGTCTTGATCCTTAAAAGCGTCTACACCGCCTACGGGATCAACATAAATGGTCTTTCCATCCCAATGAAGTACCATTGTTGCGTGTGATATAGGGGTTACTTTAAAGTTGGTTTCTGTTGCTTCTTCTGAAATTTCTTCGGAAGTTACTTTGGCCGTTTCTTCTGAAGTATTTTGATTGTTTTTACATGCTGTAAAGCTTAATAAGGTAAGAGCGATGATGGCTAACTGTTTCATGGCGATTTCTTTTTTCAGAAAGTTAGTGACATTTCCGAAGAGTAAAAGGCTGTTTTACAATTTTTTAACGCAATGCTATTTGTTTTTTATAAGGATATCAACAAGGCTTATCATTGTTATCCTTTCTTCAGAAAAAAGAAAAAGCAGTAAACCTCATTAAACAAAAACTTACTGCCCTGTCACTAACTAACACTCAAAAATCACACAGATTAAAACATTCGGAGGCATCAAACACTTCTACATCGCCAATGATCCTTTGACTTCCCAAGAATAAGCTCCGTTATGATCAATAAAAATATCGGTGTCTTGGTTGGCCGTTCCAATAGGATCGTCGTCATCATTATTTCCTGAATGTGCTATTCCTTGCAAACCACACCCACGATTACCATGGAGCGGCAAATTTCTAGGGAGCATGTAGTTTCCGCTAGCCCAAAAGAACTGGTCGCACTCGGCACTTACATTTTCTTCTACTTCTTTGTAGGCAAAATCAACCTCTCCGGCAGAATTTCGAGCATCAGAGAAGATCAATCGATGATCTGTAATTGAAAAATAAAGTAAAAGAGCTTTTAGAAATTACAGCGGATAATCCATCTTGATATTACTGCGCTTGTAAGGGTTGTCTTTAGGAATTCCGACTTCCTGAAAGCCAAATTTTCTATAGATATGAATTGCGTTTTCTAAGAGCGTATTTGAGTAGAGGTAGAGTCCGCTGAAGGATTCCGACTTAGCGAAATCGATACAATGCTGCATGAGTTTCTGCCCGATCTGTTTACCTCTTTGGTTAGGTGAAACGGCCATCTTTGTGAGTTCAAATACATTTTTATTACGTTTTAGAAGTGCTACGGTACCGAGTACAAGATCGTCTTCAATCGCGAAGAAAATATGGCCACCTGGCTCAACAATGTATTTTATGGGATTGCTAAGCACTTCTCTGTCATAAGGTTCCACATAAAAATAAGTTTCAAGCCATTCTACATTAAGATCGTAGAAAGCTTGTGTATAATCTGTATGAAAAGGAACGATTTGCATTACTGGATATTAGGTTGCTTTTAGTGTTTTTTCTGAAATACAATCTGAAACCAGATATGCGATCATTTTTGCTACTTGGTTTTGGAAAATTCCAGTGTCTGGATTGCCTTCGCAGAAATGCACATATTTACAATTAGGAAGGGTAGCAAAATGTGAAACAAACTGGCGGGTTTCGGAAACAGAAAAACCGCTTGGTGTCATCGCGCTACTTCCCATATTCTCAATGGCATCGAGATCAATTTCGAGTCCGAAGGGCTCATTGCTTATAAATGCTTTAGATTGTTGTATGGCTTCGGAAAAGGGCAGGGTTTGTGTTACTTTAATCGCTTCAAACAGATTAAACCGAATGCGTTCGGGATGTTTTCGGAGGTCTTTAAAAACGGCTTCCGACGTGTAATTTCGGTGTAAACCGAAAATAAAATATTTATCTAAGAATCCGTCGTTAAAGGCGTAGCTAAAACCATTGCCACTATGGCGGTGTTCTAAAACTCTAAAATCGGTATGCGCATCGAAATTGATGCAATTAATAGGTTGGTTTAACGCTTTCGAGGTTCCTTTAATGTTTCCGTAGCTGTTGTTATGACCGCCACCAATGATGATCGGAAATTTTCCTGCCAAAACAATCTTTGCTACGACTTCAGCGACTTTTGCGTCTATTTGTTCAACAAGTGCTCCAAGGTCGACCATGGAAGTGCTCTTGGCTGCTTTTGTCATTTCATCGGAACAATCTATTTCCCCAAGAATGATAACGTTTTTGGCTTGCGTAAGTTCATTGTCTTGAATATTACAGAGAACGTTTAATGCGGCATGCCAAGCATTTGAAGTTCCCGGGTTTCCGTAGTTAGCGCGTACGCCAATATCTTCCGAGATCCCAAAGACCACATATTTTGCTGGGTGCTTTTTAAGTTCCTCCCAATTGCGAACAAGGCCTACGGCCTCGCCGAACTTACGTTCGCCCGCGCGTTTAGCAACGCGCTTCGCAATTTCTGCTTCCGAAGAAAAAATAAAAACACTCATACTTTTTTTCCGTTTAAATATACCGAATCGATCAAGTTACTTCCGAAGGCATATGGTAAATAGCCGTATGATGGGATGGGTTTGGTAATTATAACATTGGCCTTCTTGCCTTTGGTGATACTTCCATGTGTATCACTCAGTCCCATGGCATACGCACCATTGATTGTTGCTGCGTTAATAGCTTCTTCTGGGGTCAATTTCATTTTAATACAAGCTGTGGCAACCACAAAATTCATATTTCCGCTGGGTGTTGACCCCGGATTATAATCGGTTGCAAGCGCTAAAGGCAAGCCGGCGTCAATTAATCGTCTTCCCGGTGTATAGGGAATACTCAAAAAATAGGAGCAGGAGGGAAGCGCAACGGGCATGGTTTTACTGCCTTGTAAGGCGTTTATATCATCATCGGTGAGTACTTCAAGATGGTCTACGCTTAACGCGCCATTTTTTACGCCTGCTGCGATTCCGCCAATGGCGTTAAACTGATTGACGTGTATTTTTGGGATGAGTCCATAAGGTTTTGCAGCTTTTAATAAGCGCTCTGTATCTGCAACGCTGAAATAGCCCGTTTCACAGAAAATATCTACATAACTCGCTAGTTTTTCGGCAGCGATCTTTGGAAGCATTTCGTTGATGATAAGGTCTAAATAGCCTTTTTTATTGTCTTTATATTCGGAAGGAACTGCATGAGCTCCTAAAAAGGTAGTTTTTATGGTAATAGGGAAATCGCGGTCTAATTCTTTTGCCACTCTTAACATTTTGAGTTCAGCTTCGGTTGTGAGCCCGTAGCCACTTTTGATCTCGATAGCACCTGTACCCATGCGCATAACTTCTTTGAGACGCTCAGCCGATTGGTCGTAGAGGTCATCTTCGCTGGTTTGTTGTAAGGTTTTAGCCGAATTTAAGATTCCGCCACCACGCTCGGCGATCTCTTGATAAGAGAGTCCGTTAATACGATCTACAAATTCTTGTTCACGATTTCCGGCATAAACTAAATGACTGTGCGAATCACACCAAGCGGGAAATACCATCTTTCCAGAGCAGTCGATCGTTTTAAACGCTTCAAGTTTTGGGATGTTTGGCATACTTCCGAAGTCGGCTATACGATCATCCTTAATTAATAGCCAAGCATTTTTTAGCGTAGGGAGTTGTGACATTTCGGCGCCACTAACTTTAAACACCGATGTTTCACGAACCTGTATGAGTTCCTTTATATTAGTTAAGATCAGTTTCATTTTTTAAGCATTTTTAAAGAGAAATATCCCAAGACAAAACTAATGATCCCCATGATGGCCCAAAGCCATGCTTTATTTTCAAAGAGGGATGGTTTTTTTTCTATTTCTACGTTTCGGATCGGAATTGCACTACTGAGATTAAGTGCACTGGGACTTTGGGGAACCGAATTGGTAAATTGTTCAATATCGTAGCGAGGTTTTAGTGCCTTGTCATTTCCGTACACTAAAAAATAAGTAGCTTCTTTCGTAAAACGTGCTATAAGCTCATGTTTATAGCCTTTTATTTTTGCTCCCGAGATGGTTAGCGGCTCATTGTCGTTGTTTTCAATGATCACCCGTAGACGGTAAAGTGAAGTGCTAGGAAGATCAAAGCCCCCTTTATCAACAGACGAGAGAGTCCCCGAAAAGAGCTTGCCGTAGTTATAGCGCCAGCCTTGTTCAGTTTTGACGCTATCAACAACATATTGAATATGAATAGGACGATAGTAATCGAAGTTCTCACCAACTTCTAGCTGCAGAAAACTTGCGGCAATAGTTTGGTTTAGATCTATGTCGATGACGGTTTCGTTGCGTTGGGAGTTATTTTGAGTTTGAATATTTTTTACTGAAAATTCGTTGTAAAGCGGACTCGTAATTTCTTTTAAAGATAGTTGCCCTTTGGTTAATTGTGGTTTTTTGTCTGCTGGAATGTTCAGCCTATAATAACTATATTTTGCCTGAGGAAATTGAAGATCTGTAAATTGATAATTTGTCGATGCATTTATGAGTGAAACAATGCGATAATCTTCAACAATAGTAAACCATTCATTATTATCATTACTACCTTCAAGTTTTACCTTCCAATCGAAGTTTTTGTTATCAAAATCAAGGTGAATATGATTGATTGGTTCTTCGGAAGGTATCTGGAAGGTAAAGAAATAGCCTTTGGCATTTTTAGTTTCATTTAGTTTTTTCGCAAAAGCACTGCTGTTCTTTACGGTTTTTGATTTTTTCCGAAGTAAATACGGCACTTCAATGGTGTCATTTTCTGAAGTAATTCCGTAGATGCGAATATCGTTTAGCGCTTGTTGGGTGTTTCCGAAGACAGCATCAGGCAAAATAATGCTGTGCCAAGTTTGGTCTACACCTTGCAGTTCTTGTTTGTAATTATAATCGTTCATTTGTGCAAAAGCACAAGACCCAGTTATTAGCAGGAAAAAAAGCTTATTCAGTATCTTCATTACCTTTCGAGATTTTAATTTTGAATTTGTTATACAAGAACGAAATAAGCAATAATAAAATACCTAAAGCTACAAAAACAATAGTTTTAGATAAGGTATTGAGGTAGGTGAGATCGTAGAAAAATAGTTTTATAAGGGTTAATGCAAATAATACAATGGCAGCAATGCGCAAGTATTGTTTGTTTTTCCAAATTCCAATCACGATCATTAGCAAGGAATAAACACCCCATAAGATACTTAACCCTAACTTGTATTGTTGTTTTGAGCCACTCAGATCCATCCAGCTTAGCAATTCGCTACTTAATACCCATATAAGTGCAATTTGAAGCATCATGCTAAAAGTTATTTTTAAGCCCAGATTAGTAATGTGTTTTTTAATAAACAGATGTGACACATAGATCGCCAAAGCTAAAAATGCTAAGGAGATATACCGAATGATCATATTGAAATTGCTACGGATGTAAAGGTCTGCACCTTCTTGATCGATATAACTTTCACGTAATTCGCTGATAGCGTATAAACCTTGTCCTAAAAACACTAATACCGCAGTAATAGTAAGCCCTAGCGTAATATAGCCTAAGATGTTATTTTTGATTTTTTTCAAATTAACAAGACCTAGCAAGCTAAAGAAGAGCAGGGTGAAGTTGAGGATCCAAACCGATTTATACGTCATTATATCTTGATCATACGAAGTAGTTGGGTAGTTGGCGCCATTTAAGTTTGTTTCGATCATAGAAGCATGATACATATATTTAAAGTAATATTCGATCTCTAAACGTACAGCCATATACAAAGCAAAAATTAGCATGGCTGGCATAAAGAAGGAAAACAACATTCTGAGCACATTCTTTTTTGAAAGCGCCGCCGTTGTCTTAGTTTTATGATCTATATAGTTGATAAACGCAAAGGCCAATACAAAGATCATCGAACTTGCAAAAGCAATATTTACAAAGAATTGCATAGGCTCGATCTTGTCGAGATAATTAAAGTAGTGTGCCAGATAGACTTCATACCAATCATGCATAAGACTAAGCATGGCCAACGTCATTAGTACGTAACTAACCTTTTCAAATGCGGGAAGTTCTTTGGTTCTTCCCACCCAAAATAGAAGTGCAGCCTCAGCGACCCATAACAAGCTTACCCAATTTCCGTCCAATTGTACAGGAATAGCAATGGTAATAAAGGTTAACACCATGATGGCGATAAGATATAGTAGACTTTTATGCGCCTGTTTTTTTCTGAAAATGATCGCACTCACGATAAAATGGATCACCGCATTGGCTAAAGTGAAAACACCAAGAAGTTGAATTCCTGTTTCATGATCGTTTAGAATGGCATAACCGAATCCATAATAAATAAAGGAATTCAGCAAAACAAGAATGACATCTGTAGTTGCAAAGGCTTCTTTTCGTTTTAGTTTATAAGCAAGGAAGGTGACATAAAAAATGATAAAAAATACGGTAGCAAAAGCAAAGGCAATAGTAAACTGTGTCTCTGTATCATATTGCATGATAAACCAAGATGCATAGATAAGCCACGTAAGCGCAAAGGATACGTAATAAACAGGTTTCCAGTATTTCGTAAATGCAATGATCAATACGCCAATGTTAATGATCGCCATATAGCTAAACAATACAGCTGCATTTCCGGAACCATCGCTAAGTAAGAAAGGTACAGCGTACGCGCCAACAAGACCCAAGTGCGCAATGATCTGCTTGTTGTAATTAAGAGCAGCGATCACGGTAAAGGCTGTAAATAAGAACATCAACCCAAAGGCCGCTGTTTGCGGGATCAGCGCATAGAAGTCATAAGCAGAAAAGGTAGTGAAGTACATAATTGCCATGGCGCCACTAACCAAAACTGCACTATAGTTGAGATAGTTCTTTTTTAATTTGAGTCCGATACCAAGCAATCCCAATCCAGCAACAAACCCAAGAATAATACGTGTTAACGGACTAATTAGATCGTTGTCAATAGAGTATTTAACCCCTATAGAGACACCGATAATTAAAATGATGATACCGATCTTGTTGATGAGATTTTCACCAATAAATTTTTCGATATCCGACTTCCCTTTTCTTTTTTTCTTCGGAAGTGGTTGTGAAGTTGATGGCTGTGAGGGGCGCGGGTGCATCTCTTTTTTAACGGTTGCTTCGGAAGAAGCCATAGATTGCACAATTACCTCGGATTTTGCGGTTTCTGCAATTGGTGGTACTGTTGCGGTGATTTCAGCTTGAGATGGTTTTACTTCCGCAGACTTTAAACGAATAATTTCTTGCTGTAACTCTGCAATTTCCTTCGAAAACAGTGCTTGTCGTTGCGACAAAGATTCGAGTTTGGCGAGCAAGACATCGAGGTGATTTTGATTATCGTTCATAGTGTGTTGGGTTTATCTGAAATCTATGGCACCTAGTCTGTTTTATTAGTTGAACGCGTGGTTGGATCTTTTTTTCTCCCTTCCCTGCAAGAACATTGCCTTCGGCTGGAGAAAACTGAATGGCGACGGCACCGATCTTTCGCGCTGATATAATTTCGAGCGTAAAGTCTTCATTTGTAACAGCGACCTGCCCGAATGTTTTCAGCGAAAATACAAGGACACAACCCAGTGCTAACCAATTTTTCATTTGCTAAATATAGAAAACCTTAAAAGGAAATACTACCTTAGAGGCTCAAAATTTCAGTAGGATGAAAAAAGAAAATCTTGGTATAAATACGGTTTGTGCGCACGTTGGCGAAATAAAGGATGAGCAGTTTCAAGGTGCTGTATCGCCCTTATACATGTCAAGTTCTTATGCATATGAAAATGTGGATGTAAAGCGCTATCCGCGTTATTTTAATACCCCCAATCAAGAGGCGTTGGGTAAAAAAGTAGCTGCTTTAGAGAAATGTGAGGCTGGGATGATCTTCGGAAGTGGCATGGCAGCAGTAAGCACATGTTTACTCGCTTTTTTACAAAAAGGAGACCATGTAGTGGTTCAAAAAACGATCTATGGAGGTACCTATAATTTTATTGTGGAGGAGTTTCCGAAGTACGGAATCGAATTTTCCTTTACGGAAGGATTTAATGAAACCGATTTTGCTTCAGAAATAAAAGAAAACACCAAGGTTATTTATATAGAAACACCTTCTAATCCGTTGATGCTTATTACTGATCTAGAAATGATCGCTCGTCTTGCAAAGCAACATCATTTAGTTTCAATGATCGATAATACCTTTGCATCGCCGATCAATCAGACCCCAGCCGATTTTGGGATCGATATCATGATTCACAGTGCGACCAAATATATGGGTGGCCACAGTGATATTTGCGCGGGTGCTGTAGCGGCTTCCGAAGAGCATATTCTAAAGATCTGGAATGTTGGTAAGAATTTAGGTGGAAGTTTAAGCGATTACACCGTTTGGTTGCTAGAACGCAGTATGAAAACCATGGCGCTTCGTGTAAAGGCTCAAAATAAAAATGCTAAAAGTTTGGCCAAATGGTTAGATAAACACGCGATGGTGGCAAAAGTGCACTATCCTGGATTAAAATCGCATCCCGATCATTTATTGGCTAAAAAGCAGATGTCTGGCTATACAGGAATGTTATCTTTTGAATTAATTAATGGTATTGATGCGAACAGTTTTATGCAATCATTAAAGCTGATCAAACAATCTATGAGCCTTGCAGGTGTTGAGTCTACAGTACTTTCTCCAACCAAGACCTCACATGCCTTACTAACTGCGGAAGAACGCGAACGACAGGGCATTGCCGACGGACTCATACGTTTTTCGGTTGGGATTGAAGAGAAAAAAGATCTAATAAGCGATCTTACACAAGCCTTTGAAACAGCTGTTAAAAAAGAATTAGTATGAAATTAGACATATTAGCCATAGGAGCACATCCTGACGACGTTGAAATGAGCTGCGGAGCAACGCTTGCCAAAGAAATTGCCCACGGAAAGAAAGCCGGTATTGTTGATCTTACTCGAGGCGAGTTAGGTACACGTGGCACTGCTGAAACACGAGATAATGAAGCTGCTGCGGCTGCAAAAGTTTTAGGGATCTTAGCTCGTGAAAATTTGGATCTGGGTGATGGGTTTTTTGTAAACGATAAGGCTTCACAGTTAAAACTTATTGCGATGCTGAGAAAGTATCGCCCGGAGGTTGTTTTTTGTAATGCCATTAGGGATCGCCATATAGATCATGGTAAAGGGAGTGCGTTAGCGAGTGATGCCTGTTTTTTAAGTGGTCTTCGCAAGGTAGAAACTTTTATGGATGGCGTGTTACAAGAGGCGTGGAGACCGAAGCACGTTTTTCACTATATTCAATGGGAAGATATTACACCAGACATTGTGGTGGACGTATCAGGTTTTATGGAAACAAAGCTTGAGGCGATTAAAGCGTATAAAACGCAGTTTTATGATCCAGACTCTAAAGAGCCTATTACCCATACAGCAACAAAAAACATGTTTGAAAGTTTAACCTACCGACATAGAAATTTGGGTAGACTTATAGGAACTGAATACGGAGAAGGCTTTACCACAGAGACCTATCCGGCTGTAGCTTCAATTTTTGATTTGATCTAAAATATTTTCAATAGAAGTATTGTCCATAGTTCGTAAAAGATATATATTTGCACCCTCCAACGCTGCAAAATATGTGGTTATGGAGGACAAAAGTCCTTAAAAGAGTCCATGGTGGTTGTAGCTCAGCTGGTTAGAGCGCTGGTTTGTGGTACCAGAGGTCGCCGGTTCGAAACCGGTCTTCCACCCAAAAAGCAAAAGCTTCCCTTTATAAGGGAAGCTTTTTTTGTTTTACTGTATATTCTAGTTGTTTTTTTTTCGAATGTGCTAGCTATTCTAGTTTGTCTGCAGTAATACGTCCCTCTCTATTGGCGAGTTCCCAAGCGGTGTAGAAAATAAGCTGCGTACGTTTAGCCATTAGATCGTATTCAATTTTGTCTGGTGTATCTGAGATCTTATGATAATCTGCGTGCACTCCATTAAAATAGAAGATCACAGGAATATTATTCTTTGCAAAATTATAGTGATCACTTCTGTAATAGAATCGGTTGGGATCATTTTCGTCATTAAAAGTATAATCTAACTCAAGATTCGTGTATTTGGTATTGATCTCTTCGGAAACGTCATGCAATTCCTGACTAAGCTTATCGCTACCAATAAGATAGATATAATTAGGGTTTTCTGCCTTGTCTGGATCAATACGTCCGATCATATCAGTATTGAGGTTTACGACTGTATTTTCCAAAGGAAAAATAGGATTTTCGGTGTAGTAGCGCGATCCGTGTAAACCAATTTCTTCTCCCGTTACGTGGAGGAAAAGGATAGATCGTTTAGGGCCATTTCCGTCTTCAGCAGCTTTTTTAAAGGCTTCGGCCATTTCCAAAAGCGCAACCGTACCGCTACCATCGTCATCGGCTCCATTAAAAACGTTGCCTTCCTTATCCATTCCTACGTGATCTAAATGGGCGGAAAGAACGATGATCTCGTCTGGTTTTTCAGAACCTTTTATAAAGGCAACTACATTTTCAGAACCTTCAGAACCTTCTAGGCGTTGAAAATACTCAGCAGGGATCGATTGGTAGTAGTTGTTTTCCTCAAGAGCAGCTTCTATTTTGTGATCTTGATAAAAATTCCGAAGATATTCAGCGGCCATTTTTTGTCCCTTACTTCCCGTCATTCTACCCTCCATGGCATCACCAGCATAGATGTATAAATGTTTTTTTAAATCGGCTGCAGTAATGGTATTCGCATACTTTACTGGAGATACTACTGTATCAATTTTATCATTTTGTTTAACTTCGGTTTTTGTAGCATTGCACGAGGCGATAAGCACCGTCATTGCTGCAACAACAAATATTTTCATAACTTTTCAGAATTAATTAATCGGGTCTAAAGATACGGTAACTTGCTAGGGGATATGTGAAAATTATGTGAAAAAGAACTTTTCCTATTTCCGAAGGAAAAAACGAAGCTCCACAATCGCTATATTTGCAAAAACTTTGAAGCATGATCGTTGAACAAATTTATACAGGCTGTTTATCACAAGGAGCGTATTATATTATGAGTAATGGTGAGGCCGCCATCATTGATCCATTGAGAGAAACAACCCCTTATTTAGAACGGGCTAAACGCGATGGTGTAACTATAAAATATATTTTCGAGACACATTTTCATGCTGATTTTGTAAGCGGGCATGTAACTTTGGCTGAAGAAACAGGAGCAGAGATCGTTTACGGTCCGTTGGCAAATCCTTCGTTTAACGCGATCATCGCTAAAGACCTACAAGAATTTAAAGTTGGAGATGTTACTATTGTTGTGTTACATACCCCAGGTCATACCATGGAAAGTACAACCTATTTGTTGCGCGATGAGCAAGGCAACGACTACTGTATATTTAGCGGTGACACCTTGTTTTTAGGTGATGTGGGAAGACCAGACCTAGCGCAGAAAGGAAATGAGATCACACAGGAAGATCTGGCAGGCATATTATTTGATAGTCTTCGAAACAAGATCATGCCGTTAGGTGACGAGGTTATTGTATATCCAGCACATGGTGCAGGTTCTTCCTGCGGAAAACATATGATGAAAGAAACGGTTGATACCTTAGGGAACCAAAAAAAGATCAACTATGCCTTGCGGGCCGACATGACAAAAGAAGAGTTTATCGAAGAAGTTACTGATGGGTTATTACCACCGCCTAAATACTTTCCGCTAAATGTAAAAATGAATCGCGAAGGCTATGATGCACTCGACGATGTGATAGAACGCGGAACGCGAAAACTTGCTCCAAAAGATTTCGAACAATTGGTCAACGATACCGGAGCTGTCATGCTTGATGTTCGTCACCAAGTTGATTTTATGGATGCTCATATTCCAAATAGTATTTTTATTGGTATCGATGGTGGATTCGCTCCATGGGTGGGTGCGTTGATCGCAGACGTAAAACAACCTATCTTACTGATCGCCCCAGAGGGTAGAGAAGAAGAAGTTATCACTAGATTATCACGAGTTGGTTTTGATAATACCATAGGGTATTTAGAAGGCGGTATTCAAGCTTGGATAGCAGCTGGCAAAGAAACAGATAGTATGGAATCGATCTCTGCAGAAACGCTTCAGGATCGCATGGAAAATGATATCCCTATTTTTGATGTTCGTAAAGAGGGCGAATTTGCTGCGGGACATATTCCGAAGGCAACCCATACCTCTTTAGAGTTTATCAATACTCACCTAAGCTTATTTCCTAAGGATGAACCCTTCTATGTACATTGTGCTGGTGGCTATCGTTCTGTAATTGCCGCATCTATTCTTAAAAGTCGCGGAATTCATAATGCAATTGATGTAGCAGGGGGTTATAAGGCTATTAAAGATGTGGGTATAGAAGTTGTTTCATGATAATTGTTGCTTTTAGTTTACCTTTGGATAACTAAAAAACCAATTATGAAAACTCTAGTACTCACTTTCGTTGCCATTTTTTGTACAGCAACCATTTTCTCTCAAACAGCACGTGTTCAGCTGATTCATAACTCGGCCGACTTTAACGTTGAGGTCGTCGATGTTTATGTTGAATCCATTCTTGCAGTCGATAATTTTACGTTTCGAAACGCCACGGCCTTTGTAGATCTTCCGGCTGGCATCGAAATAGATATTGCTATTGCTTTAGGAAATAGTACAGATGCAGGATCTGCCTTTTATGTTTTGCCTGTTACACTTGTTAATGGAGGAACCTATGTAGGTGTTTTATCTGGAATAGAAAGCCCTGCAGGATATAATCCATCACCTCCATTTGAATTGAATATACAATCAATGGCCCGTGAAACCGCTACTAATCCAGCCAATGTCGATATTCTTTTATATCACGGTTCTACAGATGCCCCTACGATTGATGTCGTTGAAACACAAGTTGGCTTGGGTACTATTGTAGATAATATTAGTTATACTCAGTTCGAAGGCTATCTAGAATTGCCTACCGAAGATTATATCGTAGAAATTAGAACAGCCGACGGAAATACAGGTTTGGCTGCATACCAAGCGCCATTGCAAACCTTGGGTTTTAACGGAGCAGCATTAACGGTACTGGCCTCTGGTTTTTTTGACCCATCCCAAAACCTCGACGGACCTTCTTTAGGGCTGTATGCAGCCACACCAGTTGGCGGACCACTATTAGAATTACCAGCAGCCGATCTAGGCGTTTCCGATTTTCAAAAGAATGGTTTTGCTATTTATCCTAATCCAACTAAAAACACGGTAATGATTGATGTAGCCGCTGCCGACCTGGCATTGTATAATATTGTTATTTCAGATTTGAGCGGAAGAACAATTTCTTCAGAAATGTATACTGTTTCGAAGAACACTATTGATATTGGCAATCTCGCATCCGGACTTTACTCTATTTCTATCCTTGAAGGAAATAAATTGATAAGCGCCACTAAACTCGTTAAAGAGTAAACTAAAAAGGTTATTTATTTGGGCGTTCCCCAGCCAGTCACTAGCGCTCGGTCTGGGTCGGGCTATCCGTTTCAATCTTTTGGCTGTACCAAAAGGATTTTCACTGCTATCCCTAACGCGACAGAAAAAAAAATGCCTCTGAATCTCAGAGGCATTTTTAATAGGATCTAGCAATAAAATCTAGCTCCAAGAATCTTCAATGTCTTCTAATCGTTTTACCGATGACAATGTTTCTTTAATTTCAGAAGCTTGACGCTCTAATTTCCCAGCGATAGCAGGAGGGAAGCTATTTTCCTTTAAGGTTTCTTCATAAGCATGAACACTTGCCTTTTCTCCGCGGATGCATTCTTCCAATACAGCTTCATCGTTGTCTCCTGAAAATACGTTCTTTACATCCATCCAAGTACGGTGTAAGGTTCCGGTAACCGAACCGTTTTCCTTTGGAGTTTCATTTAAAGAACGAATTTCGTTATCTAACTCTGTGGCAAAACGCGCTCGTTGAGCAGCCTGTTGTTTTAGATACGATTTAAGTCTTGTGTCTTTTGCGTTTTCAAGGGCATTTTTAAAACCCTTTTCGGCGTCATAGTTCTTTTCTAGTAAACCTTGTAGATTGCTTACCAAATTGTCATGACTTTTTTCTTTAGCTTCTTCAAGTGTAGTTTTCATAGGTTTTTGTTTTAAAGCTGAATAGATCAGCGGTTCTTAATTTTTCTTACCTTAAAACTACAAGGATTTGGATGGATTAAGTACTATAAAAATCACAATTCAGAATTGTTTAACAGCAAGTGTTAATGTTAAATAAAAGAATGAGATCACGATAAATGATTTTTAAGCCATTACAAAGTTTTGTTGTAGAACGAATTGATGGTCATTTTCTTCCATTTAAAAAATAGGCGCAGGTACTAACCATGATAGTAGTGCAATAATAGCAAGTCCTATGAGTCCGATCGCGATATTAAATTTTAGCTTTTTCATCGTTTTTATTTTAACCGTGTAAGGCAATGAGCGGAGTACGTTCCATGGGTCCGAGTTTTGTAATTTGTGAATGTGTTAAGCCACATTTTCGCCAAAAATCTGGCTTTTTATCCATCAAGCAAATGATATAATCTGAATGATAATTTGCAAAGTTTTTAAGTTCTTCAGGGGTTTCTAAATAACCAATTGTGACAGAAACCTTAGCGAGTAGCTCAATTTGAAAACGAACCTTATTTTGATTTGTCTTCTGAATGTGGCTCATACTTTCCTTCGTTCCGAGGGTCACTATTTTTATACTACCGTTTGCAATTTTTACTAGGTCGAACCAATTTTCTAATTCAGTTGTTGATAATGCTACTTCAAAACTAGAGATCAGGATAAATTCCGGGTTCTTGCGCATATACGCCGTTGCTGGAATGATCATTACAGGACATTCCCGTACGTTTTCAATGATCCGCTTGGTATTTCTGCTATACCTATTGGTATGTGCATTTATAGACATTTTTTCGGTGACTACAACCAAATCGATGTTAATATCTTTAATGGTCTTTCTTATGCCTTCAATAAGGTTATTACACTCCGAAATTGCATTAAAGCGGTGCTTCTTATTCGTGTTGCTGAGTGTATATTTTTGAATCACTCGTCCTAAGCATGTTTCAGACTCATATTTTGGTTTTTCAAACCAGTAATTATCTGCGGGTAATACGTGTAAAGAATTGAATTTGTCAACATCGTAGCCATAAGTATTCAGAAAGTAAAAAATACAAGATTCTTTTGCGAAAAACTTAATAGCATAATCTATGGCATCATGGCTGTGATGAACGAGGTCAATTGGAATTAAGATATTTTTCATGAGTCTTGGTTTTTATTTGCGTTGATATTTTAACAGGTCATCATAGATCTGCGTTTTCAGCTTTCGGAATTCAAGAATTACCACCGAATATACATCACGTTTTTTTTCATGTTCCTTGGCTCTGGGGACATCATACGCTCTCTTTCCATATTCATATTCGGCAGTAAGTTCTTGCTCATATTTACATAAACTACCCATGATTAGGGTGTTTTTTCGTCTTAAACCTTGCAGATCTGCTTCAATACGACCATTGTGTAATAGTTGCTTCTCAATTCGTTTTAATTGATCTAATTCATTGTTTAATGCTGTGAGCACATCGATCCACTGACTTAATTCAATAAGATCTTTTTTGATACACAAGCGTCGTTGATAATCAGTTTTGTATGGTAAAGAGGTTTCCAATAGCGGTTATGGTGTAATATTCAATAAAGTAAATTTCCCTTGTATTTTATTAAAAAACTCATCTTTAAGGCGTCTGTATTTATCTAAATGATACAAATAACTTCTTCGGTAGCTTTGATGCTCTGCGATATAAGCCATATCGCATTGCGTGTCTTCACATTCTGCAATATTTACACGCGAACTCATATACTTCCGAAGCACATTTAGTAGGTTTTCGTTCTCGGTGTTTTTCTTCTTAAATTTCTGAAGTACACATTCATCATCCAACTTGGTAGTTAAATCATCTCCACAAAGTCCGATTAAGTTATTCAGCTCTTTTTTAATGTAGGTCAAATGGTTGATCCAATTGTCTAACTCGATCGTATTGATCTTATGCGTTACATCCACATCACTATCGTGGTTGTATATTTCGGTTTGCAAAGTTTCCATTATTATTCTTTTTTTTTAAATTGAAATATCAATTTTACTAGTACTGCTGTTTCGTGTTTGTGTGACAGCAACAATTTTTATCTTTTGTTCGCCGGTTGGAAAATTCCAAACGACCGTATCACCTTCCGAGTAACCAAATAGTGCAGCGCCCATAGGGGTAAGCACCGAAATTTTTGTTTGTTTCGCGTCCTTTTCAGAAGGAATTACAAGCTGTAGTGTCTTTTCCCAGCCGGTTTCAGAATACACCATGATCTTACTATTAAAACGAATGACATCGTTTGGCATATTCTCCTCGTCCACAATCTGAGCATTCTTTAATTCATCACTCAAACGCTGTAATGACTTCTGAATTTCAAAATCTTCTGCATAGCCAGAGATATTGAGTATGCGCTTTAAAAAGACATACTCCTTTTTTTCCAAGATTAAACTTCCGTATTTCATAAGAGTGTATTTTAATTTTACTAACGCTTAAGGGAAGATCCCTCGTTGAACATATGCTTTCTCAATTCGTTTGATTGCAATACAATAGGCTGCTGTTCGTAGATCCATTCCTTCGGTTTCCGAATACTCATAGACCTTATTAAAGGATTCTCGCATCTTTTTCTCAAGTTTTGCTATAACTTCATCTAATTGCCACAATTCACCATTGCGGTTTTGTAGCCATTCAAAATAACTGCCTACAACACCTCCCGAATTACAGAGGATGTCTGGTATTATAGCGATACCACGTTGTAAGAGAATTTTTTCTCCTTCCACATTGGTAGGACCGTTTGCTCCTTCAGCGATCAAAATTGCCTTTATTTGTCTTGCATTGTCTTTGGTGATCTGGTTTCCTAAGGCAGCGGGAATACAGATATCACAATCCGTTCCGAAGAAATCATTTTTATCCATAGCGCTTGCATCTGGAAAAGCAACAAGACTTCCTTTGTTCGCTTTGGTGTAATTGAAAAGGTCGTCTACATTTATTCCGTGTTGATTTTCAATACTTCCGAAGGCATCCTGAACCGCTACTAATTTTGCGCCTTCTTTTTCCAAGAATAACGAAGCCCAATAGCCAACATTTCCAAAACCTTGTACAATGAATTTCTTGTCTTTCAAGGTTGTATTATTTCGTTCAGCCCAAAACTTAATACTTAAAAAGACTCCGTAACCTGTAGCTCTATCGCGTCCTTCAAGTCCGCCGCTACCTTCAGGCTTCCCTGTAACTACATGCTGATTTGCGGTGCGTTCGGCTGGTGGGCGTGTACTCATATAGGTATCAGCGATCCAAGCCATTGTTTGACTGTTAGTATTGACGTCTGGCGCTGGAATATCGTGCTCAGGACCAATATTATCGGCTAACGCAAACGTGAATCGGCGCGTGATACGCTCTAATTCTCCTTGCGAGTATTTTGAAGGATCAAGCTGAATTCCACCTTTACCACCACCGTAAGGTAAACCTGCCAAAGATGTCTTCCATGTCATCCACATCGCTAAAGCTCTCGCCGCGTCGATATCTACCGTTGGGTGATAGCGTAAACCGCCTTTATAAGGACCCAAAGCATTGTTGTGTTGTACGCGATAACCAGTAAAGATTTCGACTTCTCCATTATCCATTTTTACTGGAAAATGAACGATGATCTCATTATTGGTGATGCTTAATATTTTTCTAATATTAGGATGGAGGTCAATATGATCTGCGGCGCTATTGAATTGCTCCATCACGTTATCCATCATCCCTTTAACTGGGGCTTTTTTAACCTTCTTTTTTGTAAGTGTTTCTGTTATTGTTGTCATAATAGTGGGCCGCCGTTAGGATCATTTTAGAAATTGATCGAAGGCAAGCGTATTTACTGGTTTATAAAAACTATAATTTTTTGAAGTGCTTCGAACTTCTATTTGTTATTTGAAATATTTTTGAACCCATATTGTGTTACGGCAGCTTTGCTTTTTTGAGATTCCAGAAGCTCCCTGACGAATTAGTTCTAGTCTCATTTTTTTTGAATTAGAATATCCAGTTATAAATGGAGTGATTAATGTTTTAAAGATCATAGCTTATTATTTACGCTGTTTAAACCATAGCCATTTTCGGCTCTTGTTTTGTTGTTATTATTTTTGTAGGCTCTAGCGAAGTATCATTGACCTCCGCAGCTTCGTCGTATTCGCTACACGACCATACTTGACTCTTCTGATCGGTTAGCACACATGTAATGTTGTATATGCATGTGGGACAAAGATTGAATGAATTAGATTTCATAATACATAATTGATATTTCTAATACCAAAAAGCAATGTATATGCCAATAGAAACTAAGAATAGTTCCTAAACAAGAAACCCCTCTGTTTTAGGGGGTTTACGCTGTTTTAAAAAATAAGAAGTATGATGGCAACTGGGGTGAAATTACCCGATCGGGTAGAATGCTACCATTGTAAATAGACTATTCGGAGAGTTTCTGACGGATGGTTTTTCGGTCAATACCTAAAATTTCTGCAGCTTTGGTTTTATTATTATTGGTTGTATTCAGAACTTTCTGGATATACTGTCTTTCTATTTCCTTTAGAGTTGGCAATTCCTCTTTAGGAAAATTGATATTGAATTTTAATGTGTCTGGCAGATGTTGAATCTCAATAGTAGTATCACACATTATTACAGCACGCTGGACGATGTTTTCAAGTTCGCGAATATTCCCAGGCCAGTCATAACGTTGTAAAACAGCTAATGCATTCGGACTTATTTTTACAAATCTATCTTTGTATTCTACGCCGTATTTAAACAAGAACTTTTCAACTAATAACGGAATGTCCTCTTTTCGCTCGCGTAAGGGAGCTACGTCAATTTCAACTACGGTAAGACGATAAAAAAGGTCTTCTCTAAATGTTTCCTTTTTGATCATTTCTTTAAGGTCGCTATTGGTTGCCGCAATGATTCGAACATCCACTTTTTCTGCTTTTTGCGCACCTACTTTTACGACCTCTTTCTCTTGAAGTACCCGTAGTAATCTCGATTGTACGGCCGTCGATGCATTTCCTATTTCATCTAAAAAAATAGTACCTCCATTAGCTGCTTGGAAGAATCCATCTCGATCTTTATCGGCACCCGTAAATGCTCCTTTGGTATAACCAAAAAGTTCAGATTCTAAGAGATTTTCAGGGATCCCTCCACAATTTACAGCGATAAAAGGAGCTCTCGAAAATTTCCCTTGATAATGAATAGCGCGTGCTACAAGTTCTTTTCCTGTACCACTTTCCCCCTTAATAAAGATTGTGGCTTTATTATTTTTTACACGTTCAATAATTTGAATGACCTCATGGATCTTTTCCGAATTTCCAATAATACCGGCGTAGGCTTTATTTTTTTCTACGGAAGTTGCCATGATATTGTCTTTAACCTTTTCCGAAGAAAATAAAGAACTGTCAATAGCAGCTTTTAATTCTTCTTTGGTAAACGGCTTGGTCAAATAATCTACTACACCAGATTTAATTGATGTAAGCGAATCCTGAACCGAAGGATAACCTGTTACCACTAATTTAGGCAAGTGTGGATAGTGCTCTGAGACAAACTTTATAAGCTCAAAACCATCTATTTCGGGCATTTTTAAATCTGTTATCAGCAAATCAATATGTGTATCTCGTAGAATAGAGACGGCCTCTTTAACAGAAACAGCCTTATAGCTATGATAGTTCCATGAACGTAAATGGCGCTGCAATAACTCTAAGATGTTGATATCGTCATCTACAATCAGTATGTTTTCCTTTTGTAATCGCATAGCTATGATTTTGGAATTTTAACGGTAAAGGTGGCGCCTTTTTTTAGATTATTCTCTGCGGTTATCGTTCCGTTATGGCTAGCCACAATACCATGTACCACGCTTAAGCCTAAACCTAGACCTTCACCTGTGGGTTTTGTGGTAAAGAAAGGCTGGAAGATTTTATCCAATGCCTCCTCAGTCAAGCCTGAACCTTCATCAGAAATTTTTAAAATGACATGATTTGCAGTTTGATATGCTTCAATAGTGACCGATCCGTTTTCAGGAGAGAAATAAATAGCATTGATAATTAGGTTAAAAATAATTTGAGTGAGTTGTATGTTGTCTGCCCGCAATATCAACGACTCCTCTTTAATATTTACTTTGCATTTTACATTTGCTTTTTTAAACGAAGCATCCAGTAAGGCAATTGCATTTTTAATATTAGGAACGATGTTTACATATTGCATTTCTTGTGGCATTTCACAAGCAAAAAACATCAACTTTTTAACCACTTCTCTCGAGAAAATGGCATTTTGAATAATCTTATCTAGGTCGTTTAACGACTGCGTATTCTCTTTTAGGTCCTCTTTTAGTAATTCAGTAAAGCCCAATATATTTGCGAGTGGCGTGTTTAATTCGTGAGCGATCCCCGCTGTGATTTCTCCTAAAATACCTAATCGATCTGCACGTTCCATTTGTCTACGTAGGGATGTTTCATTTTTCTGAATTTCAATACGTTCCAATAGATTCCCCAATTTTAGCGCAACATTGTCTAAAAGAGGTTTCTCTTCCTTTAAAAAAGTGTGATGTAATTCGTTAAGAGAGGCGGTGATTAGACCTTTAGTTTTATTAAAAACGATGATTTCCGAAGTAATCTGAGTCGCACTATTTGCCCCGGTTTTATATGAGTCTAGTGGTGTTTCTATACAAATTTCTGTCTGGTTGGGATGTTGGAAGGCCTTTTTTAAACTTAGCGCCATCGCCCGTAATGTATCTGACATAGCTTCGGGGTCGGCATTATTGATAATCGACGAGATTTCATAGAGACACGTAAGCTCTTTGATGCGTTCTACTAAGGCCTCTTGTGTGTTACTGCTCATGCACTTTTATAATTTTGAAAAGCATCACTATGCAGTAATGTCATTCTTTTATTCCTTTAAAGCAAGTTAACAAATAGGAAGCTATATTAAAAACCAATACGTGCAATTTTGAATGCCGTTTTTGGAGTAATTATACCTTAAGGGAATGGTAAAAAGAGCCACTTATTAATAACTATGGTCATCCAGCTTAACTTTTCCGGCGAAGGTTTTATAAACAAAAAAGGTGTAACCAAGCACCAATGGTGCTCCTATGGCAACCATGGTAAGGCTAATACCCAACGACTTATCTGATGATGCAGCGTTATAGATAGTAATGCTGTTTGCTGGATCTATGGTTGAATAGAGGAGGGTTGGGTATAGTTCAATGGCAACAAGTGTCATCATTAAAGAAATTGTTAAGGCAGAGAAGAAAAAAGCTAGTTTAAAACGTTTTTTATGAGCCAAACGCGGAATATTGGCAATACTTAAAAAAGTAAGTAGCGGTATTATAAATAAGGCGGGATTAGCCTTAAAATCGTCTGAAAGGTGAGGAATATAGATCAAGGTATAAAGGGTAGTAATCATAAAGAAAATGACAAATAAAATAATCCCTTTTTTTAGTAGCCCTTCTAATTTATCAAACAATTTACCCTCGGTTTTTAAAAGGAGATAAATTGCTCCATGGGTCATAAATAGGAATAATGTGGTAAAGCCAGTAATAATGGCGTATGGATTTAAGAATCCTAAGAACGGACTACCATCGTATTCAAGATCGGGTCCTATAGGAATTCCTTGTAATACATTTCCTAAGACAACACCAAGCAGAAATGCAAGCATGATACTGCTTATACTATAGGCAATATCCCACATTTTGCGCCACCAAGGCCACTCTTCTTTACTTCTGAATTCAATGGCGATTGCTCGAAAAATAATAAACATTAAAAACAACATAAAGGGAATGTATAGACCAGAGAAGAAGGTGGCATACATAACAGGAAACCCTGCAAACAATGCGCCGCCTCCAATCACAAGCCATACTTCGTTACCGTCCCAAACTGGACCGACTGCATTTAGGGCCACGCGCCGGCTCAATTCTTTTTTAAAGAATAAATGCCATGCACCCGCACCAAAGTCGAAGCCATCTAATATTGCATAACCAGAAAAAACACCGCCAACAACGAGATACCATAGCGTTGGATAATCTATTCCAAATAAAGTTTCCATATCTAAGCGTTTAAGGTTTTAGCGACTTGGTTTGAGATCTCTTTCGTAAATTTTCTTTCGTTCATATCGTTATCATCTTCACTATAGGGCCCGTGTTTGATCTTTTTTGTTAAAAGGTATAAGAACAAGAAAAGGAGCAAAGCATACACTACAAAGAATAGAATAAGTGAGAAAACAATTTGGTTTGCAGTTACGGCCTGCGAGAAAGCCTCTGAGGTTCGTAAGTGTCCATAAACGACCCAGGGTTGTCGTCCCATTTCAGCAGCAAACCAGCCTACCTGATTTCCTATTTGTGCTAAAATTACTGAAAAAACGAATATTTTTAATAACCATTTCTTTTCGAATAGTGTACCTCGCCACCATAGATAACTAGCGTATAATGTGAGACCAATAAAGAACATACCTATTGCTATCATGATATGATAAAACTGGAATACGGCGTTTATTTGCCCAGGTCTGTCTTGTTTTGGAAATGCATTTAGTCCAGTAACGGGAGCATCAAAATCTTGGTGAATTAGAAAGGAAAGTCCGCCAGGAATTTTTAGTCCGGTGACCTCCTGAGTTTCGTCATTTACCCAACCAAAAAGATACATATCGGCTGGGCCGCTTGCTTCATAATGTCCTTCGAGTGCAGCGAGTTTTGCGGGTTGATTTTCAGCAACACCATCTGCAGAGCTATGTCCTGTTACTAATTGTGCCAATGAAAAAATAGTAGCCACTGTAAGTGCTATTTTAAAAGCCATTTTAGAGATTAAAATATAGCGTCCTTTTAAGAGGTAATAGGCGTGAACACTTAGAACTAAAAATGCACCAGCAAGAAAGGCAGCAAACCAAGTATGTGTAAGTCTATCTACACTTGACGGATTAAACACCATTGCCCAAAAGTCTACAATTTCGGCTCGGGCATTCATTCCTTCGCCAACGATATGATATCCCGCAGGTGTTTGTTGCCAACTATTGGCAACTACGATCCACACTGCTGAAAACATAGAACCTAAGAATACTCCAATGGTAGACACAAGATGCACCCAGGGTTTGACGCGATTCCATCCAAATAACAATATTCCTAAAAATCCACTTTCCAAAGCGAATGCGAAAATGCCTTCCGCGGCCAAAGCGCTTCCGAAGATATCACCAACATATCTCGAATAGGTTGCCCAATTGGTGCCAAATTCGAACTCCATCACAATGCCGGTAACTACACCTATTCCGAAGGTAAGTGCAAAAATCTTAGTCCAGAACTTGGCGAGAGTATGATACTGTTTGTTTTTGGTTTTCATATACATACTCTCAAAGAGTACCATCAATAATCCTAAACCTATGCTTAAAGGTGGGTAGATGTAATGAAAGGCTATGGTAAATGCAAATTGGATTCTAGCAAGAATTTCTGTATCCATAATTGATTAGTTTTTCGAATCAAAAGTAAAAATTTAAGCATTTTAGTTAAGCAACAAAAGTTACAGACCTGGTTTTTTTTTCTTTTTTTTCACTATGTGATTTAAGTCACTTAAAATTGGATTAAGATTTAATAATTTTGCATCGTGAAACTCATTCAGATTCTATTATTATCTTTTTTAGTGCTCAGTAATAGCTTAAAGGTTGCTGCGGTTTATGGCTGGTACGCCTTAGATGTTGATAGTTTTATCGAGCAGCTTTGTGAGAATAAAGATAAGCCAGAATTACAATGTAATGGGAAGTGTTATTTAAGTAAAATGACCAATGACAAAGGCGCTACAGAGGAACAAACCCTGCCTGCAATACAGTGGGATCCTTTTGTGTTTTCTCTTACTGAAGTATCATTAGACAAAGAAATTGTGTTTGTCGATTCACAAAAAGCAAACTTTTATTATTTATTACTCTATAAAGAAGCTGCGCTTCATTCTATTTTTCATCCACCACAAATTTAAGTTGATCTTCAATACAATACTTAGAGATAAGAGCCTTGCTTTTATCTCAATAACACTGTGGAATAATTTTGAAAAATAAAGATGAAAATAAAACAATTAGCGCTTCTATGCGCACTTATACCTGTGTCGTTTTTTGCGCAGGAAGCAACTATAAAACAAGATACAACTAAGACAGAATCGGTTCAGTTAAACACGGTAATAGTTACGGGTAAAACCAATACAGATCCAGTGCTTACGGTTGTAAAAACAGATCTGAAAAAGAAGGTTGTACAACCCAAAAATGTAGCAGACCTATTTAACGACTTTAATGGCTTCTCACTAATAAAACGAGGAAATTATGCTATTGATCCTTCATTTAGGGCATCGCAGTATGAGCAACTAAATATTCAATTTGATGGTGGAACTAAAGCCGTACATGCTTGCCCCAATAGAATGGATCCTATTACAACCCATGTAATTCCGGAAGAAATTGAAAGAATTGAAGTGATTAAAGGACCATATACAGTGCGATATGGGGCCACTTTTGGTGGTGTAATTAATTTGGTAACGCAAAAACCGCAATCGATGGAAAATGGTTTCCACGGAAGTGTAAACTCTGGATATGAATCTAATGGAAATTCTATAGTTTCTTCAGTAAAATTACATCAAGTTACCGATACCTATGATATAGTGGCAAATGCAGGATATCGAGATTTTGGTAATTACGAAGATGGAGATGGTACAGAAATTCCATCATCTTTCAGAAGTTTAGATTACGGTCTGCGTCTAGGATATAATATTGCCGATAACCAAAGAGTTCAAGCGCATTGGCGACAATCTTTTGGGCGAGATGTACTGCATGCGGGTTTACCGATGGATACCAACGAAGATAATAGTTCTATCATTTCGTTAGACTATAAGATTTCAGCCTTAGAAGGGGTAATTAAAGAAATAAATACAAAAGCATATTATTCTTATGTAGACCATATAATGTCAAATGAAAATAGACCTTCGTTTATGACCACGGAAGCTTTGTCAACCATTGATGCATCAACTACAGGTGGAAAAATAGAATTGACAATAAAGCCTCTAGAAAAATGGATACTTTACAGCGGTTTAGATGCGATGTTAATTGCCAGAGATGGAGGTAGAACTAGAGTCGTAAAGCGCAATATGATGGGTGAGATATTACCTGAACCTATTGTATTTGAAGATAAGATTTGGCAAGATTCATATATCAATGACTACGGACTTTTTGCTGAAAATAAATATGCGTTTTCAAATAAAACAATGTTGACGGCAGGTGTTCGATACGATCTTGTTGTATCAGACATTCAAGATCCAGAAACCGATTTTGAAGCGTTGTATTCAAATTTAGATCAGCGTGAAGAGAGTAACATTTCTGCTACAGTGTCTATGAAGCATAAAATTTCAGAAAATACTACCTTAGAAGTAGCTTATGGGCGTGGTGTTCGCTCTGCAAATATGATAGAACGGTACATTAATCATTTTTCAGTAGGGCAGGATCCATATGAATATGTGGGAAATCCTTTTCTTGATGCGGAAGTTAACAACCAATTCGAAATAGGAATAAAAGGCAAGAAGACTTTTACCACAGGAATTGATGCACTGCAGTACGAGCTCTCAGGGTATTATTCGGTTTATGAAAACTATATTGTCCCAGTTATAGATCCAACTTTAGAACGTAAATTCATGCCTAATGCATTACCTCAAGAAGTGAAACGTTTTGTTAACTTAGATGAAGCCTATAAAACTGGTTTTGAAGCTAATTTGGGAATTGATTTTGCGAAATATTTTGATCTTAACACAAGTGTTTCGTATGTATTTACAAAAAATAAAGACCTTGATGAATCGTTACCTTTAACACCTCCGCTAATAACGCGTCTTGGGTTGGGCTTTGAAAAAGATATCTACTGGGCAAGTATGAATTATACTATTACTTCAAAGCAAGACGAAATTGCTTTAAGCTTTGGAGAACAAGAGACTGCAGGTTATGAAACCTTAGATGTTAAATTTGGTTTGGAACCGATTGAAGATTTAAATATAGGGTTTGCGGTTTTAAACATTTTTGATGAAACTTATAACAATCACCTAAATTTTTCTTTTGTAAACCAGGCAGATTTTACGCGAGTGCCAATTAATGATCCTGGAAGAAATTTTTCGCTCTTTGTTCAATATGGTTTTTAGTGTAAGAATCATAAAAAAAGCCCTTTTGAAAATGTCAAAAGGGCTTTTTCTTTTATTATAGCTTACTATTCTAATTTTGATAGGCAGAAAGCATCCATACCAGTTTTTCTTGTTGGGTGATATAATCGCTCATTAGCGCAACGGTTCCTTCGTCATTAGCATCTGCAGCGATAGATAAAATGGTTCTTTCTTTCCGAAGCAAAATATTTAAAGCCTTCAGAATACCACTAATCGCAATTTCACCATCGGTGATATTTTCAGCAGATTTTATTTCTGAAGTCTCTAAGTACTTTTTAAATGTATGAAGCGGTGTTGCACTCAAAGTGAGTACGCGCTCGGCAATTTCATCAACTTTAAGTAAGGCATCATTATAGAGCTCTTCAAATTTAAGATGTAATTCAAAGAATTTTTTTCCTTTTATGTTCCAATGAAATCCTCTTAGATTCATATAGAATAATTGATAATTTGCTAGTAAGTCATTTAATTCTTTTGCGGTGGCTTGTGATGCTGTAACATCCAAACCAATATTGTTTGTATTTGTCATAATTTTTTATTTAAAAATATTAATGTCTTCACTCAGATCATATACTGTGGCACCCTTTAATTGTCGCTCTATAATGCTACTGCCCGCTGCGCTGCGATAGCCACCAGCACAATGAACAACAATAGGTTTATCTGTTGCAATTTGACTTGCACTATTTCTCAGATCGTTTAACGGGTATGATTTTGCATTTTTAAAAAACTGTTCCTCTTCA
The DNA here is from genome assembly GCF_058148545.1 of Ulvibacter sp. 2305UL32-6. NCBI lineage: Bacteria > Pseudomonadati > Bacteroidota > Flavobacteriia > Flavobacteriales > Flavobacteriaceae > Ulvibacter > Ulvibacter sp. 2305UL32-6. The sequence goes on from NZ_JBYVKA010000004.1 coordinate 184,527, forward strand.
ACTTCACTTGTATTTCGAATATCAATAACGGTATAGTTGTTTGGATGGCTTTTAAAATCATCTAAATTCAATGCTTTCGATTCAATTAAGTGTTCTTTTTTGAGTGTAATGATTTGTTTTAGTTGCTTTTCATAGCCAATTTTAGCCACGCGATTAAGGATGTTTTCTTTATTATCTTCGGAATCTATGACTAAGGTAAATTCTTCATTAGGTTCTACAAGTGCCCCTAACCAAGTTTCAAACTTATCATCTTCCGAAGTAGCTTGTATATTGATACTGCCTTTTAAATGGCCTTTTTTAAATAAAGCTTCATCCCGCATATCTACGATAAGGCCTGTAGCCGTAGATTCTTTCTCAAACGAAACCTTATTTATGGCGGGTTCAAGATTTTCTGCGCCTACTTTATTTATGTCTACGTCGTATCCAAAGTAAGAAGGGATAAATGGCTGACCTTCTAATAAGGTATCCATAAATTCTTTTTTAGACTGTTTCTTAAAAGCCCAATTACCCATGCGTTCATTTCCCAAGGTGCTACTTTTTGCATCACTTAGGTTTTTGCCACAAAGTGAACCTGCACCATGTGCTGGATAAATCAGCGCATTATCGGGTAAGTTGTTAAACTTGTTTTGAATCGTGTTATACATCATTTCGGCTAGCTCTTCACGCTTTGCTTTCATATTCCCGGCTTTTTCACGTAGATCGGGACGGCCAACATCTCCTATAAACAAGGTGTCACCCGTAAAAAGGGCAGTTTCGTTAGCATCAGTGGCTACTACAGTAATACTATCTGGCGAATGCCCAGGAGTATTTATTGCTTTTAAAACAGTGTTTCCTATTTTAATGCTGTCACCATCATCAAATGCTTGATGAGGATAATCTGCACCTAACTTCACACTATTGTAGATGGTTGCGCCAGTTTCTTTGTGAATCTGCAAATGAGAGCTTACAAAATCTGCGTGAGGATGTGTTTCTATCACCGCTGTTATCTTGGCCTTATTCGCTTTTGCGAAAGCATAATACGCTTTTGGGTCTCGTTCTGGATCTATCACTGCCATTTCTCCATTACTTACAATGGCATAGGAAAAATGTGCTAGAGGTTTATATTCAAATTGTTTTATTTTCATACTATTTTTTTTAAAGAAGGGCTTTATCAAATTTACATAAAACCCTTCTATTAAATTTAGACATCTTTTTTAGCCAGATACCATGTAATCTTTTCGACAGTGTCATCGGCTAGTCTTTCGTTTAGCGCCTCGAGAGTTTTAGGTGATGGACAAATTACTTTATCACCTCTTTTCCAGTCTAAGGGCATCGCTACTTTGTGTTTGTCTGCCATTTGAAGTGCATCTAAAGCCCGAAGAATTTCATCCATGTTTCTTCCAATGTTTAGTGGATAGTACATGACTAGGCGAATCTTTTTTGAAGGATCAATAAAAAATACAGCTCTAACAGCGGCAGTTTCACTTTCGTTAGGTTGCAACATTCCATACAACTTAGAAACTTTCATATCAATATCTGCGATAATAGGGAAGTCAAAATAAACTCCAGTATTTTCTCTAACATTTTGAACCCACCCCAAGTGTGCGTGAATACTATCAATACTCAGCCCTAAAAGTTCGGCATTTAATGCGTCAAATTCGCCTTTTCTCTGAGCAAATCCACTCATTTCTGTGGTACAAACAGGCGTGAAATCTGCAGGGTGAGAAAAGAGCACTATCCATTTATCTTTCGCGAACTCAGACATTTTGATATTTCCTTTGGTAGTAATAGCTTCAAAATCTGGTGCGATATCTCCAATTCTAGGCATTGAGACTACTTTTTCTGATAATTGATTTTCGTTATCCATAATAAATATTATTTATTGTTAATTAATATGGTATAAAGATACGCTATGAAAGAGGCTTTTACAGTAACACAGGTTACATTAGAAAAATGTCTTGCAAAGTTAGAGTGATATTTGCGGAATACGTTTCCGCGAAAGCGAATGCACCCTAATATTGTAGGCATTTAAAACAGTCGAGGTAAGAATCTGCCCGTTGTTTTCATATAAGTTTTGTAGCTCTTAAACTTTTGAATTAGCTTTTTTTCTTCATATTTAGACTTAATGCTAAAAAGAAGAAGGAGTAAAAATGTTATTAGAATCTTGAATGATGAATCCACATATAAAGAATACCCTGCACAACTTAATAAAATACCTGTATAGATAGGATGTCTAATATATTTATAAATTCCATTTTGAATCAGTTGACTGTTTTTTTTTGGAGTTGGAAAAGGAGATAGATTTTTATTTAACTGTAGTAATGCAACGACAAACAGCAAAAAACCAAAAATTGCAATAACAAGCCCTGTTCCCTTGAGATACATTGGTAAGGCTAGCTCCATTAGTGGCACTTCCCATACATATAGGATTAGCAGAACACCTTGTAGTACAACAAGGATATAATCTATATAATGTAATTTCATATGGAAGCAAACTAAACAAGCCGAACTAGGTATTTAGGTCGGCTTGTAATGTGAAACAAGATTCTTACTCTTTGATTTTACATGAACTAAAACCGAAGAGCGTATATAGCGGACAAAAACTTACAAAGCTGGTTAATACAAAAATGGCAGCCAACCCTAACAATATGTACGCTAGCATACCTGCGATAATACCTTGCCAAAACAGTAGCCCTACAACAGCGGCCAATATTAAACGAATAATGCGGTCTGTACCGCCCATATTTTTTTTCATAGTATTAATTGGTTAGTGAACAATTAAAAGGAGTAATTCTAAAGTCACAAGAGACAAATAACGGTCAATTCTAGCTTTAAAATCCATAGGAAATATAGTGAAAAAACCGAGAGATTGTATTAAGAGAATTCTTTTATTGTGTTTGAAGTAGATTAATTCGACCCCTCATTTACAGATTTATTGGTCATATGTAATACTCCAAATGCCTCGTACCTCATTTACATCATATCCTGTGGCTTTATCATTAGGATAAAGACTTAAAATGGTTTGAAGGACCTCTGGTTCAATATCTGCGTTTGTTTTACCATGGCATTGCAAACACATGGAGTTTGTAGTAATTGGATAATAAAAATGCACTTTATTGTCAATTACTTCTGTGACTACTTGGTAATCAACGTTATTAGCTACTGCTTTTTTAAAATTTTCAATAATACCCAATTCTTTTTTGGTTGCCTGGTTTTCTGGATTACGAGGCTTGTTGGATACGCGTCGTATATGCGCGTTTTGAACATTAGCCATACTATCGGTAATTGGGTATGCTTTTATATTGCAAAAAGAAACCGCTTCTAGAGTTCCCTTTTTTTGAATAGTACCCATTAGGTTTTTTCCTAATTCCTTTTTGGTGTTTAGTGCGTATTGTAAGCCTTTATCTTCAAGCTTTTTTGATTCTTCGGAAGGTGATTCATCTGCTTTTTTTCCATCATTCCGATACTGCATTTTTCCTTTACTTTCCTCTTCAATATGTTGTTTGAACCATTCGGGCTCATCTATCTTATAGTCGTACATATATTCAGCAATTTGTCGAATTTCTTCTTCTTTAAATTCCTGATAAGGCATAATACCGAAACGTCTTACTGCCCCTCGCATTTTTGTTTTATCTATAGAAGGTTTTTGAACAAATTCCCAAATAGCATTTGAAAATTCTTCTTTTGTAGTATCATCATTAAGATAATGCGATTTAACGGCTACCATTGGCGGGGCGATTCTTCCCTTGTGATCTGTATTGGGGTTATGACACAAATAGCATTTATTTTGCATCAATAGTTTCCCAGGATGTGCAACTACGGCCTCGGAAGTCTCTAGTTCTACTTCTGCCGTATTGGAATAATTACTTTTTTTATTTGAATCACAACTAGTGATTACTAAACCTACAATGAGCAATGCTATTAACTGTTTCATTATTTTGCCATTTTACCTGTGGCACAACTTACAAAAGATTTTGCCTTGGTTATTACTGAATTTTGATCGTCTATAGAAGGGTAGCCTAAAATTTTTAATTTTTCTTTTACATTGAGCGCATCTTCTGAACTTTGAGCTCTAAAAGAGACCGTGGAGGTCTCATTGTCTACGGCTACTTCTGAGATATTATTTATTTCTGATAGTTTTGAGGTGATGGTTTTTGCACATCCACCACATTTTAAATTTTGTACTATAATTGAGGTTCTCATTATACTTCAGTTTTATTTATGCAAGTTATTATGAAAATATAACTTTTATGGTAACTGAGGTTACATATTAATCCCAATTAAGCCAGAAATTGCATGGGTTATTGTTGTAAAAAAGGGAAGCTTTTAGACTTCCCTTTTTTTGTAATCAGAAGATAGCATTGTTAAATTTTTTGCTTAGACAGGTACATTCGTTTTTCCTTGCCAAGCAAGTATACCACCTAATAGGTTATAGGTAGATTTGATTCCGAACGATTCCAATATTTGACACGCTCTTGCACTACGAGCCCCACTTCGGCAATAAACATAATAGTTTTTTTCTTTTTCAAGTGTCTTTGCCTTTGTAATAAAGTTTTGTTCATTTAAAACATCTATCATTATTGCATCTTTAAGAATGCCTTCTGCCCATTCGTTAGGAGTTCGTACATCAATTATAATTGCTGCATCATCGTTAGAAATTAATTCTTGCCATTCGTTTTGATTTATATTTTTCATATTCAAATTATAAGGTAGTTGGACAAATATATTCTGAAACAGGAACACCCGCTTCTTGTATGGCTTTAAACCCTCCTTTTACATCAATTAGGTTATGAATACCACGACTCTTTAATATTGAGGCAGCGATCATACTTCTATAACCTCCCGCGCAGTAAACAAAAAATGTTTTGTCTGGGAATTCTGCTAAGTGATCATTTAAGAAGTCAAGCGGTGTATTCTTTGCATCGATTACATGTTCTGAAAAGAATTCACTCTCTTTACGAACATCAAAGACCGGTTTTTTTTCTTTCTTTAATTCATTTTTAAAGACAGCTGCGCTTACGGAGCTTACAACATCATATTCCTTAGAAGCATTTTTCCATGCGTTAAACCCACCTTTAAGATATCCTAATGTATTATCAAAACCAACTCGCGACAACCTTGTTACGGTTTCTTCTTCTCGACCTGGATCTGTCACTAGTAAAATAGGTTGTTTTACATCTGCTATTAGCGCACCTACCCAAGGAGCAAAATTACCATCTAATCCAATAAATACAGATCTAGGAATATGCCCTTTGGCATACTCATTTTCATGGCGCACGTCTAAAACAATGGCTCCTGTTTCGTTTGCCACAACTTCGAAAACTTCTGGTGATAGTTTCTTGGTTCCTCTCTTAAGTACTTCATCAATGTCGTCATAACCTTCTTTATTCATCTTAACATTAAGTGGAAAGTATTGTGGAGGTGGTAACAAACCGTCTAACACTTCAGCAATAAATTCTTCTTTGGTCATATCGGCACGTAGGGCATAGTTCATTTTCTTTTGATTCCCCAGTGTATCTACAGTTTCCTTCATCATATTTTTACCACATGCCGATCCTGCTCCATGGGCGGGATATACAATTACGTCATCGGCCAAAGGCATTATTTTTTCACGTAGGCTATTATAAAGAAAGCCAGCTAGATCTTTTTCTGTTATCACGCCCATTTTTTGAGCTAAGTCTGGTCTTCCCACATCGCCTAAGAATAATGTGTCTCCACTAAAAAGCGCATAGTCTTTACCATTTTCATCTCTTAAAAGATAAGAGGTACTTTCCATAGTGTGACCAGGAGTGTGCAAAGCTATAATGGTCACATTTCCCAACTTAAATTCCTGACCATCAGATGCAATTATAGCATCGAAAGTAGGATTTGCATTAGGACCAAATACGATAGGAGCGTCAGTTTGTTTCGCTAAAGTGACATGACCACTAACAAAATCTGCATGAAAGTGTGTTTCAAAAATATATTTGATTTTAGCATTATCTTTTTTAGCTCTATCTAAATAAGGTTTTACTTCTCTCAACGGATCAATAATGGCGACTTCGCCATTGCTTTCGATATAATAGGCTCCCTGTGCTAGGCAACCCGTATAGATTTGTTCAACATTCATTTTAAGCATTTTTAATTATGGGGTAAAATTATACTGATTTTTAGGTTTTTACAGTGACTTAGGTTACATAAGTAGAATCAATTAATAAAGGATGGTTGCTGAGATTAACAAATTTTGTTACAAATAATTGAAGCGAATGCTCTGGTTGTAAGTAAAGAAAATAATTACACTAGATTTAAGCTGAGTTATTATTGTTTTACAAAGAATTCCATATAGAAGATAAAAATGGCCATTACAAAAATAAAATACCCAAAGCCTTTTTTGAGTTTCTTTCCGTCAATAAAATTGGATAAATAACTGCCAATGAGTATTCCAACGAAAGAAATTCCTGTAAAAATAGAGAGAAACATCCAGTCAATCTCCATTGTAAATGCATCTCCTAAAAAGAAGCCTAAAAGAGACTTAAAGGCGATAATAACTAATGAAGTTCCTACTGCGACTTTCATTTCAATATTTGCCAATATTACAAGAGCTGGAATAATGAGAAACCCTCCACCAGCACCTATCATACCCGTAATACCTCCAACAAGCAGCCCTTCAATTAAGATTAATGGATAGTTGTATTTTACTGTTCCATCACCTTTTTGTGTTTTAGTTTGACGCTCTTTTAACATTGAAAAGGCGGCGGGAATCATAAGTACGGCAAACAAACCAAACATTGCCATTCTACGCGTAAATTGGAAGTCGTCAATAGTAAAAAGAACTTCTGGTAATGCTGGCACAACGTAATGCCGTACAATACTTACACCAATAATTGCAGGTATTCCGAACACAACGGCAGTTTTCCAATCTACATATCCTTTTAGATGTTGTTTTATACCTCCAACCAAAGCACTAGCACCAACAATGAATAGAGAATAGGCAGTTGCGACTTTTTCATCTACTGAAAATAAATAGGCTAAAACAGGTACAGCAAGTATAGAACCACCACCTCCAATAATTCCAAGAGAGATTCCAATAATTAATGCACTTGCGTATCCGAATATTTCTAATAATTCCATTTCTAATTTTTTGCGATTTAAGCATAAAATAAACTACATAAATGTCTAAAGGCAGAACCTACGCTACATATCTAGTCTAAGTTGATTATTTGGATATAGTTTCTGTGTAGTTCAATTTTTCCTAAATTTTCTAGTTTTTTTAGGAGGCGAGAAATAACAACCCTTGAGCTATGTAATTCGTAAGCTATTTCTTGGTGTGTACTATGAATAGTATTGTCATTTACAATTCTTGCTTTTTCTCTAAGATAGCCTAATAATCTTTCGTCCATATTATCGAAAGCGATGCTATCTAAGGTGAGTAACATTTCATTGAGACGAGAATGATAACTTTCAAAAACAAAACTGCGCCAAGATTTGTACTTTGCCATCCATTCTTCCATTTTGCGTATTGGAATCATGATAAGTTTGGCGTCGGTTTCAGCAATGGCTCTTATTTCACTTTTAACATGACCTACACTGTATGTCATTGTCATAGAGCAGGTTTCGCCACTTTCCAAATAATACAACAGTAATTCATCACCATTTTTATCTTCACGAAGTATTTTTATGGCCCCAGAAACTAGTAAAGGCACTCCCTTTATATAGGAGCCTATGTCCATCAATTGAAATCCAGCGGGAACTTCCTTATAAGTGCCTACTTGCAAGATTTCATTGATGAGCTCATCTTCAAATATATGTCCGTAGCTCTTTTTTAGTTCTTGAATCATTTCTTATTTTGTCTTATAGTTTTGGAAATCGATTTGTCATATTTGATAAAGAGGGTGGCCCAAATAATTTTTGATAGCGCAAACATTAGGGGGAATAATACAATTAATGCTAATATAAAGGAAAGCATTAAAAAAGCGGGTGTGATTTCTTCTCTAAAAATATAGTTTAAAGCAACTACCGCGATAAATAAAGCCACTCCTAAAGCGTACGACAGGTAATAAGAACCTTGAAAAAAACCTGTTTCAAGTTCAAATTTCATGTTGCATTTCGGACAACGTTCTTTCACTTTACCCATGGTGCTAAAATTGTAAGGATGACCTTCAAAGAAATCACCTTCTTGGCAGCGCGGGCATTTCATTCTAACAATACTGTAGAGTTTCGTTCCTTTCAGCATATATTCTAATTTTACGTAAAATTATGCGGATTAATTTCCAAATTAGGTAACTTAAGTTACATACAGCAGTGTCTATAATTCTTATCTTTACATACGTGATTAAGTTAATTTCCATATCATTATCTCTTTTTATCCTAATTCATAGTTTTGGGATAAGCGTTAGTGATGTATCTCAAATTGACGAGTTTGTTGAGCACGCACAATTCCATAGTGAACGATATGGGGACAATGTTTTTGTGTTTATTTCTAAGCACTATGGTGAGTTAAAAGCAGCTCATGATAAAGAACAGCAAGAAGAAAATGAAGATCACGAGAACCTCCCTTTTAAGCATCAATCACATATCTCTTGCTTTACAGACTTTACCATACATCAGCAAAAAGTAAGTTTGAAAGCACCAGAGTTTCTTCAATTTAAAGTGCATACATTTCACTATCAAGCCCCTTCCTCATCGGTGTACTTGGAAGGTATTCTTCAGCCACCTAGGCTTTCATAAATACTCACAGACCTATTCTCTTTTTTAATTTCTTGATCGTATTACTGATTAAGGAGTGTTCACATTGATTATTCTATGAAAAAATGTTATCACATATTATCAATTTTAGTATAAAGAACAAGTTCATTGTTCTCCTATTTACACTTTTTATTATAGGATTTGGGTTGTATTCACTATCTCAGATCCCTATTGGCGCTGTACCCGATGTGACTAATAATCAGGTACAGGTCATCACAACCTCCCGGAATCTGTCTACAAAAGATATGGAGCAGTTTATAACCTATCCGGTCGAATTGGAAATGGCAAATTTACCTGGGGTTATAGAAATTCGTTCTATTTCAAAATTCGGACTCTCGGTTGTTACTATTGTGTTTGAAGATGATATGGGAACCTACTTGCCCAGACAACTCATCGCGGAAAAAATTAAATCGGCATCCGAAAAAATTCCCGAAGGTTTTGGAACCCCAGAAATGGGCCCCATTACTACTGGATTAGGAGAAATTTACCAGTATATTCTTGATGTTAAACCAGAATTTAAAGATAAATACAACGCCGAAGACCTTAGAACCATACAAGATTGGATCGTAAAACGTCAATTATCGGGTATTCCTGGGGTGGTTGAAGTGAATACCTGGGGCGGTTTTTTAAAACAATATGAGGTTGCAATTGATACTGAAAAGTTAAATGCAATGAACATTTCAGCACGCGATGTTTTTTCGGCACTAGAAATGAATAATAGTGTTTCTGGCGGAGGGTACATCGAGAAAGTCAATCAAGCATTTTTTATTCGCGGTGAAGGTTTAGTGACTTCTTTAGAGGATATCCGCAATATTGTTGTTAAAAATGAAGATGGCATCCCAGTTTATATTAAAGATGTTGCTACTGTTGGTTTTGGAAGTGCTACTCGTTTTGGAGCAATTACTGGAAACGGGGAAGGAGAAAAAGTATTAGGCCAAGTAATGATGCTTAAAGACGCAAACTCGAAGCAGGTTATTGAGGCAGTCAAGGAACGAGTTACCGAAATATCGAAATCATTACCAGAAGGTGTATATATCAATGCCTTTCTTGATCGTAGTGAGCTCATAGCAAAGACCACCTTCACAGTTTCAGAAAACCTTATTTTAGGATGTTTGATCGTTATTTTTGTAGTAGTATTACTCTTAGGTAATTTTCGATCTGGGCTTGTTGTTGCTTCGGTCATTCCGCTGGCATTGCTTTTTACCTTGTCATTAATGTATGTTTTTGGTGTTGACGCCAATTTGATGAGTTTGGGAGCGATTGACTTCGGAATTATTATAGACGGGGCGGTCATTATCGTCGAGTTTATCGCTTTTCAGATTACTAAAAAATCAGCTGAAATAAATGGATTATCAAAAGCCGATCGACAAATATTAAAAGATACCATTACATTTTCGGGGGCTTCAAAAATGATGAATTCAGCCATCTTCGGTCAGCTCATCATTTTAATCGTTTTTATTCCCATACTATCCTTGAGTGGAGTAGAAGGGAAGATGTTTAAACCTATGGCGTTAACCTTTAGTTTTGCACTGATTGGAGCAATGCTACTCTGTTTCACCTACGTACCTGTGGTAGCATCCATATTCTTAAAACCCTCACTAGCCTCTGATAGAAATATTTCAGTCCGTTTAATGAAATGGCTCAACAAAATGTATGAACCCATAATTCATTGGGCTTTACAAAGTAAAAGGTTGGTATTAGGCCTTTCTATTGTCCTACTTGGGCTATCGATCTATTTGTATGCTTCTATGGGAGGAGAATTTGTTCCAACCTTAGACGAAGGCGATTTTGTTATTCAGCCCGTATTGAAGACGGGGACCTCGTTAAGTAATACCGTTGAGATCACTACCGAAATTGAAAGGATACTGTTGAAAGAATTTCCAGAAGTCAAACAAGTAGTTACACGAATAGGTGCTGCGGAAGTCCCTACAGACCCAATGTCTATGGAAGAGAGCGATGTGATTATCGTTTTACGACCAAAAAGTGAATGGACCTCCGCTAAATCTAAAGATGAACTAGCAGACCAGTTTAAGGAGGCATTGGCCGTCATTCCTGGAATGGAAGTTGAATTTACACAACCTATTGAGATGCGCTTTAATGAGTTGATCACTGGAGTACGTGCAGATATTGCAATTAAAGTGTATGGGGAAGATCTAGATATTCTTGCCAAAAAAGGAAGTGAGATCGGTTCGTTAATTGAAAATGTGGCTGGAGCCGCAGATATTTCTGTAGAAAAAATTGCAGGATTACCAGAAATGAGTGTTCGATACAACAGAGCGAAAATTGCGAGATACGGACTCAATATTCAAGATCTAAATGATATGATCTCAATGGGCTTTGCGGGGAGATCTGCGGGGAGTGTGTTTGAAGGTGAAAAGCGGTTCGATCTGGTTGTAAGACTCGATAAAGATAAGCGGCAAGACATCGATAATTTAAAAAACTTATATATCGATCTACCTTCCGGAGGAAAAATTCCATTGAGTGAACTTGCTGATATTAGCTATCAAAAAGGAGCCGCAAAAATTTCGCGAGATGATACGCGACGCCGAATTGTAGTAGGTGTTAATGTTCGTAATCGGGATTTACAATCGGTAGTTAATGACATTCAAAGATTAGTCAGTGAGAATGTAAAATTACCTATAGGGTATTCAATTACCTATGGAGGTCAGTTTGAAAATCTACAAAGCGCAAAATCACGATTGATGGTCGCAGTACCTATTGCCCTCGTATTGATATTCGTGCTTTTGTATTTTGCTTTCAATTCGGTTAAGGAAGCACTAATGATCTATTCAGCGATCCCACTTGCCGCAGTTGGCGGTGTATTGTTGTTATGGTTGCGTGATTTACCGTTTAGTATTTCCGCAGGTGTGGGCTTTATTGCGCTATTTGGTATTGCTGTTCTTAACGGAATTGTATTAATAGAACATTTTAAAGAGTTGCAAAAAGAGGGTTACACTAATATTAACGACTTAATTAAACAGGGAACCAAAGACAGATTGAGAGCAGTGCTGTTAACCGCATCGGCCGCGGCATTAGGATTTTTGCCTATGGCCATTTCCACGAATGCCGGAGCCGAAGTACAACGCCCCTTAGCAACGGTAGTTATAGGTGGGTTAATTACTGCAACTTTACTAACCCTAGTCGTTCTACCAGTACTTTATGCCTATTTAAATACACCTAATAAAAGAAAATTAGGCTCCAAAAAGAATGCAGCACTAGGCCTGACAGCTGTTTTATTGCTGATCTCAATAAATGTTAGTGCGCAACAACCCCCTAAAACGCTTCAGGAATTAATACCAATAGCACTTAAAAATAATGCTGCATTAAAGGCTTCCGAATTGCAAGTAGAACAAGGTGATTATTTAATTAACAGTGCTTTTAGTTTTGATAAAACGCAGGTTTATTATGAATTTGATGAAAACAATTTGGCAATAAATAATGAACCTTTACGTGTCTTCGGAATTCAGCAGGACTTCAAATTTCCTACGGTTTATTTTTCTGAAAAGACCGTAAATAAAGCCCGTTCTCAGCTTAGCTCTAGTTCCTTCGATATAAAGAAAAAAAGCATAGAACGCCAGGTGACCGAAGCCTATTACCATTATCAAATTGCAAGAGAGAAAGAACAGGTCTACAAGACATTAGATAGTCTATATACAAATTTTTCAAGTATTGCTTCCAGACGCTTTGAGCTAGGGGAAACCAACTATCTCGAAAAAATAACTGCGGCATCCAAGCAAAGCCAAATCAATCTTAATTATAAGGCAACGCAAAAAGAAGTGACGCTTGCTTATGGTTCCTTACTTTCGGTAATTCAAACCAAAGAACCCCTTAGTATCGCTCAAGAAACCTCACTAAAGATCGCATTGAGGGGGTTGGAGGTTTATGGCGATGAAGAACTGAAATATTATGAGAATAGAATTTCCCTCGTTCAAGCAGAACGTCGTTTTGAAAAACAAAAACTACTGCCAGATATTAGTCTTAACTACTTTCAGGGTACAAATGCTGCCCTTAACGGAAATCTCTATGGCTATCAATTAGGTTTAAAAATACCGCTTCTTTTTGGCGGACAGACATCAAGGATCAAAGCAGCGCGTATTGCAGAAGATATCGCAACGGTTGAATCGAAAGAATATAAAATTCAATTAAACGCAAAATTGGATGCTCTTAAAACTGAATTAATCCAGCTTCAGGAGGCATTGATCTATTATGAAAAGGAAGGGGCAACCCTTTCCGAAGAAATTTTAAAAACAGCAAATGGAAGTTTTAAAAATGGTGAGATAGATTTCTACCAATATATTCTAAGTCTAGAAAGTGCTTATGAAATTAAACTGAGCCATTTAGATAAGCTCAATGAGTATAATAAAACTGTAATTACCATGAATTACCTAACCCTATAAATAGATCGTTATGAAACCCAACATATATAAAATTTTACTAATCAGCGTCGTTTTTGTGCTAATGAGCTGTGAGGAAAAGAAGACACCAACAGAAGCGATGGTGCAAGACAAAGAACTGATAGAGGAGCAAATCACAGTAACCCAATCACAGTTTGATCAGAACAATATGGTTCTTGGCAGCTTTGAAGAAAAATCATTTCCAAAAATTGTTAGAGCCAATGGAATGATCGATGTTCCGCCCGAAAATAGAGCCGTTGTAAGTGCTTCAATGGGAGGGTATATTAAAACAACACCTCTACTTGTAGGTGATCATGTTCGCAAGGGGCAAGTACTGGTCACCATTACAAATCCCGAATTTATTACCTTACAACAGGGCTATATGGAAGTGAATGAACAACTCACTTATCTCAAAGCAGAATACGAGAGGCAGCTAACAATGAAGAATGAAAACATAACTTCTCAAAAAAGCTTTTTAAAAGCAGAAAGCGACTATAAAACAGCCGTGGCCCGACACAAAGGATTAGACAAACAACTGCGTATGCTTAACATATCTCCTTCCCAGGTACAGGCTGGTATGATTACTTCGGAAGTGAGTATTTACGCACCTATTTCGGGTAGTATTACCAAGATGAATGTGACCAAAGGGAGCTATGTTTCGCCCGCTACTGAAATTTTAGAAATAATAGATAATGATCATATTCATTTAGAACTTTCCGTTTTTGAAAAGGATATCATGAAGATCAAAAAAGGACAGGAAATCGATTTTAGAATCCCGGAGGCGTCGTCAGAACTCTATAAAGCCGAAGTACATCTTGTTGGTACGTCAATTGGAGCTAACAGAACGATCAAGGTACATGGGCATCTGGAAGATGATTCCAGCCATAATTTCTTGATCGGTATGTTCGTCGATGCGAATATTATTACCGAAAGTACTTTAACTAAAGCTCTACCTAGTGAAGCCCTTGTTGAACTGGATGATGTCAATCATGTTTTGGTTTTAGATAAAAAAGACGGAGATACCTACTACTTTTATCAACAAGAAGTTATTGTAAAAGAAAGCTATGATGGATATTCAATCATAGAAATTAGAGATAATTTTAAACCAAACACCCAGTTTTTGACCAAAGGGGCGTTTAATCTGTTAGGAGAATAAAATATGGACAAGCAAACTAGAGAAAAACACTATATCATTCGTAGTGGTTGGTTACGAGCAGGGGTTTTGGGGGCTAACGATGGTATTCTATCTACTGCAAGTATTATAATTGGGGTAGCCGCTGCAAGCAGTACTCGTGAACCCATTTTACTTGCTGGAGTAGCGGGCTTAGTTGCAGGTGCTTTGTCAATGGCGGCAGGGGAGTATGTTTCGGTAAGTTCTCAAACAGATATCGAAAAATCTGATCTGGCTCGTGAAAAACAAGAACTTATTGATACCCCAGAAGAAGAATTAGTCGAATTATCAAAAATCTATGAAGAACGAGGACTAACAGCTCAAACGGCCATGGAGGTCGCTAAACAATTAACTGCACATAACGCGCTAGAAGCACATGCCCGAGATGAGTTGGGTATCACAGAAATGACCGAAGCAAAACCTTTACAGGCTGCTCTTTCATCTGGAGTGGCTTTTACTGTAGGCGGATTTCTTCCGGTCGTTGTGGCTTTTATTGGGCCGTTAGCGTATATGGAATACATCCAATATGCGTTCGCTATATTATTTCTAGTAATATTAGGGATAATAGCAGCAAGAGCAGGCGGTTCCAACCCTACAAAAGCAATTTTAAGGATCACTTTCTGGGGAACCCTAGCCATGGGATTAACAGCTTTGATCGGATATTTGTTCAATATAAATATCGCATAGTCTTCTGTAAAGAAAAAGGAGTATAAACTTTAGAGAAATAAGTTCAAAAAAGGTTTCATTTTAACAACAAAAAAAAGCTATAAACGTTGATAGGTATTATAGTAATCATTGACTAAGCAAGAACGAATTTAATATAGAACACGATGAAAAAAACAATATTGGCAGTAGCACTTATGTTCGTAAGCGTTACAATAACATTTGCCCAAGAATGGAATACCAACTTCGAAACTGCAAAAGAAATGGCTAGAAAGCAAAACAAGCCAATTGTACTTGTTTTTCAAGGATCAGACTGGTGTGCGCCCTGTATTAAACTGGATCGAGAGGTGTGGAGTACAGAGGTTTTTAAAAAATATGCAAAAGATCACTATATAATGGCACAAGCAGATTTTCCAAGAAGAAAGAAGAATGCCTTGCCAGCAGCACAAACAAAAGCGAATGCAGAATTGGCCGAAACCTATAATAAAAGCGGTGTTTTTCCTTTTGTCGTTGTGCTCGATAGCAATGGTAATGTTTTAGGTGAGACCAGCTATAAAAAGACAACGCCTAAAGCGTATATAGATACACTAAATTCTTTTATCAAATAAAAATGAGAGCCATTCTACTTATTTTTATTCTAGGTCTTTCAAATCTTAGTAGCGCTCAGGAAATGTATAAACGTACCCTTAAGTTAATGGGGAGCCGTTTCGACATAACTGTGGTTGCCAAAGATCAAGAGCAAGGAGATCTATTTATTGATATGGCGGTTTCCGAGATCTCACGAATAGAGAAACTCATATCGTCTTGGGATCCAAATTCGCAAACCTCCGAGATCAATAGAAATGCCGGAATTAAACCCATAAAAGTTGATGCCGAATTGTTCGATCTTATAGAAAGAGCCATTGGTATTTCAAAGCTAACAGATGGCGCATTCGATATTAGCTATGCCTCTATGGATCGTATTTGGAAATTTGATGGAAGTATGATCCAAATGCCTTCCGAAGAAGAAATTAGTGCTTCTGTAGCAAAAGTTGGATATCAAAATATCCTCTTAGATCGAGAACAGCGTACCGTTTATCTTGCTTTAGAAGGTATGAAGATAGGCTTTGGAGCTATCGGGAAAGGCTATGCTGCCGATAAGGCTAAGGCGCTGCTTGCCTCAAAAGGGGTCACCGCTGGTATCATTAACGCTTCGGGAGATATGAATACCTGGGGGAATCAACCCAATGGCGCCGACTGGAAAGTGGCCATTACCAATCCGATGGATAAAAACAAAGTTTTTGCCTTGCTTCCCATAAAAAATGGTGCTGTAGTTACCTCTGGAAACTACGAGAAATACGTCAATTTTAATGGAAAGCGATATACTCATATTATCGATCCGCGTACCGGATATCCATCCAGCGGAATCATTAGTGTCACTGTTTTTGCTCCCAAAGCAGAACTCGCAGATGCACTCGCAACCTCTGTGTTTGTCATGGGAAAAGAAACCGGACTCGACCGTATCAATCAACTACCTCAAATAGAATGCATCATAATAGATGATGCAGGAAATATCACTAAATCAAAGAATATAGAAATAGACAAAATATGATAAAAAAGGTTTTAATGATCACAATCCTTGCCGGTTCACTAACCAGTTGCGTGGTGGTCAAAGAGTATGAAAAAGTAAATATTAATGATCCCGATATGGCGCTTTCAGAAAAAAAATGCGACCGTAACGTAAGTACTGCACATTCCTACAGAGAAGCTGCTGTAGGTGCCAATGGAGGAAAAACAGGAGGCGGCTGCGGCTGTAATTAATAACAAATATGGGCTATCGTGTTCAAAAAGGAACACGACCGGGCTTTCACTACTCACTTTTTATAACGTAAAACGTTATAAAAGAGTTCAGACAGACCGCTCAATCCCTTATCCGATACAATATGACAATAAAACAAATAATAGTTGGTTGCGCTCTTCTTGTCTCTGCAATTTCATTGGCGCAAGACTCAACCCAAGTTTATAAAAAACGAGTACTTGAGACCACCGAAGTAGATTTCCTTACAAGCTACTACACACAAGACGGTGATAATGCCGCCGTAAGTGGTGGTATTGGTACCGAAGAACTAACAGATATTACCGGAACCTTTGTCGTTTCAATTCCGCTAAACGATGACGATGTACTAACCATTGACGCGGGTGTTTCTGCATATACATCTGCATCTTCAAGCAATGTTGGCCCCTTTGATGGCAGCAGTCCAGCAGATCCGTTTCAGGCATCGTCTGGGGCCTCAGAAAGTGACCTTTGGGCAAACCTTACAGGTAGCTATAGTCATAGCTCAGACGATCGAAATGATATATGGTCTGCAAAATTGTCGATCTCTTCAGAGTATGATTATTTTTCTGTTGGAGTAGGGGGGAGCTATACCAAGCTCTTCAACGAAAAAAACACAGAAGTTAGCGTAAATGGTAATGTTTATATTGACACATGGAATGCCATATATCCCACCGAGTTAAGACCATTTGGAGATGGTGGAAGTGGGCTCAATGATCGTTTGTTTACGCAAAACACCATAACAGGAAATGCTAATTACAGTCCGCGCTTTGCCGCATTCGACAGCGAAGGTCGGAATTCATATTCCTTAGGGTTCGGCTTTTCACAGATCTTACACAAAAATGTTCAGGGCTCGCTTGCACTCGATTTTGTGCAACAAGACGGATTATTATCTACACCTTTTCAGCGTGTCTATTTCGGAGATGTAGCAGATTCGTTTATTGATGATTTCCAGTTGGCCGATGCGATTGAGCGTTTGCCAGATGCGCGCTTTAAAGTAGCTGTTGGGGGGCGTTTAAACTGGTATCTCAATGAGATCATAACCGTTAGAACGTTCTATCGTTATTACTTTGATGACTGGGGAATCAATTCACATACCGCAAGTGTTGAGGTGCCAGTAAAGATCACAGATAAGTTTACACTGTATCCGTCATACCGTTTTTACAATCAAACCGCAGCAGATTATTTTAGACCCTACGAAGGCGCATTGTCTACAGACGAATTTTATACTTCAGACTATGACCTTTCTGAATATGCAGCGAATCAGCTTGGCTTCGGAATTTCATACACCGATATCTTTGCAAAGTTTCATGTTTGGGATTTCGGACTCAAAAGTATCGACTTAAAGTTTTATCAATACGATAGAGATACTTCCTTTACATCAAGTATTATTACCGCTGGTTTTAAGTTTGTGATGGACTAATCCAGCATTTTTTAGTAAAAATCAAATAGCCGATCTCTAAAAGAGATCGGCTATTTTCATATGGAAAATACGCGCTATCGACAACGCAAAGACTATTTTCTATGTTTAAAATGGCGCTTTATTTTTCAACAGAACAGCTTGCGGCAGTATTATTTTTTAATACCGAATGCTTTTAATATAACTTCTAATAAGCACCATTTAGTGAAAGCTGATTGGATCATGTTCACACCAATGAATACGGTAAACCACATCCAATAAGGGCTTACATAAACGCTGAGCACTACACTCAGTAATATCATAATTCCAACGATCACTCTAAAATATGTATTTAACATTTTGTTCTTTTTTTTTATAGTTTAAATAAATTTTTCAATAGGAACAACCACCGCTTTAATCGGGTTGTTTGTTTCTAGATTTGTATTGAATTCAGTAATTAATTCAAATAATGAATCAATGTGTTCATCTTCAGTAAAAGAAAAGAAAAGACGAGATTCATTGCCAGCTTTTTCTCCCGAAAACCAATTTGAAGCCATCAAAACAGATGGTCCATTTTTAAACCCATCAATATCTGAACTGCTAAAATTTTCAATATTTGCTTTTTTAAAGAGCTTCGAAACCTCTTTTTGAAACTCCTCAACTGCCGTTACGATTACTAATTTCATAAGTACATGTATTTTGTCTGTGCTGGCACAGATAGATTATTTATAATTTTTCTTTTCGATCATATAATAGACCAAGGGTACAACCAAAAGGGTAAGCACCGTAGACACAATGGTTCCTCCCATTAAAGAAATGGCCAATCCTTGGAAAATAGGATCAAATAATATTACAAACGCACCTATTACAACCGTCCCGGCGGTAAGTAAAATAGGAGTGGTTCGTACAGCTCCAGCTTCAATTGCTGCTTGCTTTAAAGGTACGCCTTCGGCTGTTCTTAGATTGATAAAATCAATCAGCAATACAGAGTTTCGTACCATAATTCCTGCTAAAGCGATCATTCCAATAAATGAAGTAGCAGTAAAGAAAGCACCCATGATCCAGTGCCCCAGTATAATTCCGATCAAGGATAAAGGAATTGCAACCATCATCACAATAGGAGCTTTAAAGTTTTGAAACCACCCTACGATTAAAATGTATATCAAAATAATGGCGCCTAAAAAGGCGATTCCTAGGTCGCGAAACACTTCCAAAGTAATTTGCCACTCTCCGTCCCATTTCACCGTGTAATCATCTTCATATTCTGGCTGACCCAAATACATTTCGTTTATGCCATATCCTTCAGGAAGCGCTATTTCTTTTAATTTATCTTCCATTCCCAGAATAGCATAGGCCGGACTCTCAAGATCACCAGCCATATCGGCCAATACATATACCACACGTTTTTGATTTTTGCGGTAAATGCTTTTTGCCGCCGTATTTTGGGTGATCTCCACCAGATCAGCAATAGGCACCATATTGCCTTGTTTCGAGCTTACTTTTAATTGAGAAATATCTGAAATAGTCGATTTTTCTTTCTCATCTAACGTCAATACCAAGCCAACTTGATTAGACGCATCTTCGTCATACAAGTTTGTGATTGGTCTGTTAGACAAGGCCATATTCATGGTGTAAGCAATTTGTTGAGGTGCAACCCCATACAACATCGCCTTTTCTTTATTTATATTAAATCGATATTCGGTCTGGTCTGCTTCAACCATCCAATCAATATCCACCACATCATCCGTATTTTTTAGGATCGTTTGAACATGATTCGCAATTTTTATTTGTTCATTGTAATCAGGGCCATAAATTTCGGCTACAATAGTAGATAATACGGGTGGCCCTGGTGGGACTTCAACCAATTTTACATTGGCGTTGTATTTTGCAGCGATCTGCTGAATATCTGGACGTAATAATTTTGCAATATCGTGACTCTGCGCACTGCGTTCTCCTTTGTCGGTTAAATTAACCTGGATATCTGCCATATTGCTTCCGCCACGCAGATCGTAATGCCGCACCAAACCATTAAATGTGATTGGAGCCGAAGTACCCACATAATTTTGGTAGTTCACTACTTCAGGGCGAGTCGATAAATATTGAGAGATCTCTTGCGCAACAACACCAGTTCGTTCAAGTGTAGTGCCTTCTGGCATATCAATAACTACCTGAAATTCGTTCTTGTTATCAAACGGTAGCATTTTTACAGCAACCGATTTGGTAAAAAACAATACCATGGTTCCTAATAAGAGTACAAAGGTTCCGCCTAAAAACAACCAACGCTTTGCCTTGCTCTCCATCAACGGGCGTTCAAATTTATTATAAACGCGATAAATAAAGGTTTCCTCCAATGGCTTTTCAGCTTTTGAAACCTTCCCTTTTTTCTCTTTTTCTCTTAGGAAAATATACCCCAAATAAGGTGTAATGGTCAAAGCAACAAATAAGGATAATATCATTGCGATTGATGCTCCAATAGGCATTGGCGCCATATAAGGCCCCATGAGTCCTGAAACAAAAGCCATAGGCAAAACAGATGCTATTACTGTAAACGTGGCCAGTATAGTTGGGTTTCCAACTTCATTGATCGCATACAAGGCTGCCTGTTTAAACGGAAGCCGCTTCATCTTAAAGTGCCTATGCATATTTTCGGCAATAATAATAGAATCATCTACCACGATCCCCGTCACAAATACCAAAGCAAAAAGCGTAATTCGGTTTAAGGTATAATCGAGCATATAATAACTCAACAAAGTAAGTGCGAAAGTAATGGGCACAGATAAGAATACCACCAAACCACCACGCCAACCCATGGCTAACATCACCACAAGCGTTACCGCAAAGATGGATCCAATAAGGTGCCAAAGTAACTCTGACACCTTGTGTGACGCCGTTTCTCCATAGTTTCTGGTGACTTCAACATGAACATCATCGGGAATTAATGTTTTGCGTAAATGCTCCACTTTAGCAATGATCACTTCCGAGATCTTCATCGCATCAGCGCCTTTGCGTTTTGCAATTGAGATAGTTACGGCCGGATACTCAGAAGTGTGCTGCGAAGCTTTTTCACTTCCTTTCCCAAAACCAAGACTTACATAGTTTTGTGGCACTTCAGGTCCATCAATGATTGCTGCGACCTGCTTTAAATAAATAGGCCGGCCTTGCTGCACGCCTACCACCAAATTCTCAACATCGGTCACGGAAGCTAAAAAAGAACCCGTATTCACTAAAAATTCGGTATCATTTTTATCAAAACTCCCTGAATTTAACTGCGCATTATTCGCTTTGATCATTTCAGAAACAGACAAAAAATCTAAGCCACTAGCGGCCAGTTTGTCTTTGTCTAAAACCACACGTAACTGACGATCTCTCCCACCAATTTTATGCGTAATGGCAACATCATTGATCTTTTTGATCTCAGCCTCTAACTCTTGGGCCATCTGACTCAATTGGTAATCGTTGTAATTTTCACTCCACAGGGTCAGACCCAGCATAGGAACATCATCAATAGCACGTGTTTTTACCAACGGAAATGTCACACCATCAGGCATTTGATCCATGTGCTTGTTGATCTCGTTATAGAGTTTTACAAACGAACGCTCAATATCTTCACCTACATAAAACTGCACAATGACCATACCTTGCTCTTTCATCGAGGTAGAATACACATATTCAACACCTTTAATGTTTGAGATCAATTGTTCTAAAGGCTTGATGACTCGAGATTCAACCTCAGTAGGGCTCGCGCCGGGATAGCCTACAAAAATATCGGCCATAGGCACGTCAATTTGTGGTTCCTCCTCGCGCGGAATTAAAAACGAACTATATACGCCAACGACCATAAATACGATCATTAGAAGCACTGTAAGCTTCGATTGTATAAAGATCTTTGCAATTTTTCCTGCGATACCTTCTTTCATGTTTATATTTTTTTTGGCGTTTTAACAGGCTATCCGCTATATCTTTTTTATGATTTGTCACATTTCGCTCTCGCTCAATGCGACCATAAAAAAGGATGCCGCTGCTATCCTTAACGCGTCTCTTTAGTTATTGAATTGTAATTTTAGCTCCATTGTATAGCTTTCCATCAGCAGATAAAATATAAGTCTCATCTTGTGATAAACCT
The DNA here is from genome assembly GCF_058148545.1 of Ulvibacter sp. 2305UL32-6. Classification (NCBI taxonomy): domain Bacteria; kingdom Pseudomonadati; phylum Bacteroidota; class Flavobacteriia; order Flavobacteriales; family Flavobacteriaceae; genus Ulvibacter; species Ulvibacter sp. 2305UL32-6. The sequence continues at coordinate 206,793 of NZ_JBYVKA010000004.1, forward strand.
GATAAAACCTCTACTTGGTCCCCAAAAGTTCTACCCAGTCTTAACCAACGCAATAAAGCGGTATTACTAGTGCTTACCGTATAAACTCCAGATAATTGCCCGTTATGGACGATCGCCTCCGTTGGTATCAAAACCATTTCTACAGAGGATTTTTTCTCTACAGGAAATTGAACCGAAGCAAACATTCCTGAAAGGATCTTTGCGTCTGTTTTTTCCAAAGAAATCTTTACCAAATATTGACCGCCTGTATTTTTTGCCGATGTACTTATTTCTGAAACCTTGCCTTTTAGCGTTTTCTGAATTGATTTTATCAAAACATCAACTTCAACATCTTGAGTTATTTGAGAGATCTCAGTTTCCGGAACCATTGCCATTACTTCAAAATTCCCTGGAGTCTCTAACGAAATTAGCGGTTGCCCTGGATTAGCCATATCTCCTTCTTCAACGTTCTTTGCCGTAATGATACCGGCAAAAGGAGCTGTAATGTTGGTATACGCATATTGAGCGTTTACTTCATTTTTCATTTGTTTGGCAGCTTCCAAGCGCGCTTTAGCCATTTCATAACGCGCGGTCATATCATCCAATTCTTTTTGCGAGGCGCTGTTATCTGCAAATAAATTTTTAAAACGAGTGTAATCTTTTTCAGCATTATTAAAAGCTACGGTAGCTTCGGTGATGCCTGCATTTACTTGTGCACTTTTGGCTTGAAGATCTGTGTTGTTGATAGAGACCAATAATTGTCCTTTCTTTACTTTGTCACCAACCTTTACTGGTACTTTTTTAACAAAGCCCATCATTCTGGTACTTAAATCGGCATTATTAACAGACTGAATTTTACCACTCACTGAAAGAAACGGACTGTTGCTATTTTCAGATACTTTATTCACCTGCACCTGAACAGCGGGAGTGTTGTCCACTTCCGTCTGTTTTGTGTCATTACCGCAACTTGCCATCAAAAGTGAGGCTGTTAAAACAATAGATAATAGTGTATATTTTTTCATTTTATTCTTTTTATTTAGATCTCGACCGCGTTCCACTCGACAATGTTCTATTATCATGATCGCAATCACAAGGTTATTCTTTGGTCAAAAACTGTAAATACGCCTGAGCGTAGTTGTATTCATAAATAGTTTGGTAATATTCCAGCTGCTTTTGTGCGTATTGCGTTTCGGCAAGCAAGAGATCGGATGTTTTTTCAAGTCCCTCTTTAAACCGATTACCTCTTATGCGCAAAGATTCTTCAGACTGCTCCATGGCCAAGGTGGTTAAGTTTAGTTTGTTTTTTGCGTCTAGTAGCATCCGTTCCGCTTTTTTGAGTTCCAAATTACTTTGCGAAACATACTGTTCGTATTCCAATTTTGATTTTTCAAATTCTGCTTTGCTTTTTTGCGCTTTTCCGAAGCGTTTAGAACCTTGAAACAGATCCCAACTTAATTGCGCTCCAATTAAATAACCATTAGCGTCACCTTGAAAAATTTCGTCGTCATATAACTCATAACTTCCGAAGGCATTCAAACGTGGTAAAAAGGCCATTTTATCGGCTTTATTCATAGCTTCATAAGCGTTACTAGCCAGCTGCATCGCTCTAATATCTGCTCGATTTTCTGAAATGCCATTATTGCTTTCCGCAGCAAATGTATCTACAGATAAAAGATCGCTTGGTTGATAGATTACATAGCTTTTATCGTTCATTAAAAAAGATAGGTAGTTGGAAGCGTTTTGAACATTACTCTTAGCAGATTGTATCTGGTTTTGTAGCTCAGTCACACGAACCTCTACGTTTAGCACATCGGCACGTTGTAAATATCCTTGGGCATAACTATTATTGGCTAATTTTTGATTTTCCAAAGCTGTTTGTAGCGCTTTTTCTAGTACTTCGACACCTTTATAAGACAATTGCAACTGCATATAAGCCTTTTCAACTTCCAATGTTAAATAATCTGCTGTTCTTTCTTGCTTTAAAGACATGGCATTCATTTTCGATTTTGCAGCTTTACGCTGGTAAATACCATCCAAATTGATCAAGGGTTGCTGTATTTCTAGCTTTGTTGCATAATTTTGAATTTGAGCGGGATTGTTTAAGAACTGCGGATTAAAATCGGATTGCGTTAAGATCTCCTGATTCAGTTTAGAACCAAAAGCCATCAACGGATTAGTTGTAGCTATACCCGTGTGGCTCGCCGTAATATTTGGCAAAAAAACAGCATTTGTTTGGCTGTAATCTGCTTTTGCTTCAAAAAATTCTTGTTCAGAGATTTTTAAAGAAGTATTGTCTTGGGTTACCTTATTTAAAACTTCAGACTTTGTAATAGGAATAACCTCTTGCGCAGTAAGCACTGAAACAACACTTAAAAAAGTAATGGTTAAAACTAGTAGTTTGTATTTCATTTTATAATTATTTATGATGCAAAAATACGGCAGATAAACGCCTTTGTAAGTAACATAGGTTACCTATAAAAATAAACACCCCTAAAAAGGGTGTTTGAGCAATAGTTGTGAGAGTAACGCTTATACTTTTTTGTACAAGTAGTAGATCTCTGTTTGGTTTTATGTCACATAAAAAAGGCATTTATAATAAGTACAAATGCCTTTTAACAACCAACCAACTAAAAACTGACTATCAAATCAGTTTGCCTTTCGAGTTCCACCATGCCCTCCAGCTACCACGATCATTATTTTTATACTTAAATAAATGAACTTGAAGAACTGAATGATGGGGTTCATCATTTTGAATCTTTGATATTTTGAAATACGTTGTGTCATAATTTTTTGTTTTTTTATTCGGGAATTAACCACCAAAAAGGGCGCATTTTAGCCTTGTAAATAAAAGCGTAGTGCAAAGCAAGTTTTAGCCAATGCCCCGCTAATCCTATTTCACCAAAGGTTTTGCCCAATTGTCTTCCCTGTGTTTTTGGATATTTATGATAATCTGGTACAATGGGATAGGTTGTGATGCTTACACCACTTCCTGTGGTTAAACCATAACCCGCCGAAGCAATACAAGCAGCTCCCATATTTCCCATGCTGCCTTTGTGATGTAAAGATTCTTTGCCGCTTTTTATAGAATCTATTATATTATCTGCCACCAATTTTGCGGTGATACCAGATGGCATTCCTGTACGAGGCGGGGAAGGTGAAATATCAGTTCCGTTTTTGCTTTTTCTCGGTTTTGAAATCGCATGTGGTGGTGCAAAGGCAATTCCAGGGGCAAAAATGTTTTTATAACTCGGATTTTGATAGGTTTCCGGCCAATCTTGAACAGACCAATCTTCATAAGCTTTCGGGCTATAATCTGCATCCACGATCATAAAACCTTTAAAGAGTTTTTCAGTAATATCGTTTTCGTTTTTATCGTAAGCCTTAAAACCATGACCAGAAAATGACGGAATTAACATGGCAAAATCGTACGTTTCTGTTTGGTATTCACCTTCTAGATTTTCATAATATGCTAATCCATCTTCGATCTTATTTACACCTGCTCCAAGGATCCACTTTATATCTCTATCTTCAAAGATCATTTCGACCATTTCATGAGATTTCATAGTCATACCTCCATAACTTAAAAGCATCCCATCCATTCCAAAATCGCCTAATTCATATTCGTTCGAGATCCAGGTCACTTCTGCCATTTCGCGAACCTTATGTTTCCGAAGTTCTTGTTCAACATTTAAGATATATTCAAAAGCAGCTCCCTGACAAGTTGATTTTGCGTGCCCCGTACCGATCAAAATTTTAGCTTTCTTTCCTTGTTTCATCTCTTCGATCAAGGTTTTTAAACCTGCCCAGGCATGATCGGCATGTGTATATGTACAAACGGAATACGTTTTGTTTTGTCCAGGGATCAATCCTTCAGTTGCCTCAAAATTTAATTTCGGACCTGTTGCGTTGATCAGATAATCATATGTTATTTTTTCTTGCTGCCCTTTTCGTTCTCCTGCTACATATTCGGTTAAAACATAAGGTTTTTGCTCTGTTTTGTCACCTTCAGGATAAAAGGCAGTAGCTTTTGCTTGTTTGTATCCAATGCCTTTCCTTTTGTACAATGGTGCTAGCGGAAACAAAATCTGTTTAGATTTCATTCTTCCAATCCCCACCCAAATATTGGATGGAATCCATTGGTAGTTACTATTTGGCGATACCACAACAACCTCATGTTCTTTAGGTAGTTTTCTGCGTAAATGTGCAGCGGCCACATGGCCAGAGATTCCTGCACCTAAAATGACGATTTTTGACATTACTTTAATTTTTATTAAAGATAATGGGCATTTTAAATTAGCACAGTAACTTAGGTTACACTTGTAATTTTAATTTAAGATTAATTTTGTGCTGTAAAACAGAGTTGTATGAAAGATAATTCAAATATCACGATATACATTGTAGCCGGCATTATCTTGCTTCATTTTTTAGTAGGTTTTATTTGGTTGGCAGTTAAATTATCCAAGAAAAAAGATAAGGAGTAAAAGTTCTTTATCAGATCATCACAAACCTGAACTACTCTTATTCATTACGCATTCAAATTCTTCTTTAGAAAGCTTGTTTTATTTGGCCGCTCCTAAATTTTCAATTTGTTTTTTTATAGCTCCATACGGCTAAGCCATTCATTATAAGGGCATATAATAAGGTTTTTAATAGCTGCGGAAGGATATCCATAAAGCCTGAACCTTTCAGCATCACCATTCGCATCACTTCAACAAAGTATTTTATTGGGTTAAATTCGGTAAGGATCTGAGCCCATCTTGGCATACTTTCAATAGGAGTGAACAGACCGCTCATTAGAATAAAAATAACGGTAAAGAACCAAGCGATAAACATAGCTTGCTGTTGGGTGTCAGTAAAATTTGAAATGAATAAACCAATGCCTAAAATCACCAAAATATAAATAGACGTGTAGAAATACATCAGTATTAAACTACCCAGCATTGGCACATCAAAAATGAGTTTTGCTATAATCAATCCAATGGTCAATAAGCCAATTCCGATGACCCAAAATGGAAATAATTTACCTATGATAAATTGGCTCTTTTTAATAGGAGTCACATTAATTTGCTCTAAGGTTCCAATTTCCTTTTCGCGTACAATGTTCATTCCTGACAGGAACAACGTAATCATGGTTACCAAGAGTACTAAAATCCCGGGTACCATAAATGTTTTATAATTCAGCGTTTCATTGTACCAGAATAATGGAATGGTTTCAATATTAGACACTTGAAATTGCTTATCGGAAGTTTGCCCAAGATCAATTTTTATAAGCTGATTGAAACGTTGTACGATCTGTGTTATATAAACATTCTCAACACCAGCAGCTGCACCATCAATGGCGTTGATAGTAACACCCAAAGTAGTATGTTTTTCTTTTAATAGATCGCGTTCGAAGTAGGGAGGAACATCTATAATCACATCGACAACTCCCTTGAGCATGGCTTCACTTGCTTTTTTTTCCGAAGAAAACCTGCTTGACACATCAAAATAAGTCGATGCATTAAACTTTTCTATGAGCGCTCTAGATGTTGATGAATGGTCGTTGTCGATATAACCAAATTTGATATTCTTCACTTCAAAAGTGGCTGCATTTGATAGAATAATAAGTTGGAGTAGGGGCAATACAAAAATGATTGGTAGCATACCTTTATTTCGAAAGATCTGCTTAAACTCTTTTTGTATGATATAGACTATAGTTTTCATTACTCTAATCTAATTTTATACTTCTTAATACTCAATGCTATAAAAAACACAGTCATTCCTAATAAAATTAGGGTTTCCTTCCAAAGGTATTGCAAGCCTACACCTTTGAGCATTATTCCTTTAATTATGATTATAAACCATTTGGCGGGAATAATATTACTAATGACTTGAAGCGGTAAGGGCATACTAGTGATAGGGAAAATAAACCCCGAAAGTAAAATTACGGGAAGCATCAATCCCATTAATGAGATCATCATTGCGGTTTGCTGTGTAGCTGATATGGTCGAAATCAGTATACCCAAGGCCAAAGCACTTATAATAAACAAGATACTTTCTAAAGCCAGCAAGAACAAACTGCCCTGCACGGGCATATTAAATATAAAAATGCTCAGCATCACTATAACCACTGCATTTATGATCGACAGAAAAATATAAGGAAAAACCTTTCCTATGATCACCTGAAAGGGTTTTAATGGTGACACTAGCAGTATTTCCATTGTTCCTAATTCCTTTTCTCTTGTAATTGAAATAGAGGTCATCATTGCCGAGACCAACATTAAAATAATGGTCATAACACCGGGAACAAACATATAAACACTTTTTAGCTCGGGATTGTAAACCATTCTGGTTTGAGGAATAATTTGATAGACAATTGTAACGTCTTTATTTAAGCCTTTTTGATATTGCTGAAGGATGGCATTTACATAATTACTAATTGTATTTGCGGTGTTTGGGTCTGTAGCATCTGTAATAATTTGAACAGTGGCTTTGTGTTTTGTGATCAGGTTTTTGCTGAAATTTCTTTCAAAATTTAATACAGCCTTGACCTCTCCTTTTTCAAAAACGGAAGCTATATCTGCTTCGCGATCAATTATTTGCTTGATACTAAAATAGTTCGAGGCAGCTATTTTATTGATTATTTCGGTTGTGGTAGCGTCTTTTGAATGATCGAGAATAGCAATATCAACATTATTGATCTCATTGGTAATTGCGAATCCAAATAGTAAGATCTGGGCGATAGGCATTCCGAAGAGAATAAACAACGAACGTCTATCTCTAAAAATATGGTAGAATTCTTTTTTTACGAAGCCTATAAATCTTTTCATCCTCGGGCTAGTTTTATAAAGACATCTTTCATAGTTGCTGCCTCAAATTGTGCTTTAAGGTTCTTTGGTGTATCTAATGCTTCAATTTTCCCATTAACCATAATAGACACCCGATCACAATATTCGGCTTCATCCATATAATGAGTGGTCACAAAAATGGTGGTGCCTTCATGTGCTGCTTTATAGATCATTTCCCAAAACTGTCGTCTGGTAATTGGGTCAACACCTCCTGTTGGTTCATCCAGAAAAACAATTTTTGGTTCGTGAAGTAAGGCAACTGAAAAGGAGATCTTTTGTTTCCACCCCAAAGGTAAACCGCCTACTAGTTTGTTAGCTACATTCTCTAAGCCTAATTCTTCAATTAGTGCATCCGATTTCGCTTTGATTTTTTTTCTTGATAGGCCGTAAATGCCACCAAAGAAGGTGATATTCTCTTTTACGGTTAAATCGTCGTATAAAGCGAATTTCTGACTCATGTATCCAATGTTCTTTTTAATGTCTTCGGCATCTTTAAATACATCAAATCCAGCAATAGTCGCAATCCCAGAAGTTGGTTTAGAAATACCGATCAGCATTTTCATGGCTGTTGTTTTTCCTGCACCATTTGCTCCCAAAAAACCAAATATTTCTCCTTTTCTAACATCAAATGTAATGGCATCAACCGCTGTAAAGTCACCAAACATTTTGGTTAATTTTTCTACTGCTATTACTTTTTCGCTGCTCATTATTTGGCTAATTCCATAAAGGTATCTTCAATTGTAGGTACTGTCTTTTCAATTATAATATTTGAAAGATCTCGGGATTTTAAATATTGCAGTAAGTGCCCTGGATCAAAGTCGGTTCTACGATCTGTGTAATGTATAAACTCGCCGAATGGATATGCGCTATGGTTAAATTCATAGGCCTTTAAACTGCTTATTAGCTGATACATATTGTTTGCGCGAACATTGTAAATTGATTTTGGATAGTGCTTTACAATAGCCTGAGGCGTATCGATCTCCAAGATCTTTCCATCTTGAATAAGCGCAACACGATCACAAAGTTCGGCTTCGTCCATATAAGGAGTGGAAACAAGAATTGTGATATCTTTTTTCTGAAGGCGTTTAAGCATTTCCCAGAATTCTTTTCTCGAAACGGGATCAACACCAGTTGTGGGTTCATCCAAAAATAGAACTTTTGGTCTATGAATTAATGCACAACATAAAGCTAGTTTTTGCTTCATTCCGCCAGATAGCTTTCCAGCTCTTCGATTTTTAAAAGGTTCTATTTGAACATAGATATCTTTAATTAAATCGTAGTTTTCTTCCACGGTAGTTCCAAAAATGGTTGCAAAGAAGTTTAAGTTTTCTTTGACCGTTAGATCTTGATAGAGGGAAAACTTTCCGGGCATATAACCAACATTATTCCTAATTTTCTTATAATCTTCAAACACATCAAAGCCAGCAACGGTAGCTGTACCTTCATCAGCAATCAATAAGGTGGTTAAAATTCGGAAAAGAGTGGTTTTACCTGCACCATCCGGACCAATAAGCCCAAAAAGTTCACCTGCTTTTATGTCGAAGCTAATGTCTTGTAAGGCATTTACCTTTTTATATGATTTACTAATATGGTTGATAGAAATACTCACCTAACGCTAATTTTGAACAATGATCTTGGATTCCATAGTAACTTTAGAAATAATTGAATTTGAAATTAAACAAGCCTTTTCTGATTTCTCTAAGATTCGCTCGGCGCGTTCTCGCTGAGATTCGTCTTTAATGATTACTTCAGGGAATAACAGCACTTCGCTGATCATAAATTTACCTTCCACTTTTTCCAAAAAGCCCTTCGAGCCACATTTAAAACTGATAAAATCTAATTTTGAATTTTCAGCAATAGCTAAAAAAGTGGTCATCAAACAGCTACTTACGGCTGCAGTGAACAAATGCTCTGGTGACCAAATATTTTTCATACCTCCTGGAAATTCGGGAGGTGTAGCCACTTCGATACAATGAGTATCGTGGGTTTCGGTGTTTTCTAACTCGGGTGAACACATCATCCCTTTTCGGTCTTGTGTCCAATTAATAGTAACATTATAACTATGTCTTTCCATGATGATATAATTTAATTTTTATTGAAAAAAAGTGGTGTAAGCATTTAGATTATCTTCAATACTTAATTTAATAGATGTTGCTTCGTCAAGATTATTTGTTTCAGCTAAGGCATTAATTTTTTCGATAAGTGGATATAACCAAATGTGTAAATTGTCATGAGAAGCTCCTTTCATGGTACATTCTTTTACAACCGTATTTTTAACTTCATTTAGTTGATTCGCCATATGGTGATATTCTTCCATAGTAGATGTTGCATGATCCTTTATTATGTTTTGCATCTCTTTGACTCCCTGGGTAGTTTCTAAATTTGCCGCCCATTTCGCGCCATCGTTTAATTGAATATCTTTTTTCCATTGAGTGCTTAACAGATCATCTTCTTGTTCCTGTACTTGCGCTTGAATATCAGCATTTTCAGTTTCTTTTTGCTTTTCGGTGCTATTGCAACCCGTTAGTAGGGTGATTGCAATGAGCAGTATAGTAATTACAGATTTTATCATAATTATTTAATTAAAGATTGTTTTCATTTTTGAGCCATAACTCGGCGGGCATTCCAATTTTTATACTTCCGTCATTGATCACGTCTATTTTGACCGCATATACTAAAGCAACGCGTTCTTCCTTTGTTTGAATAATTTTTGGAGTGAATTCTGCTTCCGAAGCAATCCAACGAACCGTACCCACATATGATCTCATTTCCTCTTCATCATCAATTTTTACCGTTACTTCTTGACCGATCGTCAAATTAACCAACTGGGTTTCGCTGATATAAACACGCAGCTGCATGGTGGCTAAATCTGCAATTTTATATAGTGGTTTGCCAAAAGCAGTTATCTCATTTGGCTCTGCATATTTAGTGAGAACCGTTCCGTTTAAAGGGTTTATAATTTTACTTTTCTGAATTTGATCATCAATTTGTTTAAGCTGCACATCAATAGATTTAAGCTCGTTCACAACTGGGGCATTTTGAATTTCTACGCTTTTTACTTGATTATTGAGCACATTGATCTCACCCAGAATATCATCGAGTTGTTTTTGGGTGCCTGCGTTGTCTTTAATTAAATTTTCTGTTCGGGTTTTGTTCGTGAGGGCTGTGTTTATTCTGGCGTTTAACACCTTAATTTGCGAAAGAACACCTCTCGATTTTGAGCTGATCACATCTTTTGCAACCTTTAGCTGCTCGCGTTTTAGCGTTAATGGAATTGTATCGATATAACCAATAAGCTGGTCTTTTTTAAGGATATCTCCTTCATTAACATCAAACTGCATTAATTTTCCGTTGTTTTCCGCGGAAATAATGATCTCTGTTGCTTCAAAATTTCCATAGCCATCTGCTTTTCCGTTAGAATAACTACAGGAAAACAAACTTGTGGCTAGGATACTGATACTAAGAATATACTTGGAGTTTTTCATCTGTTAAAAGTTAGTGTCCTTGAATGATATTATAATTGGCTCTTGCGAGTTGTAACTGAATTTTATGTTTTACCAAAGTATTTTCATCTTCGTACAGATTGGTAAGCTCTGTGATATAGGCCGATGATGTAATGATACCGTTCTTTAACTGTGAATCGGCAGACAGGAGGATATCTTTACGAAGTGCAATGATTTCTTGATCGGAAACAATAAATGCTTTTATCTTTTCTATTTCCTTTAGCTGTTGATTAAGTTCAATATTGGTGTTGAGTTTGAATGTTTCCGTTTCTGAATCGACGAGATCTTTGCCAATGGACAGTGATTCGCGTTGTTTTTTGTTAGCATTCCAATCAAAAACATTCCAATTTATTTTGACTCCTACGATATAAAAAGGTTGAAATGAATTGTCTAGCATATTTAGTCCCGGATTTCCATATCCTCCAGTAGCAAAACCAAGAAGTTTTGGACTGTTTTTTTTCGCGATTAATGATTCATTCTGTTCTATCTCTTCCTTTTTTAATTGAAATAATTCTAGTTCCGGACGCTTTAATTCTGATCTTATATTTGTTTCTACTAGTGAATTAGAAAATTTGGTTGAGGCGTCTAAAGGTTTATCAATGATTCTGGAAAGTGTTTCGATGAGAACAGATCTATTGCTGTCAATTTCCAAAAGTTGCTGATCTAGTTTCAGCATTTCAGCTTTTAATATGTCACTGGAAGTGGGTAAAAGCACTCCGTATTTAATTCCAGATGCCACTTCCTTTAGTTTAGCTTGTAGCTGTGCTTCTTTGGTTTTAAGCAAAGAGGTAGTTTCCTGAGACAATAAAATAGAAAAGTAAAGTTGATTGATCTTTTGTTTTAACTGATAGAGATTAATTTCAACCTGCTTTTGATTCGTTTTTAGTTGTGCCAATTTTGAGTTTAGAGTGGCGTTTCGGACGCCGCCATCGTAGATGAGTTGTGTTGCTGAAACGGTTACCCGATATTGATCTTTATTAAGCGGTTCAATCGCAGAATTAGGAATGGGGATCTCAATGACATCCGATTGATATGTAGCTTGGGCATCTAAATTTAGCTGTGGTAGCTTTGAGGTTGAAATAACTTCACGTTCTAGTTGATTCTGAGAATCTAGTAGATGTGATTGTTTGGCTAAAGGATAATTTACGATCGCAAAATCATAACATTTCTGCAGGCTTATAGAATTTTGTGCGATGGCAGAAGCTGAAAATAGTAATACTACAATAATGATGAATCGTTTCATTTTATCAGCGTTTTATAGAGTTGATAATAAAATTTGCAACTTCAGATTTACGGCTTTCAACGAAGTCATTATACGCCTTTTCATCTTTATCGGTAAATGCTTTGATCAATGGTTTTCCTAGGAAGGGAAAAATATTGAGAGCGATAATATTCACGAATAATTGATCTGCCTCAATAGGTAGTATTATTCCATTATCGATTTCAGAATCTACTTGCTTCTTAAATTTTTGAAGATTGGGAAACCCTGTATTTTTTTTTAACTTTAAAATAAAGTCTTCATTTCTATTTAGTTCTTGAATGATGAAATTAGGCAAATATGGATGCTTCATCATAAACGAAGTGTAATTAACAGTAAAGCTTTTGATCTTATCTTCTATCGAAGAATCATCGTTAAGAATGTCGTTAAGTTGTGGAGCTAACAATGAAAATGCCTGTTTAAAAACTGCTTCAAAAAGTAGTTGTTTATTTCTGTAATAGTAATGAAGCATGGCCTTGTTAATCCCAGCTTCATTGGCAATTTCTTGCATGCGTGCGCCATCCATTCCTTTACTTTGAAATACCGATTTGGCAGCATCTAATATCTGTTGCTCGGTAGTGGCTTCCTTTTCTTTTTTCATTCTAACTAATAGGTTTAACCGTTTGGTTAACAAATATACGTATTATTGGTATCCGATTTATTCAATAAATCAAACTTTAACACTAGCCATCGACGTATGAAAATTTAGAGCTTTAGAATGGCTTTTTTTATACTATTTCCGTCATTTTTAAAGACTAAGATGTATTCACCACTGGCCAGTTTTGCTAAGTCAATAGGAATCGTTTGTAAGCCAATTGCTTTTTCAAATTCCATGGACCAAATTCTTTTTCCTAAAACATCGTAAATTTCGATTGCGGTTTTTTCTGTATTTGGAATAAAAACGTCAACCAAAAAGATACCATCTTTTGAAGGATTTGGATAGACTTTTAAATTGTATATGTTCGTAGAATTTAACACTACTTCATTTACGCTCAATACCGATTTATCGATGTATACTTTAAAAGCTAGGTTACTTGCATTACTTTGTGTTCCATTATTAATAAAGAAAATGTTTTCTTGAGAACTTTCAATACCTCCGAAAATGTAGCCAACAAGCGTAAGTTCATCTTCAAGATTATTGAGATCAACGATTTGATCTGTTAAATAATTCTGACTAGTATTTAAGGGAATAAATTCTGCTCCAGAACCTAAAAAAGCAGGCATTTCTATATTTAAACTGCTTTCGGTCATTGCACCATCACTGAATCTTGAAACTTTACTGATCGTTTTTACGAACGGAACGTTGTTGTCTTGTACTAGATTATTGTTTGCGTCTAAAGTGTATTGACTGATACCCCCAAAAAAGAAGGTATGCATGATATTGTTTGCGCTATCATATACGGGCATCGTGGCGCTGTGATACTGACTTAAATATTGATTGAAGACATTATTTACTGTGTACCCTGTTGTTTTAACATCCACAGTGTTTAACCAAGGCAAATTGACGTTATGTTGAAAAACACCGCTAAACATGGTGAGCCCTTCAGTTCCGTCAGGAAAAATCTGTGACACCATATTATAATCTCGTCTATGCAAATTATTGGTGTCGTGTTGCGCTGAATAGTTGGCTATTGATAAATTTGTACCATCATCATTAATTTGAAATGACCTGATCTCATCCGTATAATTCTGAATAAATCCTGGTCCGCTGTTAGGTCCCATAGGGTTATATCTTCCTTCAAAATATTGTCCGCCGCACAAGTAGAAGACGTCGTTTAACATGCCCAATTGCCCACCAGTAACTGCAAGATTAGGATCGGTAATTTGTCTAAAAAACGGATCGATACTCGAATTAGTCATGACGGCATTGGCTAATCCATCAATATCAATAGCAGTTAGATTATCATATGTAATATGGTCGTTCTGTGTAGCGCTATAACCATAACCTCCAATAACGTATAAGGTGTTCTCTCGTTGATAAAATTCTTGATTTGTAGATTGTAATTGTTCAAATAAAGGGGTTGGTAAAACACTAATGGATGTGTTCCACGATTGATTAGTTGTGGGATCAACCACATAAACATTTTTATTGTTGTCACTTTCTAAGAAAGCCGCAAAGGGTTGTCGCCGATGCAAACCATCAATTCTTCCACCTAAAATGACCCATTTGCCATCTGTAGTTACTCCCCAAGAGTACGAATGAACATTAGGTGCATCTTCAATAACTAAGGGTTCAATTTGAACAGTAAATTGTTCTTGTGCAAACAGACTTACAGCTGTAAATATGGTTAGTATAAAAACTAGATATTTTTTCGTCATAATTTAAATTTTGATAGTCAAATTTATGAGTAAATAAAATCATCAAGTGTAACGGTTGTTACACAACAGCTGTTTTTTTAACAGTTTGAAATAGCTATTTCTGTTATGAGAAATTAAAAATATGCGTCTAACCTCTTAAAAAGGAAATCCAGAAAAATAGATTTCCTTTTAAGAAGAATAGGGTTGAAGCACCTTATTTGTGACGTAAAAAGAGCAAGTCAATTAATAATACAATATATGCGCTCTTTGGTAACTATAGATTCTTTATTGCTTATCCTACAACTTAACAGTACTTTCAGTTTGTGGAGTATCTATTAAAAAGACTTACCTGAAGTGCTTTTCGGGCATCTTTTAAAAGCTTTTCAGCCTCTTTAGCGGTACTCTTTCTAATAGCTCCAATTTCTTCCAAAGTAAACTGCTGGCGAGTAAATAAGTTAAATACCTCGCGCATTGCTGAAGGTAGATTTTGTAAGACCAAGTTTATATGTCGACTAACCGCTTCTTCACTTAAGTCGGCGTCGATTTTTTTGGTCATCTCCTTTTCGTCATTTTCAATAAAAACATGATTTAAGGTATAGTCATTGTGATTGTATGAGCTGTCATCTAACTCCTCAATCATCAACAGATCGCCATCTCCGTCGGTGCTATATTTCTCTTCCATCGCATCCCATTCAGGTTTTGAGTAGTCATCAATATTTTTAAAGAAATAATCGTCAAATTCTTCTTCTACGATAGTATCATCAAGCAATTCATTGGTCTTTTTAAACAACCATAAGTAGAAATCCTTTTCATTATCAAGTTGATCGATATGATCATAAACTTCAATAAAGAGTTGATCTATAAAATCATCGGCCTTGTATTTTCCTTTAGAAAAATGGCCTTTTTTAATGGCAGTAGCTAAGCGTTCGTTTATATAATTTTTTACTTCAGGGAGTATCTTTAAAAGTTGTTGATTGAAAGATTCTTTATCGCCTTTCTTTTTAAATTCTACTAAGTCTAGAAACGAATTTTCTACAACGATGCGAATTTGTTTTTGCTGATGATATGCGGCGGTCTTTTTCATTTGCTTCAGATTATGGATTTAAATTAAGGGTGTAAAGGTGCAATTATGTTAGGAGCGATACTATGATTTTGGTCAGCTCTATTAATCAAACCAACTTATCATAATTCACTCGTAAAGCTTACTCATTATTTCCCCTTTTCTTAGTACTTATTGTTTTAGTTCTTGATGTATTTGTTGGCGACCTTCTAACTGGAAGTCTCTCAACGTTTCTTGTTTGCTGGGTTCTATCAGTTTTGGTTCTGTCTACATTAGGTCGAACCGGATTGTGATTAATACTTTCAATACTTCTATAGGTTCTTGGTTCGAGCGTTTGAATTCTCGGACGGTATACTTTTAGGTCATTTCCATCGCGTACTGAAGGAGCATTTCTTTTTACATCTCTTATCGTCACAGGTACAATTTTTCTTGGAACATATCTTTGTACCTCATTTAGTTCGGGTCCTCTGGCATAGTAATGATTGTGATAGCTTGTTGTAGCGTGGTGATTATCTATTCTTATACGTCCAACAAAGGCATTATCTAAATTACTTCTTCCTCGATTGCTTATGTCTCGATCATAAATGTAGATTCGTTTAACAACATTCCAGTAAATAGGGGTTGGCCGCCAAGTACCATACCATACCACTACGTTCACACTAGGCATTAAAGGAGCCCATGCATAAAATTCATCAACATCTCCCCAAATAACCCAAGCGGGAGACCATTCGTACCCAGGAATCCATAACCATCCATAAAGATCGTCATAGAGCCAACGTCCATAATGAAATGGAGCCCAGCCCCATTCGTAATTAGAGACCCAAATCCATCCATCATAGGAGTAATCCCAATATCCATTTGTAAAATAAGGTCTAAAGTTACCATCTACTGAAGGATGCCAAACATGACCATAACCCGGATAATCAATCCAAATACCATGTGGAGATAATCCATCATAGAAATGTTGATAGGTTATCGTAGTAACCACTTGTTGGGCCACTAAGGTATTCGTGGCAGTTGTACCTAAAAATAGAAATAGACCTATTAATAGTACTTTTAAATTGAACAAAGATTTCATTTTTTTAGATTTTATCATTAAACGGTATTTAAAGATAAACCCTCCTGTCGCTTTCTGAAATGATATATATCAGTTGCTTTGATTTCCCTTAAAAACTTCGGCTAAGGATGCTCTTAGGATTCAATGAAAAGACACTTTTCAACATAATATTGAAGTGGCAATTTGCACAACCATTGCATTCTTATAATTGTATATTTGTTACAATGAAACTAATATCAGTCGTGTTTTCAGTTTATTTTCTGGTGCTTAATTTCTCACCTTGTGAAGATAATGAGGTGGGTGGCGATGATATTGTCACTGAAATAATGCAGCATTTAGATGATGATCTCGAAATAGATCTGTGTTCCCCTTTCTGTCAATGTCAATGTTGTCATATTTATGCTACCTATTTTGATCAAATGGATATAACTTCGTATTCAAGTGATATTTCTACACGGTTTTTTTTATATGTTAACGGTTTAGAAAAAGACTTTAATAGTTCTATTTTACAACCCCCTCAAGTATAATTCATATAAATTTTAAGGATGGCTATACCCATTTTTGAACCCAAAAGGATCTTCAATTCTAATAATTGTGATTTTTTACGTGATGATTTAAATCGAGAAGTTTTACTGAATTAATAAGTCAATTTCAGCGTTGCGCTCAGCAAATTTCAAAAAAAGGAGATCATTTTTATGTTTTTTCCGGTAGAAAGAGATAATAAAGATTGGAGTTTTGAACCCAATGAAGTAGTATTAGGAGCTGAAGATGATAATCGGGCTCGGCACAATTTCCGAAGAAAATGGAACTAAAGGCAATTTTTGATTATAACAATACTTGTTATTTGATTGCAGAGAAAAAGAAAAGCGAGACAGAAAATTCAAATTAATTATGCTAAACATGGAACAACTTTTTGAATCGAAAAATATAAGGGTAACGGCCATGCGATTGCTGATCTATAAGTTTCTCGTTGAGAAACAAGTCGCGGTCACTTTGAGTGATATTGAAAATGCTTTTGAAAAAGCCGATCGAACAACCTTATATAGAACGATAAAAAGGTTTGAAGAAAAAGCGATTGTTCATCAAATTGATGACGGAACTGGAATTACGAAATACGCTTTATGCGAAGCAGGCTGTAGATGTGAGATTGAAACCGATCTTCATTTACATTTTCACTGTAACAATTGTAATGAAACCATCTGTTTAACGGAACATAAGATTCCACAGATAAAGGTTCCAGAAGGTTTTATATCAGAAAATGTCAATTTGGTCGTAAAGGGAATTTGTGATAAATGTAGCAGCTAATATTGCACTTCCATTGCATGTGTTAATTGAATAGTTTTGAATAAAATTCATTGAATGCGTGTTAATGTAGTTTGTCCGAAAGGCTTAAAAAAGCATTTTTTAGACGAGTTGGCTTGTTATAGGGTGGAACTAAAAAAGGGAAATCTTACAGGCGCTTGGTTCCATCTAGAGCGCGCACATGTTTTAGGGCAATCTTATCCTTTTGAGCATAGCAAGGTGCATTATCTAATGTTGCAATTAGGTTTAAAAGCGCGGAATCCCAAAGAAGTATTTGGGCAACTCATACGATTGGTTTTTGGCGGTTGGAAATCTTTTATTGATCGGGTGCCGATTGGCAATACAGGCGGCGCGAATGTAGCTGCATTGGCTAGGTTCCCTATTTCAAGCGATTTAGACTACGTGTTAAAAAAATACAATAGAGAATAATAGCGATTAATTCAGTTCGAAAAGCCCTATTTAATTACACTATGAAAAAGAAAAAATTAAAATTGAGAGATCTTAAGTCGGCTTCTGAAGCAGATCACAATCATACTGATGGTCATCACCACGGAGGAAATTATAAGGGGCTTAAGATCTATATCCCAGCAATTGCAAGTTTTTTACCGCTTGCCATAGGTATTGCTTTAGATTATTTTGAAGTGTCTTTTTTTAAAGATTGGTTACGCCTAGCTTGGTACATTATAGCCTATCTACCTGTGGGATTTCCAGTTCTCAAAGACGGTTGGAAAAGTATTCAAAAAGGTGAGGTTTTTACTGAATTTTTCTTGATGTCTATTGCAACGGTAGGAGCATTCGGAATTGGTGAATATCCAGAGGCGGTTGCGGTAATGCTATTTTATGCAGTGGGCGAGTTATTCCAAGATGCTGCAGTGAGTAAAGCAAAGGGAAATATAAAAGCGCTTTTAGACGTGCGTCCGAAAGAAGCAAATGTTTTAAGAAATGGGGAAGTAATAAGCGTCCAACCTGAAACAGTTACGATAGGAGCGAAGATTCAGATACTAGTAGGAGAAAAAATTCCTTTAGATGGTATTCTCATTTCTGAAAAAGCCTCGTTAAATACTGCTGCTTTAACTGGTGAAAGCAAACCAGATACAATTATAAAAGGAACAAACGTTTTTGCCGGTAGTATAAATTTAGAAAACGTAATAGAAGTAGAAGTCACAAAAGCATATCAAGACAGTTCTATTGCAAGAATTTTAGATCTAGTTCAAAACGCAACGGCACGTAAATCAAAAACCGAATTATTTATTAGGCAGTTTGCGCGAGTCTATACGCCCATAGTCGTTTTTTTAGCTATTGGTGTCACTTTGTTGCCTTATTTTTTTGTAGCCGACTATGTTTTTAGGGATTGGCTCTATCGTGCCTTGATCTTTTTAGTAATATCGTGCCCTTGTGCTTTAGTGATCTCTATTCCGTTAGGTTATTTTGGTGGTTTGGGTGCAGCTTCTAAGAATGGAATCTTATTCAAAGGCGCTTCTTTTCTAGATGCAATGACCAAAATAAATACGTTGGTCATGGATAAAACGGGGACGGTTACCAAGGGTGTTTTTAAGATCACAAAGATCAAGGCTGTCAATTGGGGAGAGAAAGAATTTATGATGTATCTCATGGCTATGGAAGAAAATTCCACACATCCTATTGCGAAAGCTGTCTTAGCGTATAAAGCTGAAGGATCTGATTATAAGGCTTCAGACGTATCTGAAATTGCTGGAAAGGGCCTAAAAGGTACTGTAAATGGTAAAAAGGTATTAGTAGGTAATAAAGCCTTAATGACTGCAAATAACATACAAGTATTAGAGGAGACCGAAACTATCGTAGAATCTATTGTACTGATGGCGATAGCTGATCTATTCGTGGGTTATGTTGTAATTGCTGATGAATTAAAGGAAGATGCAAAAGAGACTATTACAGCATTACGCAAATTAGGGATTAAGAATTTAATCATGCTATCTGGCGATAAGGACTCGATTACTCAAAAAGTGGCAGCCGAATTAAACATTAAAATAGCCAAAGGAGGATTATTACCTGAAGACAAATTAAATGAGGTTGAAATCTTAAAGCAAAATCCTGATAATAAAATAGCGTTTATTGGTGATGGTATAAATGATGCGCCTGTACTAGCCGCAAGTCATGTTGGTATTGCAATGGGAGGTTTAGGAAGCGATGTTGCCATTGAAACTGCAGATGTGATCATTCAAACAGACCAGCCTTCAAAGGTAGTAAGAGCTATTAAAATAGGTCGGTCAACTCGAAAAATTGTTTGGCAAAATATTGCATTAGCCTTTGGTGTTAAATTGGTTGTATTAATTTTGGGAGCCGGAGGTTTAGCGAGTATGTGGGAAGCTGTATTTGCTGATGTAGGCGTTGCATTGCTGGCCATCTTGAATGCTGTTAGATTGCAACGAATGAATTGGGAATAAGTAAAAGGTATAATACGGTCATATCACAATCTGTATGTTGAAAGTAAAAAAAGAAACCGAATGCTCGTCTCACTCATTAACTAGATTGCAAATGATTCTAAGCCAATTGTTTTATAATTGAGTATTCTTCGGAATGCTACTTAATATATATTCAGAAAAGAAGAAATGGTTCAATTTATTATTAACTTGACCAAACGCTCAATTTAAAATAACAACCTATGAAATCATTCGATACACTTTCAGAAACTATGGCTTATTTACAGGCAAAAGGGTATAGCGTAGACTTTAATTTGAAGGCCGAACATCTTGAAAGCAATGCCTTAAAACTCAAATTACATCCTGAAGATTTTGATGTTGATAAGATGTATCGATTTGAAGGAATGAGTAGTACAGATGATAATAGTGTACTCTACGCTATTTCTTCAAAAAAAGGGATTAAAGGTCTTTTGGTAGATGCCTACGGCGTATATGCCCATAACATTTCAGAAGCAATGCGAAAAAAATTAAGATAAGAGTAGCTCACTTCTTGTGTTTAGTTTCTTGTTTTCCCGCTCTACAGCTGAAGTGAATTTTGCATTTTCGCAGAAAACAAAAAAACCCACAACTTTCGTTGTAGGTTTCCTTTTGCGGAGAAAGAGGGATTCGAACCCCCGGAGGTGTGACCCTCAACAGTTTTCAAGACTGCCGCATTCGACCACTCTGCCATTTCTCCATTAGCGAGGGCAAATATACTACCCTTTTTCTGTTTCTGAAAAGAATTTTGAAGAAAAACTAATCTAAAATTGGAATCGGCTTTTTATCCTCACCAATTGCGACGTATGTAAAGTAACCAGTCACAACTTTATCACGCTTTTCATTGTACATATCTTCCATAAAAATATCTACCTTAACCACACAGCTAGTGCGACCTACAGTGTTTACACGGGCAATTAATTCTATAATAGTGCCCTGTGGAATTGGCTTTGTAAAGTCAATACGCTCTGTTGAAACCGTCACTACTTTTTTTCTACTGAAACGCGTTGCACAAATAAACGAAGCTTCGTCCATCATATGTAATGTGGTTCCACCAAACAAAGTATCGTAATGATTTGTAGTATTTGGAAACACGGCTTTAAAAATTCGGGTTTCACTTTTATCTTTTCGTTCTTCCAGTTGGGTCATAGTAGTTGCCTTTTATTCAATAGGAATAAAGTATGAGTTTGTGCAATAAAAACAGCTGTCTATTCCTATTTTTGCGTTACAAAGATACTCCAATATGGCTACTAATATCATAGAAAAACTACAATGGCGTTATGCTACTAAAAAGTTTGATGCTTCAAAAAAACTTTCAGAAGAAAAACTAGAAATCCTTAAAGAGGCATTTAATCTAACAGCAACCTCATACGGTTTACAACCGTTAAAGATGGTAATTATAAGTGATTCGGAGATCAAAAAGCAATTGGTTCCTATGACCATGCAACAACAACAAGTAAATGATGCTTCGCATGTATTAATCTTGTGTATTGAAACCAATTTAGATGCAGCATATATCAAGCGATATTTCAATGATGTTGAGCAAACACGAAATACACCGCGTCATATTTTAGAACCTTTTGAGCAATTTTTGATCGAAGAATTTTCAGCAAAACCACAAGATCAAATTCTAAATTGGATGACGAAGCAAGCGTATTTGGCACTCGGTAATTTGCTCACGGTTTGCGCGTTAGAGGATATAGATGCGTGCCCAATTGAAGGCTTTGAGCCAAAAAAGTATGATGAATTCTTAGGTTTAAAAGAAAAAGGATTACAATCTGTGTTAGTCCTTCCAGTTGGCCATAGAGCTGCAGATGATCTGCACGCAACTCTTAAAAAAGTGCGGCGCGGAACCTCTCAAGTAATAATGGAGCTATAATTATTTTACTTAGGATTTTCGTGAAATTGTATTCTGTTATGTAATCTTTTTAGTTCACGATCCATCTGATCTACTTTTGCCAACAAATTAAAGATGATATCGATACCTTCAGGATTTACCGAAAGATCTTGATGCATCCTGATCATTTTCTCCACATCGTGAATTGCCTCTGTGTGAATACATTCTGTTTGTGAAACTAAAATACATTCAATAAGTCCCATTTCTTTTAAAGTTGAAAGAAAGGAAATTTCTACATTATAAATTTTGGAAACCTCTGTGACGGCTATATATTGGGTTGTTTTCATGATGATCGCAATTTTGAAAGCTCGTTGAACAATTCTTTTTCTTTTTCGGAAAGTGTGGTGGGTAATTTTACATCGTAGGTAACATAAAGATCACCATTGCTTCCTTCTTTTTTATAAATAGGGAATCCTTTGCCTTTTAATTTCACTTTTGTTCCTGGTTGTGTCCCAGACTTAATCTTGAGTTTAACCTTTCCGTCAAATGTTTCTACAGTTGTTTCACCGCCAAGAATCATGGTATAAAGGTCTAAAACCTCCGTTTTATAGAGATCATTTTTATCTCTTCGGAAATTGGTATTGTTGAGAATCGAAAAAGTGATGTACAAATCTCCCTTTGGGCCTCCTTGAACTCCAGGTCCGCCGTGCCCTTTAATCTTGATTACCTGTCCATTTTCAACGCCTGCCGGAATCGTTAACCGAATGTTTTTGTCATTAACGGTAATGGTCCGTTTATGTGTTGTATACACATCCTTCAAATTCAATTGCAGTTCGGCGTTGTAATCTTGTCCCTTATATTTTACTTGCCGACCAAATGGACTTCCGCCCTTGGAGCCCCCTTGTCTATTGAACATAGATTCAAAAAAATCTGAAAAATCGCCACCTTGAGCATTTTCATATCCTCCGCCTTGTGTTTGATAAGACCGTTGATATTGTTGTTGCTCTTTTTGTGCCTTTTTTATTTCATCAGCATGTTTCCAATCTTTTCCGAATTCGTCGTATTTCTTCCGATTTTCTGGATTACTAAGTACTTCGTTTGCCTCGTTTATTTCTTTAAACTTTTGTTCAGATTTGGGGTCATTCGGATTCACATCGGGGTGATATTTCCGTGCTAACTTCCGATAGGCCTTTTTGATATCAGCCGTACTAGCTTTTTTGTCTAATCCTAAAACTTTATAATAATCGATGTATTCCATAAATAAATTTCTACCAACCGTAAAATTACACAGTATGCATAAACGCAGCTATGATTTTAGTCACATTTATGCATTGAAGTTAGTAAATAATCTTCAAAATGTTAAACGCATAGTGTGATACTTTAATTTGATTATACTGAAAAAAGTACGGCTATTGACTTTCAGCATTTGGGGGCTTCTAGTATATTTACGACTTATTCATTTAGATTGATAAATTATGCCTGGATTTGAAGTTTTTGGTGCTGAAGAGCGAAAACAAGTGAACGATGTTTTAGAAAGTGGCGTCTTAATGCGTTACGGTTTCGACGGTATGCGAAATGGACATTGGAAAGCCAAAGA
Organism: Ulvibacter sp. 2305UL32-6; assembly: GCF_058148545.1. Lineage (NCBI taxonomy): Bacteria > Pseudomonadati > Bacteroidota > Flavobacteriia > Flavobacteriales > Flavobacteriaceae > Ulvibacter > Ulvibacter sp. 2305UL32-6. The sequence goes on from NZ_JBYVKA010000004.1 coordinate 229,946, forward strand.
ATTTGAAATTGCTTTTGCCGAACGCATGCAAGCTGCTCATTGTCAATTAGTATCAAGTGGTACATCTGCACTAACTGTTGCTTTGGCTGCGGCGGGTGTTGGGGCAGGAGACGAGGTGATCATGCCAACATTTACTTTTGTTGCCAGCTTTGAATCTATCATGATGCTTGGAGCCATACCCGTTTTGGTAGATATTGACGATACGCTTACGCTTGATCCAGCTGCTGTAGAAGCAGCAATAACGCCTAAGACACGTTGTATTATGCCAGTGCATATGTGTGGGTCTATGGCAGATCTTAGGGCTTTAAAAGCCATTTGTGAGAAACATGATCTGTTACTCCTTGAAGATGCTTGTCAGGCTATTGGCGGTACTTTTGAAGGAAAACCACTAGGAAGCTATGGCGATTTGGGATGTTTTTCATTCGACTTTGTAAAAACCATTACTTGTGGTGAAGGAGGAGGGATCATCACCAATAATGAGAAATATAAAATTAATTCCGATCAATATCAGGATCATGGGCATGACCATATTGGTCATGATCGCGGTGCGGAGACACATCCAACCTTGGGATATAATTTCCGTATTTCTGAATTGCATGCAGCGGTAGGCATTGCGCAGCTTGGGAAATTAGATGGAATTTTAAATAAACAATGTGAAAATTATACGATTCTTCGGGAGGCACTTTCGGAGGTTGATGGTGTTACCTTTCGCAGGGTACCAGACGGAGGTGTAGAGAATTATTCGTTTTTAAGTATTTTTCTTCCTTCGGAAGAGAAAGCGAAAAAGGCACATGCAGCCTTAAGCCAAGGTGGGATTGACGCTTGTTTTTATTGGTATACCAATAATTGGCACTACATTAACGGTTGGGAGCACCTTCGGAATCTGAAATCATTGGCGAAGCTTCCTTCCGAAGTAAAAGAAAACATGCAGGACCTTAATGCAACCAACTTTTCACAAAGTGATGCGTGGATGGGAAGAACTGTTTCAATGTTGATCAAAATAGGATGGGCGAAATCTGAAGTAGAGAGCCGTGCAAGAAAGATCCAACAAATAATACGAGAAACGCTAGTTTAATAACTTACATATTCTATAATCTCCAAGCCGTAACCTATCATGCCCACCCGCTTTTCTGTGTGATCGCTATTACTTATTAAACGAATTTTATGGATCCCAAGATCATGAAGAATCTGAGCCCCAATCCCGAAGTCTTTGGTGTCCATTTCAATGCGTGGTGCTTTTGCTACCTCGTTTGGTTTTTGATTAGTTTTCAGTTCTTTTAAACGGTGAAGTAGATTGAGCGACTGGCTCTCTTGATTGATAAACACAATAGCACCTTTCCCTTCCGAAGAGATCACGCGAAACATATCGTCTAGCTTTTTATCGGCATTATTGGTGAGAGTTCCTAAAATATCGTTGTTTACTAAGGTAGAGTTCATTCTAACCATAACAGCTTCGTTTTCCTTCCAAAAGCCTTTAGTAAGCGCAATATGAACCTGGTCGTTGGTGGTTTGTTTATAGGCTCGTAAACGAAATTCACCAAACTTAGTGTTCATTGTAAAGTCTTCCATTTTTTCGATCAAAGAATCATGCTCCATACGATAGGCCACTAAATCTTCAATAGAGACAAGTTTCAAATCAAACTTTTTAGCAACTTCTGCCAAATGTGGCAAGCGCGCCATGGTTCCGTCTTCGTTCATGATCTCGACAATAGCACCAGCGGGTTGTAGCCCAGCTAGTCTTGCAAAATCTATAGCAGCCTCTGTGTGCCCTGTTCTACGCAGCACTCCGCCATCTTTAGCCTTTAGCGGAAAAATATGACCCGGTCTACTTAGATCATGCGGTTTTGTTTCTGAAGAAACCAAGGCATGAATTGTTTTTGCCCTGTCTGCAGCCGAAATACCAGTGGTTACACCATTACCTTTTAGATCAACCGAAATAGTAAAGGCTGTTTCCATTGGATCGGTATTATTACCTACCATCATCTGTAAATTGAGTTCCTTGCAGCGTGATTCGGTCAAAGGAGTACAAATTAGACCTCGGCCATGTGTAGCCATAAAATTGATGATCTCAGGTGTGATCATTTCCGCAGCAGCAACAAAATCACCTTCATTTTCTCTATCCTGATCATCAACGACAATAATAACCTTGCCCTGCTTTATATCTTCAATAGCTTCGTGAATTGTATCTAGCTTAATGACAGTTTGATTTTGAGTGGTGATCATAGTGAAAAATTTATAGTGCAAAGATACGGATTGTGTAGAATTCAGAATAATCTAGCTGTCCTTCTTCTTAAAAAGTCTTGTAAATCGCTGTGTAAAAGAATCAATATCAAAGATACCTTGATCTGTGGTTGCGCGATATGTAAGCCAGACACCCAATGGTAGCATAATAAAGGTACTGAACCAAGTGGCAATAAAAGGGTGGAGGGTACCATCTTCGGAACTGTTTTTTGCAAAGATGCCTATAAAGTGATACGTTAGAAATAGCAATATGGCAATTACCATTGGTAGTCCCATACCACCTTTGCGAATGATCGCTCCAAGGGGAGCACCCACAAAGAATAAAATAATACAAGCCACCGCAAGAACATACTTTTCCTGAAGCGCTATTTTATGTTTATTTAGATTTTTTGTCTTTTTAAGGAAGTCTTGTTTTTTAGATTTTATCGATTGTAGCGTACCCCGAACATTGTTAAGCGCCAAGTTAGCGATCTCACTTTGCCTTTCAGGCTCAAAAATTTGTAAAACTGAGGTTATAGTGTCTGCTTCAGGTGCCTTCTTTTTTTGGGAGGCATTCTCCTGAAATTTAGACATGCCGCTACGATAATACATATTGTCTGCAAAGGTGGTAATGTCTTTAGATAATTTGTAGGAAAGCGAATCAATTTCAACCACCAACTCACTAATTTTATACATGTTTTGGTTGTTGAAATCATTATCCTTCTCCATATCCGTATTATTGAGCTCTGTAAGATCAATATTGATAATGTATTCTTCAAATGCACTTTTAGCAAAAGGTTTTCTATTTCTTTTCCGTACATCTTTGATCCAGATATCTTCGTAATAATTACCGTCCCTTAAAATAAGCGACAAGGTATTACTGCCTTCAGCGCTAACAAGTTCGCCGTTATCGGCCAGCATCACTGTATAGTTTCCGTTTGGTTTTTCTGGATTTTTTTTATGAATGACCACGTCTTTTAGGAATTGATCACGATCACCGCTTTTTTCAGCTACTTTAATGTTAAAGGCATCGCCGATCTCGGTAAACTGCCCTTCAGCAATAACCATCGACGGACTCACCTGTGCGATATTCCGACGAAGATTCTGCCATTTATACTCTGAATACGGAATTACATTGTTTGCAAAAAAGAAGGCAGTGATACTTAGTAAAAGAATAAAGACCATCAAGCTTCGCATAGCACGTTGAAGCGAGATCCCAGTAGACTTCATAGCGGCAAATTCATAATTTTCAGAGAAATTTCCGAAGACCATCAGAGATGTCACAAGAATACTAAGCGGTAGAACCAAAGGAACGATCTTTGGTGAATAAAACCATAAAAATTTTAAAATGATAGGAAGGTCTAGGTCTTTACCCGCCAATTCACTAATGTAGAGCCAGATACCCTGCAATACAAAAATCATCAATAAAATAATGAAGACGCTTAAAAACGTCTTCACAAATGCAGTTAATATGTACCGGTCTAATATTTTCACCTCTGGAGATTAATCCAACTTATTGATATAATAGCCATCTTTTTCATATTTGGCTTCATCAAAGGTAAACAAGGTTTTTGAAACAGGTTGATTCGTTTTAAAAGAATTTACTGTTAAGGTATACTTAGTACCCTTAGCGTCTGTTTGTATTAACTTGTAGATATGCTTGGTCTGTGCGTCGATACCTAGAAGAATATTTTTGATCTCTGCTCTACTGTCGATAGGCGAAAGCTTAACAAACTGGATCTTACGACCTTTTACATCCTGTACGATATCCATTTTATAGGTATATCCTTTTTCATAAAAAGTAAGCATCTTAGAGGGGGTAATTTCCTTATCATCTGCAGGATTGTAAGCAGAAATAGTTACTTCTTCATCTTCTGGTACAATGGTGTAAATATTCTTTCCATCAAACATACGTGTAGTTCCAAGCATATTTAAAACATATTTATCACCCGAAAGCGTTACATCGCCTCGTGTATCTTGATTAACACCTTCTTTGGCATTGTTTAAATTGTATTTAAAGTCGATCGCAATATTATCATAGCTCCGTACTTTAGTAGAAACTTCCTTAAGGAGTGACTTCGCATCCTGAGCCTGAGTAAATCCGAAGGCACATATTGCTACTAAAACTAAAATTACTTTTTTCATGATGTTTGCTTATTGTTCGTTGTCTAAAAGTTGGTTTAATGCTTCAATTGTTGGAACGAGTACTTGTCTTGCTTTGCTACCTTCAAAAGGTCCTACAACACCAGCAGCTTCTAATTGATCAATGATCCTTCCTGCTCTGTTATAGCCTAGTTTTAGTTTTCGTTGTAACAAGGAAGCCGAGCCTTGTTGTGCAATCACTAAAACTTCTGCAGCATCGCGGAATAATGCATCCCGTTCTGAGATGTTATTATCAAGATTTGTGCCACCTTCTTCACCAGCGTATTCAGGTAATAAATACGCATCGGGATATGCCTTTTGAGAACCAATAAAGTCAGTGATATCAGCAACTTCGGGCGTATCAACAAAAGCACATTGTACTCGGGTTAAATCGTTTCCTTGTGTGTACAGCATGTCACCCCGACCTATCAATTGATCGGCACCACTATTGTCTAAAATAGTACGTGAATCGATCTTACTGGTTACCCTAAATGCAATACGTGCCGGGAAGTTCGCTTTTATGATACCGGTAATTACATTTACCGACGGTCTTTGTGTTGCAACTATTAAGTGAATTCCAATAGCTCTTGCCAATTGAGCTAAACGAGCAATAGGTGTTTCTACTTCTTTCCCTGCTGTCATGATCAAATCGGCAAATTCGTCAATTACAAGTACGATATACGGTAAATAACGGTGTCCGTCGTTTGGATTAAGCTTTCTCGATTTAAACTTTACGTTATACTCTTTAATGTTTCGCACCATGGCGTCTTTCAGCAGGTCATAACGGGCATCCATTTCAATACAAAGTGAATTGAGTGTATGAATTACCTTGGTGGTGTCGGTAATGATCGCTTCTTCGGTGTCAGGAAGTTTCGCCAAATAATGACGTTCAATTTTGTTGAAGAGCGTTAATTCTACTTTTTTCGGGTCAACCAGAATAAATTTCACCTCTGCGGGGTGTTTTTTATAAAGTAGGGAAGTAAGGATTGCGTTGAGACCAACCGATTTCCCTTGTCCGGTGGCACCAGCCATGAGCAGGTGTGGCATCTTCGCGAGATCTACTACAAAAGTTTCATTGCTAATGGTTTTACCAAGCGTTAGCGGTAGTTCCATTTCGGCATTTTGAAATTTAGGCGAAGCAATTGCAGAGCGCATTGATACGATCTTCGGGTTTTTATTTGGTACTTCAATCCCAATGGTTCCACGCCCCGGAATAGGAGCGATGATCCTGATACCTAATGCCGATAGTGATAGTGCAATGTCATCTTCCAAGTTCTTGATCTTCGAAATACGAACACCAGCTTCTGGCACGATCTCATAAAGCGTAACCGTTGGACCCACAGTAGCTTTAATATTAGCGATCCCAATTTTATAATTATTGAGGGTTTCTACAATTCGGTTTTTATTTTCTTCAAGCTCTTCTTGATTGATCGTAATGCCTTGTCCTTTGGTATAATCTTTTAGCAAATCGATGGTAGGAAACTTGTAATTACTCAGTTCGAGCGTTGGATCAAACTCACCAAAATCTTCAACGAGTTTTTCGCTTACGGTCTGTGGTACTTCTTCGGCCGCAGCTTCTACTTCCATAGCAACATCATCTTCAGAAGATTGTAAAACAATTTTTTCTGAAGGATTTATGATTACTTCGGAAGCGATCTCTTCGGAAATGATCGTTTTGAGCATTGGTTCTTCAAATGTAACTTGCTCTTGGACTGGTTTTTTAGTTTGGATATTTTCTTCCGAAGAAACATCAGAAACCGAAGACGTAGCAGTTTCCGAAGTAAAATCGGATGCAACTTCAGCCTTTGTTCTTTTAAAAGCAGCACTTACACGTTCGGGCGTTACCTTTAAACGCACCACTAAATATATGATCGCTAAAAAAGCCATCACAAGAATTGCTCCTATGAGTCCGAGATAATCTTGTAAAAGATCATTGATCTCAAAACCAATTACACCACTAAGTAAGGCGTTTTTTTCGGTAAAAAATCCGAAGAAAACAGCAAGCCAGATCATCAATAAAATACCCCAAAACCAAAAGCGCTTGAGTTGTGTCTTTGTATAATCAAAAAAGAAATAGATACCGGTCAACGTTATGAGACCAGCCAATGCAAAGGCAGCAATACCGAAGCCGTCATAAATAAAGAAATGACCCACGTTACTGCCAAACTTATTGAGCCAGTTTTTGGTGGGTGCCTCTCGGTTGGTTATCAATCCTATTTCGCTTTGGTCTGCTTGCCATGTAAAAAAATAGGAGGCAAAAGAAAATAAAAGAGCCAGCCCTAAAAGGAATAAAAAGCTTCCGAGTATTATTTTTTGTTGTTTAGACAGCGCTAGCGTAATGGGCTTACGAGGTGCTTTTGGTTTTTTGGTAGGTTTTTTCTTTGCTTTGGCCATGTAAGGTTAAGATGTCGTTGAACAAAAGTACAAATTGTTAACGCTTCAATCTACATAAAATTTTTAAAAACCGCCTATTTTGTCTTAGCTCAATAAATTGTATTGAATGAGTAGCTTTCCATCACGTTTCCATTGAATCCAGCCACTACCTTTCTTTTCAAAATTATCATCTAAAAGAAGTACGTGCGCCCAATCTTGCTGTACCGCTAAAACCCGCATAAAATTATAATCAACATTAACGTTACTACTTGCTGTTATTGGTTTTATGTGAACTTTCTCCTTTGAATTTGGTAGAAACTCAACTGAATTGATTGTTAGTAAAAAATCGGGCCAATAAATCACTTTTCCCGCATGCCGATCTACATATACTTTTTGTCCGGTTTTACTATTTCCAACAATGATTGCAAAATCTTCGGAAATGCCAATAAGTTTAAAATAAAGCATATTGTAATCTAGTTTTTGTATCTCTGGAACCAGCCAAGGAGGGGCCGTGGCTATTTCGAATTGATCGAATTGATTGCGTTTAAAAGTGATGCTGTCTGTAGGAAGGTGATCCATTAAACTTTTTTCGAGGTTGATGTTTCCGTAGCAATAGAGGGTAGGATTATTAAAGAAGTTCGGACTAAAATACCCGAGACTTTGTTCATCGGTTTGCTGTAATGGGATACTATTTTTAGCTAGGAATAAACGCGAAGTTTGGTTTGCTAAAGCAAGGGGTTGTGAGTAGTTTTCTTGATGTGTTGATATAGGTTCGGTGGTTTTAGACTGATAAGGTGCATTTCGTTCCTTTTGCAATCTATCGCGTTCTTGAAGTTCATACCATTTATAGCCCCAAGCGGCTAGAAGGAGCATGAGTAAGATCCAGTTAGAGCGTTTTAAGGTTTGATGTGGTATTATATTGGCAAGAAAAAAAGATGCCACGAAGGCGATTCCACCAAAAACAACACCATAGGCCAATACAATGGCGCCACCGGCTAGTCCTTGACCTTTGCCAGCTTCAATATATTGCGCGAAGTAGAGTCCGATGGCAAAAAAAACAAGTAACATTAAAAAATAGAAGGCAATGCGTGCGGGTTTGAGTATTGTTTTCATAAAATAGAAATAACACTTAAGGCATATTTTAATCCAAAAAGTCTTGGTTAGTTATTCCGAAAATACAAAAGTAAATAGATATAAACAACTATAAGACAAGCTGTTGTGTTGTGGGTTGTGTTTGATCTCTCTTTAGAACTGCGGAAGAATACGGCAAGGTTTTTATTTAAAATAGCATTCGCTATTCTACTGAAATGCCCACATGATTCAAGTCGAAAGTTTGAAATTTTTGAAGAACGGTAAGTGAATCGTAGGAGAAAATATGATTAGAGGCCTCAATCTCTAGTAATTTAAGATTGGCACGTAGTTTTTCGGCATCGTATTCGTTTTTTAAGCTAAAGTTAGTATCGGCTCCAATCCAAAGGGCCTCATTTGGTTTTAATATACAGGAAACGGTTTTACTTATACTGTCAATGCGTAATGCCGATTGGTCTTCAACCTCTTTAATTTTGGTAAAGGATTTAAAACTTTTTATTTCAGCAGCGCTAATAAATGCGTCTGAGTGCCATAGATACTTAAACTGATAAGAAACATAAATGGGTTCTAGCGTACTATTATAAATGAAAAACTCTGTGAGATAGGAACAACCAGAGAGCATCAAGCAAACCAGAAGTAAGGCTATTTTTTTCATAGTGCGCGTATTAAGTTGGTCTATTGTTCTTCAAAACTGGTTTCTAAGGTAACAAAACCTGTGTTATTTTCCTTTAAATCCTCAAATGCCCCTTGTTGAAGTACATAATACGTCCTGTTTGCTCCATAAAAAGCCTGCATTGTTCCCTGGTGTTTTATACCCATTGTATTGAAAGTATAATGAGAAGATCGAGAAGGGCGTCCGTTATAAGTATTGTGTTTTAGCGGCTCGAACGTCAAATTTGTATTTTTATAAACTTCATCTTCATTTAAGGCTATTTGATTTTCAATGATATGTTCATCAAGATCTAAACTATCTTTGATCCAGACGAAAATCGCTAAACCACTGGCGTCGAAACCATTTTTTTCGATAGAGACATAATACCCAAGGTCGTCAAAATTTTCCTCGTCCGTTATTTTCCAATCCTCCGGGCATATAAAGGATACACCATCTTTATTAAAAGCTTGCGGTTGCTTTTCTTTACAAGAAAAGATTGAAAAAGAAATAAATACTATAAGCAGGTATGCTTTCATAGATCATAGTAGATAAACCTCTTGCGTTCGAGGTGATTATATAATACCCAATTTAGGAAGGTAAATAAAACAAGCGACCGCTATGGCAGCTAGGGCAGCAAAAAATACGGCACCCGCTGCAACATCCTTTATATAACCAATTTTGGTGTGAAAATCGGGATGTACAAAGTTTGCAATTTCTTCGGCGGCTGTATTAAGGCCTTCTATACTCATCACCAAACCAATGGCAAAGATCTGCATCATCCATTCGGTGTTGGAAATATCAAAATAGAACCCAGCAACAGTAATTAAAATGGCAATAACGGCCTGAACTTGAATGCTCGCTTCATTTTGAAGTAGTTTTATAGCACCTACTACAGCATATTTGCAACCCATAAGGCGCTTTCCTAAAAAAGAGTTCCACATTACTTCAAAGCATTTAAAGCCGAAGCATAATTTGGCTCCTGACTAATTTCGGGTACAAGTTCGGTATAGATTATTTCGTCATTTTCATTTAAAACCACTACTGCACGAGCGTGTAGACCCGTAAAGGCTCCTTCCGTTATGGCAATTCCGTAGTCATTTCCGAAGCTATTCTGTTTAAAATCTGACAACATTTCTACATTTTCAAGCCCTTCGGCAGCACAAAAACGCGCCTGTGCAAATGGAAGATCTCTAGAGATACAGAGTACTTGTGTGTTGTCAAGTTTAGAAGCTTCTTCGTTAAACTTACGAGCTGATGCAGCGCAAACTCCTGTATCTACACTGGGAAAAATGTTTAAGATTTTCCGTTTTCCCGAATAATCTGATAGCGATTTAGTGGAAAGATCATTTGCTGTTAATTTAAATGAAGGTGCTTTTGTATGAGTTTTGGGAAGATTTCCGTTGGTTTCTGCAGGATTTCCACCTAGGGTGATATGTGCCATGGTTAATTTTTAGTTTGGTTATAAAATTACGAAACTAAGTTACAAGTTTTCAGATAATGCATTAAAAAACCCGTTCTGTTACGAACGGGTCTTCTAAACTAAAACTAAATCTAAACTTTGAATTAACTTAATTCAAATGCTGTGTAAGATAATCTGCAACGCCATCGCGGTTCGCGTTCATGGCAGTTGCGCCTTCTTGCCAGTTTGCCGGACAAACTTCTCCATTGGTTTGAACGTGCGTGTAAGCATCTATTAATCTAATGAACTCGGCAACGTTTCTACCTAAGGGCATATGGTTGATACTTTCATGAAATACGGTTCCTTCTTCGTCAATAAGATAAGTAGCTCTGTAGGTTACATTATCACCGTCAACAAGTAGTGAACCCGTTTCTTCATCGTAGCGCTCGTTCGTAATGTCAAGAATACCTAATTGATTGGCTAAATTACGGTTGCTATCTGCTATAATAGGGTAGGTAACACCTTCAATTCCACCGTGATTTTTTGGTGTATTTAACCATGCGAAGTGAACCTCAGGAGTGTCACAAGAAGCTCCTACAACAAGTGTATTGCGCTCAGTAAAGGCATCGATCGCTGCTTGAAATGCGTGAAGTTCTGTTGGACAAACAAAAGTAAAGTCTTTCGGATACCAAAAGAGAAGTACTTTTTTTCCTTCGGAAGTTGCCTTGTCAAAAATATTGATCTTTTGTGTTATGCCCGATTTATCGGTTGAGTCTACTGCTAAATTTGGAAATTTTTTACCTACTAATGCCATACTATTGCTGTATTTTAATATTATTTTTTCAGCGTGCAAAAGTACGATAAGAAACCTCTTTTCGAAAGCAATTTTTATGAAAATTTCGTTAAAATAAATGTCTTCGGAAGAAGCATTTTCCGAAGTCTTTAAAAGCGAGCGTCTTAAGTTAAATTAGGCGGTTTTTGTGTCGCGTAACATTCTTATTTTAATTCGGAAGGCCGCAAAAATTAAGGTCATAAATGGACTCAGCCAGTTAAAGATAGCGAATACAAAATATTCAGCAACAGAAACGCCTAGCACTCCACTTTGGTATGCTCCACAGGTATTCCACGGAATCAGCACCGAAGTTACCGTTCCGCTGTCTTCTAGGGTTCGCGATAAATTTTCTGGCGCAAGACCTCTATCTTCATAGGCTTGCTTAAACATTTTGCCAGGAATCACGATCGCCAAGTATTGATCGGAAGCAATAGTATTGAGTCCGAGACAACTTGCAACTGTACTTGCAAATAACCCAAAAATACTAGAAGCCATTTTGAGCAGCACTTTTGTAATTCTCGATAAGGCGCCAATAGCATCCATGATACCTCCAAAAACCATTGCACAAACAATGAGGAAGATAGTCCAAAGCATCCCTATTAATCCTCCTGAACTAAAAAGATCATTTAGTTTATCGTTATCGGTTATAATCGCCGTATCAAAAATAGCAGCATTGTATACAGATCCTATATTTGAGCTGCCTAAAGCGCTTAAGACATCAGCTTGAAAAACTAAAGCAAATATTCCTGCAGCAATAACACCTACAGATAGTGCAATAAGTGGTTTTGTTTTCAGCAAGATGAGTCCAACAACCAATAATGGTACAGCAAATAACCAAGGCGTAATATTGAATGTAGCGTCTATTGTATTCAGAAGTCCGCTAATATCAGCATCACCAGTTGTGTCTATCGAAGCACTAATGATTCCGAAGACAATCAAAGTAATTAAGATCGTTGGTACGGTAGTAATCGCCATATAACGAATATGTGTAAATAAATCTGTTCCTGCCATGGCAGGCGCTAAGTTTGTGGTATCGCTTAAGGGTGACATTTTATCACCAAAATAGGCGCCAGAGATCACGGCACCAGCAATCATACCTGGGTTGATTCCTAAGGCTGTGCCAATTCCTACCAAGGCAATCCCTACAGTTGCCGAAGTGGTCCAGGAACTACCAGTGGCAATAGAGATGATGGCTGCAATTATCACAGATGCGGGAAGGAAAATTTCAGGACTCAATACTTGTAATCCGTAATATACCATAGCAGGAATGATACCACTCACTAGCCATGTGCCGGCAAGTGTACCTACAAGTAATAGTATCATAACAGGAATAAAAATACTTTTTAAGTTTTCCCAGATCTCGGAGAGCATAATCTGTATACTTACCTTGTTAAAAAAACCTACAATAGCAGCAACTCCGCCACCCATTAAAAGAATCCATTGGTTGGTGTAACCGCCTAACCATTCTTGATCGTCGACAAAGAAGATATTATAGGCTAGTAGTGCCATAAGGATGACCACAGGAATAAGAGCTTCCCAAATACTGAGCTCCTTATTTTCCATAATGTGTTGCTCCTGGATATCGATTTCGGACATGTTTTTATTTTCCTGCATAGTGTTATTTTTATGGCAACGTAATGTTACGATTTTAACACGCTTTGTGCAAATTTCATTTTTCTGTGATCGCGAACAGGTCTAAATTACTTGTGAATAGATAGAAAAAGCCTTCTATTTAAACCGAACCTTTTCGTTGTATAAATCCTATTGAAAAATTTAATAAAATTCAAACGCTTTATAAATAAGAGCGTCCGATCAATATTAAGGCATGGAGTAATGCTATAGATACTGTAAGGTCCTCAGCCAGGAAGTCTGTTGATGAGAAAGAAGGAAACTAAAGGAAACAACAAGAGATGAGAAGATGCTGTGCTCAGCAATTTGAGGAGTGTAAAAGAAACCCTCCATTGCCTAGGCTTGGAGGGTTTTATGTTACATTGATGATAGGTTTATAGTACTCCAACGTCGTGCATGCATTGCTTCATCATTTGGTAGGTGCGTTCAATATCGGCATCCAAACCAATTGAAAAACGAATCAAGCCATCAGAAAGCCCCATTTCAGCTTGTTCCTCTTCTGGAATTTCTGAAGAAGTAGATGTACCCGGCGCGCTAAACAACGTTTTATAAAAACCTAAACTAACAGCTAAGTAACCCAAATTGCGCTCTTGCATTAATTCCATCAGTGCATTGGCTTTATCTAAGCCACCCGCGTCAATAGTAAGCATTCCTCCATAACCGTATTGTTCATTCATCATACTTTTATACAATTCATGCCCGGGATGCGATTGCAAACCTGGATAAACCGTTTTTAAGCCAGCTTTTTCGAAGCGTTCGGCCAAATAGAGTGCATTGTGGCTGTGTTGTTGCATTCTAATGTGGAGGGTTCGTAAATTCTTTAGTATTGAAGCCGCTCTAAGGCTGTCCATCGACGCACCTAAAAGCATGCTGGCGCCATCATTAACATTGCGAAGGGTGTCAATTAACTCCTGACTTCCGCAGGTAACCCCTCCCATGGTGTCACTACTTCCGTTGATGAATTTTGTTAGACTATGCATAACCACATCGGCGCCTAGTTTGATAGGCGAGATGGTCAAAGGAGAAAAGGTGTTATCTACCAATAACTGGAGTCCGTGTTTTTTTGCTATTTTCGATAAGCCTTCAATATCGGCTATTTCAAGTAAGGGGTTACTCACACATTCACAAAAGATAATTTTTGTATTTTCTGTAATGGCGGCTTCTACAACATCTAATTTTGTAATGTCTACAAAGGATGTTTCAATACCCAAACGAGGTGTAAAGTTTTTCAGAAAGGCGTAAGTTCCTCCATAAATGGTTCTACTTGAAACCACATGATCACCTGCTTGGCAAAATTGTAAGATCGTTGGTGTGATCGCTCCCATACCACTTGCCGCAACATTTGCTGTTTCGGTTCCTTCCATAGCCGCTAGAGCTTCACCTAAATATAGATTAGATGGCGTTGAGTGACGTGAGTAGAGATAGCAACCGTCGGCGTTACCTTCAAAGGTGTCAAACATGGTCTTTGCTGATAGAAAAGTATATGTTGATGAGTCTGAAATAGATGGGTTCACACCTCCAAATTCTCCAAAATATTGTAGATCTTGAATGTTATTTGCGGGTTTAAAGTCTTTGTTAGCCATGATTTTAGGTTTGAATGATTACTTTTCAAAAGTAACAATACATAGTATATTTTTTAATAGATGTTATATTATTTAGATAATAAATCTATGAATAATGTAAAATAGTGAATACTATTCTAAAACATTTATAAGCTTTTGTATCTTGCCGAAAATATTTCGCTTATGGCCTTAGATAAAATTGATGTAGAGCTGTTAAAACAATTGCAAACCGATTGCAAACAAACCAATAAGGAGTTATCTAGTAAACTCAACCTTTCGGTTACTGCTATATATGAACGGATCAAGAAATTAGAGCGTCAAGGAATCATTGAACGCTATGTTGCAATTATTGATGGGAAGTCTATTGATTTGGGATTGATCGTTTTTTGCCTTGTAAAACTCGAAAAACATGCTAAAGTGGCAATAACCCATTTTGAGAAAGATATTGCAAACCTGAATGAAGTGCTCGAATGTTTTCACGTAAGTGGTGAATATGATTACTTGCTAAAGGTGGTGGTAGCCGACATGGAACATTTTCGTGCTTTTATGGTGAATAAGTTGACCTCTTTGCAGTATGTGGGTAGCACACAAAGCTCATTCACTATAAACCGTGTTAAATATACCACGGCACTAACGTTATGAAAGGTAAATTTTACAATCTGGGATTTGAATTTTTTCTACTATTTGTTGCCATGCCCATTAGTTTTACCATGGACTATCCCTTATGGATCAAAGCCGTTTTTGCGTTCAGTGGATTTATCTACATAATACTATCGTTAAAGAAGGCTGAGAATATCACCTTTAAAATAAAAAAGAAGATCAATTGGAAGGCTTTTGTCAAAAGAACTGCAATCCGTTTTTTGATCATCTGCTTATTAACAACAAGCTATGTGTGGTTTACGCAGCCCAAGGTTTTGTTTCATGTTCCACAAACAAAACCACTTTTATTCATGTTTATACTATTTGTATATTCTGTGTTCTCAGTTTGGCCCCAAGAAATTATCTACCGCACTTTTTTCTTTGAGCGGTATGACACACTTTTTAAAAGTAGGTCACTACTTATTTTTGTCAATGCCATTGTATTCTCATTAGCCCATCTGTTCTTTAGGAATACCTTGGTTTTAGTACTTACTTTTTTAGGTGGAATTATCTTCGGAATGACCTATTTAAAATTCCGAAGTACCACATTGGTAACTATAGAACACGCGCTCTACGGAAATTGGCTCTTTACAGTTGGAATGGGCGAAATGCTGGCGTTTCCTGGCTATGAAGCCTAATCGTTTCCGAAGAAGTTAACAAAGCAAATCAGTACGTATAGCAAACTTTTAAAGTCTAAACTTTTAAACTCGTTACGGGTATTGTACCTTTGTTATTCATTTCCGAAGAAAGAGAAATCGGAGATCCAGTTTTAATCTTAAAATAGACTTAATTATGTCAAAATATGATGTTGCCGTTATTGGTTCAGGCCCTGGAGGGTATGTTGCAGCAATACGTTGCGCCCAATTAGGAATGAAAACCGCGCTCATTGAAAAGTATAATAGCTTGGGAGGTACTTGCTTAAACGTTGGATGTATTCCCAGTAAGGCTTTACTAGATTCATCACATCATTACGAAGAAGCGATCAAGCATTTTGCGGATCACGGGATCGAAATTCCAGGGGAAGTAAAGATCAACTTTAAAAAAATGATCGAGCGAAAGGTCTCAGTTGTTGATCAAACCACCAAAGGCATCGAGTTTTTGATGAGTAAAAATAAAATCGATGTCTTTACAGGTGTTGGCTCGTTTAAAGATGCTACGCACATCAATATTGAAGGAGAAAAGAACGAAACTATTGAGGCTACAAATACTATCATTGCAACAGGTAGTAAGCCGTCGAGTTTACCCTTTATTAAAATTGATAAAGAACGTGTGATCACTTCTACTGAGGCATTGAGTTTAAAAGAGATTCCTAAGCATTTAGTTGTAATTGGCGGAGGTGTTATTGGTCTGGAATTAGGACAAGTATATCGTCGTTTAGGTGCTGAGGTATCTGTGATAGAGTATATGGACCGAATTATTCCGACTATGGATAGCGCTCAGAGTAAAGAGCTTATGAAGGCGATGAAGAAGCAAGGTGTAAAATTTTATGTCTCGCATAAAGTTTCTGCAGTAGAGCGAAAGAAAAACGAAGTGTTTGTTACTGCAACCGATAAAAAAGATAATGAAGTTACCTTTACAGGTGATTATTGTTTGGTAAGTGTTGGGCGTCATGCATATACAGAAGGTTTAAAACCTGAGAATGCTGGTGTCAAGATCACAGAGCGTGGTTTGGTTGAAACCAATGAGCATTTACAGACCAATGTGAAAAACATTTATGCCGTCGGCGATGTGGTAAAAGGAGCAATGCTTGCGCATAAGGCTTCGGAAGAAGGCACATTAGTCGCTGAGATCATTGCAGGACAAAAACCACATATCGATTACAATTTAATTCCAGGTGTTGTATATACTTGGCCTGAAGTTGCTTCCGTAGGAAAAACAGAAGAACAGCTTAAGGAAGCTAAAGTTGAATACAAATCGGGTCAGTTTCCAATGCGTGCTTTAGGAAGAAGCCGGGCTAGCGGTGATACTGAAGGCTTTGTAAAAATATTATCCGACAAAAAAACGGATGAGGTTTTAGGTGTACATATGGTTGGAGCTCGTGTAGCCGATCTAATTGCTGAAGCTGTGGTTGCTATGGAATTTCGTGCTAGCGCCGAAGATATTGCTCGTATGAGTCATGCACATCCAACATATGCAGAAGCAGTAAAAGAAGCTGCTCTGGCTGCTACCGATGATCGCTCATTGCATATCTAAAATTTAAGAAACATATTAAATTATAAAAGCCCTCTACATTACTGTAGAGGGCTTTTTTTAACAGGGGACCTTCTTCTTAATCTTAGTATAGTTTTTACTTTATTACATTCACTTTCCAACTTCTGTTCGCTGGATCAATAGCTGCACTCCGAACATTTGCCAGCCTTATGGTAACAGTGTTCGAGGAGCTTACAAAACAATTCCAGGAAACACCAGCTTCAATACCGCCATTTGGCGAACACGAACAACTGTCTCCAACGCTTGCGCCAGTCACAGTCATTGTTAGATCTGCAGAGCTGTTCGGTGAAATCGATGGAAAATTTAAACTAGAGGTATTGCTGTACCCTTTCATTAACACTTGTCTACTATTTGTAGCGGGGGTAAAGTACAAGTTTGTGCCGTCGTATTCCATAGCTCCTGCTTCAGGTGTCGTTAGATTCGTTCCGCTTGTAAATTTTAAGGGAGCCGAGTTAGCTGAACTGCCTCCAGCTCGTATATGAAGGGTTGCTGTAGGGTTTTGCTCAGAAAGCCCTGTGTTACCATTGCTTCGCACAGAAATTCGTTGTTGTTGTGAGGTAGATCCTGATGGAGTTGTAGAAATGACAAATCTTGAGGGAGCGCTTCCTGGAGTAGCGATTCCATCCATATAAAAACGGAATCCACCATTTTCAACAATATTATTTCCGTCGTGAGTTTTGACAATCAATGATCCAATCTCACCGTTATTGGCCAGATTGGTAGGAGTGCTCAATGTTCCTCCCGTATTGTAAAAAATTAGGTTCGGCGGATTGGTGTTTGCACTTGTTATTTGAATATCGTTATCACCCGGCCCTTTAAATTCGAACCGTTCGATAGGGTCACTCGTGCCAAAACCAATACGGCCATCATCTGTAATAACCATATCAGTTCCTGTTAGTTTAGCCCGATTAGCATAGATCAATTTATCGCCAGTTGAATTTACGCCGGGTTTCCATTCTTCAGCGCCAATACCAACCCATCTTGTATTAGGGTTATCCCAATAGTAGAAACCAACGTCATCTGTACCATTAAGCGTGGTTAAAAAAACCAACATCCCATTTTGGTCTGAGCCTGGGTCTATTGAAGGGAAAGCATCAATTCTTGGAATTAATATTCCATCTAAATTTGAAGGAGCTGCGGTGTTGCTTGCTGGAATGTCTAAAATACTCTTTGGATCTGTAGTTCCAATTCCAACTTGTGCTGATGTTGATACAATGGCGCACAGGAACAATACAATACTTGTGTAGGTAATTTTTTTCATAAGTGAGATAATTTGGGGTTATCTTAGCGCAAAAATAGACAAAAATTTGAATTAGGACTACGTGTAAACACTTACAAATCAAAGAAATTCGCCAAAATACGCTTTAAATTCGCTGAAATACATAAAATGAATAATACTTGATAGAATTATGGTTGTATTTTGTAGGAATTTTCAATGTTTTTAAAAGGTAGCACATATTGAAGTCTTTTTTTAAGAATTTTTAATTGTATGAAACGTTTCCATAAGAAATATGAGGTTAGCTTAACGCCCCATGTTAAGCATAAACTATTGCATTGGGCCCAACAGTTTGATGATGTTGCTTGGCTGGATAGTAATTCCCATGATCAAAAACACACCAGCTATCAGGCTATTTTGGCAGTTGACGCCTTTACGGTAATTCAAACCGACGTTTTTAAAGCCTTCGATAAATTAGAGGAATATCAGTCAACTATAGGAGATTGGATCTTCGGATACCTTACATATGATCTAAAGAATGATGTTGAGCGGTTGTTTTCAATAAATCACGATGCACTTAAATTTCCGGACTTGTATTTTTTTCAACCAAAACGGTTATTTCTTTTTTCTGAAGATCATGTTGATATTCACTATTTAAATATGATTGATGACGAACTAGAAAGTGATTGGGAAATGATTATTGCTTCGGAAGCACCTGTTTCTACCGAAGCCGTTACACCTCCCAAAATTAAGCTACGCACTTCGAAAGATACTTATTTCGAAAAGGTAAACGAAATGCTTAGGCATATTGAACGCGGTGATATTTATGAAGCTAATTTCTGTCAGGAATTTTATGCAGAGGATACCACTATTGATCCGTTACACACTTTTTTTCATCTTAATGAGATCTCCACACCACCTTTTGCTAGCTATTTAAAAGTAGGAGATCGGCATGTGCTATCGGCTTCTCCTGAACGCTATTTAAAGAAAACAGGAAATGTGGTTATTTCACAGCCTATCAAAGGAACCGCAGGGCGTTTAGAGGATAGCGCCGCAGACGATCAAATGAAGCTGATCTTAGAGAACGACCCTAAAGAACGGAGCGAAAATATTATGATCACGGATCTGGTGCGTAATGACCTTTCCAGAATTGCGAAAAAAGGATCGGTAGAAGTGGAAGAGTTGTGTAAGATCTACACTTTTGAGCAGGTACATCAAATGATATCGACCATTCGTTGTAAAGTGGACGAAGGAATCACCCCGGTTCAAATCATTAGAAATACATTTCCTATGGGGAGTATGACCGGAGCACCTAAAGTTTCGGCCATGAAGATCATAGATAAATTGGAGGATGCGAAACGAGGTGTATATAGCGGTGCAATTGGTTATTTTACACCAAGCGGCGATTTCGATTTTAGTGTGGTTATTAGGAGCATACTGTATGATTCTTTAAAACGGTATGTTAGTTTCTCTGTCGGTGGAGCGATCACATCTAAGTCAATTCCAGAAAAGGAGTATGAAGAATGTCTCTTAAAAGGAAAAGCAATGAGAAAGGCATTAGGAAATACGTAAATATGTTTTTTAAATAGCATAAATATATTTTATGTACTATTTAGAACATATTTAATATTTATGTTTAATTTTTAGCATAAATTTGTATATTTGATTAAATTATGTATTTATGAAATATGCGGCATTATCTGGTGATATTATTTCGTCAACCAGTCTCAATACTAAAGATAAGCAACTCCTGGAGCTTTCCTTAAAAAAGCTATTAGAGGATCTTGAAAAACATTTTGATGTCTACGGAAGGATCATTAAAGGTGATTACCTTGAATGTGTGGTGCCCAATGCTAAACAAGGCTTGCGGGTGGCGCTTGCCATTAAGAGTTTTGTAAAAAGTATTCCAATAGAAATAAGTGCCTACGCAAATAAAAAACGTGTTAAACTTTACAAAGAACACGGTATCAGGCTTGCTATTGGCCTCGGTGAGCTGGATCGCTATGAACCTGAAAATGGTATAATGGACGGGGAGGCGATCTATTTTTCGGGACGTCTTATAAATAATGCAACTTCTACCTATGATAAAGAGCGAATAGTTATAAAAAATACCTTGTTTTTTGCATCTCAAGATGAAAAATTAAACGCCCAGTGGGAAGCCATTCTAGCTTTACTTGACGTTTTGTTTAGTAAAGCTACTTCAAGACAAAGCGAAGTATTATATTTGAAATTACTAGGAAATGATGAAGCTACTATTGCAAAACACTTGGATATAGATCAATCTGTGGTAAACCGCCATTCAACCAGTGTGGGCTGGAATGCAATAGAAACCGCTGTTCAATATTTCCATAGTAGTACTTTAACGTAATTGTATGGGTTTTACTGAATTTTTAATACTCCAGATCATAGCGCACATCTTGGCAGATTACTTCTTCCAAACAGATGCACTCGCAGTAGACAAAAACAACAAAGGCTTTAAGAGTGGGTTTCTTGTATGGCATACACTTATCGTTTTTGCAACGTCTTGGCTATTGTCATTTCAAATAAAGTTTTTTATAGGGGCAGGTGTTATTGCTATAACACACTATCTAATTGACGGGTTTAAACCCAAATTAAATAAAAGTAAGCAGCTAGGCCTATATGCTTTTTTTATCGACCAAGGCCTTCATTTGCTTATTTTACTAGGGGTCACCTATTTTTTTGCTGAATATCATGGGCTTTATTTTTATTGGGAACCACCAGTAGTAGAACATACGCTTTTGATCATTTTAGCCTATATGCTATGCCTTAAACCTGCTAATATCATTATTAAAGAAATTTTTAGTGTTTCTAAGATCGACGTAGCACTAAGCGCAAAAGATCAACAAAGTAGAGGAGCTCATACCCATGAGTTGCCCAACGCGGGTAAGATCATAGGAGTTTTAGAACGCCTCTTGACTCTGACCTTTATTTTAATTGGGCAATTTCAAGCCGTAGGCTTTTTGATCGCTGCCAAATCGGTTTTACGTTATAAAGACACAGATACCCTCAAAACTGAATACGTGCTCATTGGAACTATGCTTAGTTTTGGTATCGCCGTTGGATTGGGCGCATTGGTCATGACCTAAGCGAATGAAGAAAGAACTAAAAAGCCATATTGACAACTCATTTCCTTTTTTAGAAGGCAAGCGTCTTCTTGTTGCGTGTAGCGGCGGATTAGATAGTGTTTCTCTCTCTTTTTTACTGAAAGATCTTGGGTACGAGATCGGTTTGGCACATTGTAATTTTACATTACGCGGTTCCGAAAGTGATGAAGATGCCAATTTTGTAATGCATTTGGCCGAACGGCTGGATCTTCCTTTTTTTACCGAATCATTTGATACCGAAAAGTTTGCCTCCGAAGAGAAAATGTCTATACAGGTTGCAGCGCGTGAACTTCGATATGCTTGGTTTGCTGAAATTCTAACCAACTTTAAATACGATTATGTAGTGACTGCACATCATGCCGATGATGATCTGGAAACGTTTTTTATCAATCTTTCACGTGGTACCGGA
This sequence comes from Ulvibacter sp. 2305UL32-6, assembly GCF_058148545.1. NCBI lineage: Bacteria > Pseudomonadati > Bacteroidota > Flavobacteriia > Flavobacteriales > Flavobacteriaceae > Ulvibacter > Ulvibacter sp. 2305UL32-6. The sequence continues at coordinate 251,444 of NZ_JBYVKA010000004.1, forward strand.
CTGCGAGGTCTTACCGGGATCCCAGCATTGAATGAACATATCATTCGTCCATTGCTACCATTTACGCGCGACGAGATCATGGCATATGCCAAAAAGAAAGCCTTTTACTGGCGGGAAGATAGTAGTAATGCTTCCGACAAATACCTACGGAATGATCTTCGGAAAAATGTATTACCTCCCTTTAAAAAGATCTCTAAGACCATTATAGCTAATTTTCAAAATACGCAACAACATCTTCGAGGCAGCGAACGTCTTATTGCCGATTATATGACATTGGTCTATAATTTGGTGATTTCTGAAACTTCGGAAGGTTACCGTCTCAATATTGAAAAATTAAACGATCTCCCCAATACCTCAGATTTGCTATACGAGTTATTGCACAGTTTCGGATTTACAGATTTCCGAGCCATTGAAACGCTCTTAAAGGCGCAATCTGGAAAGCAAGTATTTTCAAATACACATGCTTTGTTGAAGGACAGAACCGAGCTCGTTTTAACCAAAATTGCTCCCGAAGCTATCAATACGAACTTTAAAATTTCCGAAGAGACAAAAAGAATAGATTTTCCTATAGATTTACATCTGCAAATCATTAATTCTATCGGTGAAATAGGGGATAAGGTCATTTATGTTGACAATGAGAAGCTTACCTATCCGCTGACCCTTAGAAAATGGCGTGAAGGTGATGTTTTTCAGCCATTTGGCATGAAAGGAAATAAAAAAATTAGCAAGTTTTTTAAAGATGAAAAGTTATCTTTAACGGCTAAAGCGAATACTTGGCTCTTGTGTAGCGCTAGCCAAATTGTTTGGGTAGTAGGACTAAGAGCCGATGACCGTTTTAAAGTAACCGAACTGACAAAGCAAATTCTTAAAATTTCGACCAAGTAACCACAGCATTATGAAGCAACTTTTTTCTGGACTGATCATACTCTTTACTTTTTTTAGCACATTAACTTCGATCGCACAAATTGACGTTCCCGTTACTTGGGAATCTAAGATCGAGAAAACGGGTGATGATACCTTTCAACTAGTCATGAAAGCAGAGATCATTGATGGTTGGTATTTGTACACTCAGGAAGTTCACGATGACGGACCAATTCCTACTGCTTTTACGTTTGAAGGAGCTGGAGAAAAATTTGAACTTGTTGGAGAGGTTACTGAAAGCGAATCACTAACAAAGTACGATAAGATCTTTGAAATGGATCTGTCTTATTTTAAGCATGATGCCACCTTTACTCAAAATATTAAAATAGTAGATCCTACGTTGGCTACTATTGTTGCTTCGGTTGATTTTCAGTCCTGTGATGATGAAAAATGTATTTTTGAGTTGGCTGAATTTGAATTTGCAGTTCCAGGTGTTAAAGCGGTTTCAGAAAATACTACGACTTCAGAAGACGTAAGCGCTCCTGAAGATGAAGAACAAAAAGGGCTTTGGGGTATTTTTATACTGGGATTAGGAGCTGGATTGATTGCATTGTTCACGCCGTGTGTATTTCCGCTAATTCCTATGACGGTAAGTTTCTTTACGAAACAAAGTAAAACCAAGGCTGCTGGAATCAAAAACGCGCTTATTTATGGGTTGTCTATTATTGTGATCTATGTAGTTTTAGGGACAGCTGTCGTCGCTATTTTTGGGGCAGGAGCTATCAATGAGTTCTCTACTGGCGTCGCTTTTAACCTGATATTCTTTTTAGTGTTAGTGATCTTTGCGGCCTCATTTTTAGGTGCATTTGAGATCATGTTGCCCAACTCATGGGCCAATAAAATAGACCGTAAGGCAGATAAAGGAGGCTATGTAGGCATCTTTTTTATGGCACTCGCTTTGGCAATTGTATCATTTTCATGTACAGGTCCCTTTGTAGGTAACATTATTGTTCTTTCTGCCTCTGAGGGAGGAATGGCGCCGATGATCGGAATGTTAGGTTTTTCAATGGCCATTGCTTTACCTTTTATGCTTTTTGCCATGTTCCCAGGTTGGTTAAATTCGCTTCCTAAGAGTGGAGGTTGGTTGAATACAGTTAAAGTGGTGCTAGGGTTCTTGGAATTAGCTTTAGCCTTTAAATTTTTGTCGCAAGCCGATTTGGTTATGCAGTATCACCTTTTGGAAAGAGAAGTTTTTATTGCGATCTGGATCGCTGTATTTGGAGGTTTGGCTCTCTATCTCTTCGGAAAGATCAAATTACCGCATGACAGTCCGTTGCCACATATTTCAGTAGGCCGTCTAATGTTAGGTTTATTGACTTTATCGTTTGTTGTGTATATGATCCCAGGACTTTGGGGTGCGCCGTTAAACTTAATTAGTGCGTTTCCGCCGCCACAGGATTATAGTGAATCTCCTTATGGAGTAGGCTTTTCTAAGCTAGGTGGGGGAGGAACTGCAGATCATGCTGATCTGCCAGATGGGGCACATCTATTAGCACCTCATGATATTTTAGCGTTTAATGATTACGACAAAGGTTTGGCATATGCAAAGGAAGTTAACAAGCCGGTAATGATAGATTTTACGGGTTGGGCTTGCGTGAACTGCCGTAAAATGGAGCAAAATGTTTGGCCTAAAGATGGTATTTTAAATATTCTGAAAAAGGATGTGGTATTAATATCGTTATACGTAGACGATAAAAGAGCGTTACCAGAAAACGAGAAGTATACCAGTGAAGAAACTGGAAAGAAAATAAAAACCATTGGAAATAAATGGAGTGATCTTCAAATTAGACGCTACAAAGCCAACGCACAACCTTTTTATGTGTTGATGGATCACGAAGAAGCAAACCTAAACAAGCCTGTTGGGTATACGCCAGAAGCTACAGATTTTAGAGCTTGGCTAGAAGATGGAATCTCAAATTTCAAATAAATTTTAACGGCTAAAAAGCTGAAATAATTTAGACTTAGGTATAAAAAAAGCGTCCCAAAAAAAGTTTTTTGGGACGCTCTAACAAACCTAACTTAGTAAATTTTAGATGTATCGATAATTTTTTATCCCCACAAAAAATTAATTTCAATACGATTCACTAATTCATACTTCAAATATAGCACGCACCTTCGCGCCAAACCATACGTGCTAACACGTATTTTTCCTATAATTTTATTTAAGTCGTATACGAGTCTTTATGTATATATTTTACTGAAAATCAATTTAATATATCAATAACTTATACTCTTATTAAGATCAAAACGTATTTCAACTAATCAAAAAGGGTTGAGATTACGGCTAAACATAACAAATTGACATTCTTTCGTAGAATTGCCTGAAAATTGCTTGAATTACTACAAGCGCTGGTGTTTGACACCTTTAATTGGGATTTATTTGCATCAATTTTAAATTATTTTTCAACCGCAAACGTTTTAGATTTCATAAGCTATTGCGCCTAAAGAATTAAGGGTTTATATTTACGGTCATGCATACAAATATTAAGAAAATAGCAGTCCTTACAAGCGGAGGGGATGCTCCAGGAATGAATGCAGCCATACGTGCTGTAGTTCGCTCGTGCGCCTACCATGGTTTAGAGTGTGTTGGCGTTTATCGTGGCTATCAAGGTCTCATCGAAGGAGATTTTGAGGCATTAGATGCTCGTTCTGTTAAGAATATTATTAATCGTGGCGGAACTTTTTTAAAAACGGCTCGATCAAAAGAATTCCTTACCAAAGAAGGTAGACAGGCTGCTTATAACCATCTTAAAGATGCAAAAGTTGATGCATTGGTGGCTATTGGAGGTGATGGTACATTTACTGGAGCTATGGTCTTTAACCAAGAATTCAATTTTCCAATTGTAGGTATACCAGGAACCATAGATAACGATATTAATGGAACCGATTTTACTATTGGTTATGATACAGCTTTAAATACGGTTGTAGAAGCTATCGATAAGATCAGAGATACTGCTAATTCACATAACAGGCTGTTTTTGGTTGAAGTGATGGGGCGAGATGCTGGTGATATTGCACTGAACGCAGGTATTGGTGCGGGCGCCGAAGAAATTTTGATTCCCGAACAAAATATGGGAAGGGATCGTTTAGTAGAATCTTTAAAGCGCAGTAAAAAATCAGGTAAATCGTCAAGTATTGTTGTTGTAGCTGAAGGTGATCAGATAGGAAAAAATATCTTCGGTCTTGCCGAATATATTCGTGAAAATATGAGCGAATATGAAGTGAAGGTAACTGTATTAGGGCATATTCAACGGGGTGGAGCACCAAGTTGTTATGATCGAGTACTAGCCAGCAGGTTGGGAGTTGGGGCTGTAGATGCCTTGTTAAATAACGAACGGGATGTTATGATCGGAATTAGACACAACAAAGTGATCTCAGTTCCTTTTGAAGAATCCCTTAAAGGTGAAAATGTGATTGACGAGGATCTAATTCGAGTTGCCGACATTACATCAATTTAAATGTAAGTAGATATAAAAACGAAAAATAATTGCGAAAACGAAATTCGCTAAGCCAAAAATGATATGATAAAAATAGGAATAAACGGCTTTGGTCGTATTGGGCGAATCGCCTTTAGAATTGCATCTCAAAATAAAAATATTGAGGTAGTAGCCGTAAATGATCTACTCGATGTTGATCACCTAGCATATTTACTTGAATATGATTCTGTTCACGGAAAATATCCAGGGACCATATCAGTAAAAGATGGCCAATTGGTTGTCGATGGCAGAACCATTCGTGTTTCGGCAGAAAGAGATCCTGCTAATTTAAAATGGAATGAAGTGGGAGCTGAGATTATTCTCGACTGTACAGGAATCTTTACAGAATTAGATTCGGCAGACGCACATCTCAAAGCAGGAGCGAAGAAAGTTGTTATTTCGGCACCTTCAAAGACTGCACCCATGTTTGTAATGGGCGTAAATCATTCCGATGTAAAAGCTACAGATACAATTGTATCGAATGCATCTTGTACAACAAACTGTTTAGCGCCTTTGGCAAAAATAATCGATGATAATCTTGGCATCGTGGAAGGTTTGATGACAACCATTCATTCGGTTACTGCTACTCAGTCTACTGTTGATCAGCCTTCTCGTAAAAATTATCGTTTAGGTCGAAGTGGTTTAGTAAATATCATTCCAACTAGTACGGGTGCTGCGGTTGCGGTAACCAAAGTTATTCCGAAGTTAAAAGGAAAACTTACGGGTATGGCGTTTCGTGTACCTACGGTAGATGTGTCTGTGGTTGATCTAACCGTTCGAACCGAAAAATCTGCTACTTCCGAAGAGATCAAGCAATTGTTTAAAGATGCTGCCAATGGAGCTTATAAAGGCATAGTTAGTTATACCGACGAAATGGTAGTGTCTCAAGATTTCGTTAGTGATGCTCACACTTGTAATTTTGATGCCGAAGCGGGTATTGCGTTAAACGAGAATTTCTTTAAGTTAGTGGCATGGTATGATAACGAATATGGTTATTCGGCCAAATTAGTCGACTTAGCCATGCATGTAGCAAGCATATAATATGATCTTAATTACCGATGGTGGTTCTACAAAGTGCGATTGGATACTTTTGGATGATAAGGGAGAGGTTGTTTTAAAAACAAGAACTTCTGGTCTTAATCCTGCAGTTGTTCCAGCAGAAGAACTCTCCAATAGAATTAAAGCAAACACAGATCTGCAGCCTTTATTTAAAACTGTAGCGCAGGTTCATTTTTACGGAGCGGGTTGTGGTACCAAAACACCAGTTAAGACCTTACAAAAAGTGTTAGCGGAAATTTTTACGGAGGCTGAGATTTCGGTGCGCGAAGATACCTATGCAGCGGTTTACGCAGCTACTAGTGAGCCCGGTATAGTTTGTATTCTAGGAACGGGTTCTAATAGTTGCTATTTTGATGGAAAGGAAATTCACCAAAGTGTGGAAGCATTGGGCTATTCTTTAATGGATGAGGCTAGTGGTAATTACTTCGGAAAAAGGCTTATTCGTGATTATTTCTATAAAAAAATGCCTGAAGTTCTATCTAAAGAATTTGAAATCAGGTTTAACTTAGATCCAGATGAAATAAAACAGAATCTATATCAGAGACCCAATCCGAATATGTATTTGGCCTCCTTTGCCGAATTTATTTTTAATTCAACTGAAGAACGTTCTTCCACTGGGGAAGTAAATGGTTACTTTTATAAACTTATAAGTGAGGGGATGCTCAAGTTTATTGAATATCGTATTTTGTGTTTTAAAGAAGCGCAGCATGTTCCTATCCATTTTATTGGCTCAATTGCACATTTTAGTGAGGATATTATACGGGATTGTATGAAACCCTATCATCTCGAACTGGGATCGATCATTCGCAGACCGATAGATGGCTTAATTGCTTATTACAAAAAAAAGTTACTCGAAGCATGAAGATGCAAGAATGGAGAACCATTAAACTATTTAACAGTCAACCCGTTCAACAATAACAATGTCATTACCCAAAATTAATCCTTTAGAAACTAGCGCCTGGAAGAATCTTTCAAAGCATTTTACTGAAATTGAACACACCCATCTCAGCGAATTTTTTGCCGAAAAAAGTGATCGTGCGCAAACCTTGAGTATTGGTTGGGAAGATTTTTATCTGGATTACTCAAAGAATAGAGTAAATGATAAAACGATGGAGTTGCTGCAGAATCTGGCTAAAGAAGTTGGACTTACCGAAGCCATTAAAGCACAATTTTCCGGAAGCAAAATAAACGAAACCGAAGATCGTGCGGTCTTACATACTGCCTTACGTGACTTTGATAAGATGAAACCGGAAGTGCAGGAGACGCTAGAAAAAATGGAGCGTTTTTCGGAAAATATCATTAATGGATCTCATCTGGGATATACAGGAAAACCAATCACAGATGTTGTAAATATTGGTATTGGTGGAAGTCATCTGGGCCCGTGTATGGTCATGGAAGCTTTACAATTCTATAAAAATCATTTAAATGTTCATTTTATATCGAATGTAGATGGGGATCATGTTTCCGAAATCCTTAAAAAAGTGGACCCTGAAACCACACTTTTTGTGATTGTTTCAAAAACATTTACTACCCAGGAGACCTTAACGAATGCGCGTACGGTACGTACTTGGTTTTGTAATACTTCCGAAGAAAAACATATCGAAAAACACTTTATAGCAGTTTCAACAAATTTAGAGGCTGTTGCATCTTTTGGTATTGCGTCAACAAACATTTTCACCATGTGGGATTGGGTTGGTGGGCGTTTCTCTTTATGGAGTGCTGTCGGACTTTCAATCTGTTTGGGTGTAGGATTTCAGAATTTTAAAGCGATGCTTCAGGGAGCCCACACTATGGATATTCACTTTAAGGAAACTCCGTTAGATAAAAACATTCCTGTAGTTCTTGGGCTGCTTTCTGTTTGGTATAATAATTTTTTTAAGACTGAAAGTGAAGCCGTGATTCCATATACAGAATATCTGAGTAAGCTAACGTCTTATTTGCAGCAAGCCGTTATGGAAAGTAATGGAAAACAAATAGATCGGAACGGGAATCGGGTTACATATCAAACAGGAACCATTGTTTGGGGAGGTACAGGAACCAATGCCCAACATGCTTTCTTTCAACTAATGCACCAAGGAACAAAATTAATTCCAGCCGACTTTATCTGCTTTGCAGATTCGCTATATGGCGACACCGATCATCAAAACAAATTACTGGCTAATTGTCTGGCGCAAACTGAAGCGTTGATGGAGGGAACTCCAGAACACAATAACCCATCTGCATTTAGAAATTTTGAAGGCAATCGGCCAACCAATACGTTGGTAATTAAAAAGCTTTCGCCCAAAAATTTGGGAAGTTTATTGGCTATGTACGAACATAAATTGTTTGTTCAAGGTATTATTTGGAATATCTACAGCTATGATCAATGGGGTGTTGAGTTGGGTAAAAAAGTTGCGATTGGAACGCTAAAGGCCATTGAAACAGAAAATGTTGAGATTTTACATAATCCTTCCACACGGGCATTGTTTCAAAAAATAGTAAAGAACAGCTAAAAATTTTATTCCTAGCTTTTAATACGTAAGTGAGCTTGTAGTTTAATAAACTGTGACACAGTTAGTTGTCAGGTTTTTGGAATTATCCTACAGTGGAGTGCGTATTATTTCATACGGTTTATTTATTTTTAAGGAATATTAATCAAAAACCAAGAATTATGAAATCACAAGACGACAACGGCTCTAATAACACAATTGGATTAACCGAAGCTCAAGGCTGGGTAAATACGTGGCGCGCTGAAGAATCTGACTATAATGAATATAATGAGTGTAGTGGGTTTATCATTCCATTATCAGATTTAAAGGGCTTAGTTGCCGAAATGGATAAATTACCACCTTCAATGGTCCCTAATTATGTTAGAGCGTATATTGGAGTTAAAACAAATAACGATGTAAGTCCACCAACCCAAACCGAAAAATTAATTCTTGTGGCTACAAAACCGGGAGGAATTGTAAACGGACAACAAGTGTATCTAGATATGATCACTGGAGATGACGGAACTAAATATAACGGCGGTGGCTCTATCTATGATTTTACAGATCCTTGTCCGCCAAGATGTGATACCACCAGTCCGTTGAATTAGAACTATGGATAAAATAATACTTAACGTATTAGTTGACCTTACGGTATATGGCTCCGTGCTGTGTCCCATACTTTATCTTAAAGGCTTTGTTGTAAATAACAAAGCCTTTAAATTTTTTACTTTATATTTAGTTGCGGTTGCCTTAGTGCAAATGTGTATGCGCATCCATGGTTTTCTATATCAAGGGGAGCCAAATCTTCACTTTTTTATTTATTATTTTGTTTCAGAGTTTATTTTATTATCATTATTCTTTAAAGAACTTTTAGAACTCAAAGCTATTTATATTATCACTCTTGGGGTTCTAGGTTTTATTGCAACGCAGTATATCATTGATCCTAGTATGTATTTTAGGTACAATCCAATAGGATCTAGTATTACACGCCTTATTATTGTTTGCTATTCGCTACTTTATTTATATAAATCTCTTTCAGATAACCAGGGTTTTCTTATTATAAATATTGGAATTTTCATCTACTTCTTATCCAGTTTACTTGTTTTTGCGGCGGGAAATTTAATTTTTGAGGATGCTTTAGCCAAAAAGATTGCTTCTCTTCTTTCCAATATTAATACGGTATTATATTTCGTTTTTGAAATACTTATTATTGTCGAGTGGTGGAAAAATTATCGTATCTCGAAAATAAGGACGAACTAAATTATATGTAAATTGTAGAATGGATTTAATTATTTCTGAAGACAGTCAGGTTCTCAATATTTTATTGAGCGCCATAGGGTTACTTATATTTATGGCTTTGGCTGTTGTGCTTTTTTTCTATTTTTCTCGGAAGAAGATCGTTCAATCAGAACTGGAAAAAGCAAATTTACAAATTGAACATCAACGCGAGGTTATTCAAGCCAATCTTATAACACAAGAAGCCGAACGAAAGCGTATTGCACAAGATTTACATGATGCAATTAGTTCAAAACTTAATATTGTTTCTTTAAATGCGAATATGCTAACGCAGAGCGATATTCCTTCCGAAGAGACCAACAAAATAGCGGGCGATATTCTCAAAGTGACAACAACAGTTCTTGAAAGCTCCAGACAAATTGCGCATGATCTGTTGCCGCCAACTTTAAAGAATTTCGGACTCGAATCTGCTTTGGAAGAGTTATGTGATTCTCTTTCCGACACCAAAAAATTTGAAGTCGATTATCACAGTGAATACCCAAACAACACGCTTTCAGAAACGAGCGAATTACACTTATTTAGGATCACACAAGAGCTCTTTAGCAATGCTATAAAATATTCTAATGCGAGTACGGTACAACTTACGTTGGAAAAACAAGAGGATATTGTATCTTTACAATATGTTGACGACGGACGCGGCTTTGATCTTAAAAAGGCAAAGGAAGCAAAGGGAATTGGTATGAGCGGGATAGAGAATCGTGTTGCTATACTTAATGGAAGCCTACAGATTGAAACTTCCGAAGGAGCTGGCATGAAACTCAGTGTACTAGTAAAATTAGACGCTGAAGAAGAATAGTTTTTAGTGCAACCAAATAAGCAGTTAATTACAATCAATTCAGACCATAATGAAAATTAATTTAGCGATTGCTGATGATGAGGAACTTTTTCGAGTTGGTATGGCTCACATACTTTCGAGAGATGAAGAAATTAATATTGTCTTCCAAGCAAGTAATGGGCGCGAATTACTCGACTATTTAGCGGGGGCTGAGATTCTGCCAGATATTATTATTACCGACATTAAGATGCCAGAACTTAATGGAGTAGAAGCTACCAAAGCAATTAATCAGGCTTATAAAGAAATTGGAATCATTGCGCTTACTACCTATAATACGAAACCCTTTATTCGCAATATGATCGACGTAGGAGCGAGTGCTTATTTGGTGAAAAATTCGGCTCCCGAAAAGGTGTTACACACAATTAAACAGGTTTATTATAATGGATTCTATTATGATAAGACGGTCATAAATGTTTTAAATGAACGGTCTGTTTCAAAACGAACCGTTGAATCTAAAACGGTTTTCGATGATGATTTTCTTACGCCGCGGGAACGCGATGTACTGGAACTTATTTGTAGACAGTATAAGACCTCTGAAATTGGTGAAGCCCTTTTTATAAGTCCGCGCACGGTAGAGGTCCATCGTAAAAATTTACTCGATAAAACCAGTTCAAAAAACATTGCCGGTTTGGTGATCTTTGCGATCAATAACAATTTAGTGCCTCCTATTATTATTGAATGAGATTTCTTCGGAAGAAAAAAGAAACCAATAAAAGCCAAGTTTGAAGTTAAAGGAAATCCCACCACATTTATACCATACGCTGCGTTTGCGAGCCATTCCGCTAAGCCGTTTTCAGAAAAGGGATAAGACTTCCGAAATTCCTGTGGTTGTTTCTCTAACCACAATTGAAAGTAGGATTAACGTGGTTCATATAACCATTCGAAGTATCTTAACGCAAGACCTGCTTCCGAAGAAAGTTGTTTTATGGCTTCACGAGAGATTTCAGAATAAACTACCAAAATCATTGCAGAAACTACAAGGTGATTATTTTGAAGTTAGGTATACACCTCACGACTTCTCGCACTTAAAGCTTATACATACATTAGAGGAATACCCAAACGATCATATTGTAACTGTAGATGATGATATGATCTATCCTCCCAATTTTTTACGTCTTTTGTATGAATCACACCAAAAATATCCGAGAGATATAATTAGCAACCATGTACGTGAGATCCGTTTTGATACAGAAGGCACGCCTTTGCCTTACGTTCAATGGCCGCATGTTAAGATACAGCCACAAGATGCTACTTTTTTAATGCAACTAGGGGTTTTTGGCGTTTGGTATCCTCCTGGAACACTACATGCCGATGTTACAAATGTTGAGTTGTTAAAAGCTTTAGCACCCAAAGCCGATGATCTTTGGTTTAAAGCAATGGCAATGTTAGCGGGAACATCGATCCGTTTACCTGACCGTAGACCCGAAAATCCAGTTCTTATTTTAGGGACACAGAAAATTTCTTTAAAGAGAACTAATAAGACACAGGACTTTAATAGAACTCAGTGGCAGCAACTTACAGATCATTTTGATTTGCCATCTGGTAAAGGTTTATAGGAAATTCCACATTCTATTCAAGAATTTTTCGCTACCTCATATTTTTTTCTACCTTTAAGACATTAAGCTAACCATCTATGAAAAAGACCAACCATCTACTTTTCTGGCTATGCCTTTGTTTTATGATTCCTGTCTTCGGAATATCTCAAAACACTGAAATTGGCTACTACAATTGGTTTGATGCGCAAGTGGGCGTTGAAAACTCTGGATTATTTAATGGGAAAGAATATATCGATCTCGACAGAGCGACTACCCAAAATTATAAGTTTTTTAAAACTCCGCGTTTTGTAACGGGTTCTGTGACGTATAGTGGTCAGCATTATTATAATGTGGATATCAAATACAATGTGTGGGATGACCTGCTTGTAATTAAACTCCCAAATGACGGTTCTGAGGTAATTTTAACACCTGTAAAGGCATATACTACCAACTTTACCATAGGTGATCATCATTTTGTACATGTTAATGATAGTGTAGTAAAGGCGATCAATAAAAATGGCTTTTATGAACTTCTTCAGGATAATACATATTATACCTTTTATAAAAAATATCAGAAAGGGCGCAGCAATAAAGTTGAAGGAGATCGCTCATATTATGTTTACAAGGACAGTCGGCCTGTTTTTTTTCTGAAGTATAATGGGCAGTTTACGCAAGTTAGCTCTAAAAGAGATCTGATCAAGATCTTTCCGCAGTATAAAAAGGAGATCAATTCGGTTCGGGAAAGAACCGGCAAGAATGATCCCAATGCCAATGAAACTTATTTGAAGAATCTCCTAACAAAGGTTAAGGGATTGCTGTCTAACGAAACTAATACCAAATAGATGAAAGGATTAATTACACTTATATTGCTTTTAACTTTTGGTTGGATCAATGCTCAGCAAACAGATCCTAAGATCACAATTGCTTACAACGATGAAAGTCTTGAAGAAGTTATAGAAAGCATTGAAGCAAAAACAAATTATCAGTTTTTTTATGATGCATCATGGCTGTCAAATAAAACCGTTTCCGGAAATTATGTCGATACCAATGTATCTACCATCTTAAGTGATCTTTTCTCCAATACTGTTCTCAACTTTTTTGTAATGGATGGGAATAAGGTTATTTTAACTCAGAACAATATTATTTACGACTCGCTTCCTACTAACTTCTTTAATGACGAAAGCACCGTTGTTATTGATGAAGAAGATACAAAGACGAATCCGTTATTTGTTAAAGAAGAAAAAGCAAGTAAAACCACACCAGTTCAAACGGTTCGTATTGGAAAAGAAGACAGGTCAAATACAAGAAAAAGATTTACTTTAAGGGGGGTAGCTGTAAATCCAGATACTGGAGAACCTATTTCTAGTTTAGCCATTGTGGTTAAAGGAAAAAACTTGGGTACAACAACCAATTTCGAAGGATATTACGAGATCGAACTTCCAGCAGGACTCAATCAACTTGAGACAAAATCACTGGGAAATGAAGATATTCAGAAAAATGTGATCATTTACAATGACGGAACGCTCAATTTTGAGCTTCGAGAGGATCTTCAGTCACTTGACGAGATCGTTTTGGAGGCTAACAGAGGTCAGAATGTCAAACAGGCAGTGACGGGTGTTACGCAGATCAAGGTAGAAGAGATCAAAACCATTCCCTTAGTTCTGGGAGAACGTGATATATTAAAAGTGGCGACAATACTACCTGGAATTAGCACTGCAGGAGAAGGTTCTTCGGGTTATAATGTACGTGGAGGAAAGACAGATCAGAATTTAATTTTATTGGATGAAGGTGTTATTTACAATCCCTCGCATTTCTTCGGAATTTTCTCTGCTCTAAATCCATTTACGACCGGCGATGTTGATATTTACAAAGGAAGTGTGCCAGCCGAATACGGAGGACGACTATCTGCAGTATTCGATATAAACACCAAAGATGCGAATGTCGATAAATTTTCGGGAGAGGCAGCTATTGGTCCGGTGACCAGTAATGTTACACTTGAAGTTCCTATAGTAAAAGGGAAAAGCGGCTTCTTAATTGGTGGGCGAACTACTTATTCAGATCTTATTCTAAAACAATTGGATGAACCGTCCTTGGCTAATAGTAAAGCCAATTTCTTCGACATAGTTGCAAAATTCAATAGTAAGATCGGAGAGAAAGATGATATCAAAGCAACAGCATATTACAGTCGGGATGCTTTCAGCATTACTTCAGACTCAATTTATAGTTATAGCAACCGTTTGGGATCGCTACAATGGAATCACAAGTTCAACGATAAAAATAGAGGAAGTCTTATTGTGTCAAATAGTCAATATCGTTTTAATATTGATTACGATGGCGATCTTGACCAGGATTTTGAGCTAGGCTATAAAGTAACGGAAACAGAATTGAAGTTACGTATGAAGTATATCATGAGCAATGAACACAAATTTGATTATGGAGCATCGGCAAAGATCTATAATGTTTCGCCTGGGTCAATAGAGCCAACCGGAGGAGAGTCTATAATTCAGCCGGTCAGTCTCGCAGAAGAAAAGGCCATGGAAGCTGCTGTGTTTATTGGTGATATTTGGGAGGTTAATGATAAGCTGCTCTTAAATGCGGGACTGAGATATTCATTTTACAGCGCTTTGGGACCCTCAGATCAAAATGTTTATCAGGAAGGATTGCCTAAGAATGACGGAACACTTTTAGAAACCAAGAGCTACGCAAATAATGAAAGTATCGCTAATTATGGTGGTCCAGAGGTACGCGCATCACTTCGATATCTTTTAGGAAAGGATTTTTCGGTAAAGGCAGGGTATAATACCTCGTATCAGTTTATTCATACCTTATCTAATAACACAACCGTTTCGCCAACCGATACATGGAAATTGTCGGATCTAAACATCAAACCGCAACAAGCGCAGCAGTATTCATTAGGGTTCTTTAAAAACCTAGATGACGCAACCTATGAATTGAGCTTGGAAGGTTATTATAAGCTTTCAGAAAATATCATTGACTATAAGGTGGGAGCAGACGTATTGCTCAATGAGCGCATTGAAACGGAAGTTCTGCAAGGTAATGGGCGTGCCTATGGAGCCGAATTATTACTTCGGAAATCGAAAGGTAAATTAAATGGCTGGATAGGTTATACGTATTCTAGAGCTTTATTTCAGTTAGACAGCGAGTTTCCAGAAGAACGCGTAAACGATGGGGAATTTTTCCCGTCGAATTTTGACAAGCCACATGATTTTAGCCTTGTGTCTAATTACAAATTTACGAAACGCTTTAGTGGTTCCTTAAACTTTATTTATCAAACAGGTCGACCCGTAACATATCCAATTGGTAGTTATGTGTTGAATGGAAATGAATATGTTTTCTATAGTGATCGCAATAAATTTAGGATTCCAGATTACTATCGTTTGGATCTAAGTTTTAATATTGAAGGTAATCATAAGATCAAAAAATTCGCTCATAGTTTTTGGAATATTTCCATTTATAACGTTTTGGGTCGAAATAATCCGTACTCCGTATTTTTTGTGACACAAGAAGGAAAAGTAAAGGCGTATCAGAGTTCGATCTTTTCGGTACCTGTTCCTACCATAACCTATAACTTTAAGTTTTAATGTTTCCGAAGATGAAAATAAAACCTAGTAAAAAGCACACCTCATTATGGCCAATGGCAATTTTATTGCTCGTAATTGGATGTGTGGAACCCTTTGAGTTTGAAACAGAAACTTTTGAAAGTGCGTTAGTTGTAGATGTCACAGTAACAAATGAAGTGAAACAACAGCAAGTGCGTCTTTCTAGAACATATATGCTGGATGCCGAAGGCCCTGTAATGGAATCGAATGCACAGGTTCGTATAGAAGAAACGGAAGGATTAGTTTATGAATTCTCTGAAATAGCTCCGGGGCTATATGGTTCAGATATCGAGTTCGGTGCCCAAGTTGGTAAAGAATACGTCTTAAAAATAACGCTTTCAAATGGGCGTCGTTATATTTCGGCTCCTCAAAAAACACCGCAAGTTGCTCAAATTGATGATGTCTATGCCCAACGCACTACTAATAATGCGGGAATTAATGGAATGGGCATTTATGTTGATAGTTTTGATCCAACGGGGAACGCAGATTTTTTTAGGTATATGTATGAGGAAACTTATAAGGTCATTGCTCCCGAGTTTAAGGAAATTGACTTAAAAGTAACTGGTACCGAATATCCAGATTGTTCGGTGGAGGAAGTACCACGACCGGCAGGGGAAGAAGTTTGCTATGCTACAGTACTTTCTAACACAATCAACCAATTTAGTTTGAATGACAATACCGAAGACCGGGTGACTAAACATGAAGTGCGTTTTATTAATAGCGATAATTATATCATTTCACATCGGTATAGTATTTTGGTTAGACAATTTGTTCAAAACCCCGATTCCTTCTTTTACTTTGAGACTTTAGGGGCATTTGCAGGAGAAGACAATCTATTTTCACAGGTTCAAGCGGGATATATCCCAACAAATATGATTTCTGAAGCCAATTCGGAAGAAAAGATTCTTGGCTTTTTTGAAGTGACTACGGTTAGTGAACAACGACTCTTTTTTGACTATACCGATTTCTACCCTAACGAAGACTTGCCACCTTATGTATCTACATGTAGACCTTTTGCACCAAATATTGTGCAATCAGGCTTACCACCATCTTGTGGCTCGCTTATATTGGGTTTAATATTGGATGATATTGTGTATTGGGATGAAAACACGGGACAAATACCTAATCAAACCGGACCGTATTTAATGGTTCAAAAACCTTGTGGGCACTGCACAGCACTTGGAAACAGTGAGGTACCCAATTTTTGGATAGACTAAAATGAAAAGAACGATAAGAAATAGTATAATGTTTCTCCTTCTACTAAACATCTGTTTTGTAGGATGTGTTGAGCCGTTCAGTTTTGATTCCGAAACCTTTGAAAGTGCTTTAGTGGTTCAAGCCACGATCACAGATAAAATGATACAACATGAGGTGCTTCTGTATAAAACACATCCCATAGATGAAGACGAACCTATCGTTGAGACAAATGCGACCGTTTTGATAATAGATGATCTAGGAAGATCCTATCCTTTTGTAGAAACAGAAGCAGGATCATATTTGGCTGTTGATGCATTTGCGGTGGAACCAAACCGACAATATCAATTGAAAATCACCCTTAATGATGGTAAAAAGTATACCTCTAGTTTTCAAAGTACCCCGGCAGTATCGAGCATTGAAAGGGTGTACGCAGACCGTATCACAGATGATCAAGGTTTTGACGGGGTTTCAATTTTTGTAGATAGTAATGACCCAACAAATCAGGCCAAATATTTTCGTTTTCAGTATGAAGAAACTTATAAGTTGATTGTACCTGAGTGGAAAACGAGGGACTTAATTATTTTAGTAGATGATGCTCCAGATTGCTTTGTAGGAACAGTTCTAAGACCGATCGATCAGCTTACTTGTTTTGTGTCGCCTACAAGAAAAACTTCTGGAGTTTTGGATGTAAGTAACCTTAGTGACTCCCGAATAATTGGTCACTCGGTTCGGTTTATCTCTAGCGAGAATTATAAGATGGCTAGCCGTTATAGTATTTTGGTTCGTCAGTTGGTTCAAACACGTGAAGCAAATACATATTTTGCCACTCTGGATAAATTCAATGATGAAGGGGGAAGTATTTTTTCGCAAACACAGACTGGTTATATTGAAGGTAATATTAAAGCAGATGCGAATGCTGAAGAACGGGTTATTGGTTTTTTTGAGGTGGCTACACTGAGTGAAAAACGCATATTTTTCAACTATACAGATTTCTATTATGGCGAATCTTTACCTCCATATTTTATAGATTGTACACCAATTGACCTTCGGCTATCTGATAGTGGAGGTTGTTCTTATAATTTTTACCAAGTAGGTAATAGGAATCTAATTTATTATGACGAAGAAGAATTTGGAGAACCGCCTTTGCAAATAACCGGATATCGTGTTGTGTATAGACTCTGTGGTGATTGTACTGCGGTGGGAACACCAGAAGTCCCAGAATTTTGGGAAGAATAATATAAAAATAAATAGTATGAAACGATTTTATATAGTCCTTTTGTTTAGTGTGGCATGTGTGTTAAAGGCAGAGGCTCAAGCAACCCTTCAATCAAGTGATGCTATTACTGGTTTTAGTGCAATTCCGCAGGAAACCACCTATGTACACTACAACGCGCCGCTATTGCTTACAGGAGAATATCTTTATTATAAACTCTACTGTTTAGATACACAAACGAAACAAGCTACAAGCATTAGTAAAATTGGATATGTTGAGCTAATAGGCAGTGATCTAAAAACAGTTTTTAAGCACAAAGTGCTATTGAACAATGGTGTGGGGTCAGGTGATTTTTTTGTCCCACCAAGTTTGCCTTCCGGAAACTATAAGTTGTTAGGCTATACGCAATGGATGACAAATAGTTCAAAGAAGAACTTTTTTCAACAAGACATCAGTATTATAAATCCGTATCAAGAGAACCAGTCGGCCATCCTTGCTCCCAAAGTAGAATCTTCGGAAACGATGAATGCTCAAGAAAATAGCTTGCCATCAGTACCTTCTGAATCAAAAAGTAGCTTGATCAAGTTGGAACTGTCATCGAAACAATACGGAACCCGTAATTTGGTGAGTGCAAGTCTTAGTAGCTTAAAAAATGAAAATGGCAATTATTCTATTTCAGTACGAAAAGTAGACGAAATTTCTGGAATTCCGAAGCGTATTTCAGCGGCATTTGACGGTGCTGTGACGGCCGAAAATGGAAAGAATAAACCTAATATAGGTACCTTAATTGCACTCCCAGAATTACGGGGTGAGCTAATTTCGGGGAAAGTAATGCGAAATGGATCGCCAGTTCCGAACAAAGAAATTGCTTTTTCTATTCCAGGAGGTAATTACTTATTTGAGATCGCTGAAACAGATGCTTCGGGAACCTTCTATATTAATTTAGATAGCTCTTATGATCAAACACATGCTTATGCGCAAGTGCTAGATCCAGAGGCAGCCAGCTATGAGATCTTATTTTTCCAAGCTCCTTCTGTGGCGACAAAAACACTTGATTTTTATCAATTTACGTTACAAAAATCGGATCAGGAAAAATTATTGAAACGCAGTATTTACAACCAAGTAGAGAACGGTTATTTTACGGTTAAGACGGACAGCGTTTTACCTGCTCCAAGGGTAGATCGTTTTTACGGAAAACCTTCTGTAAGTTATAATTTGGATGATTACACGCGTTTCCCAACAATTCGGGAGACGTTGTTAGAGGTTATCGATAATGCATGGGTAAAAAACATAGGCGATGGTAAGAGCGTTTTTCAAGTGCGCGCGCAAGACAATTCTTTTGATATTAATGCGCTTCCTTTGGTTTTAGTTGACGGAGTTTATATTCAAGATCACAATGATTTTGTTGATTACAACGCAAGAAAAGTACAACGTGTACATATTCTAAAGGATCAATATTACCTTGGTTCTAAAGTATTTCAAGGTGTTCTTGATTTTGAAACGATCAAAAATGATTATGAAAGTTTGGTTTATAAGGATTATGTAAAGAAAGTGGAGTTGTTTAAACCACAACCCCAAAAAGACTACTATAAGCCCGTTTATACGTTGGATAACGAAGATAAGACCAAACGAATTCCAGATTTTAGAAATCAGTTGCTTTGGATGCCAAATGTAAGAATGCATACTTCGGAAGTAGATTTTGCATTTTACACTTCAGATAATGTAGGAACCTATGTAGTGGAAGTGGAAGGTTTTACCGATAGTGGCGCGCCAGTATCAATTTCTGAAAGCTTTGTGGTGAAGGAATAGTGCCGAAGGTCGGACTAGGCTCTAATTTTAAGTCACTCGCTTTATTTTCTAAATATTCACTATCTTAAGCATGCTTTTACTCCCCCAGTAAAATAGCAAACCATGCTTACAAAAGTTTATGGAAGTGCTGTGTTTGGTGTAGATGCTACAACCATCACAGTAGAAGTCAATGTTGACAAGGGAATAGGTTATCATTTGGTAGGTTTACCCGACAATGCCATTCGGGAAAGTAACTACCGCATTGCGGCTGCCCTTCAGAACAACAACTACAAAATCCCAGGAAAAAAATTAATTCTCAACATGTCACCAGCCGATATGCGCAAGGAGGGGGCTGCCTATGACCTTCCCTTAGCTATTGGTATTTTAGTTGCTACAGGACAAATTGAAGCCAAGTTTCCCTTAAATCAATATGTTATTATGGGTGAATTGTCTTTGGATGGACTATTACAACCCATTCGAGGCGCATTACCCATTGCCGTCAAAGCGAAAGAAGATGGTTTTAAAGGATGCATTCTTCCGAAGCAAAACGCCAAAGAAGCCGCTATTGTTGACGGATTGGAAGTTTATGGAGTTGAGACCATCAAGGAGGTAATCGATTTTTTTAATACTGAAAAGCCATTGGAGCGTACGCAGATCGATATGGAAGCCGAATTCTACGAGCATCTCGAGAATCCGGAATTCGATTTTGCTGATGTCAAAGGACAAGAATCTATTAAACGCTGTATGGAGATCGCTGCGGCGGGCGGTCATAATATTATACTCATCGGGCCGCCCGGCAGCGGAAAAACGATGCTCGCTAAACGACTCCCCTCTATATTACCACCGCTTAGTCTAACTGAAGCCTTAGAAACCACCAAGATCCATAGCGTAGCAGGCAGAACGATGCACAAAGGAGGTGTCATGACCTCACGGCCATTTCGGAGTCCGCATCACACCATTTCGGATGTGGCCTTGGTTGGCGGTGGAACCTACCCGCAGCCCGGAGAGATCTCCTTAGCGCACAACGGCGTATTGTTTTTAGATGAACTACCAGAATTTAAGCGAAGTGTCTTAGAAGTTATGCGACAACCACTTGAGGATAGGGATGTGACTATTTCAAGAGCGCGATTTACGGTAAGCTATCCTGCGAGTTTTATGCTGGTGGCGAGTATGAATCCGAGTCCGGGTGGCTATTTTAATGATCCCGATGCTCCTGTGATGTCTTCGCCAGCCGATATGCAGCGGTATTTGAGTAAAATTTCGGGTCCGTTGCTAGATCGTATCGATATTCATATTGAAGTCACACCTGTGCCTTTCGATAAACTTTCCGAAGAGCGAAAAGGAGAAGCAAGTTTATGTATTAGAGAGCGAGTGACCAAAGCGAGAAAACAACAAACGCTACGATTTGCTGAATTTGAACATATCCATTACAACGCGCAAATGGGTGTAAAGCAGATTCGGAAATACTGTAAGCTGGATGCAGCTTCCTTGGCATTGCTTAAAACGGCCATGGAAAGGCTCAATTTGTCCGCTAGAGCGTATGATCGGATCCTAAAAGTTGCGCGAACGATTGCCGATTTGGAAGGTGCAGAAGTGGTTTCGGGGGCGCACATTTCCGAAGCGATTCAATATAGAAGCTTAGATAGAGATGGATGGCTGGGATAGCTTGTTAATGCCTTGAATTATAGAGTTAGACTTGCTACTATTGAGTCGGTTTATTCCTTTGTCTTAAAATTAGTATCTTGAAATTTCAAATATTGTCGACAAATACCATCTTTGTCACTAAGAAACTATTATGAACAATAGATTAGTAAATCTTTTGCTTTTATTGACTTTAGGCTGGATTTTGATCAGTGCGACCATCGATTTGGATAACCTTTTCAATTACGCCAATCAGGATATTCCAGATTATATCTCCCATGACAATACCAATAGCAACCTGATTGACGATAGGGCTGCAACCTTAGGTCGTGTGCTTTTCTATGATAAAAATCTTTCTAGCGATGGCAGTGTTGCCTGTGCGAGTTGCCATATTCAAGCAAACGCTTTTAGTGATCCGAGTGTTCAAAGTTCTGGAGTGAACGGGCTTACGGCTCGGCATTCTATGCGGCTTGTAAATCCTAGGTTTTCACGTGAGGAACATTTTTTTTGGGATGAACGCGCTGAAACTCTAGAAGCTCAAGTGACGCAACCCATACAGGATCATATAGAGATGGGGTATAGTGGAACCAATGGCGACCCTAGTATGGCAGACCTAATAAATCACTTAGAGAGCATTGACTATTATCATATCCTTTTTGAGTTTGCATTTGGGGATTCAGAAATTTCAGAAAACCGAATGCAATTAGCATTGGCGCAATTTATAAGAAGTATACAATCTTTTGACTCGCCATTCGATGAAGGGTATATGCAAGTGAGCAGCACGAGTGTACCTTTTCCAAATTATACGCCGCAGGAGAATAGGGGGAAGGAATTATTTGTAAACAGTGTAGGTTGTGTAAATTGTCATATACCACCAGAATTTTCTATTGAGATACACTCTCAAAACAACGGGGTGATCACTGTTGCTGGAATGCCAGGAGAGATAGATCTATCGGTAACCAAACCCCCGTCACTTCGAGACCTTGTCAATCCAAACGGAAGTTTAAACACGCCTTTGATGCATGACGGAAGCTTTACAAGTCTTTTGGATGTGGTTAATCATTATAATAATATTCCCGATGACCCAGCAAATACGAATCTGGATGTGCGATTAACAGCGCCCAATGGCGAACCACAACAGCTTAATCTTTCAGAAGATCAAAAGCAAGAGCTTGTTGCCTTTTTAAAAACGCTTACAGGTTCAGATATTTATACCAATGAAAAATGGTCTGACCCTTTTGGTTCAGACGGCTCGATACAAATCATTGGTGGTACGTTGGGTATTTCTGAAAGCAATAAAACGCCCTTTGTGTCTATTTCTCCAAACCCTGTTAGTACGACGGCAAGGATGGAGACTAATTTGGGAGCATTTCGATTATCGATTTATAACAGTACAGGAAAATTGTTGTTTCAGAAGGAAGCTACTGGGCAAACCAAGTTAGACTTTACGAACTTAGCATCCGGATTGTATTTTGTAAGAATAAATACAGAAAACGGTTTACAAATGACCAAACGTATTGTCAAGAAGTAAAACCATTTTTTCTCAACATAGACTAAAAATACCCATTATATTCAGATTCTCTGGAGGCAACTTCTCTGTTTTTGACCCTCAGATGAGTTTTACCTTGCTGTTTGCTTCGGTAGCCTAATAAATGAAGGAAGTTTTTAGTAAAAAAACGTGCTATTTTTAAATTTACAACGAGTTCATCTTTTGTTTCTGAAGACCAGCTAACCCCTGGAAGTAATGGCAATATTCGGTCGAAGTGTATCTTTCTAAGAACAGCAGAAATCCTTAAGAATATTTTTGGTGTTTTCAGAATAAGAAAATATCCATCATTTCCTTTTCCTTGGTATAGAGGCATAAATATACGATTGTCCTTGTTAGAATAGATGGGCTTTCCATTACTTTGAGCGATACGAATTCCTTTCTTTACAGCTTGAAAATTTTTAAAGCCAGGCGCCATTTCAAAGTCCTCAAAAGGTTTGATCTCATATCTCTTGATGATTTCAAAAAAAGACTGAAATCCTTCAGTTGATCGAAACAAGCGATTGTAATAATCTTTAAAATTAATAGTTGTTTTATCAAGGCAGCCTGAGAAGACTAAGGATAAATAAATAAAAGCGACATGATGGTCTACAGATGCGGGATCTGTATGTTGACCACCTTCAAATCCGAAAGCGATATAGCCTAACTCATTGATATAGGAGAGCAATGGACCTTCAAGAAACTCTTCTATTCCTAGAATGATAGGCACGGGGTATTGTGATGAATATTTTCGGTTTAGCAGACTGTCGTTTAAAGTGATAAACGGAATGGTTTGACTAGAAGTGGTATGAAGGTCAAAAAAATAAAAGGGACCTTGCTCTGTATTTAATATATCTTGAATCGTAAAATAGATCTCATGGAGTTCCAGAAGTTCACCAGTTTTTTCTGTTTTGTCTTCGGTTTGTATATTTTCAAGATTCTCCTTGGTCCAAAGTCGGTTTAAGTCCTGTTTGTTATAGCGGATACCTTTTTCTAAGGCAGATAAATTTCCGGCTATGGCATACAAGTTACCTTTATAAGAATTTTTCAAATGTTCTATACTTCCTAAAACCTTTCGAAGCGCATAGATACCTGCGGGTTCATTTCCGTGGATACCTGCAACAAAAACTAGGGTAGGGCCTTCATTACTTCCGTTAAAGTGGCCTATTACACGTTGTCTTTGGGTCGATAAATCTATTGCCGTAATTGAATCTTTAGTCATTATCGAAGGGGATTACATCTTTTATAGTGATTATGCCTACAAGATCTTTATTGTGTACAACTGGTAAACAGCCAATCTCATGTTTTTTCATGGTTCGAATAGCATCAATTATATGCGTTGTTGGGGTAACAGTGGTAACTTCAGTTTGCATAACATCTGCTACAATAAAATTTGCATGATCTTTTTCATCCTCTTGAAATTTCTGTGCGTGTGTCCAGGTTAGTAGCCCAGCCAGCTTTCCAAAGCCGTTTTCTACGGGTACGTGATGAATATCCTTCCATTGCATTACTTGCGTTGCTAAGCTCGCCAGGTCATTTTCGTTTACAGTGAATAATTCAGTGGTCATAATATGACTTACAAGGTGTGAGTTTTGCTTTAAGTAGCCTTCTTTTTCGATGGCTGGCCAATTGTGAACAGGAATATTCTCTGTTTGATTTTGATATATAGCTCTTGTAAGTAGGCGTAAAGCTTTATCCTTACTTACCGAGTTGTTTAAATTTCGATAATTCTTGATGATCCATGAAGCTCCGGTTTGGGTTTTAGCTCTCGCTTCGATAATTCCGAGTAAACGGATCCTATCATCGTCATCTATGCCCACCTTTTTAAGTCCGTTATGCGCTATAGGAAGTAGTTCCTTCAGCATTAATTCTTGTATTGTTATATTTTTTCCTTTCCAGCAAATAATGGTTTCTATTCCTGTTCTGGCGGCTTTAATGAAATTGGACTTAACATCTCGAAAGTCCATTACCTTTTTCATATCGTCAAACTCAGCGGGTCTTCCCATCATCAAACCTACCCATAATGCAAAATTTGCTAATTCATCAATAGTAGAAGGCCCAGAGGGGATATATCTATTTTCTATACGAATATGTGCTTTGCCATTTCCAACGCCATAACAGGGTCTGTTCCAGCGATATATTGTGCTGTTATGTAGATTTAGGGCGTGAAGTTTCGGAATTCTGCCTTGTTCTAGTTCTTGTAGTGAGTCTGTTGGAATTTCTTTAGATAAAATTACTTTGTGTTGGGCTATTTCGTCTTTAAACATTTCTGCGATAGAACCAGATTCCCATTCTTTTCCGAACTTTACTCTAGGTTGTTGATCTTTTAAGGCAAAAGAAGCACTTCTGGTATCAATACTTTGTTGAAATAATGCGATACGGGTTTCGCTCCATAATTCTCGTCCGAGTAATAGCGGCGAGTTTGCAGCAATGCCTAAAATGGGAGCAGAAATGGCCTGTGCCCAATTATAGCTAGCAATAAAATCTTCTGGCGGAATTTGTAAATGAAGCTGAAAGCTGGTGTTGCAGGCTTCAAATAAAACAGAATCATGCGAAAGGGATAATTCATCAACACCGCGAATATGTAATTGAAAATTGTCACCTCTAATAGACTTGAGCATGTCATTTAATGCCCAATACCGAGCATTGGGAGTCATATACTCAAATTCAAGTTCTGCATGACTAATGGTGGGTAGAATACCGGTAAGCAGAACCTTCGTGTTAACGGCTTCCCCTTTTTCTCTTGCTTTAGCAATTAATGTGTTTAATTGATTTCCGAGTAGTTGAAAACAATTGCCCTCCAATTTATACGGGTCTAGATTAATTTCGAGGTTGTATCGGGCCAGTTCTGTGGTAAAATGCGGATCATCAATTGCTTTGAGTATCACATCTGAATTCTGCGTAGGCCGCCAACTTTGATCGACTAAGCAAAATTCTTGTTCTGCACCTATGCGATAGATGTCGTTTTCGATAAGATTTTTTTGAAGCATTATTTCCAAAGCTTCAATGTCATTTAATAGATGCTGTATAAAGATAGAACGCGCATCTTTAGATTCTAGTTTTTGTACATTGTGTTCACCCATAATGTTAGATTAGAACATTCCATTAGTTCATAACTCAATAATAGACAAAGAATTAGTTTTCTAAAATGACATTAATCAGTTCTTGATTTCTTCAGAAAAATAACAAAAGCGAAATTGTAAAATACCCGAGGTTTCGCGTATGGCAGATCTAAATATAAGAGCGATATCGTAGTCTGCTGTTTTACAAGTTGAAATGGGTTAAATACTATTGAAATATCTGACTTTCTTAAAGTTTGACTGAGTCTAATTTAGAAACAGTTTGGCCAATGTGCGCATAGAAAACAATTAAAATTTATCCTGCAAAACAGTTGAACATTCTTCTGTATATGATTTCATGTATATGAATTCATACATTCTGATTATCAGATTAGTACATGTGAATATTTATGAATAGTTTTAATCAAATGTACGTTTAATCTTAAAAAAAATAACAATGGGAAAAAGCAAATTATTAAGGATTCTCACCTTCTCGATATTGAGTTGTGGGCTCTTTTTATTTTCAGTGGTGTTACTTAATAACGCCAAGGAAGACAACGCTAAGAATATGTCTTATATTCTTCAAGACAACGTGTATTCTTCATTAGATAAGGAGTTAAACACATCATATAGTTTAGATTATAATGATGAATCTTTTGTCAAAGAAAGGGTAGTTGTCTTTTTATGCGAAGGCTGTAAAACCGATGTGGTAGCTTTAGTTCCAGAAAGCGATTTAAAGACAGCAGACTGGAACAACTTTATTCTTAAAAGCGACGGAGTTCCAGCTTGGATATTGGGAAAAGGATCTATTCCTTACGCTAAGAAGGTAAACTGTTCAAACTTAACTGAGTTATACAGTCAGACGATGATGGCGGCTAATATGTATCGTACGTATTC
Organism: Ulvibacter sp. 2305UL32-6; assembly: GCF_058148545.1. Classification (NCBI taxonomy): domain Bacteria; kingdom Pseudomonadati; phylum Bacteroidota; class Flavobacteriia; order Flavobacteriales; family Flavobacteriaceae; genus Ulvibacter; species Ulvibacter sp. 2305UL32-6. Next base: position 277,974 of record NZ_JBYVKA010000004.1, read on the forward strand.
GATGGCCTTAAAAAATGGAGCTTCTTTGGTGAAGGTTTCTAAATCGGGAGCCAAAACGTATAAGCCTGGGAGTACAGAGCATACAACAGCAAAGAAAAACTTATATAGATCTATGAATCTGAGTTTTACAACTACAGAGGCTATATTAAAGAAAATGAAACCACTTAACTGTATAAAAAGTAAGAAAAAATGAAAAAGTATATCTCTTTATTAATTGTAACTGTGTTGTTTCTAGTGGCAACACATTCATCAAATGCTCAAGATGTAGTTGATTTTGGTGATTCGGGAATCGAAATTGTAGTCGAAGCAAGTGGTGATGGTATGGAAACAGGATGGGCTTATTGGTTCCCAGATGAGTTTTATAGTTATATACCCGCTTTTCCAAGATTGCCTGTGCTTAACTTACCGCCGTGGTCAGGTGGTGGTGGAGGTGGTGGCGACGACGGTGATAGCGAAGCCTGTAATGATGCCATGCAGAAGGTAGTTAATCTTACTTATAGTATTGCACTAAATGAAGCAACAGAACATGAATGGACAACAGATGGTCAAATTGTAAAAGATGATGGAACCGTTGTCCCTGCAGGATCTCAAGAGTATAACGATATGATGACAAACCTGAAAAGAAAGATAAGTAAATTGGCAGATCAGCTCTGGAAGGCACGGCAAGCAGCCAAAGATGCTTGTTAAATTAGTAGGTTCAAATTACATGCAATTCTACATGTGATTAAGACGGAGACTCTTAGTTCAAGTTAAAAGCCAGTCATTTTTCCTTGGTTAATTCCGAAGAAATCTGACTGGTTTTTTATGTTTAATTATTTTCAAATAGGTTGTTGTAAAATACCGTCTTTTTACAAAAACAATATAAGTGTATGAATTCATATAGATGAATTCATACATATTGATTATCAGGTTAGTATAGGTGAGTATTTATAAATAGCTTTAAGAAAATAAATTTAATCTTTTATATTAAAATAATGAAAAAAAACAAATTATTAAGAACGCTAATTTTCTCTGTATTGGGTTGTGGTCTTCTTCTTTTCTCCATTATGCTAACACATAAAACGGAAGTCAATAAGACTAAGAAAATGTCTCTAAATGAAGGAAAGACATATTTTTCTTCAATACCCAAAAAGATAAATGTATTAAATGCTTCAGAACCGAGTGATGAGTTGGTAATTAAGGAAAGGTTAGTAGTTTTTAAATGTCAGGATTGTAAAAAAGACAAATCGGTCATAGCCTTGGAAAAAGGGCTCGACATTAAATATTGGGAGTCTTATTTAATGTCTCTTGAAGGCATTCCGAATTGGATATTAGGTAAAGGGAATATCCCTTATACTAAGAATGTAAACTGTGAGAATTTAACCGAATTATACAGTCAGACGATTTATACTGCTAATATGTATGTTGATTATGGACTGGCTCTAAAAAACGGTGCCAACCTAGTGATTGTCTCAAAATCTGGCTCTAAAATCTTTAAATCAGGGAGTAGAGAACATATGGCAGCGCAGATAGAATATAAAAAAGCCATGGACCTCAGTTTTAAGACAACGGGTGCTGTATTAAAGAAAATGAAACCGTTAGAATGTATAAAAAGCAAAAAGAAATGAAAAAGTATAGATTTATAGTAATTGTATCCCTTTTGTTACTTGGAGTGACTACCCAGAGTAATGCACAAGAAGATGTAGTAGATTTTGGTGATTCCAATATTGTGGTTGTGGTAGAACAAGGCTTTAGAACCGGATTAGTTTATATGTTTTATGATTGGTTCTTTCAGGATATGCCACCACTTCCAAAATTACCAACACTAACCAATCCACCTAAGACAGGCGGAGGCGGTAACAAACCACCTAAAAGTAAAGAGTGTTCTGATGCACAGCAAGAAATTATCAATGTCGTTATTAGTTTAGCACGATTAGAAGCTACAGAAGAAAAATGGAAAACGGACGGTCAGATAGTTAAAGATGATGGTACCATTATTCTAAGGGGTAGTAAGGAATATGATGATTATATGGCAAATATTAGATCAGCGATTAAAAAACAAACAAAGAAACTACAAGATGCTCAGAAAAAGAGAGACGCAGAATGCTAATAGTTCTTCAGAACAAAGAAATGTTTTTTTTTTGACGATTTCAAAATCTTTTTAGGATGTACATAAAATATCAGGGCCAGCTAGTAAGTCTTTAAGACAGATAAAGATTTATTAACTGGTTTTTTTATTGCATAATTCATCAAAATATGGATAAAATAATGGTGCTAAGAAAAGGGAGGTTATACTGTAATCGGTCTAGCGATAAAATCTTCGGGCGGAATTTGTAAATGAAGATGAAGGCTGGTGTTGCAGGCATCAAATAGTACAGAATCATGCGAAAGGGATAATTCATCAACACTGCGAATATGTAATTGATAATTGTCACCTCTAATAGATTTTAGCATGTCATTTAGTGCCCAATAGCGAGCGTTTGGTGTCATATACTCAAATTCAAGTTCTGCATGACTGATGGTGGGTAGAATACCGGTAAGGACAACTTTCGTGTTAAAGGCTTCCGCTTTTTCTCTTGTTTTAGCAATTATTGTGTTTAATTGATTTCCGAGTAGTTGAAAACAGTTACCCTCCAATTTATACGGGTCTACATTAGTTTCGAGGTTATAGCGGGCAAGTCTGTGGTAAAAGGCGGATCATTAATCGCTTTGAGTATCATATCTGAATTCTGCGTAGGTCGCCAACTAGTATTGACTAAATAAAATTCTTGTTCTGCACCTATGCGATAGATGTCGTTTAATGGATGCTGTATAAAGATAGATTGGGCATCTTTAGATTTGAGTTTTTATACATTGTGTTCACCCATAATGTTAGATTAGAACATTGCATTAGTTCATAATTCAACATTAGACAAAAAATTAGTGTTTTAAAATCACATTGATCAGTTATCGGTTTCTACTAGAGAACTCTGAGGAAGTAAATGAATGACTTCGTTCTTAGATTGATGGGCTTGTTTTGCGTCATGAAAGAAAATAAAACAAGACCCTTTTTTAAGGGTCTTGCATTACTGGTTAGTATACTTAAACTAGAATTACATTAGTTATTTTTAATGATTTTTCCAGAGAAAACTTCGTTCGTTTTAATATTTACTAACTGAACAATATAGATACCTTCAGGAAAATTTGAAATATCCATTTGGAAAGATTTCAAATCTTGCTGATCAAAGGTGTTTGAATACATCAAGCCACGACTCATACTAAACAGTTTAACATCGAAATTCATTAAGGAGCTATTATCTAGCGCTATAGTGATTATGTTTTGAGTCGGGTTTGGGAAGATATTTAGGCTTACAGCCAACGGATCTTCTTTATAGTACTCATTCAATCTCGGCTTATTGGCTCTTACGAGTGTTGTTGGGCTATTCTGAAATGTTCCAGTACAACCTTCAATATACGCCCTAAAAACAGAGCCATTTAGCGCGTCGAAATCATCTACTAATAGTACTTCGAGCCCTGCATGATACACAGCTTCTCCGCCAGAGTTTACCGTGTTTGAAGCCGTAATAGTATTCATTGCTTCTTGATAATCACTAGAACCATTGGGCACATTAGCTGTGATTACGAGATCATTAGCACAACCTCCCAAAATATATGGCGACGTATACGTTAACGCAGTTCCACTTCGTGTATCTGTCCAAACGGGATAGACCATACCACCATGTGCAGAAATACCTAAGTAGTCACCCATATAACCTCCTGCTAAACCAGGAATTGGGGTAGGTGTGAATGACACATCGCTTACTCTGTTGTCTGCCCATGTTACACCGCCATCTGTTGAATTTGCAACCCAAGTTTCTACCTGTGCCGCACCAACGTTTCTATCGTCATAGAAAATCACGCTAAGGTTACCATTTGCGGGGTCACAGGTTATCCATGGAAAATATTGCACGTTTCCAACGGGATCTTGATTTACACGAACAGGTGTAGACCATGTGGCACCATTATTTGTGGAACTCATGATATAAACACTTACATCCGTACCAGTATTAACGCCAGGTACACCAACGTTGGACCAGACCACATAGATTTTACCGTTGTTTGGGCCACCACTAATATCAACAGCCATACTTGGGAAGGAATTACTTCTCATGTTTTTACCATGTGGATTTGCTAGTGGAAAACCAGGCTGCCAACGAACACCTTGAATGTTATTATGAATTCTGGTTGCTGCGCCAAAGCTCACTCCACCATTGGTAGAACGGGCAAAACCGATGGCATTCTCGCGTGATGGCCAACTATCATAAATTGCCCATACAGCATATACATCTCCATTGGGTCCTGTCTGAATGTTCACGCCTTGATCATGACTACCAGAAGCAACTGCGGCACTAATGTTGATAGGTGTAGACCAGGTTACACCATTATTAGTAGAACGAGATATTTCTATGTCGTTATTGTTTACACCGCCAAAAGCAGTCCATGAGCTATAAACATTTCCTTGGAATCCACTAACAGCAGAATTGTCTACCCATAAATGGTTTTTATCAAGAAATCCACCATTACTTGGTAGTGTTGACACGCTCCATGTTGTTCCATTATTGTTAGAAATGGAGACACCTTGACCGCCACCGCTCGTAATATGACCAACATAACTAGTGCCACCTAAGCTAATGGCAGCTGCAGGATCACCTGAGTTGCTGCCTCCTGCACCTCCAGTACCGCCAGTCCAAGTTAGTCCGCCGTCAAAAGAAAACAGTGCATTTGTTCCTTGTACAGATGCTCCAATGGTCGAGTTATTCGAATTTAAGGCAATTTGATTATTATTAGGGTCCACGAAAACAGAATTTTCACTCTGTGTTGTTGAACCTCCACCTATTAATAGAACATCAGGGGTATCCATCATTCTATTTTGGTCGCCTACAAATACAGCAGGCGGCGCTTCTACATCTGGATTGAGAGGTATAATTCCTAGTTCGGCTTTTTCCTTCCAATATCTCCAGTTGTCAATTTTAGTGTCAATAGTTTCTTGACTAAATACGGAAACTGAAAAGAGACACAGCGACAGTAACTTTATAAGTTTTATAAAATCTTTCATATCATTTGATTTTTAAGATTAGACTTCAGTTACTGCTTAGATAAATGATCAACTTTTTTGTCGAGTTCTTGCAATTGTTTTTCCAGAGCTATGATGTAAAGTGTTAATTCTTCTATTTTTTCTTGCTGAATACGGGTCATATCACCAACTTCAATACCTTCGTTTGCTACTTGCTTTGCAGATGGTACATTCGGTAAATGGCCGTTTTCAGAAATATAGTTTGCTACCATGTTCAGCGGCATTAAATTATAATCAGCTGCAAAAACATAATCTGCCCAACCTGTTCGAACACGTAATTCTTCAGTAAGAATTCCACCTTTTACATATAAGCTATAGGCACTAGTGTTGGCACCTCCAACAGAATTCACCAAGTTTTTTGTGTTGATTCCAAGTTTATTACTCGAAAAATCACCATATACTAAAGGTATTGTGGTAGAAGAATTATCTATGTAGAGCTTATTACTCGTAGTCTCATTATAGCCTGCATTATATCCTAAAAAGACATTCCCACTTCCAGTACTGTTATTTGTACCTGCTAGAAAGCCAATCATTGTATTATTACCACCAGTGGTACCAAAAATACCTGCTCCAGTACCTACATAGGTATTATTATTACCTGAAGTTTGTGAGTATCCTGTAAAAGATCCTAAAAAGGTATTATAGGAAGTGGCTGCAGTGATGACTCTTCCGGCAACGTTACCAAAATAGGATCCTCCTGTACCTACAGTACCGGCACTTAAACCATCATAGGTGGTAGTACCGTTTATAGTTCGATTTCCGTTCATGCCTTCAAGCATTACTGATGGAATTTCGTTTACTTCAGTAGAATTGATTTCTTGTGCATGTGTAAAATAAGTAACCGAAAAGATTACAGCACATACAAGGGTTCTTTGTAAATTTTTAAATTTGATCATGTTTGGTTTGTTTAAAAATTAATAATAATTAAATGTTGAGGATTTAACCTCATAGGTTTTACACCTAAACAAGAAGGGGGATAACATACGTGTATGAAGATCTGGCATCAAATGCCGCCAAAATGCAAGTAAAAAGTTAGTCTCCCCTCTAACTTTTCATCGTGTAATAGTATTACACTGCGCGCAAACTGAAAGGTTTAATAGTTATAAAAACCTATATAAATGTACTTATGAACAATACAAAACACATTACGTTGATGTGAATAAATTGTCAATAGCAATACTTAAAAGTACGATATAACTATCTGATAATCAACAGGAAAAGACCTGTTATTAATAAGGTTTTTTCCTGAGGTTATATGAGGTAAGTACTTGTACTAAACTAATTCGTAACGATTTTTAATCCATGTGTCGTCCATCTAATTTAATAGGTATCGTCTCTTTTTTAATTTTTAAAATGATCATTATAATTAGTGATAATAACCTTGCGGGCAAAATATGTTGGTAGTCCAGATGGAAGTTACTAAGTACTTTAACACCATTTTAAGAATTCTAACAAGAGGTCATATTATCTTTAACATTCGCCTAAAAAAAATAAAAATGACTTTACAAAAATTTCCAAGATGGATTGCAGCTGGAGTTCTTGCATCTGCACTTACCATAATTTCATGTGAAAACAAAGAAGTAACTACCACCGACGAAAGCGCGAAGCTTTCAGTCGATTTTGAAAAATATGAACTTGAAAATGGCTTAGATGTGATTCTGCATCAAGATACTAGTGACCCAATTGTTTCCGTAGCAATTCAGTACGGCGTAGGTTCAAATCGAGAAAAGACAGGAAGAACAGGTTTTGCACACTTATTTGAGCACATGCTTTTTCAGGAATCTGAAAACGTTCCGCAGGATCAATTCTTTAAAAAGGTACAAGATGCTGGAGGAACGCTAAATGGAGGTACATGGAAAGATGGAACCATTTATTACGAGATCGTGCCAAACAATGCGCTGGAAACTATCCTTTGGATGGAAAGCGATCGTATGGGCTTTTTAATCAATACCGTGACAGAATCTGCATTCTACAACCAACAAGAAGTAGTACAGAACGAAAAAAGACAGCGTGTTGATAACAATCCTTACGGTCACACAAATTGGGTGTTAGATAAAAACTTATATCCAGAAGGACATCCATATAACTGGCAAGTAATTGGCGAGTTGGTTGATCTTCAAAGCGCTACCGTAGAGGATGTTCGGGAGTTTTATGATCGTTTTTATGGACCAAATAATGCCACCTTGGTCATCGCTGGAGATTTCAAAAATTCTGAAGCAAAACAACTCGTTGAAAAATATTTTGGAGAGATCAAAAAGCGTCAGGAAGTCGCGCCTATGAAACCACAACGTGTGACTTTAGCCGAAACAAAACGTCTTTATCATGAAGATAATTTTGCAACTGCTCCTCAATTAAATATGGTTTGGCCAACAGTGGAACAATACACTGAAGATGCGTATGCACTCGATTTTTTAGCTGAAATTCTTTCAAGCGGAAAAAAGGCTGCAATGTATAAAGTGTTAGTGAAAGATAAAGATCTTACTTCTCGTACTTCAGCCTACAATAACTCACAAGAACTTGCTGGAGAGTTTCATATTCGTATTACAGCGAATGACGGTGTTGATCTAGATGAAGTAGAAGCAGGTATCAATGAAGCATTTACTCTTTTTGAAACCAATGGCATTACAGATCGTGATGTTGAACGTGTAAAGGCTGGTTTAGAAACCGGTTTTTATAATGGTATTAGCAGTGTGCTTGGAAAATCTTTTCAGCTTGCAAGCTATAACACATTTACTGGTGATCCAGGATTTATTGAAGATGATATTGAAAATATCAAAAAGGTTACGAAAGAAGATGTTATGCGCGTATACGAAACTTATATTAAAGGGAAACCGTATATCATGACCAGCTTTGTTCCTAAGGGAAAACTAGATCTTATTGCTGAAAATTCTACAAAAGCACCGGTGGTGGAAGAAGAAATCAAAGAGAATGTTACAAAAACAGTAGAAGATGCGCAGGCAGAGGTTGCAAAGACACCTTCTAACTTTGATCGTTCTATAGAACCAGCTCAAGGGGAAGCTCCTGCGTTAAACATTCCAACAAATTGGACAGCCGAATTAGCCAATGGTTTGGTTGTCTACGGAATTGAACAGAATGAGATTCCTACAGTGAATTTTAGTCTTGTTATTGAAGGCGGTCACTTACTAGACGACAAAAATAAAAATGGTGTGGCGAATTTAATGACCGACATCATGATGGAGGGAACAGCCAACAAAACACCAGAGCAATTAGAAGAGGAAATTGAAATGCTTGGCGCAAGTATTAATATGTATACTACCAATGAATCTATTGTAATTCGCGGGAATACATTAACGCGTAACTTCGATAAAACAATGGATCTTATTGAAGAGATCTTATTGGAGCCACGTTGGGATGAAGAAGAGTTTACTCGTATTAAAACGGCAACGATCAACCAAATTAAACGTTCAGATGCTAATCCGAACGCTGTTGCTGGACGTGTATACAATAAGTTATTATATGGAGAAGATCATATCTTTAGCTATCCTACAAGCGGAACCGAAGAATCGGTTAAAGCATTGACCATGCAAGACTTGAAAGATTTCTATACCAAGAATTTTTCACCAAGTATTAGTAAATTTCATGTGGTTGGAAAAATTGACAAAAAGGCTGCATTAGCAACTTTAAAGGATCTTGAATCAAGATGGCCGGCGAAAGAGGTTAAAATGCCTGAATATCCTATTGCTAATAACCGTGATAAAAGTAGCTTGTATTTTGTAGATATTCCCGGCGCTAAACAATCGGTGATCAATATTGGGTATATCTCTATGCCAAGAACCGATAAAGATTTTTACCCCGCTGAAGTGATGAACTATAAATTAGGAGGCTCTTTCTCAGGAAATGTCAACTTAATTCTCCGTGAAGAAAAAGGATATACGTATGGAGCCCGTACAGGTTTTAGCGGAAGCAAGTTGCCAGGAACGTTTACAGCTTCATCGAGTGTTCGAACCAATACCACAGGCGAATCGGTTGAGATCTTTAAAGAGCAGATCGCAGAGTATAAAAATGGTATTTCAGAAGAAGACCTTGATTTTACAAAGAATGCCTTGGTAAAATCAAATGCACGTCGCTTTGAAACACAGTTTGCCTTATTAGGGATGCTACAAGAGATGAGTACCTATGAGTTACCTGCAGATTATATTGCAAAGGAAGAGGCGATCATTAAAGGAATGACCTTAGAACAACATAAGGCTTTGGCTAATAAATATCTAGATGAGTCTAAAATGGCTTACTTGGTGGTAGGAGATGCTGCAACGCAGTATACTCAGTTTAAGAACATGGGCTTTGATGAAGTGCTTTTGCTCGATAAAGAGGGCGAGGAAGTAAAATTAGAAGATGTGAAGATGTAATATTTCACTATCCAAATTGTATATAAAAGGAGTTGTCGGAAGACAGCTCCTTTTTGTTTTTAATTGAATATCTTTAAAACATAAATGACACCATATGACAAAAGTAATAACCTTGACAATAGTATGTTTTGCAATACTTAGTTGTACTTCGGAAGTTAAAAAAGCCGAGGTTCAAACTTCAGAAAAAGAAAAAGTAATTAAGACATATTCGCCCCCCGTTTTTGGGCTTTCCGAAGCAAACAAATTAATTGAACTTCCCTTACATTGCGTGACTACGGAATATCCCAATAAATTAGGGCAAACCATTAGTGGTCCATCAGACCTTCAGGAGCCTACGCAATTACACCCTATATTTTATGGTTGTTTTGATTGGCATAGCGCCGTTCATGGCTATTGGTCTATGGTTACTTTACTAAAAACCTTCCCCGAAATGGAGCGTGCTTCCGAAGCAAAAAGCGTATTAAAAGAAAATTTTACAAAGGAGAAAGTTGCAATAGAGCTACTGTATTTTCAAAAAAATATCAATAAATCCTATGAACGAACCTATGGGTGGGCCTGGCTACTCAAATTACAGCAAGAATTAAATACATGGCAAGATCCTGAAGCGCAACAAATGGCTACCAATTTACAGCCATTATCTGATCTCATTGTGGCGCGCTACAAAGAATTTCTTCCTAAACTGGTGTATCCTATTCGTGTGGGAGAACACACCAATACGGCATTCGGACTCACATTTGCGTATGATTATGCAAAAGAAGTACAAGACCTTGAACTTATGAGCCTGATCGAAAAACGGGCCCGCGAGTTTTATATAAAAGATAATGCTTGCCCCATTACCTGGGAACCAAGTGGATACGACTTTCTTTCGCCCTGTCTGGAAGAAATTGATATCCTGCGTCGTATTTTACCAACGACTGAGTTTAAAACTTGGCTCGATGATTTTATGCCTCAATTAGAAGATGAAGGATATCAACTTGCCGTGGGACGTGTTGATGATAGAACTGATGGAAAGCTAGTTCATCTCGACGGACTAAATTTTAGTCGGGCGTGGGTGTTCTACGGACTGGCAAAACAATATCCATCTTATAAACATCTAATTAATATCGCCAATGAGCATGTTGCCTATTCTTACCCTAATTTAGTTGGTGATAGTTATGAAGGCGGACATTGGTTAGGAAGCTTTGCTATCTATGCGCTTAAAAGTCTAAATGATAACTAATTGAAAAATCCACTTAAAAATATTGGTCCGGGTACGTTAATCGCCGCCGCATTTATTGGTCCGGGAACAGTAACAGTATGTACCTTAGCTGGGGTTGACTTTGGTTTTACACTACTTTGGGCCATGGTATTGTCAATTATTGCTACCATTGTATTGCAAGAAATGGCTGTGCGTTTAGGAATAGTACACGGAAAAGGCTTAGCCGAAACTGTAAAGCACGAGATTAAATCACCCGTACTTCGTTGGATCGCTATACTCCTTATTTTGGCAGCTATTCTTGTTGGAAATGCGGCATACGAAGCAGGTAATATTAGTGGAGGCGTTTTAGGCTTACAAACCATCTTTACAGAAACTACTTTTAGCTTAGGAGGACTGACCATCAATTTACTCAGTATCTTGATAGGTATCATAGCTTTTACACTCTTATATATAGGCAACTATAAAATTATAGAACGGGTTTTGGTCACATTGGTCATTTTAATGAGTTTGTCATTTATTATCACTGCCATTATGACCAAACCAGATGTACTAAGCGTAGCGAAAGGACTCTTTGTTCCATCAGTGCCGAAAGAAGGCTGGCTTACCATTATTGGCCTTGTAGGAACTACCGTTGTGCCGTATAATTTATTTCTTCATGCTTCTTTGGTTAAGGAAAAATGGAAAGGAGTGGAGCAACTGAAAATGGCGCGAACCGATTTGTATCTATCTGTCATATTGGGTGGTCTGGTCTCCATCATGATCATTATTTGCGGGGCCGCCATAACATCGGGAGAGGTCCAAAATGCAGCCGATCTAGCACGTGGACTAGAACCGTTATACGGTGCTAATGCTACCTATTTTTTAAGTGCCGGTTTATTTGCCGCCGGAATCACATCGGCCATAACAGCACCGCTTGCCGCCGCTTATGTCGCGCGAGAACTTTTTGGCTGGGATCAATCATTAAAGGATGTTAAATTTCGAATGGTTTGGGGGTGTATTTTGTTGCTGGGTGTAATTTTATCTTCCATAGGAATCAAACCCATTGAGATCATTCGATTTGCACAAGTGGCCAACGGACTCTTATTACCAATTATTGCTGTATTTTTACTTTGGGTTGTAAATAGACCTTCGGTATTAGGAACTCATAGAAATTCGTTACTACAGAATATTTTAGGAATTCTTATCGTACTCATGGCGGTAGGTCTAGGTATCAAGAGTCTTATTAAAGTTTTTGCTTCGTTTTGAAAAGCACAGAATACCATATCGATATTAATGCCGATCTGGGTGAGGGGATTGGCAATGATGAGCAGATCATGCCACTTATATCTTCCTGCAGCATTGCCTGCGGCGGGCACTACGGAAATAAGGAATCTATAAAGAACACCATACAATTAGCAAAAAAATATCGGGTAAAAATAGGGGCTCATCCTTCGTTTCCAGATAGAGATAACTTCGGAAGAAAACTGCTAACTCTCACCAAACGGGAGTTACAAGAAACTATCTCAGCGCAGCTCAATTTGTTTTTAGAGGTCTGTCATTCCGAAGACATAGAAATGCACCATGTTAAATTACACGGAGCACTATATAATTATGCTGCTAAGGATGCACCAACAGCAGATGCAATTGTTGAAGCAATCCTTGAAACACAAATAAGACCTATTCTCTATGTCCCACCAAATTCTATTCTTGCTGAAAAGGCTAAAAACCTATTGCCATTGTGGTACGAAGCTTTTATAGATCGACGATACCATAATGATGGAACTTTAGTGTCCCGAATGCTAGAGGATGCTGTAATACTTGATAATAAAAGCGCTTGGAACCAATTGAAGCAGTTGGTTGTAAAAGGATCGGTAAATACAATAGAAGGGCAAGAGATACCTTTACAGGCCGATACTTTTTGTATCCATGGAGATACCCCTCAGGCATTGGGAATTTTAAAGTTTATTCACCAAACCATGACTGCTCATGGCATAAAACTATCATGAACAAGTTTCCAATATTTATGCAATTTGGCGAACATGCGGCTTTGGTGCGTTGGGACGCAATTATTGATATAAATATCCATTATCAAATCTTGCAATTAAAGCGTTTTGTTTTCGAAAATTTTTCCGAAGAGATCATTGAAACAGTGCCAGCGTATAACGAACTGGCTTTATATTTTAAACCACATATTTCGGTGTCCAAGGTTCTTCAGAAACTAAAGGAAAATTATAAAACCCAATTACATCCTAATACTAAAGTATCAAATATTGTGACGATTCCTGTTTGCTATGACGGTGATCTTGCCCCCGATATGGAGAGGGTGATGGCACATACGGGCTTATCAAAAGGAGAGATCATAGCTAAACACACCGAGCCTAATTACAAGGTTTATTTTTTAGGCTTTTTACCAGGCTTTCCTTACTTAGGCGGTTTATCTAGCCAACTAGCGACGCCTAGGCATCAAACACCGCGAGAATTTGTTGAAAAAGGGGCGGTGGCTATTGGAGGAAATCAAACGGGGATCTATCCATTAGCTTCACCAGGTGGTTGGAATATTATTTGTCGTACTCCAGTACAATTGTTTGATCTTAAGCGTGCTCAAAAGGCGCTCCTACAAGCAGGCGATGAGGTTCGATTTAGAGTGGTTTCAAAAGAGGAGTTTTTGACCATTCAGGAGAAGATTGAAAGGGAGGTGAATCATGATTAAAGTTATATCTGCTGGTATCTTAAGCTCTATTCAGGATCTAGGACGTTTCGGATATCGTGATTCTGGTGTACCTATAAGTGGTGCTATGGATGCCTATGCGGCGCAATTAGCAAATAAATTACTTGACAATGAAAAGGAAGCTGCCGTACTAGAGATGACCATGGTAGGACCCGTATTACAATTTATGAAACCAACTGCAATCGCGATCACTGGTGCAGGTTTTACACCTACTATTAACAATATAGAAATACCTTTAAACACTAGGGTATGGATTGAAACAGGGGATATGCTACGGTTTGGGTTAGCATCCTATGGACTACGCGGATATTTGAGTGTAATGGGTGGTTTTTCTACGGAAGTTATCTTGGGAAGCCGAAGTCAGTATGTAGGATTAACCACGAATACCTCACTCAGCAAAGGCAATTTATTACCTATTGCTTCTTCTGAAAAGATTGGGAAAATCACGACGGCTTCGGTCAAAGAACGAATGGAACATTTTACTTCCAAAGAATTTATATGTTATAAAGGACCCGAATTTGATCTCCTTCCGAAGACTATTCAGCAATTATTAGGAACACAATTGCTTGAGGTGAGTTCAAAAAGTAACCGAATGGCCTATCTCCTAAAAGGACTGGAAGTTGCAAGCCCAAAAGAAATCATTTCAGCACCAGTGCAACCTGGTACTGTTCAACTAACACCTTCTGGACAATGTATCGTATTAATGCGAGATGCTCAAACCACTGGTGGTTATGCGCGTGTTTTGCAACTCTCAGAAAGGGCAATGCATCGACTTTCGCAACGAAGAGGCGGAGATCTGGTGCAATTTAAAATAAGCGATCTTCCTTAGTAAATTCCTTACGAATCCCCTTGGTAAGCACCTTTGTGGTAAGTTGATCGGTATCTCTACTAAGAACATCAATGCTACAATATTGAATAATATTAACAATATGCGAGCCTGTTAACTCATATTTATCTGAAATTTGCTGGAGGTCGATCTCTGGATGAAGTTTCAATTTTGATGGAAGGTTGGTTGTCCATAGTTGATATCGTTCTTCTGCAGATGGTTTTTCAAATTCACAGATAGATTGAAATCTTCTCATAAAAGCATCATCAATATTGTCTTTGAAATTACTAGCAAGAATAACCAAACCAGGATGTGATTCTACGCGTTGAAGTAAATAAGATACTTCTTGATTGGCATATTTATCGTTTGAGTTTTGAACATTTGTTCGTTTTCCGAAGATAGCATCTGCTTCATCAAAAAATAGGATCCAGTCTTTATGGGCTGCTTTATCAAAGAGATTGGCTAGGTTTTTTTCTGTTTCCCCTATATATTTTGACACGATTGTAGAAAGATCTATTCGATATACGGGATGGCCAGTATGTTTACCCAATAAGCTAGCGGTAAGTGTTTTTCCGGTTCCTGGAGGACCGTGAAATAATACGCGATAGCCAGCTTTCACACGGTCTTTCATTCCCCAAGAATGATAAAAAGTGTGATGGTGGTTTAACCAATTTTGGAGCTCTTGTATCTCCTCCATGGTTTTATCATTCAAAATAAGATCGTCAAAAGTAAGAGCTGTTTCAAGTTTTTCGGCGGGGAAGTCGGCCGATCTTTTTGGGGCTGGAACAATCCCTGTAGTAACTAAATAGAAAATTTCGGGATATAAGAGAATTCTTCCGCTGAGTATGGGTTCGTCGTCTGGCGCGCGATCTAGATATAATATTCTGTTGTTTTCAAATGTCTCATTTTCAGAAAAATAAGTAATGCAGCGCATCCTTTCAGACATAATATTACCGGCGAGTATAAATTGTGCTGTCTCGCCTGTAGGTAGAATACCTCGGTGTTGTTTTCCTTTAATTCCTCCGAACTGTGGTAGATCTGTTCCTGATGGAAAAGCCTCAGAAACTGTGTTTAATAGGAAATCGGGTGCGACATAAGGCACTAATGTTAAAATAAAGATTACGATCTCTGCCTGTGTAAGTTCTTTTTCTTTTATAAATTTAATGGTCACACATTCAGTCAATGCGGCTAAAGGCAATGTTGGAGCATCTTTTTCGAAAATACCATCAGGGTTTTCAACTCGCCAGATAATGACTTCCTTTAGAAAAGAAAAAATAACGGTAAGTTCACTATTTATTGTGGTGTTGGGCATTTGTATATTTTTTCTAGGGTTAATTGAAAAGTACTGATAGCATGCGACTTTTTTCAAAATGCCGTCTCGGCACTTTCATTTTCTTTGATCACTTTTGTATTGATAAGCGTCTCGATCTCCATAAATTGTTTAGTTAATAAGTCGTGTTTTAGAATAGCTTTTATATATTTATTACTACTTCTACTAAGGTGTCGAGAAAGGGTAGGTTCATAGAATTCCCATGGATCGAAAAAGGACTTTTCAGGTTTTTCGGTGATCGATAAAATTTTGTTGTTTTCTTCAGTGAGAAAATCTCTTAATTTTTTCTCTATCGAAGCATCTAAAATATTACCACTAAAAAAGGCATTAACATCATCCATAGATACTTTATGAGGCATAAAGATCTTAAAATAACGTATTTTTCCATTTTGAGCGTTTTCCCAAATGGTGATGTAATCACTTAAATACCCTGGAATCTTGTCAAGATTAAGTCCAACTTGAAGATCGGCGATTATATTATCTGTTTCGTTTTCATTTTTTTCGATGTGCCTAATGTTGTTTTCTTTTTGAAATTGATCGAGCAAATAATTTACATAAAGTGATTTACTATTAATGATCTCGATATAAGCTATCTGTTTATTTCCCAGCACCGTTGGGTCTTTCATTAGATAATTGTGAAGATCTAAACATCCTAGAAGACCGCTGTTATCAATGGCTCCCGCATCGATAAAATGGCCGTGACCTCTTATTTTAGCGGCAGGACTAAATACTGGAAATCTATTGGTCGTTGATACGGCTTGATAAAAAGGAATGGTTTTGTTGTTAGAAAGATCTGCTAGATTCTCGGCATATGGAAAAACGTCGCTAAAGTGGTTTTGCTTAACAGACCATAAGATTCCGCGACTTCCTTTAGTACCTGCTGTATTCATTATTAAAGAAGGAAAATATTTGGTTTTATTAAAGGCTTCACGCCAATAATCGCGAAAAGAAGTATTGGATAAATCACTGCTCTTTTCGGTTTGAATAATATTTTGATACTTACGCATGGCATAGTAAGGTCGATCTCGCAATCCGATACGCTCACTGAGGGGCCAGAGTTTTCGATAGCTGTCAAGTCCGAATGTCAATGACAGATCTAATGAAGTGTAGTTTTGATGTGCTAACAGGTCAATTTTTTGCTGAATTTCAGAGGTGTTCGTGCCATGGTCTCTATATAGCCCTGTGTATAAGGCGAGTCCGAGTGAACCTCCTGAGGCTCCAGACATTGCGATGGTTTGATTAAGCAATTTCCCATGAGTTTGTTTTTGTAAGGTATTAACAACATTGAGGGTCCAAACATTTGCTTTGAGTCCGCCACCATGTGAAGCTATAAAAAACAGTGTATTATCATCTTTTCCCTTAAGACTATCAATAAAACGTTTTTCGCTAATTTCTGTTTTGGTGTTTTCAACTAAATCTAACTCGTGTGTGGTCACTTCAATATTGGCGATATTAGAAATGATAAAAAGGAGGACAAGGACAGTGCAGCTAATAAAGATAGCGCGATAGCGTCTAGTTTCGTACAAGTTAATTTTTCGCGCTACAAAAAAGTACTTTCCTAAGCTTGCTATGATGAAATAATAGAAATAAAAAAATGCCAACAAAATTGGTATTCCATTATGCAGCCCCCAACCGTTTATACTAGCAAGCGTTGAATAAAAAATTAGTAAAGCCGCAACCAGAAAGTTCAAATTAAACAATAGGATATAGTTTTGAGACTTTTCTAAAAATAGAAGTCGACTAATAAAAATGTTGACAGCAAGTAATGCTGGGCTTGTGAGTGTTTTTAATGCTTTGGTTAGTTTTGTTCTTAAGAGCCTAAAAAAGACATAATTAAACATAAATAAATAGCTGGTAACAAGTAATAATACAAAGCCACCCGGACTAAAATTACCAACAAATAGTGTAATTATAAGAAATAGAAAAGAAAGAAATGCTACAAAAAAGTAGGTTATACTGAGGCGTTTATAAATTCTTTTAAGTTTAAAGTTTTGTTCGTGTATTGTTACTGCCGTTAGCGGTTGTCCGGCTTTATTTTTTTTTCGCTCTAACTTTGCAACACGTTCTTTTAGTAAGACATACACAACAAAAGGTACTATCAGTAATACGTATATAATGCTAATCATAAGATCGAGATTGAGCGTCTCAAATATGATGTTGCGTTTAAAGCTACTAATGATAAAATGAATCCACACCCCGTGAATGAGCAAGCCAATAAGATATCGCAGATAGTTTGCCCAATTGTCTTTTTTATATGTCGATTTTTTATTGGTGGTAAAAATGTAAACAGGAAAGTATTTAAATGGCCAAAATTTTAATGGCGTTACTGTGTGCCACTCTGTATAGTCACCAGAATTATTTAGATCTGCCGCATAGTAGGTGTAAATAGGGTAGTGTGAGAGCACGATGGCAAGCCCATTAATAAAAAAAAATGCTAGAAATAGGGAAATCCAATGACTTTCAATGAGGTCGATCATCATGGTAAATGCTTGATCCATTTGTGTTAGCAACAGCAAGATAATGGCAATAACCACCAAACTTATAAATGATGACTTAACAAAATTCTTACCAGACCTCAACAAATGATGAATACCATTGATAACTTGGGTGAAAAGCGATGGTTTTATTGCTTGGTTAGCCATATAAATTTATTGTAAACAACTAATTTACAGATAATACGATCATGTGGCAAGGGGTTTTTTCCTGAAAAGCAACCATTTTATGATGGTATTTAACAGGTTCGAAGCTGGTATTGGTATCTATAGGGACGTTCAATACGATCATTTATTTGGCGAATCGTTTCTAATGTCGCTTTTCCTTTACGATCCTTTAGAACTCGTTTTGATTGATCAAAACCTTCTAGAACTTGTTCAAGCAAGAGTTTCCATTCATTTAGAAAATTCATGCGGTCCACTTGAATTCTTGGAACAGTATTTAGCGCCTTTTCAAGGCCTCCCCGTACCTTTATAAAATCTCCGTAGATTGTAAGTTCGTTATTTGTTATTGAAAAAGATACCGAAAACTCACAAGATTTTGAAGAAAATAAATATGTTTTTCGGTCGTTATTTTGATGTAAAATATCATTTAGCATATCACCTAAAGATTCAACATAACATGAGATATCTTCGGTATAATGAAGTAAAAACGGGATACCATTATAGGTAAGGATACAGTATTCCAGTGTATGTCCAAAAATATCTTTAAAGAGACTGTCTAGATTTTTATGACTGAGCTGATTTTCTTCAACACCAACCACATAACCGGCCTGTAGCCTAAAGGGGATACTGTTTGGGATTAATTTAGTCATAGCTGTAGAATTTTCCGTAACCCACAATATCGTGTTCGGTTTTTTGTAGTAATTCTATTTTTCTTCGTTCGGTTCCGTCTTGAACAGTACATTCACTGGCTTGAATTGATAGTAATATTTGTCTGAGCAAAGTGTTCCATTCTCTTAAAAATGCGTCTTTTCTTAAAATAAGTGTACTATTTTGCTGAAGACATTCTGAATACTCTCGGAAATGCTCGCTCTTGGGTTCAAAATGAGTTTTAATCTCTAGATCGTCTTTTTTCCAATGAAGTTGCATTGAAATAACCAGAGCTTCATTTTCTAGATATACCTTTGCGTTTCCTGATACTTCCTTCCGAAGCAACCAGCATATAGATAAAATGGCATCAAAATTCTGATACAACTGAGTTTTGTAGTTAAAGGTGATAGGAATACTATTCCAAATAAGGAAAAATTGTTCTTCTTCAGCATGATATATTGACAAGAAAATCTCCTTTGTAGTTTCAAATTCTTGTTTTGGAATTTTCAGTATTTTGATATGTCCTAGTTGGAGAAAAAACATCTTATTGAGTTAATTTTTCTAAAGCCTGTTTTGCATACTTTAGGTCGTATGTATCGTACGGACTGTCAATTACAGCGTTTAGAGCGTTAATAGCTTTTGATTTGTCTGCTTTATAATGTCCCAATACGCGTATGGCCGCGTTTCGTATCATCTCACGATCGTCATCTATAAAGTAAATAACGTTTTCAATGTTTTCCTGAAATTGCATATTGCTTTCCCGAAGGCCCGTTAAAAGTATATAGAGGCGGTCGTTATTATCCTTTTCTAAAGTAAGTCTTTCTAAAAGTATATTGGCAAGTGATTGATCACGCGTGTTTTGTAAAAGATAGGCGAGTACTTGATACCCCGATTGCTTTACCTTTTCATCTTTGTGATTATCGATGAGCTCAATTAGTTGTTCAGCTAGTGTTAAATCGTTCAACTTTTCGGCAGCTCGGTACGCCTTCCAAGAAACTGTATTGCTGCCTTTAACGGCATTTTCGTCGTGGAGACCGGCCATTTCTTCTAAGAAAACAATTAGGTTCTTCATTCCGTTTTTTTTTCTCGGTACCTATCAACTTGCTTGATGTTTTTTAGATACGTCATATATTGGTCATTCTTAACTTCATCCGTATCGCTTGGAAATACCGTTTCATCAGATCTACTAAAGATTGCTTTTGTATCGTCTTCATCATAATTGAAATCGGACACCAGGGCGACAAAAGGTTTGTACTTTCTGCTTTTTAATGTGATAAGCACTTTGTATTGTTCTGAATGTGAAATTCCAAGCCTATTAAAAATTGTTTCTTGATCCATTTCTTTGTGTGTTTTTTTAAAAGTACTATAATTTTGTAAAGTCAATATAATCGACACCGTATTTCTTAAAGGCCGATATTACATTTTCACTAGCTCCGTTTAGTAATTCGTAAGTTACTTTTCTACCAGTTTTTTGCGTTAATTGTGCATACCGAATAATTTGATCTTCCACCTCCGGAGTTAATGATAGCGGTCCAGACTTCGATTCAATATAAGTTATTGGCGGCCCTGCATCTTCAAGATCAGGAGAAACTTTAACGGTTTCCCCATCAATGTCGAACGTCTCTTTTTCAGCGGGCGTTCTTTGGCGTACTCCTTCGCCATCTTTTAAAGGTCTGCCTAAACTTTCTTCTAATTCGGCATTGAGTTGCTCGGTTCTAGATTTTTCGAATGCATCCCCAGCTTTATTATTTTTTTGGCCTCGGTCATATTTTTTTGAATGTTCGGTACGCTTCCGTTCTCGTTGCTCTTTAAATTTTGCTTCACGTTTTTCAATATATTCAGGGCTGTTAACATCGCCATCCGCAAAAGCATCATAATCTTCATTAAACTTTTTTCGACTTTCTGCTTCTGGATTCTTTTTTTCAAATGATTCCTTTTTAGCATCCTGATAATCTTTTGCCTCTTTGCTCTTATTTTCGGGGTTACTGAGACTGTCAATTTCTGCTTCGGCATCTTTTATTCGTTTTTCTGAAGCTGCTTTTTGTTCAGTCAATCGCTTATGTTCTGGACTATCGGCTGCAGGGGTTTTATTTTTTCCTTCTGCCTTTCGATTGGCTTCCACCTTTTTGCGTTTAGCATCATCAATTTTCACCTTTTTCCCATCATCACCAAAACGGCTAGTTTCAGGATTCAAGACTTTTCCTCCTTTAATGTCCTTAATCACGTCATCAATGTTACGACTAGGTCCCCCTTTGGTTGACTGACTATATTCTTTTAACTTTTTGGCCGTATCTGCGTCGATATCACCGTTTTTAAGCCGTGCATCAACTTCTGCTTCAAATTCTCTATGTT
Source organism: Ulvibacter sp. 2305UL32-6 (assembly GCF_058148545.1). Classification (NCBI taxonomy): domain Bacteria; kingdom Pseudomonadati; phylum Bacteroidota; class Flavobacteriia; order Flavobacteriales; family Flavobacteriaceae; genus Ulvibacter; species Ulvibacter sp. 2305UL32-6. The sequence continues at coordinate 299,151 of NZ_JBYVKA010000004.1, forward strand.
TTTTAGATGTTTTTGGAGCCGTTGTCATTTTCGCTTTTGCCTGATCTAATTTTACCTCAAGCGCTTGCAATTCTTTCATTGCTTCAGGCGAATCTGGGTTCTTGGTCATCTTCTTTCTGATCTCGGCTAATTCGGCCTTCAACTCCGGGTTGGCATCTAGCGTATCCTTATGTGTTAGTTCATAAACTTTACACTCACTACACTTTGCAATATTTCCGTCTTTATCAACTTTAACCTCATGCCCGTCTGCTGTTTTACCTTTATTTACAACTCCGTCATCGGCTTGAAATTTTTTCTGTTTAGCATCAGGCAGATCAATATCGGTTTTACTCGACTTACTAAAGAAGCCTTGTAGTTTTTTCTTAAAGGATTTGAGCCCTTTCTTTCCACCTGAGAATAGTTTTTTGGCCCCTGACGCAATTTTCGAAGGCATTTTTGCCACAGCTCCTAGGCCGTCTTTAACACCATCCATAGTCTGTCTTGCAAAGGCTCCTGGCGACTTAGGAACATTCTGCATGAATTTACCCGACTTCATCACGGGGCCCATCTTAACAGCACCAACACCCTCAACAATGGCCATAGCACCGGTCATACCATCGCTTGCGTTCTTCTTCATTTGTTCCACATTCCCAAATAACTCAGAGGCCGTCTGAGCGGTTCCTGCATCATTTAAGTTTTTGATATACGCCAAGCTATTGAAATAAACCGAAAGAGACCCAGCAATGATCGCCCCCCATCCTGCATAGGTCATTATGGTTCCCATCCATCCAATAACAGGAGCGGTAACGGGTGTAAGTGTTCCCCATGAAATAATGGTTAGTGCTACCATAAGGGCTGTGATCATTCCTGCTATACCTAATATGGAAGAAAATACCATTGCGAGGCCGGTTGAAATATCTGCCCCAATTTGAAGCAGGTTACCCAATGGATCTTTTGCCCATGCATCTGCATTAAAAATGTTGGCAACACCACTAAATGTTTTTTCTAATCCACCAACAACACCTTGAAGTCCAACCATTGGATTGATCATACCTTCGATCATTCCTTTGGCCATTTGTGCCACGCTAATGTTCTTAATATCATCTGTGATAGACTCAGTCATTAGCTTTTCGGCTAACATTTTTTGCTGCTCGGCAGTCAGCAAATTCATATTGTTATCAGCAATTGGCATGACACCAGACACTCGCTCAATTCGTTTGTTGTCAACAGCATCGATCGCTGGCTGTCTCGGATCGCTAGGGCCGCTTTCACCTGATGATAATTTAACTTCCTTGCGCGCGCCTTCGGTCTCGGCTGTACCGTCATCGGGCATTTCGGTGATCATCTTGTCTAAAGCAGCCATGATACCTTGCTTTTCTTCCGGCTGAAGCGATTGAATATGTTCTTCTTGTTCGGCTTCAGGAAGTGCGGCAATGGTGTATAATTTTAACTCTTCAGGGGAAGCTTCTTTGTTCTTTTTCTCTTCAGCTTCTTTATCTGCCCGTTTTTGAGCGGCCTCTTTACTTTCAATAGCTGCCATTCCTGCTAAATACTCGTCTTGTAGCGCATTTAGTTCCATTTCCATCGCCATGGTTGCGCTAATCAATTGATCACCCTTAGCACGATTTCCTTTGGCTTGTTTTCTAATGGTATTGGGACCACTTGAAGAAGCCGCGATACTTGTATTACTTGCGGCGTTCATGGCTTTAAAACTCGCTACTTTACCATCTATTTGCGTGATTATACTATCGTTTTCAGTAATTTCAGCTTCACTTTGCGAATTATCTTTTGAAGCCTGTTCTGCATCTTTTATGTATTGCCGTGCACGTTCTCCGGTTTGAGTAATAGCTTCATCCATAGACTGTGCTCCAGATGATGTTTCCTCCATTTCACCACTCTGTTTTTCGGCATCTGCCTTCGCATCTTCATCATCGGGGATTTTCGATTTACTTTCACCTGCCTTGGCTTTTGAATCTGCTGCTAAGGATCCAGATTCGGCCTTTCCGGTATCTGCCTCTTGAGCAAGGCCAGGTGCGGCTCCAGCTACGAAAGATTGTCTTGATTTGCTTTCATCCAAGGCCTTTTTAGAAGTTTCTGAAATCGTCTTTCTTTCGGTGTTCTGATCTTCAAATTTCTGTGTTCCTTCTTTGGAAAGTGCTAGATCCTTTTTACTAGTTTCCAATGACGCCTCAAGACCATCGGCGTGTATTTCCTTTTCCGAAGCTGCCTGCTTGATCTCATACCCCTTTTCACGAAGTAGTTCACCTATATATCCTAAACCACGAACCTGAGTGTCAATATTTGCTTTTCGGGCAATGGGCTGACCAGCACTATCAATTGGAGCAATGACATTAGGATGTTTAAAAGGCGCAGGTTTTTCTGGAACGGGGGTGTTGTTTGCCTTGTCGAGTAAAGCTTGAGCTCGCTGTTCGGCTGTTTGCGCCTCTCCCACATTTCCTTCTTGAGCTTCGCCTTCGGCATTGGTCGCTTCACCTTCTCCGCCAGCTGGCTCTGCAGACAATTGCTCGTCCATTTGCTGCTTTTGCTCAGTAATTTTTGTTTGCGCTTCTCCACCACGATCTACGGGAGGTGTGGACACGCCTTCAGCTTGGACACTACTTTTTTCGGAACGAACCTCTCCACGTGGAGGATCCTTTTTCTCTTTCTTTTCCTCAGCACTAAGGTCGTCCTGATTTTTAACATTTTCGTCCCCGTCTATTTTAGCATTCGATTTGCCCTCTACAACCGTTCCATCATTGGGCTTTTCAGGTTTTCCTTCTGGAGATGCCTTTTTTTCAGGAGCTACAAAGCGCTGTACAGTTTCATCATTCTCACCTTGTTGAACTGTATGTGTTAATTCATGGGCTAATAGATGTTTCCCTTGATTACTGCTAGGATCGTACTTCCCTTCATTAAAATATATGTCATTCCCGCTAGTGAAAGCCTGAGCACCTAAAGACTGATTCATTTTTACGGCATCACCACCTGTATGAATATTTACATCGCTGAAATCGGTTCCAAAGCCACTATTCATTTCCTGGAGTGTCCCGTTATCTAAAGAAGATCCATTGCCTTTGGAGTTAGATAATGTTTCTGAAATGTCTTCTTGTGATGCTTGTCCATTCGATTTTTCTTGAACAGGCATGGCAATAGGCTCTTTTTCTTCTCTAACCGGAGGTTTTAGGTCGCCAGTCGCAGATTTTTTGCCTTCAGGTGCTTTTTCCTCAGATGGGACAGCTTCCTCTTTAGGTTTTTCTAGGGCTTCAATTTCTGCTTTTTTCTCTTCTGTTTCTTCTATGACACCTTCGGGAAGCGGGGGGAATACATTGCCTTCTTTTTTCTGAACAGCCTCTATGTCACCACCGCAACTCGAGCACTTTTTCTGAAGAGATTGATCTTCTTGAGGCTCTGTCTTTTGTTGTACTTCTTCAAAAGGCATTTTTTGAATTTGCTCATCCTTAGCTTCACAAGCCGAACATTTTGGTTGGATTTCTTCCTCTTCGGAAGCTAATTGAACCACTGGAGTAATGGTTTCTACTAATGGTTTTTCCTGAATTTCTTCAACATCTTCTTTTTTCTGAAGATCTTCTTCCGAAGTTTTGGTCAAAGTATTTGAGGCAGGAGGGAAAAAGTTACCATTTCCGAAGAATGGAGTAGGAGCTTCACTTTTTTGAACCACCTTATCGGCCATTGCATCGGCCTCTTTTTCGTATTTATCATCGGGTTTCCCAACAGCTAGTTTTGCCTGTACCCCAAAGAAAGGGTCAGCACTCCTGCTTTGGGAAGCATGGGTGCTGTTTGTAGTGTTGTTATTTTTGGCAAATACTTTCAAGTTGATCTGTTTAACACAAATCAATCAGGGAATTTGAGGAAATATTAGTTGCTGTGGGTTTTTACAGCTATTTGAAATTTCTTGCCATGTTGGTATATTTCAACATAAGGCCTTTATCGCTCCATTTTTTTCTTGTGACGTAGAGTTTTTGATTTATCCATTTATATTCTTCATTAAAATGTTTTAACACCTGCTCCAACTTTTTATAAAAGCTAGATGTTGCGTTTTCTGCAATAAGCACAAATTGATCGTTGTTGCCTTCAACAGCTTGTTCTTCGTCTTTTTCTGCCTTTTGTATAGGTTCTTCTTGTTCTTCCTCTTTAGATTGTATGGTCTCTTCCTCTTCGCCTTTTTTTTGAATAGGCTCTTCCTCTTCCTTTTTAGTTTGCACCGCTTCGTCTTCGACCGTCATTTCCTTTTTTTGGATAGAAGGGAAGAACGGACCATTTTCTGATTGGAGTTGTTTTGTCTTTGGTTTTCTTCTCAGCCTTTTCATAGTTTCTAGTTGTATTATTCTCTGTGTATAAGCACCCGAGTTGATTGGCCTGTAGCTAAAAAGGTAGCCATAGCATCAATTGTATTTCCGTTATTTTCTATTGTTCCATTGACAATGCCTTCATAACCAGAGTAATGCATAAAAGGGATCCTAAATTTGTTATTGGTCATAACGCCGGTTCCTTCCGCAGAAACAAATGCCACACCATATTCGTTCAGGCTGTATTCCTGAAAATAAACATTGCCATTAACATCTTGATTAAAGAAGTACCGTGATCCACTCTGGTTTTCATACCAATATCCAGAAATATTATAGTTTATTGGTTTTTCTGGAATGCGTTCAACCACCGTTCTTTCGTTATTGTTAACCACAGGTACGATATTCATTTCTTCTGGTTGCTCATGTTGTTCTTTCGATATTTTATTCTCTAGTACCACTTCGTTTTGGATCTCTTGTTTCTTATCTTTTGTTAGATCAATGACTCCAGTGGTATGCATTACTGTTAGAAGTCCCGCAACAGCACCAATAAGTCCAGTGATGGCAATAATGGTTGTTGAAAATTTTGTTTTTGATGGATCTGCCGACATATCAAATTGTTTTTTAGTTAGTTACCATTCTAAAAATACAAAATTTTTCTTCCAGGGAAATTTTATTAGACCCAAATTCCAGGGTACGCTTTCTAACAAAATATCTGCTGTCTTTCTTTGGATATACACCTTTTCATGATCTCTTGTCAGCGCCAATTTTCCTTCACGGGATAAAAATTCGTTACGCAAAACATCGGTTGATCGCGTTTTTAAGGCAGTCCAATGTCCCAAAACAGCCTTTAGTAAAGTTTCACAAGCGTTAATCTGTTCTTCGTTTAGCACAAATTTTTTCTGAATTGGATGATGAATAGGAATATTGCAAATGAACTTTTCAAAGATCAATTCATGTTCATAGGGTTGTAATTTCTTACACGCCAGATAATGAAGTAGGTGCACTGCGAGATCGTAATTTTCTTCCGGTATATCATTTTCTTCGAGCACATTTAAATTTCCGAAGAATGTCTTTAAAAAAGGATGTAAAAGCAATAATCCCGCATTAGCCACAACTATACCTATTTCCTCTTCGGCAGTAAAAAGAACATCCTCGTTTGAATCGGTGTGGATCTCTATATTTTGATGAGTTTCAAAATTCTCTTTGGAAGCATTTACGGTTAAAGGCACAGCTGGGATACCGCTATTAAATACAACCTTTCCTATATCATTTAATAGAACAAAATCATGATTTAAAATTTTAGTTAATTCATTGAATATTAGTTTATTGGCAATTTTAACCTCTTTTAGTGCTTTACCTAAATCAGCCGTTAGTTTAAGTTGGTATTTATTCAATTTTGTATGTAATGATGTGTCACTGTTTTGCGCTAAAGTGACGAGTGTCATTTGAATGGGTAGCAACTGATTTATATCAGTCAAAAAGGTTTCGGCCAACTGTAAACTTCTTTCTTTTGATTTACTATTAGTGTTGAGTATTTTTATTAATTCGAGTGTTATTTTATTGGTTAAGTTGATCGGATCGTTCGAAATAAAATACTTGAGGATTATGTTCCAAACAGCTACTCGATCTGTGGTTTCGGATAAACTTATAACTTCCGAAGGAATTTCAGCTAAGATCAAAACGGCAATCTCTCGATCTTCAAATTGGTATATCAATCTATTTCGCGACATGGCTTTAGCTAATGTCTTTTTCAGCTTTATTGTAAAATTAGGTTGTTGTTTAAGTTTTTTAAGTTCGTGGTAGCTAAAAAAGGTTTTTACCGACTTCCACCATGGAAATTGGCCTTTTTCTATAAAATGAAATAAGGCTTGTGCAAGGCTATTTTCGCTCGTGGTGCTAATAATGCCTGTACTCATTAGAGCATGTTCTAACTGAAGTTCAAAGTCGAAAGGATCGTCTATTTGAGATGGCGTGTTCGCAATGGAAAGCTCTTTCCGAAGCGCTATTTCAAAGGCGTTGGCAATATCGGTTTTACTGCTGCCCTCTGAAATATTAATAATTATCGCAAGTTTTTCGAGACGTACCACGCCGTTTGGGATATTTTGAGATAATTGATCAAAATATCTTGTAATTATTGGATTTATATAATTTTCAAGCAGAGCAGGTGTAGTCGATTTGAAGGCATGTGCTGTCTTCAAGCTGGTGGTTTGTATTTCCACCGAAAGTCGATTTATTTTGTGCCGATCGTTTGTCATTATTATCCTTCTCTTTTTAACACCTCGATAGTTAGAGGGAATTTTAGGTCCTCACAAGATCCACCAAGCAACGTAAGTTCTACATCAAAGGTTACTACTTCACCAGGTTTTGTGCCTTGAGGGGCAGTATAAGTATGTTTCGGGTTACGTGTTTTGCCTTTTGAGCCATCACCGAATAACCATCGATAACTATAGAGGGCTTCATTATAATTGTTTTGATTTTCTGGATTAAATTGGACGGTTACTTGATTTTGTTTGTCAAATACAAGGGAGGTTGGTTGTGTTCGAATCATTAGAAATGGTCTTTTTCGAACTGTCAATGTTTGAGCAACCTCACGGCCATCGATTGTAAAGGCAATTATCTTGTCGTAATCGTTAAAACCGGGTTCAATAACTATCGAATTTTTATTGATCGTCAAATATTTAACCGAAAAAACGGTTTTTAGTTCTCCGCTTTTTGGAGTGATTTGATACGGTACTTCCAAGGACTCTTCAGAAGACATATCATAACAAACTTCAGCAGGAATGTTGAGTTCAGGAATCATGATTTCGATGGTTAAATCATGAGGAACAGAGTGCGAGCAACGTCCGTTTGTAACGGTGAGTTGCGTATTAAAAGTAATTGTTTCGTCTTTAATTCCCCGTAGATCGTAGATGTGTGTTGGGTTTTCATCAAATCGATTTGCAGGAACGGTTGTATCTCCGAAGTCCCATTCGTAACGAACACCTGCGGGCAGTTTTGAACTATCTGTGGTAAAAGTCACTTTAACCGATAGACCGTCTTTACTTGGTGAAGGCTCTCCCGTGCTATAATCGAATTCCGGTTTTAAGAAAACGGTGATCGTTGCATCGGTAATTTGACCATTCACTAAAAACTTGATTTCAGTGCCATATAATGATGGATCCAATATTGTAGGGTCAAAGACAAACTTATCGTCATTATTTTTGGTGACACCACTGCTAAGACCACTTGGCACATCGGCAGTTACTTCTCCATCTGCAGGAACCACTTCAAACAATAGTGGCTGAGTGTCTTCCTCAAGACATACATACGCTGAAGGTAAACGAAGTGATACAGGTTTTGCCGGTATAATAAAATTAATTGGCGCGCAATCTGAACAACACAGATACGGAAGACAAAAATCGGCAACCACTGTATTAACGGCTATATTGGCCTTTGTATTTCCGGCTCTACCCAATAGTTCATTGGCTCTTTGAAGGTCTATTTCGTTCAGAATCTCTTTAGCAGAGGCTTCTTTTGATACTATTTCCTTATTTGGTATTGCAGATTCTCTCGCGGTGATCATTCTCATATTGCGAGACATGGGTGTATTTTTCTGAAATTCCTTTTCAGGTTTTGAAGCGACTTTTAGCAATTGTTCACCTTTTGCAATAACCTCTTTTAGATCTTTAAACCTATCGAAGATTTCTTGTGAATTACCAGCTTCTTCCGAAACTTCATCGGCACCCATATAGACCATGATAAAGGTTCCGCCTGGAGCTACTCCAGCTTGATGATCAAGGCCGGGATGGTTTTCTACAAACTTCGATAAGGTTTTTTGAGATAATATTTCAATCTTGCGTTTAGTGATATCGTCCATTAGGATCTTGATCTTTTCCGCAGCACAACAATTTACTGTCATTTGATTTAATAATAATTCTAGGCGAGATTCAAAACCTTGACGCTGATAGGTGCTATTTGCACCATAAAGTTGTGTATTTACAGCTTCCTGATATTTGTCAACTAATTCACATAAGTCTCTTTGTGATTGAATCAATTGTGAAATACGTGTTTCTGTTATTTCTGTTATCTGGGTTGGGATCAATCTCGATGTTGCTCTAGAATAGATAATAAGTTCCGCAGGCAAGCTGATAGTCATTTGCCGAATTGCCGGCTCCATAGCTTGAACTTCTGGAATAGCGCTCGTCATTTGTTCCACATCGCGAATAATTGTTTCGGGTTCACGGTCATTATTAGCTATTATAGCTTCTTTGATTATAACTCCTAAAAGACCTTCCTCGTCTCTAATGCTTTCATTTACAACCTCCAAAGGTTGGTAGGCGTAATTCTGCGATGTATAATATTCTAAAGGATAGTTGCTACGTACCATTTCCATACCTCGAACCTCTTGCTCGCGAAACTTTATCTCAACGTTCTCTTTTAAGAATTCTGTGGCTCGCGTATCTACCATTTCTTCGGAAACCTCTTGGGCTTGCTTTGTTTTCTTAGCTCGCGCATTGGTACCAGGAACTTTTGTACTAAATGCTGAAAAGAAATCGGTCATATCTTGATACAAGCATTCTTGTTCTTTTAGGAAAGCTAAGAGAATGGTATTTAGATCGTCAAAATGGCAGCTGTATTTTTCTGGATCTATAGTTTCTAGGGTTTCATTGATGCTCAGCACTTTTACGTCAAAGGCAAGACCATTTTCTTCCTTTAAAAGATTTACAGCTTCAAGAGCATCAAAATAATCACGTCCTAAGTGTCCTTCAATTCTATAGAAATCATGATTATCAATAGTATAACTCAACGGATTTACGATTGGGTCATTACCCGCAGCATACGTTGGTGCATTATAACTTAGATGAGTGAGGTGATCATAACGTTGGGCTTTATTAAAATTCCATGATTTCAGAAGTTTTTCGGTGGGTTTATAGTAAAATGGAATGGCTCGTGCGCTTAGATCGTGAATTGCCTTTTTGGAAGGCGTGATTTTGATTTCAGCTAATGATAATGACTGAAATTGAGTTGCCATTTGGTGCATTTTGTCAAGCAAGGAAACTACTTCCAAATGCGTTTTAACGCCTTCGGGTATAATAGGTGAGGGGTAAAAAGCATGACGAAAACTTAAATACTCATTTGCAGTACTTAATTCACCTAATAAAAGATGCTTCGGAAATGCGCTTTCCGAAGTACAACAGTACAAACGCAATTGATAAAGCCGTTGTTTGATTGTTTCATAAGTTGCGATCATATCTTTTACAAAGTCGTAACGATATTGTATGTCAAGAGGAATGTTTTTACCAGCAAAATCAAAAACGGTATCAAGCCTGCTTAAAATTTCATTCAGTTTATTTTGCGCGTCGGGAAGTTGTAATAACTGATTAAATTCAAGGAAAAGGGATATTAATCCTGTTTCTAATTGAGCTAATGGCGAAGGGTTCCCATTTATTGCAGTTGTGTATCCACTCATTAAATTTACGTAATCTGTGGTGTTCTTTGGTGTTAAGATCAGACGTTTTACTGGTACTTTCGGAAGATCCAAAAACTGCTCGATCACGTCGTGTTTTGTAAAAATCTCATCGGTGGTATTAAGTTGTTCCACTTCGGTTTTGTCAAGTAACAGCATACGAATATTGGCAACTTGTTCTTGTCCTTGTGTATCACAGTTTACGCCAGTACAAGGCGTTTGTTCTTTGGCGAAATTTTCAAGGTAAAGGACTACAACTTTATCTGTTAGGGCATTTAGTTTTGATAGCGTATTATTGGCATTAGCATCGTCATCATTGGCAAGGATAAGTTCTTCAATAGCGGCTATATTTTTAAATTTAGAATAACCGGCATCTTCGTCTTTAAAGGGTCGAAAATGGGTATATGTAGCGCCTTGGTATTTGATCAAATCGCCATCGGTGGTTATTCCGCAGCCACTAGAAACAGTGATTTTGTTGCTTTTTAAGCTAACGTCGAGCCCACAAACGATCCCAACTCCGCTTAAACAGACACGCGTAAGTCTATGTTGATCTTCGAAGTAATCAATAATGGTATTGAGTTGGTCTGCCGTAAGCACCTGATCATTCACGAATGAACGGTACTGGGTAGTTATTTCATCTAATTTTAATGTTGCCATGACGTTGTTAATTAAGGTTGCCAATATTTGTTCTTCCTAAAATGATCTTAGTGCCGCTTTCTTCGGTTGCATCATTGTCGCAATCATGCAATCTCCCTGAGTGATAGATCGTATTTGCATCGCCTAGACAGCGCACGAGGTCATTAATAGATTTTCTTCGTTTTAATAGTTTTGCTTCGGAAGTGATTTGATTTTTACATGTGATTTGTTGTAGAAATAGCTTGTATTTTTTCTGAATATTTAAGAGATCGTTCTCACTATCGGGCACCAAAGATTTCGGTTGCCCTACCCAACAGATTTTTGCTAATACATGTGCTGGAAGTTCTTCTCTGATAAGCTGTTCTGCAAAATTTCTAAAGTCTTTATTTCCGAAGCGCTCAGTCCAACCAGGTAAAATGATCGTCACCCGAAAAGAATAAGGATCTACTGGAACACAGGTTTTACAATCACGATCTAAACAGCTAGGCATAAAATCTTTAGGAGCCGCATCGGGCTGAAATTCTTGTTCGCTTCCAAACTGTGCCTTATTCATGGTATCGGGGCGAAGTAGAATATGTTCTATCATATACATGCCCTCATCAATACTTAATTCGCGAATAAGTGTAATTAGTTCATCGCGTTCTGCTTCTGCTAGAGCGATATCTTTCTTTAGTTTATAAGCAATTCGTCGTGAGATCACATAGCGCTCATCACCTTTTTTATAGCGTCTATCTACGAGATTGAAGTATACCTTTTTACCAGTTTTTGTGGTGTCGAAATCATAATTTTCTGAATTTTTAGCAAGGTGATATGCCAGAAAAAGTTCTTCATAAGCGTCACCCATATGATGATAGTGCTTGCTAGACGAGAGCAATACTTTATCACTGGTTTTAATTCTCCAGCGATATTCTTTCATATCGTCGTCAACGGCATCTGTTTCATCGTAAACTTCAAGAAACTCACTTACTAGGTCACGCCTGCTGTAATCTTGTATTCCTAACAGGCGAGCTATTCGCTTTTGAACGCCAGCTACATTAAGGGTGTCCCATATTCCGTTATCTTCTTCAGATATTTTAGGTTCGCAATAATTGAAACCCATCCCACGTTCACAGCTAATTTTTTTGTAATCAATTAGAAAATCTAATTTTGCCCGTAGCACGTCTTTGTTGGTTTGTTCGTTTTCGCCAAAAAGTGTTTTCATTAGAAAAGCATAATCTGAAAAACGTTCGGCAAAGCGAGCGATCAGATGGTCTAACAACTGATTTCTTCTTTCGTAGAAAGAGCTATCAGTGGTGTCTTCACCTTTGATATTATTCATCATATCAAGCAGATCTTTTTCATAATCTCCTGCCGAAGTAAGAATGTCTTTAATACCAGAAAGATCCTCAACAGGTTGCGAAAAAAATGTTTGTTTAACTTTCATTTCTTCTACTTCAGAAAGAATGACATCGTCAACATAAAATTGTTTTAAGCTGTCGTCAACCGAAAGCAGATCCTTTACTTTTGATACATGCTTGAAGTAGTTTGCTAGAATTTGGTCAAAGAATAATAAATAGCCCTTTAACTGATTCACTTTAGCTCTTTTGGCCGTTGTGACCTTACCTGGAATGCCAATGTTGGTAATTCCATATGTTTCTGGAAAGTCATTTTGAATTGTCGTGTAGCTTTCAGGGGAGCGATACTTCCCCAAAGGCATTTCAATATCTTCAGTGATCACCACTTCTTGTCTGGCGCGTTCTTCGGCGGCAAGCTGATCCTTATACTCTTGTAGTTTTGTTTGATTTACACCTATGGGTAAAAGTCCTTTTGTAAAATTGAATGTGCTTTTATCGCAACGCACGGGTTTGTGCCAAGCGTCAACACAAAGGTTCCAATCGCCTTCCAAGCCGAGATCTTCGCCGCAATGACCAATAGAAATATCCTTTATTTCGTTGACTCCTTCAATATTCATGATCAGTTGAATAATGTCTGAAAGTCGCACTTCTTTCCGAAGATCGGCTGCTTTTAGTTCATCGATATCTACAAACCCACCTTTCATATCAGCAAATGAAACACAAGCATTTTCAAAAGGAACGGGGCCTTCAAAGATCTGATCTGTTGTATAGCCTCTATCAAATAATTGTTGAAGCGTATAGAAATAAACCGACGGAGAAAAATAAAAGTCGATAGCCTGATGTATCAAGGCAAGAATGTATTCTTCATCAGCATTTGGCTTAAGGTCTATATAGGCACAGATTGCAATAGGGTGTTCCTCTATGATATTTACCTCAACCAGATCTTCACAAAAATTTCTATTTTGATGGTATATTGACTTCACCCGACTTATAATGTGTTCTGGATCCTCAACATCTTCTTCCAGATCGATGATGATATCGTTGAGTCCTTTTAAGATAAAGGGATCATGTTTTTTTTCGGTTTCTTTAAATTCGGTATAGGAGAGTTCGGCGGGATGCGCATCACAATTAATATAAACACTTTGTTGGTGTGGCTTGATCCATGCGTTTTTTACGCCCTTCAGGTGTACAAATAAGTTTCTATAATCCAGAGCGGTGACCGGTTTTGTTGGCAGAATATTGATAGCCGACAGAAACTGTTTGTGCATGTTTTCTTTATTGTTTTCTTCGGAAGCTAACAAATTTGTAATAGGCATTTCGATGCGCTGCCCCAAATCGGTAATGGCATAACAAAGCATTTCCAACATGGTGATGCCAGGGTCGTGAGAATTATAATCGGTCCAAAGGCTACTTCCTATTTTTTCGATATACTCAATTCCTGTTTTCCGAAGAAAATGAAAGTCAAGATCATCTTGTGAATTTGTATTTTTTTGTATGGTTATAGGTGTCTTCATACGTTAGCTGTTTCATTTTTTTTCTGAACACAAGTGTCGGCTGGAGTAATAGCCGTCACTTTGTGTTTGGTATATGCTACTGAAGTTAATATCACCTTTGCACTGGAAGGGATTACCTTTCTTACCTTGCTGTAAAGTGTTTCTCCGAGATTATTTTTGCCATTTTCTTGTTGTATTTCGAAGTCGGTTATATAATCTACATAGTCTAATTGCTCAATGTAATGGATCACTCGACTTTCATGTAGGGTAAGACCGAAATCTAAGGCGGCGGTTTCTTCAAAAGCCCATGGTGAAAGCAGTTTAGCAATGTCTTTTTGAAGTTGCGTGGTGTAAAAATTAGCGTCATACCCATCATAAAATTTCGCTTTTAAGATGACGAGTACCTCCTCATAGATGGGGTTGATCACTTCTGCAGTAACATGTAAGGTGTTAAGTTGATTGATAAACGTTTTAATGTCGTTGCGTTGTGCTTTGCTTATGCGCGGTTTATAACTGTTGTATACGTTTTTTTGAATGATATTCGGAATAACCACAATCGTTACGTCTCCTGGTGAAAGCGAATTATTCAAGGAAGTGTGGTTAAGACAATTTGCCTTATAAATATCTGTAAACTCCTGTAAAATAAGGTGCTCATAGTCCCATATGGTTATAGCGCGTTGTTTATGACGAAGCCGTTCGCTAATTCTACGATAATATTCAGAATCGGTTTCCTCAGGTTTACCTCCAAAAGAACTGTAAGGCTGTGTTACTTTCTTTATCGTTGAGATGCGTTCCACAAATTTGGAGATGGTACCAGCTTCTATTCCGTATTTTAAATGGTCCAGCGAATTCTCATTGTTTTCAAATTCAGCCGATACAGCCTGTGCATGAATGTTGAGCAACTGACTTGTAGTGTCGAAATCTCTCGGATTTTCCACCTTCAGCCAAAAAGAGCCTTCGGGCATTTTTGTATTGTTTGTTGTGGCTTCCTTCGGAATGGATAGTTTAACAATTCCTCGTTTTAAAAAATTATCGGTATTATTTTCAATAATATAATCTTGATTTAAGGAGAGCCATTCATTATTACAAAGGATATACCACTGTAACTTTTCATTTTCTGCAAAATCATTGGCTGTCTCCGGGTTTTCTGAGCCTTCCAAAGTTTGAACAAGTAGATTTACCTGCTGCAGGTTTTGAGCATTATCTAGTCCAATAAGCAATGAGCTTTTGGGATAGGAGGGAAGGAGAGTGATTTTTCGCTGTGCAATAGGAAGTACTGAAGTACTTTTTAGTGCAAGTGATTCTTCAGAAACACCAAATGGATGTTCATGAAAAAAGCGTATATCCTTATAAGTGGCTGTTGCTTTGTATCCAACTTTTATGGTTTCAATTTGAGGTGTATACGGCTCGTTTGGGATCAATACATTTGTTGAATTGGTCTTTGACAGTGCAATGGTGTACAATTTTGTATATAAGCGATGCAAAAAAGATTGATTGAGCGTCACACGAATAAAACCTTCTTTGATTGCCGCAGAGAATTTCTTATCGGCTGATGTGCTATTACCAAAGGGTTTTGATGGGTTTTTTGTTTGATTCGATTGGAACTGCTGAATCGGTCTATAGTTATATTTTGAATGGTTGGCGCCTTGCTTTGCTTTTTGAATGTTATCTTTTTTGTTGTCTTTGCTGGTCTGTTTGGTGACATCGATCTTCCAGGTTATCGCGTTATCAGCCTCTAGAATTGGATCACTAACATCAAGTTCTTCAACAAAAAGTTTATATTCTTTGATTTCTTTCCAAACCCCGTCTTGAAGTATATGTACATTTGCTTTAAAGTAGTCATTGTTTGCAACAATGGGGATCAAGCCTTGATCAACCACAACACCATTTTCTAGAGTGAGGGTATAGGATTCTTTGCTAATATTTTGAAGAAATTTCTTGCGATACGCGGTGTATTGCTTGCTGAAATCGGCTGGACGATCTTTCCAGGTGATATCCATCTGAACCCATTCCCACGTTTTATCTAGTGCTTCGGGTAAGCCTACAAACATATTTGAACCTTCAACAGGAATTGTTCCGAAGGGATAAAAAGGTTTTGAAGCATCTAAAACTCCCAAGTCATTTTCAACTACAAAATCCTGTAGATCTAATACTTCAACCGTGATTTGCACATTTTCAAGCTGTGTTTTAGAAAAGAATTCTTGTCCTAAAAAAGCACGGCTATCATCTTTTGAATAGTCTAAAACAAAGCGTGCAACTGGATCGGTGGTTTGATAGGGTTCTAGAAGTATTTCTTGGTTATAGCCCACAACGGCGTCGGCTCCAGCATCTAAGCTTACCACAAGTTTTAGTTTAGTTCTGTTTACTTCGGAAAGTGTTTCTTCTATATTTGCAAGTATCCATTCTTTTTCACCGCTTAGGTAAACGTTTAAGGAATTAAGAATATCCTGTCCCGAAATATTTGCTGCTATATTCTTATTTAGGGTAAATTCAAAAGTAATAGTGCGGTTTCCTTCTTTTAGCTGAAGAATAGAAGCTGCAATTCCAAAGCCAGTCTTTGCCAGGGGAAGTTCAGGGAGCGGGTTGGTAATGTGCTGTTCGTTTAATGGATGACCAAAGGGCCACCAACTTTTTGTGTCATCTACAAAGTCTGTTCCTAATCCGTCGAATGAATTAGCAACAAATGAATTTTTAAGTCCGACACCATCATGCGGATAAATATTCCGAAGTGACGAAACCGCTGTATTATTAACAATGATCTCACTAGTTGTTGTATAGATTCGTTTTTTACCAAGACTATCTTTCCCTCCGTCTAAAGCTGTTTCTTTGGGAATCCTAGCTGGTGACGCGTTTTTTGCGAGTTCAAAAAGGACATGAGCGGTATCTGCAACCGGTGCTTTTTTTGAAAGCTTTAAAATCTCACCGTAATAGAAATCTAAATGTTTTTTTGAAATTTTGTTTAAACGTTCTTGCGAGTAGGATGTGAGTTTTAAGAACGCTGCAAATAAAGTAAGATGAACTTTGACGTCGCTTGGTAGTTGGTCATCATCTGTTAGTTGTGCATCTAAAGCGTCAAGTTTGGCAACAAAAGCATCAATTTCGTTTTCCTTCGGAAAAAACCCTTCCCAGTTGCCCTCCGAAGTATTCGTGAGCGTACTGAAATAATTGATCTTTTTTGAAAATTGTAAAGCAAAACGCATCCAATCGGCCGTAGAAAGGTCTATCAGTTTAATGCGCGCAGGATCTAAGGCATCAATATAACGCTGATTTTGAGCCGTCCCGTTACGTGCTAATAATTGCTTGATATGGTTACAGTTTTCGCTCATGAGTTGTTTATATTACTGCCTTCTTCCTTATAAAATGGGAAAACCATATTCCCTCTAGAATTCGTAATCCGTATACGATATTCTATGGTTATTAAGATCTCACCACCGAGTTCGTTTGTATTGTCTAAAATGATCTTTTCTACATCGATACGCGGTTCGTGATAAAGAATAGCGGTTTCTATAAGATCTTTAATAAAGGTTCTCAGTGTGAGGTCTAGAGGCTGAAAGAGCAACTCCTCTAGATTACAACCATAGTCTGGAACCATTATGCGTTCACCTAAACGTGTAGATAATAAGATCTCGAGGCTTTTGTTTATATCCACTTCTCCTGTTGTGGTATTTACCGTTTGAGTATTGTTATCAAAATGTGGAGGGAAACTCCAACCTGTTCCTAGAAATGTTTGTGACTCTTCCATATTAACCTATTAAAACTGTAAATTCTCCAAGTACAATACTTCCACCATGGGCTGTACTATCTCCCATACGCGCTGCTGGCATTCCACCTATCAGTACAGTAGTTGAGCCCATAGCAATAGTGTCTGGCGGTCCGGCGCAAGTTGCCATGTCACCTACACGTGCTGCTGGCATACCTCCAATTAGAACCGTTGGTTCGCCAGCGGGAAGAATGGGGCCGCCAACATGCGGACTCCCATTAGGATTGATCATTGGGCAAACGTGCATATCTGTTATTCTGGCTGCTGGTGGCATTGTATTTTTTTTAATTAATTTGAACCAATGATCCTTTAAGAACTGCGACGGCGCTAGTTGATACTTCTGCACCTGCGCTACCTTCGGCTTTGAACTGAGCATTTGCTGCGATATTGATATTGGTTCCTTCCATATTTATATCACCTGAAGCTTTGAGAACGATATCCTTTCCGCTTTCTAGCGAGATACCATCACTATTTAAAGTGACGAGGTTGTTGTTTTCATCTTCAATGGTTATGACACCAGCATCGTCATCTAGGGTAAATATCTTTCCGCCCGGTGTTTCAATTTTTACTGAGATCTTATCATCGTCGAAAAGTAGTTTTATCTCACTTCTCGTTATAAATCCTTTTTCATGATTATCATCTGTAGCTACAATAGGTGCAGGTTTGGCACTACTGTGAAGCATTCCTAGAACCACCGCTTGGTTAGGGTCGTCATCAATAAACCCAACGATCACTTCATCTTCAATTTCTGGTCTAAAAAATGCGCCGCGATTTTCACCTGCATCTAAACTGGCTACGCGTGCCCAAATACCTTGTTCTTCGTTGTTGATGATGGGAATTTTTACATGAATACGATCTTCTCCATCTGGATCTTCTTCAAGCTGTGTTACGATCCCGATATGGAGTCCGTTAATTGCTGGTAGAAGACCAGCTGCGGGCATTTGAGATATCTCATAAGTTTCACTAAACCATGTTGGATTGATGCCAAATTGCGCATCTACGGTCCAGTTTCCATCTGACAGACTGTGACGCACAGCACTGATATAAATCTTTCCACTAAAACGATCTCCAACCCCTTCCAGCAGAAGCATAGTTCCTGGAAGTACCTCCGGAATACCCTGAAATTTAACTGTTCCGCGTGTTTTTGACATTTGCTGAAATAGTGCTTTTGCATCACTCCATGCTTGCAACGAAGTACTTATGGTATTGCCGCCATGCTTTAATTTCAGATTATCTAGGTCAATGACCTCAGCCAGTTCACTTACAGTCATGTTTCCGTTTAAACTAACCGAAGGATCTACTGCTTCGGCTTCAACCACTTCCTGATCTGCCGGATTCCATCCATAGCTCGTAATGGTTGAAAACTGATTTCGAGCGTCTATTTCGGCATCAAAATTCAGTAAGGTGGCTCCAAATGCAACTGTCTCGATGGGCTCCTGACTAAAGTCTGGTTTCTTAACCGTTACTTTTCCGTTGTTGACTATGGTAATAAGACCATTCGCCTGTGCACGGGTCATAATAAAGTCCCAATCTGATGCTTGATATTGTACCATTTCTTTATGCTGAAGCGAAGTTGCTTCGATGTCATTTTCAAGACCAGAGGCACCTATAAGTTCTTCTATTATGTCGCTATCAGTGCTGTCATAGAAGTAAGCACTTTTTCTTCCAACCGTCATTTTAACGGCTTTATCTCTACATTCGACGATAAGAACAGAGCTGGTGTCTTTTATTTTTAACGAGTGTTTAATTATTATTCCTTTAAAAATGGTTTCTTCGTCATTGTGATATCCTGCTTTAATTTCTATGTTCTTTCCTGGAATAAGTAAATCTTCATTACTCAGACTGAAATCCTGCTTTGCTGCTTCACCATCAAAGAAAACGAGCTGGGCGAAAGCAATACGATTGATTTCTTTTTCTACGGAAATGCTTTTAAGCTGGTATGTTTCAGAGATCTCGCTACCTTCGATCAAAATGGTATAGCTAACAAGGTCTGCACTTTGCGAGGTATTTATGGTTCGGCTATTATCCATTAGGTTCGTTTTTCTATGGGTGGAAATTTAATTTTTTGTCCGGTGCTTAACTTTCTGAAATTGGTAAGCTCATTCGCTTCCGCTACTTGCAAGTAATATTTTGAATCACCGTAAATATTGAATGTCATTAGGGGAAGGGTGTCTCCTTCCTTAACGGTTCTAATGTGTGTTAGATCTGGCGAGTTGTTGTTCTCTTTGGCTACACGAAGGTCATCTTCAACAGATCCTTTAAACTTAGTTTTAGCAACCGCTCGTAAGGGAGTTCCATCTGATCCGAAAAGCTTAAATTCAATTGACATTTCTGCCAAGGTTCCTTTAAACAAGAGTGTTCCCCATCCAATTTTAACGTAGTTGGGTTTATGTTCATCGCCACTATAATCGAAGACAATTTTTTTAAACGTCTCAATATCCTCAATAATTCCGTCGCCTGTAGCATTGTTTTGGCCGTTGATCACACCCGTTCTATCAAATAGGAATTCTAATTCTAGATCTTCGGGTGGTGTACGTACAAATTTGGGTTGAGAAGCGCTTGTTCCTTGGCCTTGTGCTTCGGTATATTCAACTTTGTATTTAAACTGATACTTTTCAGGATTCAGCAGCGAACTAAACTCTCCCGAACCTGCGGGCTTACTAAACTTATCGTCTTTGTAGCCGGTGATCTTTAATTTTTTAAGTTCGCCAGTGTTCATTTATCGTTCATTTTTGCGTTCCTGAATATTCATCACTTGATCAATACAAGATTGTAGCAGGTCTTGATCCTTTCCACCTGATTTTTTATCGGCTGAAGCATTGCTCTGTGCAGCATCATTCACATTTATTTTAATGTGTAATTCGTTTATTTCGATCGGCATTATACAAGTGTAAAATAGTTATAGGCTAATTCTATGGTTTCAATGGCCAGTTTGTTTTCTTCAGCGTTAAGATCTGCTACATTCCACTTTACAGGATAGGCATGAACCACATTCCATGTCATTAGTGGTTCATGCTTTTCATTCAGCAGTTTAACTGTAAGATCGATGGGTGAAAATTGAAAACTCTCAATAGCATCTTTACACCAGTCAATAAGGCCTGAATCGGTAACTAAACCACGTTTAAGCACCAGATTAGGATACTTGGTTCGCACTGGAAATTTATGCTTAAACCTGTTTTCTCCACCTTCAGCAAACTCTTCGGTTTCTATATCGACCGACAAGCCGGCAACCGATTGAAATTGTATATCGATTTCTTGTGTAGAAATTCCATTGAATTCAACCTTAAAATGAAAACTAACTGGTGGGTAATAAGTTTCCATTAATCACCATTTTGTATGATAAGACCTTCGTGTGCAAGTTCAATAGATTCAATGGCGGTTTCATTACCATCTCCTTTTAGATCTGTTGATTGAACTTTTACTGGGAACGCATTTTTAACCTTCCAGGTTATGACAGGTTCGTGTTCCTCATTTAAAAGTTTTATAGTGATATCACGGCGTTCAATCGTGTTGAGTTTTACGGTATTCCACCATTGGTAATACTCGTTATCATTTTTAAATGAACCACGTTTTAGTGTAATATTGCTAAACTTTTGCATGCCAGGCATCTTTATTTTGCTGTATTCTGGACTTGCACCGTGACGGTATTCTATCAATTCGGTTTCTACATCGAGACCTGAGACTTCGGTAAAACCTATATTTGTTCCTCCCCAATCGACTGAGAAGTGAAACTTTACTAATGGATATGTTTCTGCCATTTTATTATATTTTAAGTGAATATTTCAGTTTAAATAATTTTATAAAATTCTATGATTCCTGCATTTTGTGAGAGAATTTAAGAACAATGAATTCTGCAGGGCGTACTACCGCCATTCCTATCTCAACATTCATGATCCCATTAAGTATATCATCTGCTGTCATGGTTTCTCCAAGTCCAACACGTACATAAAAAGCCTGATCTGGTTTAGCACCTGCTAAAGCACCTGCACGCCATTGAAGGATCAGGAAGTTTTCGATCATACTTCTAACACGTACCCAAGTGTTGGCGTCATTCGGTTCAAAAACGAAAGGTTCGATTGCTTTTTCAATGGACTCTTCAGCCATAATAAAGAACCGTCGAACTGGCACATAGCGCCATTCATTATCGTTTCCAGCTAAGGTTCTTGCACCCCATACTAATATTCCTTTTCCGGTAAAGGGGCGAATTGCATTGATTGATTTTCCTGCCACCACATCTACGTTTAGATCTTCCTGCTCATCTTTATCGATCAGGTTTGTAACTCCTAGAGCATTATTAACAGAAGTATTTGCAGGAGCTTTCCATACACCACGAGTTCTATCGGTACGGGCATAAATGCCTGCCATTGCTCCAGATGGAGGTAGTTCAGTCATAGAATCTTCTAAAGTGTCTATAATACTTTTGTATACAGTATGTGTGTTGTACAAACTAGTTTCAAAAGTATTTTCGGCTGTAGCCAAGGTCTTTTGAATCTCAGTAATTGCGGCATTTACTTGCTCAAATACGGTGCTGATAGCATTTAATGAATTAAGTCGGCGGGCAGCATCATCGGTTCCTGTAAAAATACTTGTGTCAGCAACAAGACCATTTGGATCTGTAAAGATGGTTCCCCATTCGACAGCTTCTGCAGGATCTAATGCTGCATTATAGAGTTTAAAACTAGATGCCATGGAGGTGTCGGCTCCCATATCGTATTGAACCATGGTTGTCATGGTTGGAAGCAGCGAATCTGTTATGATCGTTTGCACAGCAGCAAGTGCGTCTGCTTGGTTTAGCGGTGTTGCACCAGCCCAAGAATCGACATCATCAATAATATCATAAATAAAGGTGTAGAGCGCCTTATAATTTGTTACATTGTTTGTGTCTCTAAATGTATCTGCCAGTGTTGCGTAGCGGGCTTTTAGATTCGTGCTGGCGCCTCGTAACGTATCGATATCACTTTGAACGGTATCTACGTCACCAACCACATCACCCAAATTATTAAGAATTCCAATTATTTCTGCGGAGTCGGTAAGTGCTGCTAATCCAACAGGATTTCCCCCACGCACTAATTTAGATTGTACATCTCGAAAACGAATGTTAATTGGGAGATTAGTTTCTAACCAAGGCGTATAGGCAGCTCCATATTTTAGGTTGTTGATGCCAATGTTTTGTCTGAATTCATCAATACCTGCATCCCAATCGAAATTTGAATCGGATGATTTCGACTCTAGCAAGTCTAAAATACAAAAGCGATCTTGCAGGTCGGCACATTGCTGAAGTGCATGTGTTTGCACACCGTAGATATCGTCATCAAGAAGTGGCGCATCCGGAAAAAGAAGTAATGTGGGTTCATCTACTTTTTTAAGAACATCGATACCTGTTGTAAAATTTGTATCGGCAACTGCTTCGTTATAGGAACCAATGGAAACGATATAACATTTTCCGCCACCATTATTAAAGAACATACGCAGACTATCATACATATAAAACTGAGCATTTAGGTCAGATTCTTTGACTGCATTGTTCTCGTCGAGTTTTACACTGTTGATATTGATAGGAGCCCCTGCACCGTAATGCATTTCATATTCCAAAAGCGATGTAATTTCAAACGCTTTGTTTTTCAAATCACCGTCGGTGTTCTTTTTTGCCATTTGCGTGTATCCCACAAATGCTGGGATTGCTGTTGCTACCTGTGCGACCGAAGGAGGAAATTTTGATATCTCCTCGACGTAAACACCAGGCGTTTTGTACGTAGTTGCCATAATTTTTAAGGTTTAATTTTAAATGAATATTTCTGAAATCGTTTCTATAATTGTTCCGTTGCCGTCTTTTACAAAAAGCAGACGGTTTGGTGCTGCCGAAGGCCGACGTTTACCGTCGAATGTATACGGGATCACTCCATTTTTTACCAGAGGTTTAGCGGTTGGTGTTTTATGTAAAAAGCTACCATCTTTGGCGTCTAAATACTGCCAAAAGGTTTCTCTGTTTTTAAATTGAATTTTAAATTGTGGCGGAGGTACTAGTGTATCTCCATTGGTGTCTAAAAGACTTTTAGTTGGGTCAAGAGATTTTATATTTAATGAAATGACACCAAATAATTGCTCTTTTTCTTTAAAGGAAAATTCTTCGGAAATATGCTCGTAAGAATCCTCAGTTATTTGATACGAAGCAATTGGTTGCTGTGTTTCTCCTTCCGAAGCAATCAACGGAAAATCATTTGCTTCAGAAAAAAGGCGGTTATTAGAAAAGTAATAAGGCAGGCTAGGGTTGGCACCAATAGTTGAATAATTTTCAAAGAGGGGATCGGTGATATAGATCAAGAATTGTAACTGTTGATCTTGATCTAGTTTGATAAACGGACTGAATTTACCCGGTGTAGCAGTGTCTACAGCATAAATAAAGATCGCGAAGCCCGTATTGGTCTTTCTAAAGACAATTTTTTGTCCATGTAGTATTTTGGCTGTTTCTTGGGTAGGTACAATTTTAATAAATGAGTCAATATTGTACTTAGCTATTTGTTCTTCCTTAAGATCTGGGAACAGCGGGTCATCAAATACGGTTTCGCCATCATCTAAGAAATAGTTATGATAGCATTGAAAGCTACAAAGAGGATGATATGTTATAGAAAAACTCATGAGTTGGTATCTTTAAGAGTAGCTGCGATTTGAGTAATAGGCTTTCCGGCATCTCGTATGAGATCTGCTTCAATTTGTACGATACTAATCTTATAAAGAACACTCGGAACTGATTTTCCACCAAGGGTTCCCCAGATATAATTGAGTTGTTCGAAGGTTGGTGTATATAATTCGACCATAAATTTGAATTCTTTTAGATCGTCAAATAGCGAGCTAGTAGGGACAAAAGGAGAATTACTTTGGTTAAAGACCTTCTTTGATTGAAAGAACTCGATTATATTAGAAATGGAGATCAAGGCCTTATCATAAGAGGTTCTGTTAGCAGCGAATAGCACAAAAAGATTTAGATTTACGGGACGATTTTTGTAAACCGTCTTTCCATTTTTGAAATGGGTATTTGGAATATTCTTAAGTGTTACTTCTTCTTCTAAATTAAGAACGGAAACCACAACTTTATCTTTAAGCTTATCAGTAAGAGGATCTTCTAATCTAGCTATGTTTTCTAATACGAGCGTACTGTCATCAGACACTTTAGTGTCCAAATACTTGGTAATTTGATCAATTATTATTTCCAGCGTCTCGTAAATCATAGTTAGTATGTAGATTTATGCAACTGAGGAATTAGGTAGGAGGAAGTCAAATCTAAATTAATATAAAGTGCTGTACAAGAGTATTTTGCCTGAATTGGATATGTTTTTTGCTGTGTGTTTTAACGGTTATTTATTAGTTAGAATAAAGGAAAAACCATATTTAATAAATAGGGTTTTTCCTGTTTTTAAAGAAAGACAGTTTAAAGCCCAAGAGATTTTTCTATTTTAGAAGTCTAATCCAAATTAAATTGAAAAATATGTCTAAACCTAAAAAGTGTATTTCAGAAGAAAAAGCGAGAGAGCTTCAAAACAATTGGGTAACCACAAGGGCCGTAGAAATTGAGCGTGCTCAGGGACCAGATCAACGTGAAGTTTTATACAGTGTTGCTGAATTGGAAGAATATTTAGCTTATGTAAAGGACCTCTCAACAAAACAAGGAATTAAGGAGCCAGGGATTCGAATTTATTTTGCTGCCTACAATGATGATAAATCTAAATTAGCAACTGCCTTTTTAGCGCCTACAAAATCAAGCGAAATCAACTCTGATAATAACTATGATATTGATCCTTTTAATTGGGGATCTAGTGGTTGGCCTCCTCGTAATTATTAATTGTGCTGTTCTCCGATTTTTTATGGGGTGTAGTCCCAATATTACTCATTGAATTATTTGCTGCAATTTTTGGGACTATTTATGTAAGATCAAACCCAAGAGATAAAAGTGCAAAATTGCTTGTCATATTTTTGTGGTTCACGTTAGCGCATGAATTATTCGGTTGTTACGCAGCCGTGTCATATTTTCTGAAGCCAGAGATTCTTAGCTTTACAAAAGGAACGGTTTTTGAAAAAAAACTTATGGGAATCTAATATTTATACCTTAATCAATTTCATGGTATACGTAACCTACGTAAAAATGCAATTGACAGATAATTTGCAACGCAAAATAATCAATTGGTTTTTAATATTATTTATTACGACCTCGGTAGTTAATTTGTTAACTTCAGACGTGTTTTTCACGGCTATTTCATCATTTACATTTGTATCGGGTGTATTAGTGCTGCTGCCTACAATAGGTTTGTATTATTATCAATTGCTTCGAAGTGATGAAGTTTTAAGGATCGGTAAACTACTACCTTTCTATGTTACCGTTGGTACGATAATTTTGCATATTTGTTTAACTCCATTTTTTATTTATAGTAATTATTTTAGTGCTGATGAGAACCTTGATTTTGCTAATACGTATACATTTGCCATACGTATTATTAATCTCTTTGTTTATTCCATTTATATTTTAGGCTTTATAGTATGTCGAAGGAAGAAATCGCTTTATTAGTTTACGTAGCGGCTGTTTTTTTAGGTTTCGTGATATTTACGGTAGTTTTTGTCGTGGCTTTTCAGAGACGGAAAAATAAGTTCTTACTAGAACGTATTGAAGCACAGCAACGATTTGAGCGAGAGATCGAGACTTCTAAACTTGAGATCCAAGAGCAAACCCTGCGAAATATTGCCTGGGAGCTTCATGATAATATTGGTCAGTTACTTTCTGTTGTAAACATGCAACTTAATATTATGATGCAGCAGGCTCCTAAAGAATTTGGAGATCAGTTAATTGATACTAAGAGTACGGTGTCACAAACTGTAGCCGAAGTACGTATGTTATCTAAGACGTTGAATCACGATGTTATCCAAAAGAACGGGCTCATAACATCGCTTCAGGTTGAAAGTGAGCGTTTTAATAGACTTCAGTTTTTGAAGTCAGATCTTGAAGTTTTGGGCAATGAAATTGACCTCCCTAGTGATCATGAGATCATAATTTTTAGAATTCTTCAGGAATTTTTCTCGAATGTCATTAAACATGCGAAAGCCAATAATTTATTCGTACTTTTAGATTACCAATCAGATAAATTGATAATTAATGTGGCTGATGATGGAATAGGTTTTGACACGAACACGTGTCATGGAAATTCTGGAATGGAAACTATGAAAAGTAGGGCAAGCTTAATTGGAGCGAAATATGAAATTTCTTCTGAAGTAGGTAAGGGAACTAAATTGCAAATCGAATATAACCTCAATTATGACAAAAACAGGCAATCATAACATTGCTATTGTTGATGATCACTCACTTTTCGCAGGATCATTAGAAAAATTAATTAATACCTATAGCGGGTTTTCAGTTAGTTATCATGCCAAAAATGGCAGAGATCTTCAAACAAAATTTGAATCGGGTGAACCTCATCCAGATATAATCCTTTTAGATATAAACATGCCTGTAATGGATGGTTATGAAACCGCAGCATGGCTTCATGAAAACCATCCAGATGTCAAAGTGCTAGCATTAACGATGGAAGATGATGAAACGGCCATAATTAAAATGCTTCGGAATGGAGCAAAAGGCTATTTGTTGAAAGATATTCATCCAGATGTACTCAAGGAGGCACTAGATGAACTTATTACAAAAGGTTATTATCATTCAGATAAAGTGGCAGCTGCACTTTTAGACTCTTTACATCCGAAGTCGCAAAAGCGCATCCCTGATTTTAAAGAAAACGAAATAAAATTTATGCAATTAGCGTGTAGTGAGCTAACGTATAAAGAGATAGCTGAGCTAATGAATTTAAGTCCGAAGACAATCGACGGTTATCGACAAGAGCTTTTTAATAGGCTACACATAAAAAACAGAGTTGGTTTGGTGATTTACGCCTTAAAAAACGACTTTACCAATATTTAGCTACAAGCGTTCCAAATTGGATCATTTGGAGGAGGAGCCATTACTGTGATCTCTTCCTTTTTAACGGGATGAATAAATGATAAGGAGCGCGCGTGCAGATGGATACTACCATCTTTATTACTTCGATCAGAACCATATTTTAAATCTCCTTTTATAGGACAGCCCAATGCTGCAAGCTGTGCTCTAATTTGATGATGACGGCCTGTTTCTAAAACAATCTCCAACTGAAAATATCTATCTAAGCTCTTAACTATTTTGTAATTTAGAATACCTTTTTTTGAATCAGGAACTTCTTTTATATGGGCATACGATTTGTTTTGTTTTGGATTTCGTTTTAAGAAGTGAATCAATTGATCTGATGCTTTTGGCGGTTGCTCTTTTACGATGGCCCAATACGTTTTTTTTGTTTCTCTATCAACAAACATTTTATTAAGGCGAGCCAGTGCTTTTGATGTTTTTGCGAATAAAACAACGCCACTTGTAGGTCTGTCTAAACGATGTACAACGCCTAAATAAACAGCCCCTGGCTTGTTGTACTTTTCTGCAATATATTCCTTAACAACTTCAGACAAGGGCATGTCGCCTGTTTTATCACCTTGTACGATATCGCCAGGACGCTTATTGACGATCACAAGATGATTGTCTTCGTATAAAACATGAAGGTTTTTTGAAGTAGAATGCAAGTTGTTTTAGTATTGTTCTTTATCGTTAGGAAAATCGCCACTCTTAACGTCTGTGCTATACTGTTTAAAAGCAGTTGTCATTTCAGAAAACATGTCTAAATAACGTCGCAAGAAACGCGGATTAAATTCGTGCGTCATACCAAGCATATCATGTGTAACCAATACCTGACCATCAACGCCATTCCCGGCACCAATGCCTATAATGGGGATCGTTAGTGCTTCGGCAACACGTTTCGCTAAAGATGCGGGAACTTTCTCCAATACAATAGCAAAACAACCTGTTCTTTCGAGTAAATGCGCATCTTCAATAAGCTTTTGCGCTTCTTCTTCCTCTTTTGCGCGGACCGTGTAGGTACCAAATTTATAGATAGATTGAGGCGTCAAACCTAAGTGCCCCATTACAGGAATTCCGGCATTAAGAATACGTTTGATTGATTCTTTAATTTCTTTTCCGCCTTCAAGTTTGACTGCATGTCCGCCGCTCTCTTTCATGATCCGTATAGCTGATCTCAAAGCCTCTTTCGGATCACTTTGATAACTTCCGAAGGGTAAATCAACCACGACCAAACTTCTTTCGATAGCGCGAATAACGGATGCTGCGTGGTAGATCATTTGATCTAGAGTGATAGGCAGCGTTGTTTCGTGACCAGCCATGACATTGGAAGCAGAATCGCCAACCAAAATCACATCAATTCCGGCGTTGTCCACAATTTTAGCCATGGTATAGTCATAGGCTGTAAGCATGGATATTTTTTCGCCTTTTTTCTTCATATCCACCAAGGTCTTCGTGGTGATGCGTTTGTATTCTTTTTTAGCTACCGACATATAATTATGAGTATAAGTTGCAAAAGTACTAAATTTGAAGATGAATTGTATTAAAATTAAAGCTATGAGAACACTATTCACTTTACTATTCTTCGGAATCACCTTAGCCTGTTTTTCTCAGGACATTTCAGAAATAAGTCCACAACGCACAATTGAAATATTTTTTGATGGATTTCATAAAGGAGATACCACTGTGATGCGTACCGTTATGATGCCCGACATGAAAATGCAAAGTGCTATTACTACTGGAAAAGGCGAGTATAAGGTCAATACTATGATAGCAAACGACTTTTTAGTGGCAATTGCAAAGCGCCCTGAAAATGTGGTATGGGAAGAAACTATTCATGAATATGTGGTTCAAGAAGATGGAAATTTAGCAAGTGTTTGGACCCCGTATTCTTTTTCCTTGAATGGTGAATTATCTCATTGTGGAGCTAATTCCTTTACTTTAGTGCGTACGGTAGAGGGTTGGAAAATTAATTATATCATTGATTCTAGAAGACGAAATTCGTGTGAAGACTAGTTAGTTTTGAGGATAAGCGATAGGATTTAAAATTTCGTTCTTTTTCTTTTGGTATGCGGGTGCATTTTCAAAAAGAATTTTTAGTTGGTTTTCCCAGTCATTAGCAATTTCGAAATAACTTGAATTTAGTTTCGACATGATTACACCGCAGTCATCACAAACATGCTTGCTATAGCCCAAAAAGTAATGTCCGAATTCGTGAAAGGCAACAACCCTTAAAATTTCCTGATCGATCGTAGCCATCCAATTCACGACAATATTTTCTACTTCACCAGCATTGTTGCGCTGCAACATTCCTAGTGTGGAGCCATGTGGATCAGTTTGGAGCGTATCTACGATGGCGATCTTCTTTAGTTTGAAAAGATTATCGTGATAATCGATATCATAGGCTTTACACAGATTAAAAAAGTCATCCAACAAAGGTTTTAATCTTCCATCGATTGACACGTCTTCTTGCGCAGATACGGTTAAAGAGGTACAAAACAGTATGAATAAAAGAATTGATTTCTTCATAACGTAGGTTAAATAGTGAGATAGTAGGTGAGGTCATCTAAATAACGTTCGGTTTTTAATATTATTCTATGGTTGAGTTCAAAACACAGAGTTTTTATTAATGAATTCAATTTTTTTGTGAGAATATACTAAGAATAAGATCTTTTGTATGTGTAATTACTTTTCATAAGCTTAGAAGCCTATTAATATGCGATATGTTAGAATGAGTTCCTATTGATTGTCTAGGAGAGGTAGTTAAGAATTAGACATGATTAAAGATTACAGTCATTAACAATCACTTATGTTGACTTGCACAGCCAGTCCTCCTTCGCTCGTTTCTTTGTACTTACTAGTCATATCTTTGGCGGTTTCCCACATTGTGGCAATCACTTTATCAAATGGCACCTTTGCCAAACTAGGGTCGCCGTCAAGAGCCATTTCACAGGCATTTATAGCCTTTAAAGCGCCCATTGCATTACGCTCGATACAAGGAATTTGCACCAAACCAGCAATAGGATCGCAGGTTAGTCCTAGGTGATGTTCCATGGCAATTTCGCTCGCCATTAAGGCCTGTTCTGGAGTTCCGCCCATAAGCTCGGTTAATGCACCGGCTGCCATGGCTGATGATACACCAATTTCGGCTTGACACCCTCCCATAGCTGCTGAAATTGTTGCTCCTTTTTTAAACAAACTGCCAATTTCGCCACTAACCAGTAAGAACTTCTTTATATCTTCAAAATTTCCATCGTGATTTTCAATGACTAAATAATACATAAGAACGGCAGGAATTACGCCGGCGCTTCCATTTGTTGGCGCGGTGACAACACGCCCTAAAGAAGCATTTACCTCATTAACCGCAAGCGCAAAACAAGAAACCCATTTAAGGATCTGTCTAAATTTTACTTCGGTATTTCGGATTGCAGCGATCCATTCTACTGGATTTGTATATTTTGTTTCACCTATGAGAGTTTTATGGGTGCTGAAGGCTCTTCTTCGAACATTAAGACCTCCTGGGAGTATACCTTCGGTGTGGCAACCCACATACATTGATTCTAACATCACATTCCAAATAGCTTGTATTTGTTCGTTGATTTCGGTTTCAGAGCGTAATGATTTTTCGTTCTCTAAAACAATTTCACTTATGGCTTTTTTTTCAGAAGCGCAATGTAAGAGAAGATCAACGCCTTTTTCAGTAGGAAAAGGAAAGTGGGAAAATTTTTCAAGTTTTTTCTTTGCTCGTTTTCGTTCTTTTTGAACAACAAACCCACCACCAATAGAGTAGTAAGTACCAGAGATCTTTTTTTCGTTTTTTAATAACGCTCGAAAAGTGATGCCGTTTGGATGAAACTCTAAGAATTTTCTATTAAATTTTATGTTTTCCTTCGGAATAAAGGGGACAGCAAGTTCGCCGTTGAGAACAATTCTTCCTTCGGAGATAATCTTGTCTACTTCGTCTTGAATATTTTCAATGGGAAAGGTAACGGGGTCAGTGCCTAAAAGCCCTAACATAGTCGCAATATCGGTGGCATGTCCTTTCCCCGTAAGAGATAGGGATCCGTATAAGTCGACTGAAACTTCTGAAATATCTTGAAAGACTCCTTTCTTTTTAAGTTCGTTTATCCATCTACTGGCCGCTCTCCACGGACCTAAGGTGTGTGAGCTTGAAGGGCCAACACCAATTTTGAGCATATCAAAAACACTAATACTTTCCATACGTTAATTTCTGGAAGTAAATATAGCAGACTATTTACTCAGATTTCGCTTTTTAAAAAATATTATCGCTATTTACTAGCAAATGTGGTGAAGGGTAACTTTACATTAAAAAACTCATATAGATGGGATAACTATTGCCAAAGTCTGTTGCCAGGATCGTATTTCCCTTCGGTACACGGGCAATCGCTTAGCTCCTGCAGAAGATCAAATCCTATGGTAATGGCATGTGTACCAGAGTTGTATCCTGAAAGATCATTAACCGTGATTTGATAGGCATAAGAGAAGTAGAAGACTGATTTTTTAAAACCTACCATCGGACCAATATTTAAAGGTACCATGACTTGGTCGTTTAAAAAACGATAGGAACCGCCTATCCAGTAAAAATCATTACTTCCGTTGTATTTTCTATATTTAATATTTAGATCTGTACTTGATCTGCCATCACTAGCGAACACCTGAACGAAAGCCGAGGGCTCTACAACAGAATGACTTTTATTTTTAAATACATAACCCGAGTAAAACTGTAAATTTAATAGCGAAGTTGGTTCAATGACGTCAAAAGAATCTAGTTTTTTCGGCAGGATATTGTTTGCATTAAAACTTAGCCAAAATTTATTTATTCTATAGAGTGCGCCAACATCAAAGTTGTTATTTATAGTTTTTCTGTCATCTACAATATTTGGATCTACTACAGGAATGTCATAGGTTGAATTAAAATTTTCAATATCAAGTCTAAAACTGTTGAGATTGTACGATAAACCAAAAGACAAATATTGGCTGTTCTTATAATCTAAAACTAAATGATGAGCATATGAAACCTTAAAACCTTGTTGACGTGTGTTTCCATTTCTATCGTTATATGCAGAAACACCAACACCAGAACGATTTGCCATTCTAATATCTAAATATACGGCTTGATTTTGGGGTGCATTTTTTATACCAACCCATTGAGTTAATCCATTAGCTCTAATTCTAAAATTGTCGCCAATTCCTGCAAAAGTAGGAGATACCACAAAATCATTATCTGCCAAATACTGAGTAAATACTGGTAAATTGAGTTCTTGAGCATAACTCTGGGCTATAAATAATATTAGCAGGTATTTTAGTATATTTTTCATAAGAATGCATTTAATTGTGATTAAATATGACGTAGATTATATTACCTGTAAAGAGTAAAATGACCTACGAAATCACGGTTATTCG
The DNA here is from genome assembly GCF_058148545.1 of Ulvibacter sp. 2305UL32-6. Taxonomy (NCBI): domain Bacteria; kingdom Pseudomonadati; phylum Bacteroidota; class Flavobacteriia; order Flavobacteriales; family Flavobacteriaceae; genus Ulvibacter; species Ulvibacter sp. 2305UL32-6. The sequence goes on from NZ_JBYVKA010000004.1 coordinate 331,497, forward strand.
ATGAATCGAGTTTAACAACATACCAGTAGTCTCCTGTAGGAAGCTCGGTATTGTTATACTTTCCATCCCATTTCTCACCTGCCCGTAACATTGCTACTCGGCGGCCATAACGATCGTAAATGGAGAACATTAGGTTAGGATAGTTATCGGCACATCCAGGAGCCCATTCGTCTGTTACACCATCATCATTTGGTGTAAAATAATTTGGAATACATATTTCGATATAATCAAATAATAAAGACGCTACCGCTGTACAGCCACTACTATCCGTTACGATAACCGTATAAGCACCAGATTCAGAAATAAGAAACGTATTGGTAGTTCCAAAATCTACACCGTTTAAGGTAAATTGATAGTCTCCGGTTCCTCCAGTTGCTTTAGCCACAATTTCATTTAGGTCGCCATTTATTAATTCGAGAGCTAAAGGAATGAATGTATCTATATCAAAGAAGTTGGTCATTTGCTCACAACCATTTGTATGTCTTACAACTATATAGTTATCTGTACTAGGGGGTAAGTTCTCAAACACATTACTTGTTTGGAAAGGACCGCCATTAAGAGAATAGGTTAGTTGCGAAGGATCTACACTGTCATCTACTGTTACTACAATACGGTTGGTTGTAACATTTTCAACGCATACATACTCAACCTCAGCCATTGGATTTAATAATACGGATTCGGGAAATGCAATTTTCCATTCAGACTCACATCCTAAACTATCACGTACATAAACTGTGTGGCTTCCTCCATCTAGATTAGTGAATTCAAATTCGGTTTGATCAATATCACCAACGATGTAATCGCCATTATAGTCATCTAAACTGACACTATATGGAAGCACTCCGCCGTCAATTTCTATCTTGAAGGAACCATCGCCGTCACCATCACAAATCACGGGTACGATAGAATCGGGTATTATTTCGATTAGCACTGGGGGTGATTCAACGATTTCAAAGTCGAAAGTTTCATAACAACCTAGTTCATCTTGTACAATTACATCGTACATCCCAGGAGGGAGATTCTCAAAGACGTTTGTGTCAAAAAATTGATCTAAGTTGGGTGAAATAGCATAGAGAATTATACCAGTTCCTCCAGTAGCAAAAATTTCTAATCTACCGTTATCTTCTCCATGGCAAATAAGATCAGTTACGTCATATGTAACTTCTAAAGCTGTATCTGGTTCTGTAATACTTATTTCTTCTGAAGTGGCTAAACAATCACCACTTTCAACGTGAACAACATAAGTACCTACTGTTAATCCTGTAAATACTCCAGGACTGTTTTGGTCGGCTGGAATTGTAGTCCCCATCGTATCTAATAGAGTATATACATAATCTCCGAGGCCTCCCTGAGCCGTTGCCATAATAACTCCAGTATTATCACCTGCACAATTAATATGTGGGTTTATCGATTCTAAAACAATCTCTAATTCTGGTAGCGGGTCTATAGTGATCTCATTAGATACATTTGAAATACACCCGTTGACATCTCTAACATAGTAGTCATAAACGCCGGGTGTAACTGTAAATGTGATTTCTGAAACAAATGTTCCTAAAACTGGAACAAAGTTTTCATTATCACTATACTCGTAAATCCCTGTTCCGCCCGTAGCGCTTAACGTCAGTGCCGCATCAATCTCACAGGTTTGCGTGGTTTCTGTGAATAAATTAGATACTATTGGATCCGGTTGAGAGATGGGAATTGGCAATGATGTCAATGTACATTCATAAGCATCTGAAATCGTTACAGAATATACACCTGCGCCCAATCCTTCAAACACATTTGATGCTTGCGGGCCTGAACTAGCCGATATTGGTGAAATAATATTTAGGGTGTAACTATAGTTATTGGTTTGACCACCAGTCACATTTAAAACCGTAATTGTTGCATCCTGATCTCCAAAGCATGACAATAGAGTTGTATTCGGAACAAAGGTGGCACTAATTGGGTCTGGTTCCATAAGAACAATGGTGTCACTTGCAATACAACCATTTGCATCTCTCGTATTCACGATATAGGTTCCCGCACTTAGATCTGTAAAAGTGTCGTTCGATGAATAAGGAACGGAAGCATCTCCCGTTAACTCATATTCATATGGGCTCGTTCCGCCATTGGCTATCGCTGTTATAGTACCCTGATTATTCGTACATGTTACGCTAGTGGTTTCATAGGTTTCTAGTGCCAGAGGCGTGGGAGGGGTTCCAATAGTTACTACATTAGAATCAGTCGTACAAAACGGAGTTTCGGTTTCCACAATTACAACAGAATAGTTTCCAGATGGAAGTCCAATTATAGATTGCGGATTTGTTGAAGTGTTTGCGTTTACGGGCCCTCCTATAGGTGTACCTGTTCCATCTAATAATTGATAGGTATACGCTCCAGTATATCCATTTATAGTAAGCTCTAATTCGCCATTTGAATCACCGTAACAATCATTAACCTGAGTCACGGTTAAAAGCGCATCAATTTCATCAAATGGCTCAACAACCAACGGTAGAGTTAGAAAGTAACAGTCGGTATCGGTATCATTGACTTGAAAGTAATAAGTGCCAGGACCTGGTATATCAAATACATTTGAGGCTTGTGGGAGCCCATTGGGCAGCATTTGGTATGTAAAGTTACCTGAACCACCAGTTACATTAATAGCTACAGAGCCTGTTTCATTACAATCAATAGGTGTTGCGATGGTAAAGGCAGTCGCTGTAATTGTAGGTAATGGATCTATAATAATAGTATCTGTGGCAATACAATTATTAGCGTCCTTCACGTAAACTGTTATGTTTTGAGATGCGCCAGTATCAGCAACTTCAAAAACATTAGTTGTAAAATAGTTAGTTCCGTCAATACTGTAAGAGTAAGCTAAAGTACCTCCAGCTGCATTAATTGTAATAACGGACGTAGTTACGCTACCATCTGGATTACAAGAAAAAGGAACTGCATCTGCTGTTACTGTTAGAGGGGTAGGTTCATCAATAACTACGTCTTCAGTGGCAATACAACCTCTTCCTGATGTAACAAGGACACTATATGTTCCAGCGGCTAGGCCCGTAAAAATGTTACTATTTTGAGCGGGTATTACAATAGGTGCTGTGATTTCATATGTGTACACAGGATTGTTATTTCCTGGTGATAAATTTACCGTTATACTACCATTGCTATCACCGTTACAACTTGGCTCGGTTACTTCCGTAGTAAATGTTACCGGAATTGCACTATCTAAGGTAACTGAAACATCTTCTGAACACATGGTTATAGTGTCTGTGACAGTAACTATATAGGTTCCTGAAGGGACACCAGAAAAGACATTTCCAGTCAATATTATTGACGGTGGATTTGGACTAATCGAATAAGCGTAGTTGGAAGATCCACCTGTGGCCGTTACGGTGATTTCTCCATCGTCATCGTCACAACTTGGTAAAGCAGTTACAGCGGGGGTTAAACCCAATGGTGGTTCAATTTCAACAGTGACAAGATTACCACATCCATGAGCATCGTTTACTTCAATTGTATGTGTTCCTGAAGATAGGTTTGAAATTGTAAACGGAATGGTTTGTGTCTGAAATGAGCCGCCATCTATACTAATGCTATAAGGCGGTGTTCCCGGAGTTACTAGTGTGACATCTATTTCAAAATCACCTTGAGCAATATTACATTGATTTGTTACTGTGGCAGCTATTTCGGGTGATGCGTCCATAGGAACAACCTGAACAGGGCTAGAAACAATACAACCATATGCATCTAATGCGTGAACGTAGTAATTTCCTGCGGCAACATTAAATGTACTTGCTGAAGCCCAAAAAGGATCTGTAGCAAGAGGCGGTCCTGGTATTGTGGTTATTTGATATAAGTAAGGCGCCGTTCCATTTTGAGCAATGGCGCTAACCACTCCTGAATTTGGATTACAGTTTGCATTTTGATCTACGGAAGCGGTCAAGCTCAATAAAATTGCCGATTCAGTAATTGCAAAAGGCGCTGTTGTGATTCCACATCCTGTGTTAGAACCTGAAGTTTCTTCGATTAACACGAAGTAGGTGCCAAAAGCTAAAGGACCGAGGTCTGAAACTGTAAGTGAGCCTCCAGCAGGAACTGATCCGGTACCAGAGACGCCAGTGGTGATGAGTGTTAAAGAATCAAAAATTTCAAAGTTTACATCTACCGCTGCAGCATATGTGCTATTGACTGTAAAGGAAACATCTCCATCTGCACTACCAGTACATGTTATATTATCTGAACTAACGGCAGTTGCTGTTAATGTCGAGTTGGTAGGAATAGGTGTTGTAGCGGGCTCATAATAACTACAGTTATTTGATTCGTCATAGACAACAAATGTGTAGATGATACCTGGAGTTAAGCCGGTAAATGTAGCTGTCTGACTTCCAGGAGAATCTTCCGGAATCCAAGCGCCAGGTGGGTTTGGATAAACGGTCATTGGGCCTTGATAAATGGCAAACCAAAATGGTCCCGTACTCCCTAATGGTGAGACTACTTCAACAATAACTTGACCACCAGTTAAGCAATCTACCGAGCTATCCACAAGGATATCCAGATCATCTGGAGGGGATGCTATCAATATATCTTGGAAAAGAACAGAACAACCATTCGAGTCAATAATATTGATTTCGTATAAACCAAAATCTACCACATCAAAACTTACCGAAGTTGATCCAGTAGCATTATATTCGGAGTTGGCATATCCATTAGAACCCGTTACAAAATAATTGTAAGGCGGTGTACCACCAATAACGCTATTGATAATGATAGAGCCAGTTGAAATTCCACCAGGACTACAAGAAATGTCAATTGTGTCATAGTCAACAATTATAGGATCTGGCTGATCAATTATTATGGTCTCTGTTGCTGTACAGGAATTCGCATCGGTAACAGTTATTGTATAAACTCCCGCAGGTAAGCCCGAGGTCTGAGTACCATAGTCAGTAGCCGTAGTTTCATTATAGACGTTGATGAGAAAAGGAGGGGTTCCCATGGTGGGATCAATAGATATGTCAATGGCTGCGTTTGAATCACCATTACACAAAATTGGTTGAGTTTGTGTGACAAAGGCTATTCCTGGAGGAGAAATAGGATTCACAGTAATAATGGGTGAGGTGGCGTCACATCCGCTTGCGTCAGTAATTTGAAACTGATAGGTTCCCGCTGTTGATGTTGTATATATGAATGATGGGCCAGTAGCTCCCAAGGGACTGAAAGCACCTCCATCAATGGAAACGGCATACGTATATGGGGTAGTTCCCCCGGTAATATCTCCTGAAATGATCGCATCTGGTGAAGCCGTGCAATCTAAGCCCTTAGTTAATAATGCATTTACTAATAATTGAGGAGCTATAATTTCGGCAGGCAGTGTTGTTTCACAACCAAAAGCATCTCTAACAGTTATTGTATAACTTCCTGGAGTTAAATTTGAAAAGATATTACTCATTTGAAAAGGTCCTCCATTTATACTGAATTCAAATGGGGCTTCCCCTGAGGTAACGTCAACTTCTATTGTGGCACCATTAGCGTCAAAACAGATGTCTGAAGTTGTACTAATATTAGCAACCGGAGGGTTAGGGATTGTTAAGGTAAAGGTTTCGGTTTCAATACATCCGTTAGCATCCTCTACAGCAATTGTATAGCTGCCTCCTTGAGTTAAATTATTAAATATATTTGATGATTGCGTTGGTAGGGTTGTTGTATCCGGAAGTGTTAGTGTATACAGATATCCACCCCAACCTCCAGAAGCATTTATGATAACACTACCATCTGTGATACAGGTAATAGGTGAGGTTTCGACGGTAATAACCAAAGGGTTAATAGGTTCATCAATTGTTACCGTATCTGTAGCTTCACAATTGGTTACTAAATCTGTTACAACAATGGTGTAGTTGCCAGCTGCTAGTCCGGTTAAAATGACTGGGGATGTCCCGGGTACTGGAGGATTTCCGTTAATACTATATTCAAAAGAGCTGGTGCCTGACACTGTAAATTGAGCAGATCCATCTGCTGTGCCAACACAAGTAACATTGTTTAAAACCTCACCAAAGATATCGATAGGAGGCAATGGAACAATTGCATAAGATTCGCTATAAATACAATCATTTGCATCCTTTACCTGAAAGGTATAGATATCGGGTGCTAATCCAGCAAAAATGTTTGAAGCTTGATATGGAGTCGCTGCGGCTGCAGGAGCGATAATTTGATATTCCAAAGGAGCAACTCCTCCTGTTGTACCTGTGATAGTGACAGTAACCAAGTTAGTAGGGCAGGTTAAAGGTGTGTTATCAAACATTAAATCTGTTGGTGGGTCTAATGGTGGTATGGTAATTTCATTTGTGACGAAGGTACAATCGTTTGCATCTTTAATAGTTGCAGTATATGTACCTGGAGTTAAGTTTGAGAAAGTCGGACTTGCCTGATAGTTAACTCCATCAATACTATACATATACGGAGGTGTACCTCCAATGACGTTCGTAACCATTATTGTACCATTTGAAGTACATGTATAGGGAGCAATTAATTCTAAATCGCCTGAGATAGCCGTTGCGGAATTAATGGTAGCTACTTGAATGTCTGTTGAGCAGACCGAGGGACCATTCGTATATTGCACAACAACATTATAAGACCCTGCGGCTAGCCCTGTAAAAAAGGGTGAATTAGAATACGACAGTCCGCCGTTAATACTGTATTCCAGACTATTTCCGTTGGGGTTGGTTACGTCGATGGTTATTGTACCCGTGTTACCGGAACTAGCGCATAAAATATCAGTAGTGATCACTGAGAATTCTGGTGGGAGGGTAGCTTCAATAGTAATACTTGTCATTGCACTACAGTTGTTGGAATCAATTACAAGAATGTCATAAACTCCAGCAGTTGGAACTACAATTTCAGGTACGGTTTGAAAAACAGAACTTCCATTCACAAAATAAAAATAGGGGGCTGTACCTCCTAAGGGGTATACTGTTATTTCTCCGTCTGTACAGGTTAATGGGATGGTTATTGCTGCGGTCACCGTTAAAACTGGGGGATCGATGAGAATAATTTCCTGCGTATTAGTACACCCATCTTCTGTTTCAACAATAGCGGTATAAGTTCCTGGGTTTAAGTTTTCAAAAGCATAGTTATTTTCGATTATAGGACCAACACTATTGACTAAGGTTCCACCTAAATAGAGAGAAAAGAAATATTGTGGTTCTACATCGTTAGCGGCTAAGTAAATACTACCTAGATCTCCATTACAAAAGGGTTGATTGATGATGGTTGAAACTGTAAAATCACGTGCTCTAACTAATACGTCTGGAACGGTGAATACGCAAGCGCTTGAAGGAACACCAATTTGTCTTACGTAAACAGTATATAAGCCAGGAGTGTTAATTGAAAACACATTACTTGCCTGATAATTTACACCGTCTATACTGTACTCATAGCCATTAGGAACATTACCAACCGTTATACTTCCTGGGGTTGTACAAATAATATCTGTCACTGTAACCGTAGGATCCAAAAGGTTTTGATAAACATTGAAATAGAATTGATTGAAACAACCTCCGTCGTAATTGATGGTCAATCTATATTGTCCAGCAGTATTTGCGGTATAATTTGCGCCCGTGCCAACCTGATCCCAACTACACGAATTGTTTTCATTAGCACAGTCTGAATTTGCTACGGGAGGACAGCTAGTTTCATCAAGTTTTTCCCAAATAATGGTTGTAGCACCGGCAATATCAGTTAAGATCTCTCTGAAATCTTCGATTCCACATAAGAATATATTAGGTAATAATTTGCCGTCATTCGGACAGGTTACAACTTCATCGGCGTAGGGGATTACTGGATTGGGAATGGACCCACCGAAAAGTGTTACATTAAATTCTTGAACTATCGATTGACAAGGGGCGCTAGCTGTATTAAAAGAATAATACGTGCCAGTGGCTGTTACAGTAATTGATTGCGTTGTGCCTATGACTGGAGTTCCCGTTGGACTCGTAGACCAAGAGTAAGAATCGTATCCGTTCGCTGCAGTGAGCACTAGACTATTTCCGCATAAAATCTCTTCTTGTGCAAATACACAGTCATCAAGATCTGCTAAAAAGTTAGTCGCCTGCGGAGAAATTAAACAACCGGTATTTGAACTATAACTTGGGTCATCTGTAATAAGGAAGTTAGGGTTAAGTGTACCTTGATAAGTTGCAAAGGCTTGGTTGTTAATAATATTTGAGCAAGCATCTGCTAATTGTTGACACGAATCTACTACTTGAACCTCAATTCGGATCTCGTAAGCAGGGTCGTTTTCTTCAACTAAATAATTTTCAATAGCAAACACTAATTCACGAGTTACTGGATCGTAACTCGCTACCGTAACACCTGTGGGTAGTACCAAATCGGTAGGGTAGTCGAAAATAATATTTATAGGTAGAATATCTCTAATTGTAAAGTTTGTTGCATTATCATTTCCTACGTTTTGAAAGCCAATAACATAATTCAGATCTTGCCCGAGGTTTACGGTTTGATTTCCTATATTATTTCCAAATTCATCTTCAACAATTTTTGTGAGGACGATATCAGGTTCTATAATTTCGACAGCAAAGGCAAAAAAGTATGGAAAATAGGTATCACCACTAGTTTCTAACCGAACAGTTGCCGAGGTGGCATCATTAGCGATTACCCCGTTACCTGGGTTGGGTACAACCATTACACCTGTGTCAAATCCAAGTGTATTTGTGCTGTTTGGGTTTCTGTTATTTACTGGTAATGCGTCGAGTTGGGTTACTGAACTATTAAAGAAATTGGCAACCGGACGGTCTAGAGCAGAAAGACTCGATCCGTTAATTCTCAATCGATCACCAAGGATCGGTTTGTCACCTTCTAAGGTAGCAAAGGCAAAATTAGCTCGTACAGGTGCTGGGGCGGGAACAGTTCTAAACCCAGAAATGGGGATATCTACATTTGGATTTCCACCGGGAACACTAATAGCACTAAAACCATCAAAACTGGTGATAGACTTACCGGGCAGCGTGGGGTCTTCGTAAACAACTAAAAGGGACCAACCAGAAGAATATCCAGTACCGTTGTAGGGGTCAAAAGTACTAGTTTCACCCAGGGCGCTAGAGACATTAGCAACAGTATAAGTTCCTAAATCATTCGCATAGTTTGTGACTATTGATGTAACATCGGCATAACAAGCATAAGGAAAACTATCTCCTCCATCAACTGATGTGCCGTTAGCATCGAAAATCAATGTTCCGGTGATATCGATATAGCCACCGGAGGGGCCTTTGAATTTAACATCGGTAATGGGTTCGGCACCACCAGTTACAGCTCCCCAATATAAACCCGCATAGCGTATTTCATAACAATTTGGGTTTGGAATCACTAGATCTGCGCTAGAAGAGCTAAAGGTAGTGGGATCACCGTCAATATCGATATATTGCATATCCACATTGTGGTTGTACACATTGTTATCATTGAAAGGGTTGTTGTCGGGTCCCAGAATATTATTCCCAATAAGAACAATATCACCTTTAAGATCTTGATCAAATCGAGGAGTAAAGGGAGTATAATTTTGGGCGTAAGATTGTACGCCTAAAAGGATGGCGGTAAGAATAACGAATATTCTTGAGTAAGTAGGTGTGCTCATAGTTGGTTTGTTTTGATTCTATCTACTCCCAGAATCGTTTCAGTAGGAGGCGGGGGCTCTCTGTAATTATTATGTCATACTTAGTTTTCTATTTTAATAATGAACATTTTTTCATTATACGCTTTATTTTCCTTGGTCCTTATGCCTTCATTAGCTTCTTGTATAGAATTAAACTTCTTAGTGTAGATATAGTATTCACTTGTGTTTACATCAAAAAAGAAATCAACTTCTCTATTTCCAGATGAAATTACCTGGGTTAAGAATTCATCTCGCTTCGCAATATTGTTATGTACTGCATGAACCAAATAGTAACCACTTTCTGTGTTCTTAACATTTTTTAGAATTTGAATATTATTATTATTATTTTCTTTACCAAAATCGAGGTCTTTAGTCGATAGAGGGGCACCGTTAGAAGGTACTGATTGTTTTAAGCTGTTTAATCTTGCTCTATCTTGTACATACCTGTCTTCATCATTATTATATACAGCGCGCTTAATTCTTCGTTTGCGTTCAAATTCGGTTGCTATTGCGATCTGGTCTAGTGATGACACTAAAGATTCACGAGCACGCTTGGCTGCTTGTTGTTCTTTTTTTAATTCAACTAAAGCATTGTTGTAATAGAGGTTAGTTGCATCATTTGGATTGTTAGAAATTTTTACTCTTTCTTCTATCAAAGATTCTAGTTCTAAAACTTTCTTATTTAACCTAATGACTGTTGTATCTAGTTGTATGAATAATAATTCAATTGCTTTATTTTCTTCACTAATGCTTTTAAACGGCTTCGGTTCAACATAAATATCTTGCTCGCTAAGATCATTTTCCTCCTTTAAGTCTTTTAAATCACTAGCTTTAATAGCTACTGCTGTTTCTAACTTTGCCAATAATTCTGTTTGCAGTTTTTTGTTAGCCTCTGTTTCTGCGGTCAATGCGCTTATAGATGAACCTATCTCATCGGTTGGATTAATAATTTGGTTTTCTTCTGAATTTTCTTCCGCTTCTCGCTTGGCTAATTCTTCAGCAGCAATTCTTGCTTGTTCTTCTTCTGCTTGTTTGGCTAATTCTTCCGCCGCAATTCTGGCTTGTTCTTCTGCTGCTTGCTTGGCTAATTCTTCCGCAGCTATTCTGGCTTGTTCTTCTGCTGCTTGCTTGGCTAAGTTTTCCGCGGCTATTCTGGCTTGTTCATCTGCTGCTTGCTTAGCTAATTCTTCAGCAGCAATTCTGGCTTGTTCTTCTGCTGCTTGTTTGGCTAAGTTTTCCGCCGCTATTCTTGCTTGTTCTTCTGCTGCTTGCTTAGCTAAGTTTTCCGCAGCGATTCTTGCTTGTTCTTCTGCTGCTTGTTTGGCTAAGTTTTCCGCAGCGATTCTTGCTTGTTCTTCTGCTTCTTGTTTGGCTAAGTTTTCCGCAGCAATTCTTGCTTGTTCTTCGGCTTCTTGCTTGGCTAAGTTTTCCGCAGCGATTCTGGCTTGTTCTTCAACTTCTTGCTTGGTTGGTTGTTCAGCAACTACTTCTTCTTCAGTTACTTTGACATCATCAGCAAGCGGTTCCGTTTTTACAACTGGCTCGGTTTCGGGTGCTTTATTTACTTTCGCGATGGCCTTTTTGGTCTTTTTCTTAGCTTTCGGTTCTGTCGTAAATATTCCAGCTATTTCATCATCTCGACTATAGTCATAATAATTGTCATTTTTAAATCTATAGGCAAGGGTAATCTCGTGAGCTGAACCTAAATTCGAAAGTCCATAAAAAGGTTTCTCATAGTTGTATTCTACGGCAATTTGGGGAGTTATATTAATGCCAATACCTCCAGAAGCACCATAAACGTTATTGTAACCAACTTGTGCCCAAATTCCTTTTGGCACAGTTAGCATTAAAACACCTGAATAAATGGAGTTGTCTTTTTGAAATTCAGATCTTGCCAGAGCAGAAAATCTACTTTCATCAAAAAAACCGTAGCCACCAAAATATCCCGTATACATTACATGTCCTTGAAATCCTTGTTTTGGATTTTCCTCTAGAAGGCCTGAAGATTCAAAATTATAGGTAACGGCATTATTAAGTGATATACCAAAATCCATAAATCCTGTACCATAATTAAGTCCGGGATTTATTGTGAGCAATAAATTAGTAGGAATATTCTCTAAAGCAGGATCTTTATAGTTTGTAACAACTTTTCCTGTATTTAAAGTGCTTTTGTAGGCGCCAACATTCATTCCAAAAGTTAGATTACTATCTTGCTCTAATCGTACATTATAAGCGAAATTTAAAAGTCCCCCAAAATTGGTAAACACTCCGTAATTTTGCTGAAAAAGTCCAATTCCAGCTCCAATGTTTTCTCTAAACCGTCCAGCGTAATTGAAAAGATACGTCTCTGGTGCATCTTCAACTTGAACGAGTTCACGTTTATTTGTTACGGTGATATATTTGTTTTGTTCTCTAACAAAGCTAAAGGTTGGGTTCTGTTCAAATCTATTGAACATCAAAGAATTTCTAACAGGAATATCTAACGCAACAATCCCATCCTCGGTTTGAGAATAGGTAGTCTGTATAAGACAGAAAATAAATAGTATGGGTACAACTATTGTTTTCACGGCGTCATTTTACGATGGTTATAGAACCCATTTTAGGTTCTGATCCTTGGGGTGTTATTTGGTAATAGTATACTGGGTTTTTATTATCTGTACTGAGTTGATCTTCGGGCCAATTATTTGTATAATCATTAGTGCGTAGCACAGTTTTTCCTTGACTGCTCAGGATAATGACTTCGGTATTAGTACCGCTCACATATGGAAGCGGAATTACCCATGTGTCATTAATACCATCTCCATTAGGGCTAATAAGATTAGGGATATTGTTTACATCAGGAAAGAGATTAATATATTCATCTACTTGAAAAACTAGCTCATTTGTTGTTTCACAACCTGTAGTTTGTGTAATAATTATATTGTATGTACCAAACTCTGTTACCTCAAATGTGTTTTGTGTTGCATTTGGAATTACTTCATTATTTAAAAGCCATACAAATTCGGGGTTTGCCGCATTGGTGGTCACTGTCACGGTCAAAGACTCGCCAGCTTCCAACAGATTGCTATTTGGGATATTTAAACTACTTAAGAAATCTCCGGTAGACAAATCTATACTACCAGTGGCTTCACAAATTCCGAAATCAACACGAACGGAATAAACTCCCGAAGTATCTGTTTGATAACTTCTACCTGTGGCTCCAGGGATTAAATCTCCATTTTTATACCATCGGTAGCTATTACCTGCCACTGTACTTAAGGTAGTTGGTCCTTCGGAAGCACAAAATGGATTTCCAAGACTTGAAATTATAGTTGCTACTACTTCATCTCCCGAAATGGCTTCAGAAACTGCTACTCGGTTAGAAAATGAGTCGGAAGTACAGCTACCATAGTTTGTTTCAGCGAAATAAGTTCCTTCTTGAGTTACTGTAAGCGTAGGACCTTCAGCAATAAACACAGAAGTTGTAGGTGTAATTTCTTTATACCAATTAAAGGTTAATGAGGGATAATTCAATGGAGAATCATTATCTCCTGTACCCGGATTGTCTATCGTAAGGAGATAGCTTCCGCCTGGGCAAAAACTTGCTGTACCAATGAGATTATTAATTGTAAATGGACTATCCTGAAGTTTGTAATAAGCCGAAAAGCTTTCAGAAGCAGCACTTACAGTCGCTGGTTGAGTGCTTTTAATCCTAATTTTATATGCTTCTCCTGCTGTTTCTGGTGGTATAGAAAACTCAATAGAAGCGGGAGATTCATTTATGGCTCCTGGGGTGGAGGTGAAGATAATTTCGGGATCAGAAAAGCTGCCTGTAGGATCTGATAATTCAACTAAAAATTGATTGGATGGAGCAATACCTGATTCTGGGCTAAAAACAAAGTCTAGGGCAAATGAATTGAAGGTCTCATTTGCGCAAGCTTGGCTAAAACTAAGCTCTGGAGTACCAATAACTATCTGTGCATCGACCTTTTCACTGTTTAATACAATGAAAAAGCTGAATAAGAAAAAAAAGTAATTTCGTAAAGTAGTTTTTGCCATACAGATAATCTTTTCATATTCATAACTGTTTTACAAAAATCAGGCACTAACACTAAGACATAGTAATTGTGGTAGTTTGGGGATTTTTTGTATACACTTTTATTCTTCGTCAGGAAGGTTGCTTGCTATTATTCTATTAATTCTTAATCTAAAATCTGGGTCTTCTAAATTAGTTGTGTCTATAAAGGTTTCTGAGTCTGAGCCTCGGGAGTAAACATTTCGAAATATGCGATTGCCGTACCAATTTTCAAGATCTTCATTGTTTTGTATGCCTTTCGTAAAAATATTTCCTTTGCAATTATTGAAATACATTGAATTGAATTCCATTTTACTTAGGTTTTGAGAATTTATAGGGATATCATCATCTAAGATAACTGCTGGATTATAACCTGAAAAAATAGTTTTCCGCATAGAAAAAGAGGCACCCCTTTCAACGAACATGGCTTCATTAACAAGTCCAACCTCTGTGTCTCTCTTAAGATCTTCACTTAATACGAGGAGTGTTAGGTTTTCTGCGTTTAGATGTGTAGTTTTTTGAGTAGGATCTAGTTGCTCTTTACTATTATAGGATGCTAAATATATGCTACTTGCGCCACTTGAAGCCGTAAAATACGGCGACTTTATAACTAAGGAGTTTGATATTAAAGATTGAGCACCATAGTTAAGTATTAGATCGTTTTGTCTTGATCTGAAGGAAACTATTTGCGATAACACTGTATTACCACCTAAAAGATAAAAGGAACTTCCTTCGCAATAGGAAATCATAATATTTTCTAGCACAGTCTCGTTACCAACACCGGCTAATGTTAGACCGCTAAAGTAACCGTAATTTTTGGTTCTTTTTCCAGCATATTCTATTCGCACGTATTTTAAAACACCAGAACTACTCGCCATATCATCGCCGCCATAACTTACTATTTCTGGAGACGAGGCATCTAGAATATTTTCCAGTGGCCATTCGTCACTTACATTGTTTACAGGAGCATCCCCTAAGATAAAAATACCGCCCCAATCTCCTTTTTTCTTAACACTTCGATTTGAAGAGAAGATAATTGGGTCTGTTTGTGTGCCTTCTGCAATAATTTTTGAGTCTTTACCAATTATCAACGAGGCTTTGGTCTTGTAATCGGCCAGTATTACAGTACCAGGTTCTATGGTGAGACTTGTACTATCGGTTACGAATACATTCCCGAGTAAGAGGTATGTTTCTTTCTTTAGTAACTTGGTATCATGAGATATAGTACCTGTAAGAATTTGGGTTGGGACTTTATACTCATTAGTATTTGGGTTAAAATCTGTCCAGATGCTTAACCAATTTTCATTACCATAGATCCCTTTTTCTTGTTGGGAAAGTAGATTTCCGAATGAAAAAAGGAACAAAATAATGAGGAAGTTAGATTTTCTAAACATCTTAGTTCTTATTTGTTAATTAATAAATGTAAATATATCAAATAATCTACGAAATACAAATAAATACGATAAAATGCACAATATTATATAAATAATCGAGTTTTAACTCTTTCAGTACGCATAAATCGAGGGCTATTTTGGAAGTATTTGCGTTTAATTAAAGTCGTTATAGGTGTGTAATGCCTTTAGTGTTTCTTCATAGAAGAGTATGGCAGAAATCAGGTTGGCTCGATCAGAATAAGGCAATACGATTTTTTGAAATTCAATGGTATTGTCAAAATAAGTTCTGGTTGCGTCAATGTTTTCTTTTAGGGCTCTGCGGTTTTCTTTAGTATCTGGAATTCCCAAGGAAGTCATAGTAACACCGGGTTTGGTGGCAAAGGCAATGCTTGGTAAGATCTTGATAATTATTTCAATACGCTTATTATATAGACTAAGTAATTCACCTTTTTGCATTTCTTCTAATTCGTCACGATCGTGATATTTATCGATACCGACGTTACCACTAATTATGTATTGGCTATTGTCTTGATTTTGTGAATAGGTTATTGAAGTAACTAACAATAATACAATGGTTACTAGGTTTAGTTTAGCTTTAAGTTTCATAATGAATATTTTATAGAAGTTACGAGGGCGCAATATGCATTCAGAGTTCAATTTTACGATTTAATTCTATATAATGCAAATATCATCGTCAAAATACACTATTTTTTGTCCAGAACGTTAAATTTATAATATATAAAATTTTATTTTGAAGGTTTTATTGTCTTCTATTTGCAAGTAGTGGAGGAGGTTCTCCATTAAAAGGGTTCCATCGGCTGATGCTTTTTGCTCCCATACCTGCGGCTTTTATTACTGCTCTATCGCCATAACGTTCTCTCATTTTATCCATCGCTAAGTAAAGGTTTATGAGTTTCTCATTATCTTCGAATAAATCGATTTGTTGGCCACCTTCTACCAAATGACTAAAGCGAACACCAACCAACCGAACCAATAATCTGCGTTGATATAAATTTTTATAGAGTTCCATAACGACAGGAAGAATTTTAAAATCGGCCGAACTATACGGAATACGTTTTTGCTGGGTATAGGTTTGGAAATCTGAATACCTGATCTTAAATGTAATACAGGCTGTTAATTTGTTGCCTCGCCGCAGTTGATAGACTAAATTTTCTGACATAGCAATAATAATACTTTCCAGTTTTTTTATATCAATGGTATCTTTATCAAAAGTTCTTTCGGTTGAAATAGACTTACGTTCGGTATATTGTACTACAGGGGAGTTGTCTATACCATTAGCTTTTTTCCAGATGGTTTGTCCGTTTTTCCCAAAAACCTTGCTCATCATTTCAATGGGCATTTCTTGTATGGTCTTTATTTGTTTAATACCCAGATCACAGAGCGATCTATAGGTTACTTCACCTACCATTGGGATCTTTCGTACTGAAAGCGGCGACAAAAAAGGTTTTTCGGTACCTTTTAAAATATATCTTTCATTGTTAGGCTTTGCTTCTCCTGTTGCAATTTTAGATACTGTTTTATTCATCGAGAGTCCAAAGGATATAGGTAGTCCCGTCTCTTTTATAATGCGTGCTCGCAATTCTGAAGCGAGCTTGTGACATCCAAAAAATTTGTCCATTCCTGTGAGATCGATATAAAATTCGTCTACAGATGTTTTTTCATATAGCGGGACACTTTCCTTAATAACCTCAGTGACCATGTTTGAAAATTTACTATAAATTCCTGAGTTTCCTCGTAATATGATCGCTTCTGGACAAAGTTGTTTCGCCATACGCATAGGCATGGCCGAATGTATTCCGAAGGTACGTGCTTCGTAGCTACAGGATGCTACAACACCACGATCGCTTGTACCTCCAATAAGTACAGGTTTGCCGTTTAGTCTGCTGTCGAGTAAACGCTCGCAAGACACGAAGAATGTGTCGAGATCCATGTGGATTATGTTTCTGTTTGGATTCAAAAGAATTTTCTTTTTATCTTCATTTCTTTTACTCACCCAAAAGAAACGATGCAAAGAAACGGGAGCTTTTACGAGGAATTTTTTAGCTAAGCTAAAATCGCGCCCAAAACTTCGCGTCAGTCGTGCCTCCTTCCTGAATTTCGAAGCTTTTGGACGCATATTCTGCGTAAAAGATTAAAATAATATTGTGATTTACATTGTTTGCGATAGTTTCTGAAAGTCTCCATTAATTAAAGCTTCCTTTTTTGCTTCAGACCATCGATTGATCTTTCTCTTTGCGGCAATAGCAAAAGCTGGCAGATTGAACTCTTTTGAAAAAGACAGTTGAACAGGTATTCTATTGGCGGTTTGCGCTCTTTTTCCTGCTTGATGCCCTTGCATTTGTGCTTCTAGGTTTGACGTAAAGTCGGTGTAGTAGGTTCCGTCGGCGCATTTTAGTATGTATACATAGTATGTTTTCATCATGGCTACTTTTTAGTTAATCTTTATGTGTTTGAAACAATAGCTTCATTTTTCTTAAAATCATTTCGGGTCTTACGATTAAAATTTTTGACCGAGTTTACGCTCAATAAAGCATCACTATATCTTGGATCTTCAATAATGGGAAGTCTTTCCATTTTGAGTACTTCTATATTAATACAATCAAATTCTTCGATGATCTTTCCAGTAATTCGGTAAATGCCTTTTCCTTGGAAACGATATTTTGTTGCTATGGGAGGAAAGTGTACAGTATCAATAAAATCACCGTCTTTATCTAAAAAGGTTCCGAAGTACATCGTTTTTTTATTTGAAGTTGACGTACGTTTAATAGTCACCAAATAACCATCTATACGAATGACCTTTCCTTTAAATTGCGATAGATCTTTTGCCCTCATAGAAAGCATTTGAGAAGATGCGAGCAAGTGAAACGGACTGCAAAGTGGGTATCCTAACAATTCAATTTCGTCAAAAGCATCTTCTAGTTTTGTATTGGGAAGGTCAGGTGTTTTATAAGCGATCTTTTCTGCCTTAAATAGCGTTTGAACGTCTATTTCAAAGCTCATTTTGTTGATTTTCATATGTGCTTCCCACAATAATTCTCGCTTGTTTCTTTTTGTAAACTGAAAAGCATTGATCTTGATCAGAATGGCGAGTTGTTCTACAGAAATAGGCACCCTGTCTATAAAGTCGTCTAGACTTGTAAAAGGACCTTGCTTGCTGCGATTTGCAAGAAAAATAGTAATAGTTTTTGCTTCAAGTTGGTGTAAAAAGGCAAAACCTAAATAGATCTGTTTTCCAATAATGGTGGTTTCTTCCATACTTGTGTTGACGCAGGGCGGAAAGATAGCGCCATCATGCATGCGCGCTTCATGAATATATAATTCAGAGCTGTAAAAACCACCGCCATTGTTAATAGTAGCGACCATATATTCTAACGGAAAATATGCTTTTAAAAAAAGACTCTGATAACTTTCTACTGCATAAGAAGCCGAGTGCCCTTTTGCAAAAGCATAGCCTGCAAAACTTTCTATTTGACGCCATATTTCCTGAACGAGTTCAAATGGTTTTCCGCTCTTCTTACAATTTTCGAAAAAGCGTTCTTTTACTTTTTGAAATTCTTCACGCGATCTAAATTTTCCAGACATTCCTCTTCGTAACATATCAGCTTCCTCAAGCGTTAATTCAGCAAAATAATGAGCTACCTTGATCACATCTTCTTGGTAGACCATGACTCCGTAGGTTTCGGGCATAATGTCTAAGAGCACAGGGTGTGCGTCATTACGGCGCTCTGGAAAACGATAGCGCAAAATATATTCGCGCATCATCCCAGATTGTGCAACTCCAGGACGAATTACCGAACTCGCTGCAACCAGTCCTAAGTAGTTGTCAACTTGTAATTTTCTAAGCAGCATACGCATCGCAGGGGATTCAACATAAAAACAGCCAATTGCTTTTGCATTACGCAACAGGTCTTTAATACGCTCATCTGTTTTAAAACGTTTGATATCGTGAATATCAATAGGAGGAAGCTCTGGTCGATTGTATTGTATAATGCTAACAGCGTCTTTAATTTTTCCTAGGCCACGCTGACTTAAAATATCAAATTTATAAAGTCCGATGTCTTCGGCAACTACCATATCAAACTGAGTTGTTGCAAAGCCTTTAGGGGGCATAAAGGTCGCCGTATAATAATGTATGGGTTTTTCAGAAATAATAATACCGCTAGCATGAATTCCTAAATAGTTAGGAAACCCTTGAATATACTGGCTATATACAATAACAAGTTGTGATAGCTTGTCTAGCGATTCGTAATTAAAATCACCTTTTGAAAGTACATCAATCTCTGCTTTTGGGAGTCCGAAGACTTTTCCTAATTCACGTATTGCTGCCTTATATTTAAACGTATTATACACGGCTAGCAAAGCGGTATTTTTAAATGTTTTAAAAATAAATTGTGTAACATCATCCCGATCTCTCCATGAAAAATCTATATCAAAATCGGGTGCATTTTTTCTGTAAAGATTGATAAAACGTTCAAAATAGAGATCGAGCTCAATAGGGTCGACATCGGTGATTCGCAGGAGGTAAGCCACAATACTATTGGCGCCACTACCTCGTCCTACATAGAAATATCCCTTACTACGCGCATATTTTAATATTTTCCAGTTGATAAGAAAGTAAGACACAAAACCTTTTAATTTGATGATGTCTAACTCCTTTTCAATTCTAGTTAGTACAGGCTCATTAGGTGTTTGGTAACGATAGGGGAGACCGTCATAGGCGAGTTTTTTCAGCAACCGATAATCTAAGGATTCATTTTCTGTATACGCATGTTGATTATTGGGAGTTTCTTTTGAAAAATCGAATGTGATATTACAGTTATTTAAAAGGTTTTCGGTTGTTGTAAAAAGCTCAGGGAATTCAACAAAAGCGTCTTTTAATTTTTCTTCGGAAATAATACGGTCTTGCTCGCTGGCTTGTTCCGAAGCAGGCAATTTGCTCAGCAACGTATTATTGTCAATGGCGCGTAATAATCGATGGGTATTAAAGCCTTTTTTACTTCGGAAGGTAAACGTATGTAATATGACCAGCTTGTCTAATTGATGCCTCCAAGGCGAATATTTGAGGCGGTTAAGATCTGTGATACGCACACCTAAAAATTCATGTTCTAAAAGTTCTGTTCCGTCGAAACTTCCGAAGGGATAAACAACGAACGTATACGGCATTGTTTTAGCTTGCTTCGGAAAAGAGCATTTTTCGTGTAAAAATCGAGAGAGATACGCATTGATATACTGAAACCCAATATTGTTTTGAGCGAGTATGATGTATTGTTGTTGAATTCCATTTCTAAAATCAACACCAATAACGGGCTTGATATTATAGTTGAGAGCCAATCGCAAAAAGTCTAAACAAGCAGAAGTTGTATTGATATCTGTCAATGCTATGGTACGAAAGCCAGAATTATGGCTAAGCTCCATAAGGCTCTTTAGCGATAAGGTTCCGTAGCGGAGACTATAATATGTATGACAGTTTAACAAAGATATTGGATTTATTCCAAATTTATGGAAATATTCCAATTCAGCAAAATATTGTTGATAAGTTAGTAGGTGATGGAAAATGGAATATGGATGATGGAGTATGGATGATAGGGACGAAATTCGTCTACGGCAGTGTCTTCTGTTCGCCGAAGTAGCGACAGGAATAAAGTGAAATGCCTAAAAAATATTTAAGAGAGTTTTTTGAGTACTTCGGAAGCTTTACTGTGATTGTAGTAATTATTATCTACGATTTCCTGAAGCACTTTCTTTGCGGCTTCTGTATCATTCATTTTAAGAAAGAGCAGCGCTTTAAACCAAAGGCCTTTTTCGGCGTCCATAAGGTTGCTGTCAATAAGAGTATTAAAAGTGTCTTCTGCGGCATTAAACTCGTTTAGTTCCATATGCGAAATACCTTTGTAGAGATAGACTGCAGATTTGCTATTTTGGAGATCTTTCAGTTGCTCATCAATGATAGAAAGTGTTTTTTTATAGTCTTTGTCTTCAAAGGCTATTTCAGCTTGAATAAGTAAATCTTCCGTGCTGTCTCCACGAACCGCAACGCTTGTAAGGTCTGTGGGGTCAAAATACGAAGCATACAGATCTTGTGGACTTTCATTTGTATTGAACCAAGCGAATAGCCCAACAATCACTGCGATCATCGCAGCACTCGAATAGAGAATCCATCGTGTTGATCGCTTTGAAGTACTTTGATTTGAATAATTATACGAAACCTCTTCGAGGGTGCGTTTTAAATCCTGTGTTTTTTCACTTTTAAATGCTTCCTCAAACGATGTTATAGTTGGATCTTCATTTGGATCTAAAAAATTCCAACTCCTAGGGTCTAAACTGTCCATTAATTCTTGTTCAAATCGGACTTGTGCCCTAAAAGAGGGATCTTGTTCTATACGTTTCAATACATTCTCTTTTTCAAGAGGAAGAAGTTGATCGTTTAAGAACTTTTCGATAAGAAGGCTGTCTTCCATTTTCATATTTGCTGCAATACGTAATAACGTTTATCTTTTTTTATCATGTCTGTTAGCTTTGCTTTGCATTTAAAAACGCGCTGTCTTGCTACTGTTTCTGAACTATAGCCAAGTTTTTTCACGATCTCTGCATACGAGATCTTTGCAAAGAAAAGCTCTAATACTTTTTTACAGTTTTCTGAGATAACAGACAAATTATCTGTGAACAGTTCCCAACGTTTTTGCTCTAAGAGCGCAAGCGCTTGATCCTGCTCTTCATCATTACGTTCCAATTGTTGTTCATATGTTACCCTCTTTTTTAATTTATTTAATTCACGTCGCCATAAATTTTTACAAGCGGTAAATAAATAGCCTTCAAAAGTAGATTTTATTTCAAAGGGTTCTTTGCGGTAGCGCACCGCTATCTGTAGTAATGCTTTCTGAAAAATATCTTCAGCATCTACGTCTTGTCCTTTATTTTGGATAATAAATTTACGTACCGCGGGGAAACATGTTTTGTAGATATTCATGATTTCAACAGAATCATCCACTAGTAATGCATTTAGAAATCGTAAGTTGTTTTTCATTAATTTGATATCTTCACTAACAAATTTAAACTTTCTAAAATTGTTTGGGTAACAAATTTTCATTTGATGTAACAGAGGGGTAAACAAATAACATTCTAAACTTTAAAACTATGAAACATTTAAACCTTATCCGAAACATCCTAATCGTTCTAATTAGTGTAAGTTTTTTTAGCTGTGATCACGAAGAATTGACAGACCTCCAAGATAATTCAATGGATTTTCAAAGTGAAATAGTAAATGTAAGAGGCCATGAATATGAAGAGATCTTTGTATTGATCGAATGGTATGAACATGTTGATGCCGCTAGAAAACAAGCCGTTCGTGATCGTTATAAAGCTGAAGATGTTCTTTTATATTACTATGTTTGTGAAGATGAAATTTTTGAAACATGGACTGTTGCAAAAAAAGAAAGCGATATACCAGTTGATACAGACGATGAAGTTAAGCGCGTTAAAGAGGACGAAACATGCGAGACGAAAAAATAAAAACAAATATATATCTAACTAGCTTTTGGCTGTGCATTATTCTCACTTCGGGGATAATGCATGGCCAAAGTTTGTTTGCAAAACACACAAAAAATATAGATCCAGAGATAGCAAAAGAAATTACCCTCGCACATGAAAAGGGAGCTTATGAAAAAGCGGTTGAAATGGCTCATACAAACGCTATCGCCAAGTATAAGAAGAAGGATTATGAAAATGCAATTACGTATGGGCTTATTGAAATATTAGTACTTGAAGAACAAGGTGCCGTCTCTGAAGACTATCTCCAAGCTCTTTATAATTTGGGTAGATTCTATTATTTAAACAATAATTATGAAGCCGCTATTGATAGCCACGAAAAGGTTGTACGGATTAATTTTAGCGAAGAAACCGTTGGCCGATCCTACTTTGATATAGGAAATTGCTATTTTGCTTTAGGTGATTACTTTAACGCAGTAGATCATTATAAGATCGCGATCTCGCATATAGAATCTTCCGGTAATAAACGCTTGTTGATTCGCCGTTCATTAGATCTCTCCAATCGCTATGAACAAATAAATACACCAGAAAGCTTACGGGATAAATTGGCCATCTTACAAAAAGTTCAAACTTTAAGTAAGACCGAAAAGTTATCCGATAACGATTATTATGCGCTGTTTAACAGCCTTGCTTCGTATTATCACAATGACGAGACCTTCGATTTTGAACGCTCCAAATATTATCAATTACAATTTCTTCGGAAGGCCACTGAAAAAAATGATGCCTTAAATATCGCGAGATCTTATTCTAATCTCGGAAATCTCTATTCCGAAGTAAAAAACGATAGCGCTATCTTCTTTTTTGAAAAAGCACTTACGTTTTATGGAGAAGGAGAAGATGCCGTTCGAACCTACAATAATTTAGGATACCATTATTTAAAGAAAAGTCAGTGGCAAGACGCTTTAAAGATCACCAGGGAAACACTCGGCGATAATATTGGGTTGAATGATTCAGAATTTATGCTTCCTGCTATTAACGATATAATGAAGCGAACCGATAAGTACTCGGTGTTGCGATCACTTAATATTAAAGCGACTGCCTATATAAAGCTCTATCAAGACAATAAGGAGCAGGGCAATTTAAACAAGGCCATGATTTATTTGAAGTACGCCGATAAGGTGATCGATCTGCTACAAATAGAAAGTGCCGCACAACAGTCTAAATTATTTTGGCGAGAACAAGCATCCAACCTGTATGCAAAAGCAATTCTAACTTCTTATTATTTAGATAATAACGAATTAGCATTTTATTTTAATGAAAAGAATAAGGCCTTACTTCTTACGGAAAGCATTCTAAAAAACAAGGTTATAGAGCATATTCCCGAAGTCTTAAGCGAGCGCGACCTGAGCTTTAGAAAGAAAATTCTATTGTTAGAAGAACAACAAGAAAATGCATCGTTAGAATCAAAGACAGAAACGCTAATAGAAGTAGTACAACTTAAAAAAGATTATCAGCGTTTTATAGATTCCCTACAAACACATTTCCCCCAATATGACACCAATCTTGAAAAAAAGACAATTGTTAGCCTTCAAGAAGTTCAAAAGACCTTAGAGCCAGATATGGTTGTTGTCTCTTATGTTTGGGATGCAAATGATCCATTCCTTGACATATCTTTTGCTATAAGTATTACCAAAACAGAAATGACCATCTCTCCAATTATCGTAAATACAGAGGTAAATGATATGCTCGATTCTTTTGTTTTAGCTATTTCCCGACCATTGGAGACTAAAACAGAGTTTAGCTCTTTTATAAACTTATCACATACATTATACCTTAGATTGTTTCCTTCGGAAGTACGCCGAAATAATTTTAAGAATAAGCGTTTAGTGATCATCCCAGACGGGTATCTTCATATGATTCCTTTTGAAGCGCTAATTACGAAAGAAAACGAAGCGCATTACCTGATTCAGGATAGTGAAATAAGCTATACCTATTCCATGTCGTTTTTGATGCATAATCAAGAAAATAAACGAAATGCGACTTCAAAATTTATTGGTTATTCTCCAAATACATTTCCGTATACAGAGTTAACACCACTGTCTAAAACAGCTTCGGAAATTTCATCGATTAAAGATATTATTGATGGAGAACTTCGTTTGGGGGAAAAAGCAACTAAAGACGCGTTTCTAACTGAAAGCGGAAATTATGAGATCGTTCATTTGGCTACACACGCCAACTCCGGTAGTGAACCATGGGTGGCCTTCAGTGATGCAAAGCTAGATGCAAAAGAACTGTATACTTTTAAAACACAGTCAGATTTAATTGTGCTGAGTGCCTGTAATACCAGTACTGGCGTCGTAGCACGTGGCGAAGGTGTTATGAGTTTAGCCCGAGGGTTTTTCTATGCTGGCGCAAATTCGGTAGTATCTACACTATGGAATGTTAGTGATCAGGCTGCATCTTTTATCATGAAAGATTTTTATAAGGAGTTGGCAGCCGGAAATTCGAAATCTGAATCGCTACAGGCCGCCAAATTAAATTATTTGAATACGCATAGTTTATCTGACGCTTCACCGTATTATTGGGCGTCATTCGTGCTTATTGGAGAAACAGCAGCCACTCCTGTCAAGCCTAATTTCACACTTGGGGTTATTTTATTGGGCGTCTTCGGAAGTATGCTTTTTTTCTTCTTATTACGTCGGAAACGCAACCAAAATTAGCGCATTCCCACATTCTTCCATTCCCTCATTCCCTCATTCCTTCATTCCCTCATCAAACCATTCCTATTGTTCAAGTATTTTTCTCTTCCGAAGAAAAAAGTAAAAATAGTTGGGTAACAAATAAAAGTCTTTGGTAACAGTAAGGTGTAAAGGAAGTATAACAAACAATTATAACCTATGCAGAATAGATGACCTTATAAAAAACGGAAAGCCTCTACGAGGTAGAAGCTTCCACAGTGTGTGTGTTGAAATAAACTTTCGTTTAAATCTTTTGCAAGATACTAAATTTTTTAAATAAGATTTTTCCGACCGTTTATTTTGAAAGTGTGGTGCTAAGCACTTTAAAAAAGCCGCGGGAACCGAAAAGCGAATGAGTAGGTAACTTATTTAAAATTAATTTTATGAAAATTTTTTATACCATGTTTAGCATGCTAATGCTAGCAACCGTATTTGTGTCGTGTACAAAAGATACTGATACTATAAATAACAATGATGAACAAGCGTCTAGCGTCTACAATAATGTAGAAAGAGCGCAGGGGTTTGATTATGCAACAGCCAATCAGCGAATTCAGGATGATATTGCGCAAAATGGCCTACCTAGTCTACCGCTAAGTCAAGCGGCAATTGATCACTATTTGGATATTGCCGAATATGATGGTTCAATTGATGCCAGCTCGGTGTCACATCTTAATGATGAGGTACTGATTGCTCAAGACCTAGGATTGGAAAAATATCTTGATCAACACCTGAAGGTTAGAGAGTTTACTACAGAAACAATTCTAACCATTGCAGATAAAGGTCCGAACCCAGACGTAGTAAACGATCCGCAATTTAGAGAATTGCCAAAAAACGAACGTCAAATGATTCTTGGCGCAAATGATATTGCCGATAGTTTCTATAAGAGCGGTCGAATGAACAGAACCAATGGTCCTGGAGACAGCCTTCTAGGTGCTGTATCATTTGGTATAGCTGGTTTTGCTGGTGGATTTGGACTATGCGGACCTCCGTGCGGAATTGTAGGAGGTGTAATTGGTGCTGTATTTGGCTGGTTCACAGGAGTCGATGGTCAGAAATAAGCTTTTCTAGTTCCATTTTCAATTTTATTTATTCATTGCGGAAGCCAGGTTATTTATCTATTGGCTAAGGAATGTTATGTGTAAGCTTTAAGCACAAAAAATAAAGCCGCCGATGCCGAAAAGCGTACGAGTAGGCACCTAAAATTTAAATCAAAACATCATGAAAATATTTTATAGAGGAATTTTCGCATTATTAGTGTCTATTGTAATGGTAGCATGCTCAAAAGATAATGCAGCAAACGAAATTCAAGAAAATTCGGGAGCGAACATAAATATGCCAACAAGTAATAAAGCGCAAAGCATTAATTACTACGAGGCAACCAAAATCTTGACTGAAGAATTCGGACAAAATGTTCCGAAGTTACCATTGACCCAAGCAGATGTAGACTATTATGCTGGTTTAGTACACTACGAAGGTCAGTTACAAGCAGCACAAGCCAATGAGGTTGCAGATCACGTAGCCTACGCACAAGAAGTAGGGGTTCGTAAGTATATGGATGAGCGAATGGACTACGAAGAATTCACTAAAGAAACGGTGCTTCGTATTATGGGGAATAACGGACCTATTGAAAATGTTGAAGAAAGTAGTGAGTTTAAGAACCTTCCGAAGAACGAACAGAAGGTAATTCTTGAAGTAAACCAAATAGCGCGTGATTATTCTGAAGCAATGAGATCTTCAAATAGCCGAACTGTTAGCTGTACTGTTGACGGGCAGCCAGCACCCTGTTCTTTTGTAGGAGCTGCCATTGGTTTTATGGCTGGAAATGGTCTTTGTGGTATTCCATGTGGAGTAGGTGGAGCTATTCTTGGCGGAATCATTGGATGGGCTATTGGTGGTGGTGGAAAATAATCACCTTAATAAATAATTAGTTAGTAAGGATCATAAGGCGCTCTTTACAAGAATTGGAAAGAGCGCTCTATGTTCCAAAGATCTCCAAATGTTATGTATTCATGCGGAAGCCGAAAAGCAAATGAGTAGGCACTATATTAAAACAAACTATTATGAAAATATTTTATACCATGTTGTGCATGCTAATAGCATCCACAGTATTTGTATCATGTTCAAAAGAAAATGGTACGTCAGAACAAGAAAATAATGTTTTAGAAAATCTGAATGTAGTAAACTCAACAAAAGCGAAAGGATTCGACTATTACGAAGCCAATCAGCTTATTATAAGGGACATTCAAGAGAATAAAACAACATTACCATTAAATCAGGGAACAGTTGATTATTACGGAGATCTCATAGGTTTTGAGGGATCTATAAGTGCTGCAGATGCCAATAAAATTGCAGATGAGGTGATAGCTGCCCAAGATATGGGTATGGTAAGATGGTTGGATTCAAGTACTTCATTTAGTGCATTGACCAAAAATACCTTGATAAAGTTTAGCGAAGAAGGGACAGTACCCGATCTTGAGAACGTAGAAGGCTTTGATAATCTTCCTGCAAATGAACAAGAAATGTTACTTATCATAAATGATATGGTGGCTAGTTATTCGCAAGGCATGCGAGGAATGAATGCAACTTCAAACGGACTAAATAGAACGGTAGACCCAAATTGGTGGGGTATTCAAGGTCTTATTTATGGAGGTGCAGCGGGTTACGGACTTTGTGGCCCTCCTTGCGGTATCGTTGGAGGAATCATTGGAGGCGCGATCGGCTACGTAGCTGGTTGGGTAGCTAATGGTTTTCGAAAGTAATGCTGAAATTATATTCAATCAAACCAAGTCTGTAGAGCCCAAGCACAGCAGACTTGGTTTATTTTAAAATATTCAAGGTATGTCAACAATCATAAAAACAGGTTTTATTCTTTTGCTTCTTTTAGGGGCTTCGATTCACTTCGGAATTTTTACTTCAGCAAATAAAGACAACCTTAAAGCATTTGCCAATGCATCTCAATTTGAAGAGAACTCCATGTATTTTATTTTGCGCGGATCTGATACCAAATTAGGCGGTTTTGCCAGACAATACAACAAAACAAATGAATTCGCTACACATGTTGCATTGGGTATTTACCGTGATTCCCTTCAAATATTTCATGCAAATACTGAAGCTCAAAACCAACAACATATTCTTTCTGAAAATTTAAATGATTTTATAACTCGCGAAAAAGATCAATATACTTACTTGGCGTATTGGAAGATTGATACTATTTCTTCCGAAGAAATCGACGCTGTACTTGCCGAGATCGCAAAGCTGCAAACCGAAGAAATCAAATTCGATTATAAATTTAATTTTGAATCTGATAACAAACTCTATTGCTCTGAGTTTATCTACAAGGTCATTAACAAAGCTACACAGCAAAAATTTGAAATTCCTATGACCACCATGGCTGTACCAGAAGAACATCAGTTTTATTTAAAAAAGGATTCGTTGGTGTTTTATCCATCAGACTTTTTTTTAGATTACGATGGAATTTCCTTTATATCTGAATGGAAATTAGAAGCTGTACAATAAACAAGACCGATCACGTGAATGAATGCCACAGTCGTGTGATTTAAGTACTTAGCTTTTGTATATTTGGGCGTAAGAGTACGAATCTAACCAAGTATTCAACTGTGCTATTTTGTAAAAGAAATTCATTTTCTTATTTACTATTGCTCCTTATTATAGGGAGCATTTCCCTTTCTGCTCAAAATCCATCCCAGATTGATGTTTTGACTACAGAGCAGGGGCTTATGTTTAGGGAAGTGATCGCGATTGAGCAGGATACCGACGGTTTTATGTGGTTTGCCACACCACAAGGGATCAATAGGTACGATGGCTATAGTTTTAAGATTTATGATAGCAATACGTTCAATCCTTATTTTATTGAAGAAGATAAATTAACTGGAAATACCCTTTTTGATAAGGAAGCTAATTTATTTTGGTATCTCGCCAATGATAAGTTGTTTTCGTTAGATATGGATACCGACAGAGTGACGTCCTATAATGAAAACCATAATATAAACGGAAAAGTCTTGTCAATTCATCAAAATCATGACGGAACTATATGGATTGTGACCGATGATTACTGGAAGACACAAATGAGCAACTCCAAACAGTCTTTATTGAAATATACGGAGGGTCGTTTCGAAGAGGTTGCCAATATCCCAAGAAATAACCGTGGTTTTGTTCGTTTGGTTTCAGATGCCAGAGGAAACCTCTTGTGGAGTACCACGAACGGAACAAGAAAATATACTGAAAAAGGTATTTTTATACGTGAGTATGATCTAGACTGTTATGACTTTTTTGGTGCAACGATGCACTTTGTACGCTCCTATGTAGACAGTAAGAATACGCACTACTTTTTCCCTGCTACCCAAGGTGGTATCCATACGCTTGATGAGGTAACTCAAGAAACAAGACGAATTTTCGATGTAACTGAAACGTTTAATTTGGGTATTGAAGATTATCAAAACCACATTTGGTTTGCTGGTTCAGAATCACTGTATCGCATGGATGAACAAGGCAAGTTTACTAATTATACAGATCTACTTAAAAGCCGTTTCGATTATTCTATAATAAATGATCTATTTATTGATGCAAACAACCTTCTTTGGGTAGCAACCGATAACGGGTTGTTTAAAATAAGGATTGGAGAACAATTTTTCGACACTTTATTTACATCTAAGAAACAAGGTTGGGGAAATACCATGCGCGGGATGTTTGAGGACAATAACGGCACAATATACGGTCTTTGCGAGAGTGCTGGTCAGATTATATTTAAGACTCCAAAAGGCCGTATAGACACACTGCAGTTGAGAAATGATTTTGGAGAACAACCTAACATTCATCACGCCCCAACCTTTTTTGTATTAAATAATGATAAAACATTTGCTTATACCGCATCGCAAGAATTACTTAAAATTAATTTGAAGACCGGCTATGTAAAACAGTATAAAGAATTCACTCCTAATTTAAGTGTTTATGGATCTAATCCGCTCTTAAAACTAGCAGATGGCAGGTTGTTATTTGGATATACGCTTTCACGCTTAACACTTTTCAATCCTATAACTGAAGAGAGTGAACCCGTATTTAAAGATGCCAATAGCTATACAGAAATTGAACCACTCACTTTTTTAAAACAAAGCAAACAGGAAAATATTGTTTGGGTAGGAACTCAGGATAACGGGCTACTAAAACTAAATTTAAAAGGTAGTATCGAAAAGGTGTTTACAATAAATTCAACACCAAGTATTAGAAAAAATCATGTGCTAGTTGTAGAAGAAGACCTCGATGGTAGTGTTTGGGTGGGAACTTATGGAGGAGGTCTTAATCATATTTCAGCAGACGGAAATAGGGTGAAAAACTTCTCCAGATCTGACGGACTGCCAGACAACAATATCGTTGGGATCTTAACTGATACCCCAGATAATTTATGGATTAGTACGTATAACGGACTTTCTTATTTTAATAAAAAGATTGAGACTTTTCAAAATTACTATACCGAAGATGGTTTATCGCATAACGAATTTAATTATAGTTCCTTTTTTAAGGATAGTAAGGGAACTTATTATTTTGGCGGAATGAATGGTGTTTCTAGTTTCACCTCGAAACAAGTAGTTCGAAATGAAACACTGCCGTGTCTAAAGTTTACAGGGTATTCAGGGTACAACAGTAGGTTTAAAAATAGCTACGAGATAGACAGCGCAACGCAAGAAAATAGTGCCATAGAAATTTCTCCCTATGATCAATATTTTCAAATAAACTGGACCATGCCCAGTTATTTTCACAATGATAGTAATACATATAGTACAATTTTAGAAGGATATGAAGATAGATGGTTCTTTCAAGGAAATAATCCTTCTGTTCGATATAATAAGTTGCCAGCGGGCAACTATGTATTAAAAATTAAGGGATCAGATGCAAGGGGAAACGAGACAGGTTCTATTTTGTCTATTCCAATACATGTTCGTCAAATTTATTATAAGCAATGGTGGTTTATTTCATTGGCAAGCATCTTCTTTTTAAGCTTGGTATATATGCTGTTTAGATATAGATTGAACCAATTAGTAGCCATGGAGCGCTTGCGCACCAAAATATCCAGTGATCTCCACGATGATGTTGGCTCCTTGCTTTCTGGGCTGGCAATGCAGACAGAATTAATGGAGATGAACGCTAGTCAAGAAGACAAATCACAATTGCAGAAAATTGCAAGCATAAGCCGAAATGCTATCTCTCAAATGCGTGATCTTGTATGGAGTATAGACAATCGGCGATCTACAAGTAACGATCTAATAGAACGAATGCACGAGCTGGCAGAAGAGTTATTATTAGCTCGCGATATTTCTTTTAGTATTAACAGTGAGGGTCTTGATCAAAGAAATAGAAAGTTAGCGCCTCAAATAAAGCAAAATCTCTTTTTAATTTATAAGGAAGCCCTTACCAATCTGCTAAAACATAGTGACGCAACAAACTTAGAGGTAACCATTGCAAACCAAAACAAAGGGTGCCGATTTGTGATCAAAGACAACGGAAGCCTACAAGAAAATTACATCTCCACAGGTTTTGGGTTAGAAAATATTCAGCTGCGCGCCAAAGCGATAGGAGGGACTGTAGTTTTTGAAACAAAAGATGGTTTTGCTATTATATTAAAATTGCCATTCAACCTGTAATATCACACGAATATGTGATTGAAATAGACTATTTTAAAGATTAATTTTAGAGTATAACAACACAGTAAATTAAAACAACCAAATGAAAAAGAATCAATTCGTTTTTCTGTCAATATTGGTTTTGATGTTTTGTCAAATAAGTGTAGGGCAAGAATTATCAAAACAAGTCTCCAATTATGTTGAAATACAAGATCCGATAGTCGCCATCAAAAACGTTACTGTAATTGATGGTACTGGCGGCGCGGTAAAATACAATCAAGATATTTTATTGAGAAATAATTCCATTGCGGCTATTGGAAATACTGGAAATATTTCGCTTCCTAAAAATATAAAGATCATCGATGGCACCGGCAAAACGGTAATTCCAGGATTGATCATGCTGCACGAGCATTTATTTTATGCAAAACCTTTCAGTGGAAAATACAAAGGAACGCATATGACCAATACTTTTCCGCAACTTTATTTAGCTGGCGGTGTTACAACAATGCGAACAGCAGGAAGTATTGAGGCTAATTCAGATTTGAACGTAAAGAATTTAATTGATAATGGACAAATGGTCGGGCCTTCAATGGATGTTTCCACGCCTCATGTAGAACGCTTGGGTTTTATTCCACAACTACAGTCGCTGTATGGTGATGAAAGCATCGATAATTGGTTAAACTATTGGTTCGATAAAGGCATTACCTCAGTAAAGGTATATAATCATATCACTAAGGAGGATCTAAAGGAAATAATTAAAGTGTCTCATAAAAAAGGGATTAAAGTTACTGGGCATCTATGCTCGATAACCTATCGTGAAGCTGCTGAAATGGGAATTGATAATTTAGAACATAGCTTTATGGCTTCAACAGACTTCGTTACTGGCAAACAAGAAAATGAATGTGTTTATGGCGAACCATCTTTAAATGAATTAGATGAGAACGACCCGAAGATAATAGCACTAATGCAATTTCTTATTGGTAAAAATGTAACACTAACCTATACACCAACTGTCTTCGAGCCCTTTACCAATAGAGAAGTTATTCCTGGTGGTGGTAATGATGCGCTCGGCCCGCATTTACTGGAACAAATGCAAACGACTTATGACCGAATGATCAATACTGAAAGAGACGCTGAGAGCTTAAAAAGCTTTCAAAAAGAAATGAAACGTGTGATGAAATTTCATGCCATGGGTGGAAAAATCACCGTAGGAACAGATCCAACTGGAAACGGAAAAACAATTGCTGGTTATGCAAACCAACGATTAATTGAACTACTTGTAGAAACGGGCTTCAGTATCGAAGAAGCTATAAAATTGGCAACATTGAATGGTGCTGAATATTTAGCTATTGAAGCTAAAACAGGAACCATAGAGGTTGGTAAAGAAGCAGATCTAATATTACTAGATGGCGATCTTACAAAAGATATTTCAAACATTAGAAACATGGAATTAGTTTTTAAAAATGGAGTTGGATTTGACTCCAAAAAAATATTTGATTCTGTAAAAGGGAAGGTTGGATTATATTAATTCTATTATAAGTAGCCCATTCTTTAATATCCTAACTTTATAACATATCACTACATTACCATACATGAATCCCATCCGTTTAGCAATCATTGAAGACGAAGAATTGATTCAAGAAAGTTTAAAGACCTTTTTTGATTCGGTAACGGAAATAGATTGCCTACTAATTGCATCAAGTGTCGAAGGTTTCCTGAAAGAAACTCAAACGATAAAAGTACTTCCGGATGTGCTATTATTAGATATCAATCTATTGGGAATGACAGGGATTGAGGGAATACCGTTATTATTAAATAGAATGCCAGAAGTAGACATCATCATGCTTACTACATTCGAAGACAATGACAGTATCTTTAAAGCCCTTTGTGCTGGGGCATGTTCTTATTTGTCTAAAAAAACACCATTAAAAAAGATACAAGAGGCCGTAGAAGTAGTAAACAGTGGCGGATCATATATGTCACCTTCCATTGCGAGAAAGATTGTTAATCATTATGCCCCTAGGTCTACTAAAAAAAGTGTGCTTTCATCCCGTGAGAACGATGTAGTGAGAGGTATTGTCGCTGGAAAAAGCTATAAAATGATAGCAGATGATTTGCATGTTTCTATTAATACCATTCGTACTCATATTAAAAATATCTATAAAACACTAGGTATTAATAGCAAAGCAGAATTAATACGGAAGTCGTATGATAATAACTTGTAGATTTTCGTCTTGTAGTTTATCAGATAACGAAGACCATTATTAATCTTCAAGCAAGCTAGCTATTTCTGCTGCCAGCCATAACTGTTTATAAGCAATGAATTCTGACAACCTGTCAGCAACTTTGACGTGGCACAATGATTGACTTATAGAGATTGTAAAATAAAAACATAAATAACAACATTTATATACAACTACTATGAGTAAAATAATTGGAATCGACCTAGGAACTACCAACTCTTGTGTGGCTGTTATGGAAGGTAGCGAACCAACCGTAATTCCCAATGCAGAAGGTAAAAGAACAACACCTTCTGTAATCGCATTTGTAGATGGTGGTGAAATTAAAGTGGGAGACCCTGCCAAAAGACAGGCAGTGACCAACCCAACAAAGACCATTTCTTCTATTAAACGTTTTATGGGGAACAAGTATTCAGAATCAAAAGCTGAAGCTGAACGTGCCGCATATGAAGTGAAAAAAGGAGATAATGACACACCGCGTGTAGATATCGACGGGCGTTTATATACGCCTCAAGAATTGAGCGCTATGGTGTTACAGAAAATGAAAAAAACAGCCGAAGATTACTTGGGCCAAGATGTAACAGAAGCAGTAATTACTGTTCCTGCATATTTTAACGATAGCCAAAGACAAGCTACCAAAGAAGCAGGAGAGATCGCTGGATTGAAAGTTCGTAGAATTATCAACGAACCAACAGCAGCTGCTTTGGCTTATGGATTAGACAAAAAAGGAAAAGATCAGAAGATCGTTGTATTTGACTTTGGAGGTGGAACACATGATGTTTCTATTCTAGAATTGGGTGACGGAGTTTTTGAGGTATTGGCTACCGATGGCGATACACACTTAGGTGGTGATGATGTAGATCAAAAGATCATCAATTGGTTGGCAGAAGAATTTAAAAGTGAAAATGACTTAGATCTTCGTAAAGATCCTATGGCTTTACAGCGTTTAAAAGAAGCTGCTGAAAAAGCAAAAATTGAATTGTCATCTTCTGCACAAACTGAGATCAACTTACCTTATGTTACTGCAACGGCTTCAGGACCAAAACACTTGGTTAAGACCTTGACCAGAGCAAAGTTTGAACAATTGATCGATGACTTGGTAAAAAGAACTATTGAGCCATGTCAGACTGCTTTAAAAGCAGCAGGTTTAAGTACAAGTGATATTGATGAGATCATTTTAGTAGGAGGATCAACACGTATTCCTGCAGTGCAAGAAGCGGTTGAAAAGTTCTTCGGAAAAGCGCCTAGCAAAGGTGTAAATCCTGATGAGGTTGTAGCCGTTGGTGCTGCTATCCAGGGAGGTGTATTGAGCGGAGATGTAAAAGATGTTCTTTTATTAGATGTTACGCCACTTTCATTGGGTATTGAAACTATGGGAAGTGTAATGACAAAGCTAATCGATGCAAACACAACTATTCCTACAAAGAAGAGTCAGGTGTTTTCAACAGCAGCCGACAATCAGCCTTCTGTAGAGATTCACGTATTGCAGGGAGAGCGTCCTATGGCAAATGACAACAAGACAATTGGTCGTTTCCACCTTGACGGAATTCCACCATCACAACGTGGAGTGCCACAGATTGAAGTAACTTTCGATATTGATGCAAATGGTATCATTAAAGTGAGCGCAACCGATAAGGCAACAAATAAAACACAAGATATTCGTATTGAAGCATCTTCTGGTTTAACTGAAGAGGAAATTCAAAAGATGAAGCAAGAAGCTGAGGCAAATGCTGATGCTGATAAAGCTGCAAAAGAAGCGGTAGATAAGATCAACGAAGCAGATGGAATGATCTTTCAGACTGAAAAACAACTGAAAGAATTCGGAGATAAGCTAAGTGATGATAAAAAAGCGCCTATTGAAGCTGCTTTGGAAGAATTGAAGAAAGCGTATGAATCAAAAGACGTAGCAACTATTCAACCTGCTTTAGACAAAATCAACGAGGCTTGGAAAGTAGCTTCTGAAGAAATGTATAAAGCACAAGCAGAAGGACAACAAGGAGCTGAAGGATCGGATGCAGATGCTAAGTCTGATGGTGCTGGTTCTGAAAGCAGTGATGTTGAAGATGTAGATTTTGAAGAAGTGAAATAGTATTGACGGTCTAAATTTTAATTAGATTTTAAATAATGAAAAAGCCCAACCGAAAGGTTGGGCTTTTTTTTGTCTCATTCTATGAAGCAATCTTTATTCGCAAGTAGCTTTAATTGCATTTACGATGGCAATGTTAGATCGTTCTTCGTTAAGGATCCGTGCAACATCTTCTGGACCTTCCCATGTAACAGTTGTCAAGTCTTTACAGTTGTCTTTGTCTAGATAAACAACGAGTGATTCTGAGCCTCTTCCTCGTCTGCCAAAAGTGAGGGAGCCATTCGGGCAATCGCCGCTACCTGAAAAGCTTACCGTGCCTTCAAAACCATTAATAGTAACACCGCTAAAAATACTTATATCAACATCTAAGTCTCCTTGGATGTGGATTTCACAGCCTTCGTTCGATGTTAGTGTAACGTCTACTTTGATCTTTTTACGACTATTGTTTGTGGTGGTTTCTTGTTGTAAGTCGGCATTTGTTGGAGTTTGCGTTTCGATATTATCCTTACTACAAGCCGATAACAATAATACAAATACGAAGAGTGCGGTGGTTTTGATAAATTTTTTCATGATCAATTATAGTTTATGGTTTATATAACTAACTGTTACTTGAATCATCCTTTTGTTACCCACATAGTATATTAATTTTATTAAAAATTCATTTTGTAGTTATTTTAAGGTCTGTTCCCTTTTGGTAAACCTGAATATTTTTCGGTTTTA
This sequence comes from Ulvibacter sp. 2305UL32-6, assembly GCF_058148545.1. Classification (NCBI taxonomy): domain Bacteria; kingdom Pseudomonadati; phylum Bacteroidota; class Flavobacteriia; order Flavobacteriales; family Flavobacteriaceae; genus Ulvibacter; species Ulvibacter sp. 2305UL32-6. Next base: position 368,516 of record NZ_JBYVKA010000004.1, read on the forward strand.
TATGAATTCAAGAAAATGCCCTATCTTGAATTTTATAATAAAAGATAATTACTATGGATTCAGTTTCAACTCTTATTCTTGCCGGAGCTCTTATTATAATTATGCTCGGAATGGGTTTGTCTTTAGTGACCCAAGATTTTAAACGAATCTTTCAGCACCCCAAAGCTATTTTTATAGGTTTGATAAATCAATTAATACTGTTACCATTGGTTGGCTTAGGAATTGCCGTATTATTTCCTATGCAGCCGGAGATAGCGGTTGGAATTATGATCTTAGCTGCTTGTCCGGGAGGGCCAACATCAAATCTTATTAGTTTTATGGCAAAAGCCGACCTGGCCCTGTCAGTAACCTTGACGGCTTTCAGCAGCTTGATTACTATATTAACTATTCCATTTATTATCAACTTTGCCCTAACCTATTTTATGGAAGCAGGCACCGTGATCGAGCTCAATATATTAGAGACCATAGCACAAATCTTTATTATAGTGGTAATTCCAATCACCATTGGAATGCTTGTGCGCCGTTTTCAACCAGGCTTTGCTCAACGCATGGGGAAACCTGTTCGTATTGCTTCTGGAATCGTACTTGCACTTATTATTATAGGATTGGTCATTAAAGAGCGAGCTCATTTCGCTGATTATTTTGCTGATGCTGGAATAGCAACCTTTTTACTCAATATTATTACTATGTTTTTGGGATATACCAGCGCAAGATTGTTTGTTTTACCTCGAAGACAGGCTACATCAATTGCAATTGAAGCAGGTATTCAAAATGGCACATTGGCCATTACCATAGCAATAGTTTTATTAGGAAATACATCCTTTGCAATTCCTGCTGCAGTTTATAGCTTAATTATGTTTTTGACCGGGGGAGTAGTAGTGTATCTTTCTCATAGAAAGTAGTTGTTATTATTATGGGTAATAACCTTATAGGTATTACACTTTTTGTGGAAAATCTCATGTTTGTATAAAAAAGAACGGCTCCCTGTGAAGGAAGCCGCCCAAACCAAATAAATCAATTAGTAATTACACACTAACCAATAATCGGATCACCCGAAGGTGAAATAATAATCTCACTTATTATGAAAACTAATGTTACTGCAATAGTATAACTATTGCTAGATGTCTGAAAATACGTTGACGAGTTTAAAAGGTGTTACATCGAAAACCGCAATCTTTAGAGGCAATTGCTTTATTTTATACAAAAAAAAACGGCTCCATATGGAGCCGTCATTAAACAAATATAAATTCAAAAGTATATTAATTTTCATCGTCGCTTGATTCAATAGCGATCACAGTTTTAGCAGATGGAGTAAGTATAGGTTTGTCAAGATCTAAGTATGTTCCAGAATTACGTAGCATAACTTCAGAGAAACGTTCCATTTCCGTAAAATTATTTTCAGCTACTACAAGTTCTCTTAAACTTCTTGAAGTTACAAGTCCTTCTGGAATAATACCCGTAAGGTCATTGTCGAAAACATTAAGAACTACCAAATTATTTAAAGCGCCAATACTCGTTGGTAGATCACCACTTAATTTATTGCTACTAACGTGTAATTCTTGAAGTTTAGATAAATTTCCAATACTGGACGGAATCTCGCCGATCAAAAAATTTCCATTAAAAGATAATACCTCTAATTGATTCAAATTTCCAATACTTGAAGGGATGGTACCTTTCAATCCATTAAACGCAAGTTCTAAAACCTGTAAATGTTGAAGATCACCTATAGAAGAAGGAATGGTTCCATTAATATTATTAAATAACAAACTTATTCCGGTTACTTTGTTGTCTTTAACAGTAACTCCTTGCCATTCCGAAACAGGAATATTAATATCCCAAGTATTCGTCCAGGCTTCACCATTCGTGGCAATATAAAGGTCTAGAAGTGCTTGTTTCTCTTTTGTGCTTACTTGTCCTATCATTACAATAGAAACCAAAGCAAATGCGAAGTTTAGTAGTATCTTTTTCATCGGGGCTAGTTGTATTTTCTTACAATATATTATAAATAAACCAAACATTTAGTTATAATGCAACTAATTTCGATGAAATGCACTATAAATTGTACTACTTTTCTTTCAAATTTAAAATAAAAGGTTCATAGACCTCGTGTATACCTTTAAAAACTTCGATAGTAAGCTTGTTTCCGAAGAGTGCAGTTCCCTTTAGTTGTTCTTCGCTTTTTCGCGCCTCTGTAATGTATTCATCCTTATCTCCGTAGAGATAAGTCACCTGAGTGTTCAATGGCAGATACTCAAAATCTTCCGAAGTTAGTTCTGTAGGAATACCTCCCGAATGTAATATGAGGTGGTCACAAATTATTTTGCGGCTCGCTAACCAACGCGTGGCAATAGAAACACCTTGTGAATACCCTAATACAATCAAACGAAACTTTTGATTGGGCTTTTCGGTTTTCCATACTTCATCTATATAGTTAAGTACGTTTTGTGTTTCTAATTTTGTGTTTTCTTTGGTAAGCCAAGACGCACCAACATGTTTAAAGTTTGTTCCCTGATAATATTTTGAAGGTGCCTGCGGAGCAATGATAAAATTTTCTTCTGAATTCAGCTTAGAAAAATGCCTTGCAAAGTACCTGCTTAAATGCCCCATCCCGTGAAAAACCAGCCAGACGGTCTTTGTTTTTTCTGAAAGAACATTAACGGTAGAATAGGTATTTATACTTGTGTAGGATATATCTTTTTCTGAGATCATTTGTCTAATTTTCGGTATTTTTACAAATGTAAAGTAAAGCAATGAAGAACTCCAAAGAAGAAATTTTAGCTCAATGCGCCAAGATGTGTGAAAATACATTAATGCAAACCTTAGAAATTGAATTTGTTGATGTTACTGAAGATTCTATCACCGCACGAATGCCTGTCACACCTCGAGTACATCAACCAGATGGCGTACTTCATGGCGGAGCGTCTGTTGCCTTGGCGGAAAGCGTAGGTAGCGCTGGCGCCTTTCTTTTCTTGGATGCCGAAAATATTGCAATTCGCGGCATTGAGATCGCAGCCAATCATGTAAAAAGTGTTAAAGATGGATTTGTATATGCCACTGCTAAGATCTTACATCAAGGGAGAACTACTCAATTATGGCAGATAAGAATTGCAAATGAGGAAGACCAACTCGTTTCTATGGTAAAACTAACTACTCTTACATTACGTATATAGTATTATGACTACAACACTTTGGAAAGAAAAATTACAAAAAGCATATGCCAATAAAGTACCTTTTGTTTGTTATTCAGAGCCCAATTGCAACTCCATAACGATCTGTATACAAAAAGATACAACTATACATACCTATTCACAATTTGATGAACCTGCCTTTATTTTGGCTCCGTTCAATGCCGAAATTGACACCTACGGTATTCCTTTATCACAATGCGAAATTATTACCATACCGCTTCCCGATAAAAAAGAAAATGAATCGGCTACCAAAGTAAAAGAGAATCTAACAGCCAGACGTTCGCATGTTAAACGGGTAGAGCAGGCAGTTGAAGCAATTGAGAACGGTTTTTTCCAAAAAGTAGTGCTAAGCAGAAAAAAGGAAGTCAAATTAAAAAGTTTTTCCTTAGAAAAACTTTTAGAGGAACTTTTTGGAAGGTATTCTGATGCGTTTCGATATGTTTGGTATCATCCTGCGACCGCACTTTGGTGTGGGGCAAGTCCAGAAATACTACTAAAAATAGGTAATCAGGAATTTCATACGATGGCATTGGCCGGAACTAAGGTTTTTCATGAATGCTATGAACCTCAATGGACTAGAAAGGAGCTGGATGAACAAAAGATCGTAACCGAAGCCATTCAGGATAGTTTACAAAAGGTAAGCTCAATTTTTAAAATTTCAAAAACCTACAATCGTAGAGCAGGGAATATGGTTCATTTATGTACCGACATTAAAGGGATCCTTCGAAAAGTACAGCCAGAGATTCATGAATTTGCGAATGCATTGCACCCAACACCAGCAGTTTGCGGAATGCCTGCGGAAGTGGCAAAATCCTATATAAACAAACACGAAGGCTACGATAGAGAATATTATACTGGCTTTATAGGGCTTGTAAGTAAGAGCAAAACAAAGGCTTCATTTTTTGTAAACCTTCGATGTATGAAAATTGAAGAAACTACGGCCACTCTTTATGTGGGTGGAGGAATTACTTTTGAATCAAAACCTGAAGATGAATGGACGGAAACACAAAATAAGTTACAAACTATGTTGCAGGTAATAGAATCCATGCGCTAAAATTTCAGCGCTAGTTCGTACCTTTGTAAAGCATGAAATTTTCCAATAAGATCCTTTCGCAAACTGTAACGCAATTGTGCTTAATAAAAGGTATTGATCATATCGTTATTTCGCCTGGCTCAAGAAATGCTCCTTTATCTATAGGCTTTACGTCTCATCCGTCATTCTTCAACTTTAGTGTTGTAGATGAACGCTGTGCGGCCTTTTTTGCCTTGGGAATAGCACAACAATTAAATAGACCGGTAGCTTTAGTTTGTACTTCTGGTTCGGCGTTACTCAATTACTATCCGGCAATTGCTGAAGCATATTACAGCGATATTCCTTTGGTGGTTATTAGTGCAGATAGGCCATCAGAGTATATTGAGATTGGGGACGGGCAAACCATAAAACAGGAGAATGTTTACGCAAACCATATTCTATACAGCGCCAATACAAAAGAAGGGGAAGACCATCAGTTATATAACGAAACTGAAATCAACATTGCATTAAATACAGCAATAGAGCTTCAAGGGCCTGTTCATATTAACATCCCGTTTTCTGAGCCGTTATACGAAACGGTCACTGAACCCACTGTTCGTCCGCAGCACGTTCCTGCGAGAATGGCCTCTTTTTCTTCAGAAGTTATTTCCGAAGAGATCAAACCCTTGATAACACAATGGAATACGGCTTCAAAAAAGCTTATTTTAGTAGGTGTGTTGCCGCCTAATAGTGTAGAGCAGCGATATCTGGATGTTTTGGCAAAAGACCCAAGTGTTATTGTAATGACCGAAACGACCTCTAATTTACATCATGAAAACTTCTTTCCTGCCATTGATCAATTGATAGCGCCTTTAAGTTCTGTAGAATTTGAGGAGCTTCGCCCTGAAATATTGCTCACATTTGGTGGGATGATCGTTTCTAAAAAGATAAAGGCGTTTCTTCGTAACTACAAACCCAAGACTCATTGGCATATAGACGCGAAAAAGGCGTATGACACATATTTTATTTTAGACAAGCACCTTCGCTGTGGGATCAATCAATTTTTACGGACATTTACTTCGGAAGTGTCTTTGACGCCAAGTTTATACCAAGAGCATTGGCTCAACGTTCGGAATCATAGAATATTGAAACACGCAGACTATATCAAGCAGATCCAGTTTTCTGATTTTAAAGTATTTTCAATGATTTGTGAGGCGCTTCCGAAGCAAACAGATGTACAATTAAGCAACAGTACAGTTATAAGATATGCCCAGTTGTTTGATTTTCATGAATCGAATGCAATTTTTTGCAACAGAGGAACGAGTGGTATTGACGGAAGTATGAGTACTGCTATTGGAGCAGCTGTTGCTTCTGGAAAACCTACAGTATTTATAACGGGTGATCTTAGCTTTTTATACGATAGTAACGCTCTTTGGAATAACGCTTTGCCAAATAATTTTAAGATTATTTTGATCAATAATGGTGGCGGAGGAATTTTTAGAATTCTGCCCAAGGCAAAAGAAATGGATCATTTTGAAACCTTTTTTGAGACGCGACACGGACTTACAGCAAAACATCTTTGTGAAATGTATCGCGTTGAATACAGTTCGGCTACTGACGAAAACTCGCTAAAAAAGGCCCTTCGTGATTTGTTTGATAAGAACGATGAGCCGTCATTATTAGAGGTATTTACCCCTTCCGAAGTAAACGATAAAATTCTACTTGACTACTTTAAATTTATAAAGTAATTATTGAGCAAGGATCTCAGTTGCCCAACTATTGGCATCCTGTAGATTTTCAAATGTTCTAAATGGTTTTTTATAGAATTTTTTTTCTAACGATCTGGCCGTGCTACGTCCAGATTCACTATAACTCACAACGGCTATTCCTTTAAGATTAGGTATCATTTCAAGGTATTTATAATCGTTTGGATCTACAGCATACGAATTTACACGATGCGAAATATACACCACTGATCTTGTACCAATTTTGGTAAGGAGTTTTAGAAGAATATACATTCCTGTTCCGAAAGATACAGTGACATCTTCACGAGCTTCCATCATTATAACGGTATCATAAATATAGATACTTCCTAAGTGGGTCTCAAACTGTTCCTGAAGAACCAACTCAGTGATCTTTTGTGGGGCTGATAATAAACTCATATTTCAAATGTACATACAGGTGAAGTAAGTCCTACAAATTAAGAAAATAAAATCAATTATTTTCGTTGTTCGGACTAAAACGCAGATGAGTGGAGATTTCTCTTAACTAAAAATTATGAAAATTGCTGAATTATTTGATCAAATGGCCCTATAAAGATTTATAAATTTTAGATTACACTTGTCGCATAGCTTGCTTTTTTGGAGCGGGTAAAATTGTATCTTTGTACCATGATGAAATTAGGGGAATACAATACGCTTACAATATTAAGAGAAACAGAACCTGGTTTGTATTTAGGTGATGCTGAAGAAAATGTGGTTTTACTTCCACATAAATATAAACCTGAAGAGTTTGAAATAGGAGATGAGATTCGTGTTTTTGTCTATCTAGACAATGAAGAACGCCCTATTGCCACCACGCTAGAACCTTTTGTAACCTTAAACAACTTTGCGTATTTGCACTGTAGCGATGTGACGAAATATGGGGCTTTTATGGATTGGGGATTGGAAAAACAATTATTTGTTCCTTTTAAAGAGCAGGCTCGCCCAATGAAATTAGGGAATTGGTACATTGTCTATGTGTATCTAGATGATAAAACAAACAGACTTGTAGGTTCGAGTAAAACAAATAAATACCTGAGTAATGATCAGGTTGATCTGGAAATTTATCAAGAGGTAAATATTTTAGTCACACATTTAACCGAAAAAGGTGCTAATGTGATCATTGAAGGAAAACATCTGGGACTTATTTATATTGAGGATATCTTTGAAGATATTCGTACGGGCGACCGTCTAAAAGCCTATGTCAAGAAAATTCGCGACGACAATAAGATCGATGTGGTCCTGCAGGCTCCTGGTTATCGGAGTATAGAACCCAATGCTAATTTTATATTAGACGAATTAAAAGCTGCTGGTGGATTCTTAGATTTGCACGATAAAAGTGATCCTGAAAAGATCAAGAATGAATTGGGCATGAGTAAAAAAAGTTTTAAAAAAGCTATTGGAACACTCTATAAAGAAAAGCAGATCGTGATCAAAGAAGATGGGATCGAGCTAATTTAATACCCACGACCCACGCGATAGTGGGCGCATCGCGGGCAAATACCGAACGGCGGACAAGCATCTACAAAGCTGAGTCCGCGTTGTTCTTTATAAACGATATTTGTTACTCCAGAAGATTTATCGGCGCTATAACCGCTGTACCCGGTAAAACCATAGGTTTTTGCCTTGATAGGTGTAATTTCTGGAGCCACGGCAAAACTGTTTAACTCATTTACGGCAACAGCCATTTCTACCTGTTTTCTATAGTTATTGGTCGTGATCTTAAACGAAGGTAATTTTTCGTCAACCACAGCTGGTGCGGCATCTAATGAGAACCTTGAAGTGATTTCCGAATCCTTTTTAAATCCTGAAAATGCCTCTGTAGCAGGTAATGAATTCTCGTCTATGGTAAAATAGCGTGAATCAAAATCGTATTGTGCAAAACAAAACAGTGGTGCAAAAAAGAAAAGAAATATCCAGTTTTTCATAAAGTGATTATAGCAAAAATCATACCCATTATAAATTTAATTTTTTTGCTGTTGCATTGGGCACAGCGTCCTTGTGAACAGTAATGCTAATTGCCTTTAACCGCATATAGGCCTCACTAAAATATACATACCCACCATTTGCGTTTCTCTTTTCGTCGGTTCCCCAACTATTCTTAACCTTATAATACTTCGTCCCGTTTTGGTCGCGAATCATGCCCGTAATATGCATAAGGTGATCATCTGTTGTTGTAAAATTCTCAAACTCGTCTTGACGATATTGCTGTGTGACCTGCATCTCTGGGTAAACGCCTTGTAGTGCTAAAATGTTGTTTTCTGAATCCTTCGGAATAACTGCAACGCCGTCTTTTGAAGAAAACGTTTTTTCGCTTACATCGCAATCTAATTCAACCGTAAAACCCTTTTCTAATGCGTTATCAATAGCGCCTATCATTTCGTCTAATGGAACATTATAAAAACTTCCGTAGCTCCAATTATCTGGAATATTCAGAATAAATTCAGAATAAAATGGCGCTTGCATAAATGAAGTAATCGTAACATAATTTGCCGGTTCTATTTTTGTCATCTTCCGAAAGCTCTCAGGCGTATATTGTTTTCCACGATAGGTAAATGAATTAACATTTTCACCTAAATACACATCCAAAACGGCCTCCATCGCCTGCCGCCAATTCTTACTCAGCTTTCTTCCAGGGTTGTCTACATAGGTGTTTGCCATTGCGGTAAGTACAGCAACCAACTCTGCGTGGTTATGTGACTCTTCCATGGTTTGTAGTCCGCTAAATGCCTCATTTGGAACGAGACCATAATCGCGTACTGAATTCATCACGTCATGAGCGAGTCCGCCTTCACTAAACTGGGCTTTACCTTGACGCATAACATAGTTTTCAGCTTTCTTCGGGTAGGTGTTTCGTACCGTATACATCTCTGAAAGATCGATCTCGTTTCCTGTAAGTCGGATGATCTCAGATTCTAAAAAAGAAGAAGTCGAAAAACTCCAACACGTTCCTGTGCGACCCTGACTAATAACTGGAGTGGCCTCCAAGTCAATAACGGTATTAAATTTATAAGGTTCTTGTGCCATTCCTGAAAGAGAGAGGAAGGCTATTCCGAAGAAACAGAGAAGGTTTTTCATGGTATTATTTTATCTTTGAAGTAAAAATAACAATTATGCTCAAACCTAACTGGAAAACAGCAAAAGAATATAGCGATATCACCTATAAAAAGTCGCACAATGTGGCGCGAATAGCGTTTAATAGACCAGACGTGCGTAATGCATTTCGTCCAAAGACAACATCTGAATTACTTGACGCCTTTCATGACGCTCAAGAAGACATCAATATTGGTGTTGTTTTACTTTCTGCGGAAGGGCCTTCAAGCAAAGATGGCGTTTATAGTTTTTGTAGCGGTGGCGATCAAAAAGCACGTGGACACCAAGGCTACGTGGGGGAAGATGGCTATCATCGTTTAAATATTTTAGACGTTCAACGCCTCATTCGCTTTATGCCAAAAGCAGTTATTTGTGTAGTTCCCGGTTGGGCAGTTGGCGGCGGACATAGTTTGCACGTTGTGTGTGATATGACTTTGGCGAGTAAAGAGCACGCGATCTTTAAACAGACCGACGCCGATGTAACTAGTTTTGATGGTGGCTACGGAAGCGCCTATCTTGCTAAGATGGTAGGTCAAAAGAGAGCTCGTGAGATCTTTTTCCTCGGAAGAAATTACAGCGCGCAAGAGGCGTATGATATGGGGATGGTGAACGCGGTTGTACCACATGACGAATTAGAACAAACGGCATTCGATTGGGCGCAAGAAGTCTTAGGGAAATCACCAACTTCCATTAAAATGCTCAAATTCGCCATGAACCTTACCGATGACGGAATGGTTGGACAACAGGTTTTTGCAGGAGAAGCGACCCGATTGGCCTATATGACCGAAGAAGCGAAAGAGGGGAGAGATGCCTTTCTTGAAAAACGTGCCCCTAACTTTGATAAGAAGTGGTTGCCATAAAGTACGTTAATTTTTGTATATTATAAAAAAAATAGAAGACAATGAATTCATCTAAAAAAATATTCACTTTAGCGATTGTGGCTCTTTTCTTTGTAGCACTAGGTTTTCATGCTTGTGCCAAGAAAGAAAGTCCTATGGTTGATGATGACTTTATTAATGTCGATGATGAACCGGCTCTGGTGTTTCCAGAAGTACTTTTGGTACTCGACACATTGTCCTTGAATACATATATACTCAGGGCAACACTTACCGAGCATAACCAAACGATAGTTGAATACGGTTTTAAATTTGATGAAACAAAGGTTGTTATAGGTGAGAATTTAACTGATATTGTTTTTGAATCGGAAACAATTGATTATTTAGAGAATTTTAATGAATATACTTTTGAGGCTTTTGTTACTGTTGACACTGAAGATATTTTAAGTAATGCTATAACGCTTCAACCGCAACCACTTATCTCTGTTACTAATGGTCGTTATTTCCCAGGTGAATTACGTGTAGGGCAACAAGGGTTTTTAATTGAAGATTATTATTATGTTGGAGCTGGTGTAGATGCTACCGGTCCCGGTCCAACTGCTATGTTTTATGATTTTTGGCGCTATCATGTTGATTCTGATAGTTGGCAGGAAATGAGTAATCTTACAGAAAAAGTTACATTTCACACTGCATTTTCTATCAATAATCAGGGCTATTTTGTGGCAGGTGGGATGCAAGGTCCTAACTCAGGTGTTTTTTATCCATCGAAAAAAGTTTTTCGGTACGATGCAGTTAGTGATGAATGGAACACAATGAACGAATTCTCAGGAACCGAAAGAACATTTCCAATATCATTTACTATTGGTAACGATGCTTTTGTAGGTTTGGGTAAAAAGTATTCCACTTTTTTAAAGGATCTATGGAAATACGATGTTAATTCAGATTCATGGACGCAAATGAACGATGTTTCAACGAGCAATATCAATGCGCGATATTCGGCAATTGTTTCAAATGATACGCACGCTTACCTTATTGGGCTAGTAGGGGATCTTTTTAAAATGATGATTTACAATCCTATAACAGATACTTGGATTCAAGCCGCTACTTTCGAACCAATAGGAGATCACAGTCGTCAGGAACCAACTGCATTTTTTCTGGATGAGAACACAATTGGCTTTTTGGCTCAAGACCGTTTTGATATTATGTCTATGCCTGAAAATGGTCTGTGGGTGTATTCTATTGACAACGATCAATGGAGTCATATAGCATATGAGAACCTTCCACAATTTGGGCGGTTTGGTTTTAAAAATAGTTTTAATTATGAAGATAAAATTATAACTATGCTGGGTGGAGGCTACTTAAATCACACCCCATATGGTGCTCGGGAGGTTTACCTCATTACATACGATTAATAATTGTTAAATAGTGAAGTGTGTAATGTCAAAGTATGTTTATTAATTTAATTCTGAATAGCGTTATAGAACATTTTACGGCAAAGAAAGCATCATAATTTAACTTGGTTTCAAAAACTCTCATCAAATATTGATGAGAAATGGCTCCCAGGTATAAATAAAAGATCATTTTAACAAAACCCTAGAAATTCATCAATGCCTAATTTAGACTTTATTCGAGCATACATTGAAGATATTGCTCATGTTTCTGATGAAGACTGGGCCTATTTTTCGACTAAATTATTTAAAGAAGAGTTCCGAAAGAAGACAATAATTTTGAAGGCCGGTACTGTTGAAAATCATATATCTTTTATTGAACAAGGAGTGGTAAGGTTGTATGTTCCTAAAGAATTTAAAGAGAAAGAGATCACATTTGGATTTAGCTTTAAAAATCAATTTGTAAGTGCATATGATTCCTTTATAACCAGGCAGCCATCTAACTATGAGCTTGAAACTTTAGCAGATACGGTTCTATATCGTATGTCTTATCAAGATCTACAAGAAGTTTATAAAGTAACAAAAATTGGAAATTTAATTGGTCGTTTGGTTGCCGAACGGTTGTTTTATATCAAATCTAAAAGAGAACAATCGTTACTCAACGAAACACCGAAACAACGGTATTTAAATTTGTTTAGTGAGCGCCCTGAGCTGATTCATGTTATCCCGTTAAAGTATGTAAGTTCCTATATTGGAGTTACCCCGCAAGCATTAAGTCGCATTCGAAGACAAATTACTTAATTTAGGTTCATTGTTTGGCGTTGTTATTGCTTCTACCTTTGTAAAAAAAGCAATGACAATACTTATATTTATTATCGTACTGTGGTATGGTGGGTTATTTTTTCAAACCTTCTTTCTTCATAGATATGCAGCTCATCAAACATTCACCATGTCTAAAGTGGTAGAAAAGATCACCTTTATTTTAACTTGGTTTTTTCAAGGCTCAAATTACTTGAGCGCCTATGGTTATGGTGTCATGCACCGAATGCATCACGCATACGCCGATACAGAAAAAGATCCACATTCCCCTAAATACGATCTGAACGTATTTTCGATGATGTGGCGCACTAAGAATATTTATGCCCAGATCAATCAAAAGAAAATTAAAGTAGATGAAAAATTCACTAAAAACGTCCCTCAATGGGAGCGATTTGATGCTTTTGCAAGTTCTTGGATCTCTAGAGTAAGCTGGGGTGTTGGTTATGCAGCGTTCTTTCTAATTTTTGCAACCACATGGTGGGAATGGCTATTTTTACCTGTTGCCCTCTTTATGGCCCCAATTCATGGCGTTATCATCAATTGGTATGCACATATTTATGGGTACGTCAATTTCAAATCTAAAGACACGTCAAAAAACTTATTTCCTTTCGACTTCTTAATGATGGGTGAAGGCTACCACAATAATCACCATAAATATGCAAGCCGTGCCAATTTTGGAGGTATCCGCTGGCATGAAGTTGATGTTACTTATCAAATCATGAAATTCCTAAATCTTATAGGAATAATCAAAATTAAGAGAGTACAACGCATTTCTGCTTAGAATTGCGTAAATAATAGAGCGCCTATTTCCTGATAAGAAATTGTAGCCTAAAGCAGTTTTTTAGTGATCTTTTGAAGGTCTCTAGCCAAAAATCTACGTTTTAAGAGCTACAATTGATCAATTCACGTTGTTTTTCTTCTGAATTTTCATTTTTTTGCCGCTGTAGGATTATCACATTCGCATTTTAGACACTTCCGATAGAGGCATAATATGAATTTGACAAAAACCACGATACTAAATTTTAGATATCTCAATCATTGTCAATTAAATACAGTTTGTCTATGATAGTATAAGTAAATGATAGACTTTAGTTGGTTAAAATTTTAACTATGCGAAATGCTTTTATCAATGGGACTGGATCATATGCCCCAGAAAATATCGTAAAAAACGATTATTTCGAAACCGTTGGATCATCTGATGAATGGATTTATAAAAACTTAGGAATTAGGGAACGTAGAATTTCAACAGGGGAGACTACAAGTGACTTAGCAGCAAAGGCTGGTTTGGAGGCAATTAGTAATGCCAACCTTGTACCAGAGGCTATCGATCTTATTATCGTAGCAACTGCCACGCCAGATAGACCTGCTCCTTCATGTGCGTGTTTTGTTCAGGAAAAAATCAAGGCTAAGAATGCAGTGGCTTTTGATATTTCTGCAGTATGTTCAGGCGCACTTTTTTCTATCTCAACAGCTGTACAGTTTATAAAATCGGGGATGTACAATCATGTTTTAGTAATAGGAGCAGATACCTTTTCTAATATAACCGATTGGACCAGAAGAGATGCGGTCTTTTTTGGCGATGGGGCCGGAGCCATGGTCATTTCAGAAACAAAAGAAGATAAAGGATTTGTTGATTTTTTATTGCATTCAGATGGAACAGGAAAAGATCATTTTACGGTGCTGGCTGGCGGCTCTGCTGAACCAACTTCAGAAGAAACATTAAAATCAAAACGACATTTTTTCCAAATGAATGGTCAGGAAGTATTTAAAACAGCGATAGATGTTGTTCCAAAATGCATCAAGAATCTTTTGGACAAGAATAACTATAAGATTGGTGATATTTCGTGCATGCTACCACACCAGCCCAGTATTGGAATCTTAAAGAAAATTGCCGAAAAAATTGAAATGCCTTTCGAAAAGGTAAAAACGAATATGGATCGCTACGCCAATACTTCAGGAGGCACTATTCCAATAATTTTGGATGAAACTAGAAAAAATGGCGGATTCAAAAAAGGCGATATGGTATTATTTGCGGCAGTTGGTGCAGGCTGGACTTGGGGTTCGGCTCTCTACAAATGGTAACCATTTCTTTGATACTATTTATTAATTTAAAAAATAATATATGCTTTCAGAAAAAACCTTTTTAATAACGGGTATTGCAGATAAACACTCACTGGCTATGTATGTAGCAAAAGAAATACTAAAACAAGGTGGACAGGTAATTTGTACTGGTTTGGGAGTGAGTCCATTTCATGACAACTTATCAGCTAAGGCCGAAAATTTTTTAAATAAAAATTTTGCTGATTTTAAAATCGCAGTGCGTTCCGAACTTGGAGATTCCCGCGTAGAGATTCTCGATGTTACTTTAGAAGAAAATATGGACGATCTGTCAAAACGCCTAAAGGATGATAACATTAAGCTTCATGGATTATTACATGCTATTGCCATGGATAAAACAATTCGAAATAAAGAAGTAAAGCCTTTACTTCAGGTGACAAAGGAAGAATTTTGTGATACTATGGACGTTTCTGCATATTCATTGATCAGACTAACACACTCTTTGTTTAAATATCAGGTACTCCAACCTGGAAGTTCTATATGTTCGATAAGTTACATTGCCGCTGCGAAAGTAACCTTCCATCCGTACCGAAATATGAGCATCGCAAAAGCAGCATTAGAGCGTATCACTATAGAACTAGCCGACGAGCTAGGAAGATTAAATGGAACCCGTGCCAACGTAGTTCGTTTTTCAACCTATATGGGAAGCAAAGCGGGGAATGCTACATTAACAACCTTAGATGTAGATACAGCGAATAAAATGAGCCCACTTGGCAATGCCTCACCTCAAGATTTAGCACATGAAGTTGTTCATCTTTTTAGACCAAACGGAAGGATCACAGGAGAGATTAGACATGTAGACGGGGGATATCACATCACGGGATGATGACAATGAGAGAGGTCAATGAGTTGCCCATAAGAATTTTATTAAATTTATAGAATAGTTGAAAATAGTTTAAAGACTGTTCTTTGTTAAATAAACTATCTGACACATTTTTAAATTAAGCAAATAAAGAAGCTTTATGAAAAATCTAACAACACTCTTTTTGGTATTCCTTGTATCCTTTGGGTTATATGGGCAAAATCAAAATATATCAAACGGGAATATCTTTGATGGTGAACCTTATATCATAATGAATCCGAATAACGCTGATCATCTTGTGGTGGCTTGGATGGGCTGGGCTGGCGTAGGTAATAGGATAAAAATTAAGACTAGGGTAAGTTTTGATGGAGGCGGTACATGGAGCGCAGTTGTTGAATTGCCGCATGTTGATCCGAGCTATACTTCTGCAGATTGCTCAATGGCCTTCGATTCAAATGGAAACTTATATGTAAGTTATATAGATTCAACTGGAACCGATTCAAGTCCGATTGAAGGGGGTATTTATCTTTGTAAATCGGATGATGGTGGACTCACATTTGACGCTCCAACTGAAGTGTTAAATATAAATGCCGATCCGCCGCGAATTCCTGTGGATAGACCATGGATATCGATAGACCGTTCCCAGACTGCCACAGATGGTTTTATTTATATAACGTCAATGAATGCGGCAGGAGCCATGACAGATTACCATCCCTATCTGTCTATCTCAACCGATGGTGGTAATAGCTTTGAATGGAAAGATCTTGATACTCCAGGTTGGCTCTCTGGAAATGCTATTGAAAGACCTATGCCTGCTCCAACGGTTAGTGAATCTGGAGTATTGCATGCAATTTATCCATCTTATGTAGTAAGCCAGAATATATTGCCACAATATATTATAGCATCGTCAAATAATGGTGGTAGTAGTTTTACCTATAATAGTGTTTTTGCATCAGCGACCACTCCAAGTAATGATCCGCTACCAAAATTAGGCTATATACTCCGTTCGAGCCCTGCGAATTCGGCTGTGCTAGCTTTTGTTTATCCCGCAAATGTCAATGCGGATTTAGATATTTTTATTCGTTTAAGCGAAGATGCTGGGGTTTCATGGTCGGATGCAATTCGCGTTAATGACGATTCCGTAGGAAATGATATTATGCAAGATCTGGTTTGGGCAGATTTTGATGCCAACGGTGACTTAGTCGTTAGCTGGCGTGATAGAAGAAATGGAAACGCCAATACTTATGAAACGGCATCTGAAATATGGGCGGCATTTTTACCGGCAGGATCTACTGCGTTTGAACCAAATTTTCAGCTTACAAGTGAATTGGTGTCATATAATAATGTACTGGCATCGGCAGGTAATGATTTTATGAGTATTCAATTAGATAACGGAATAATACACGCTACCTGGGGTGATCCACGTGCTGATGTTTTGAATATCTGGTATCAAAGATCACTAACCGATGGAACCATTTTAGGTTTACAGGAAATAGCAATAGAAAATAGAGTAGGAATGATTGCTTACCCAAACCCTACTACAGAGATTGTAAACATTAGTTTGCCAAAAGTAAAAGGATATAAATTATATGATTCTGCGGGAAAACTAGTAAAATCGATAAATAATTTAAATGAGCCTAATTATTTTGAGATCAACATGAAAAGGTACAATCCGGGAATATATTTTGTTGAATGTTATGATGAAACGAAAACATACACATCGAAGATCATAAAGGAATAATTGGGTTTTGTGAGGATAATTTCAGTAAAAATAAATCCTGTTATTGTTCATATAAAAGATCAGGACTATCAACTTAATTGAATCAATAGATTTTTATCCTTTTCAGAATAAAATGGTTAAAGTAATTAAAGAATAATAATGCAATATCATGGGAAAGAAAGTTAATTTTATCATCTTATTTTTAATCGTAGTCATTTGTGTTTTTACAGCAAGCCAATATCAAGAATTGACCTCTGAGATCGACTCTGGAGATACTGCTTGGATGTTGGTAGCTAGTGCATTTGTTTTACTCATGACTCCTGGATTATCGTTCTTCTATGGGGGAATGGTCAATAAAAAAAATGTTATATCTACTATGCTTCAAAGCTTTATAGCACTTGGTGTCATTAGTGTGCTTTGGGTAATGGTTGGATTTAGTTTGGCATTTGGAGATAGTTTGGGAGGAATTATTGGTAATCCTTTTACCTATTTTGCATTTAATAATGTAGGTTCTGAACCAAATCCTGCTTTTTCTTCTACGATTCCTTTCTTGCTCTTTGCGCTTTTTCAGCTGAAATTTGCCATCATTACACCAGCTTTGATCACTGGTAGTTTCGCTGGACGTGTCCGGTTTAGGAGTTATATATTCTTTATGGTTTTGTTCAGTATTTTTATTTACAGTCCGTTAGCACATATGACATGGCATCCAGATGGTCTATTTAGAAATTGGGGCGTATTAGATTTTGCCGGAGGTACGGTGGTTCACATGTCTGCTGGTATAGCTGCCTTGGCAGGAGCTGTTTTTCTTGGCAAAAGAAATTCGGCTTTTAAACAACCTGCAAATGTGCCATTTGTTATACTAGGTACTGGACTACTTTGGTTTGGATGGTTTGGATTTAATGCCGGGTCGGCGCTGGGAGCAAATTCAGATGCGGTAATTGCATTTGCAAACACAAATATAGCTTCAGCAACAGCAATGATCACTTGGGTATTCTATGAAAGAATGTTAGGACGTAAAATGTCTGCCGTAGGTGCCTGTATAGGTGCCGTGGTCGGACTCGTAGCCATTACTCCTGCAGCTGGCTTTGTCAATATTGGGCAGTCTATGTTCATCGGCTTTATAGCCGCCATAATATGTAACTGGGCTATACATTTGAAAAATAAATCAAGTATCGATGATACGTTAGACGTATTTCCTAGTCATGGTATAGGAGGCATAGTTGGTATGCTATTAACAGCGGTGTTCGCATCGGGAGTAGGACTCATATACGGTGAAACCACAACATTTCTCTATCACCTTTTGGCGCTTGTGATCACATTTATATACTGCTTTGGAGTTAGTTATGTACTCTATATGTTAGTAGATAAAATACTAACGATGCGCGTGAGAGAAGATCAGGAGGAGGTAGGCTTAGACCTTAGTCAGCATGGCGAAAAAATACAATGACACATTCAAATAGCTTAAAAATCAGTTTAAGCTATTTGAATGTGTCAAAAAACTGGGTTTAAATTGTATTTTGAAATTAGTATCTGCCTAGAATTTAACTTCTGAAACAGAATAAATTTCTGCAAAGGAGGCTATGACAGTACTTGAAAATCTCTTACCGCATTTTCAATTTTAGTTTCGCCTGTTAGGATCTCAAAGGCTTGATTTTTTGCTACTTCAGTATCCAAACTTTTTACTAAAGTGCGAGCTACATCCCAACGTGGAATCTCGCCTTGTTCGTTCAGTTTATGGCCTAATTTAATTTTTCCAAGTCCCTCCTGATTGTTGAGAGTACCTGGTCTAACGATACTAAATGTCAATCCACTAATGTCTAAATACTGATCGGCATTTTGTTTGGCTTGTAAATAATCTTTTAGTTCTCCCTGTGGGTTATCTGCACCCATTGAACTCAGCATCACAAATTTCTTTATATGTTCTTTTTTAGAGGCATCAATTAATCTTTTGGCACCTTCTTGGTCTACATTGACCACATCTTTCCCTCCTGATCCAGCAGCAAAGATAACTCTGTCAATTCCTTTTGTAGTATGCGAAACATCTTGAGCTAAATCGCCCAAAACCGTCTCAATACCTTGATTTTCAAAATCAGCTTGCTGTGACTTATTACGAACCATAGCCACTGGTTGATAATTTGAAGATTGTTTTAATAAATTGATTACTTTTTGTCCGGTAGTGCCTGTCGCACCAGCTACTAATATCTTTTCCATACTCTAATATAGACACGATAAAATAAAAGAACTTGCTGCTTAACGAATTTTAACTTCGGAAAGATCCAAATTTAAGATGCTTTAACAAAAAAGAGCTTTTTTATATTAAGGGATATTAATTATGGCAAATCTCTTAGTCGTTTTGCTTTCTGATTTGTCGTACCGTTAGAGTGCTACCGTCATGACTCCATCCAGGGGGAGCGAATACATACATGAATTTATGAAACCAATTCTTTGATTTTTTAGTGTCTTCCCATATATTTTTGTATTCATGTGTTAAGATAATATACAAATTATGCGAATTGGGGGGCTTAGAAACCCCGTATTCAATAGTTACAGAATCATCTAGTTCTTTCCAGGTACCAAAAATTCTGTCAAATACATTTAAAAACCCACCGTGATTTTTATCCATATATTCGATGTTTCTTGCATGATGTACCTGATGCATTGTATGGGTATTGATAAAGCGTTCGAAGAATCCAAGATTGGTAATATACTTTGTGTGTAATTGGAATTGCCACAGAGCCTCAATCCCTAAACATACTACCAGCATTTCTGGCGAAAAGCCTATCATTACGATCCAAACATAAAAAAAAGGTTTGTAGAAAATTGTGAACCAGCCATTGCGAATAGCAGTACCTAAATTAAAATTAGAAGAGGAATGATGAACAATGTGTGCCGCCCATAATATTCTTACCATATGATTTTGCCGATGAAACCAATAATAAGTTAGGTCGTCAAGGAGCATGCAAATAATCCATAAATACCAGGCATAGCCAAATGACTTCCATCCAAAAATATTGGTACGTACTCCATCTACCAATGGATTGAAAATGTCGTAAACGAAATTAAAGACAAAAATTATAGAAACAACCTTAATCAATGCACCAATAAAGGCAGAACCAATACCGAGCAATAAACTCGCCTTTAGATCTTTCCATTTATAAAGCTGCTTGTCATGAAAAACTTTACTGTATGTAAGTTCTAAGGCAATAAATCCTAAAAAGCAAGGGACTCCATACACTAAAGGGTTGGTAAAATCCATATGATACAACTCAATTATTTCGTTTAAATGAAAATGTTATTATTTAGGACGAGATAATGATTATATCTATGCTTCCTAGCTAATCGTAAAGTGCATAAGGTACAAATTGTAATTGACAGAACGGGACAATTTTAATTTACCCTCCATACACAAGTCCGCTAGAGTAGCTCATTCATGTATAGAAGGTCTATTGGCAATGTGTTACCGTTGTTGTATTTCTGAAATAGGCTTTTTAATAGGCTTCATCGTGCACATTGGCAACCGCTCTTCCACTAGGGTCGTTCATGTTTTTAAAACTTTCGTCCCACGCCAGTGCCACAGGGGAACTACACGCAACACTAGGTACTGAAGGTACACTTAAGGCTGCAGCATCACTAGGAAAGTGTTCTTCAAAAATAGAACGGTAGTAAAACTCTTCTTTACTCGTTGGTGTCTGAATAGGAAAACGATATTTCGCATTCGCCATTTGCTCGTCACTTACTTGCTCATGAACCATTTCTTTTAATGTATCGATCCAGCTATATCCAACCCCGTCGCTAAATTGCTCTTTTTGACGCCAAGCCACACTCTCGGGTAACATATCACCGAAGGCCTCACGTAAGACCCACTTTCCCATGGCTTGTTTTGTTTTAACTCCGTTGGCTTTGGCTCCAGCTAAGATCATTTTGTCTTTAGGGTTTAGACGCATGGCGACATCCATAAATTCTTTGTCCAAGAAAGGCACTCGGCCTTCAATTCCCCAAGAAGCCAATGATTTATTAGCACGAAGACAATCATACATATGCAATTTATCTAGCTTCCGCACATTCTCTTCGTGGAAATCTTTAGCGCTTGGCGCCTTGTGAAAATATAGATAACCTCCAAAAATTTCATCGGCACCTTCACCGCTAAGCACCATTTTAATCCCCATCGCCTTAATTGCACGTGCCAATAAAAACATAGGTGTACTTGCTCTAATGGTTGTAATGTCATAGGTTTCTACATGATAGATCACATCGCGAATAGCATCAATACCTTCTTGAATGGTAAATTTTACTTCGTGATGTACGGTGCCAATATGATCTGCCACATGTTGTGCTGCTGCTAGGTCTGGTGAGCCGTCAAGACCAATGGCAAAGGAGTGTAGCTGTGGATACCAGGCACCATCTTGATCACCACTTTCAATTCTTTTATCAGCGTATTTTTTGGCTAAAGCCGAAGTGATCGAAGAATCTAAACCACCCGATAGTAATACGCCATAAGGTACATCACTCATCAATTGTCTATGTACCGCTGCATCCAACGCATCTCTCAGGTCGGAAATACTGGTTACATTATCTTTTACTTCATCAAATTGCATCCAGTCACGGGTCCACCAACGCTTCAATTCGCCATCACGACTGTCTAAAAAGTGTCCTGGAGGAAAGAGTTCTATTTTGGTGCAAACTCCTTCCAGTGCCTTTAATTCGGAAGCAACATAAAAGGTTCCATTCTGATCCCAACCCATGTAAAGGGGTATGATTCCCATATGATCTCTGGCGATCAAATAACTATCATTTTCGACATCGTAGAGCGCAAATCCGAAGATTCCATTAAGCTCGTCTAAAAAGTCGCTTCCTTTTTCTTTGTACAGTGCCAAAATGACCTCGCAGTCACTTTTCGTTTGAAAATTATAACGTCCCTCAAACTGTTTTCTCAATTCCTGATGATTATAAATTTCCCCATTTGCTGCAAGTATCAGATTTTTATCTTCGGAAAATAAAGGTTGCTTTCCTGAAGTAGGGTCTACAATGGCAAGTCGCTCGTGCGCCATGATTGCCTTATCATTGTCAAATATGCCACTCCAGTCTGGACCGCGGTGTCTAATACATTTTGCCATCTCCAAAAGTTGGGGGCGTAGTTTTTCAGATGATTCTTTAAGCTCGAAAGCACATACAATTCCACACATAATTTTATATTTTACTTGGTTAGTTATTTTTTGAGACTTCGTTCCTACACGAGACTAGCCTATTTCTAAATTTATTACTTCATAAAAAAACCCGTCAGGTTTGAAACTTGACGGGTTTAAATATCGTGTACAAGTTTCTATTACGTCCGGGCGTTATTATTATTCAAATTATTATTCGCAAGGCTCAGTAACATAACTTGTTGTTTTCTTATTCTTTTCAAATATTTAGAATAAAAACTCGCTTATCCTAATCTTTGTAGGAAAAACTTACAGTTTTTAGACTAATACAGACTTTTTATCGATAAACTACTATATTTTTATTAGCGCAACTTCGGGAAGCTTTCAGGATCTACTTCACTCATCATAGCGTATACTTTTTCAAAGATGTCTTCTGTTGAAGGTTTTGAAAAATAATCACCGTCGGTTCCATAAGCTGGACGATGAGGCTGCGCTGCCATTGTTTCGGGCTTACTATCTAAGTACTGATATCCGTTTTGTGTATCAACAATGTGTTGCATAATGTAGGCTGACGCCCCACCTGAAACATCTTCATCGATTACTAAAAGACGATTCGTTTTCTGTACACTTTTTACCAAGTCATGGTTTAAGTCAAGCGGTAAAAGTGACTGTATATCAATTACTTCTGCGTCAATACCTACCTGTTGTAATTCTTTGGCTGCCTCTTCCACAATGCGTAAGGTACTTCCGTAGGAAACCAAGGTAATATCACTTCCTTCTTTAACAGTTTCCACTACACCAATAGGGGTTCTAAATTCGCCGAGATTGGTTGGCATCTTTTCTTTTAAACGATATCCATTCAGACATTCGATGACTAAAGCTGGTTCGTCGGTTTCAAGTAAAGTATTATAAAAGCCAGCCGCCTTTGTCATATTTCGTGGGACTAGAATATACATTCCACGAAGCAAATGTATCAAACCACCCATTTGTGAACCACTGTGCCAAATACCTTCAAGTCGATGCCCGCGAGTTCGTACAATTAACGGTGCTTTTTGCTTGCCCGCTGTTCTGTAACGAACAGTAACAAGATCATCACTCATAATTTGTAAGCAATAGAGAATATAATCGAGATATTGAATTTCAGCAATAGGGCGCAAGCCACGCATGGCCATTCCGATACCTTGACCCAAGATAGTAGCCTCTCTAATTCCAGTGTCACTTACTCGAAGTTCGCCGTATTTTTCCTGCATTCCTTCCAAACCTTGGTTTACGTCCCCAATCGTACCCGAATCTTCACCAAAAATAAGTGTTTCCGGATGACGTTCAAAGATGGCGTCAAAGTTGTCTCTTAAAACAAGCCTTGCGTCAACATCTTCAGCATTTTCATCATAGGTTGGTTTAACTTCGGAAATCGTCTTGGCGTTTACCTTTGCTTCGGAATAAAGATGTGCCGAATATTTGGGTTGAATGATCTCAAAGTAGTTATCGATCCAGTCAATCAATTGGCGTTTTTCCGAAGAATCTTCACCTACAACATACCGAAGCGCTTTCCGCGTCGCTTGGGCAATACTGCGACGTAAAGGCTCTTTCTCTGAGGCCAGATCATTTTTAATTTTTTCAATAAAATTCTTATTCGAAGAACTTTCAGCAAGATTTGACAGCAATGTTAAAGCTTCCTCTTGCTCTTGTTTCTGTGGGGCAAGAAAAGCTTCCCAGGCTAGTTTCTTGCCATCGCGAACCTGCTTTTTGATATCTTTTTCGATCTCAGCAAGTTCATCTTCCGTCGCCATATTGTTAGCGATCATCCACGTACGCATTTGTGCATTACAGTCGTACTCAGCTTCCCATGCTAGACGATCTTTACTTTTATAACGCTCATGAGATCCACTTGTAGAATGTCCTTGCGGCTGCGTTAATTGAAGCACGTGAATTAATACGGGAACGTGTTCTTCGCGTGCAATCTTGGAAGCTTTTTGATATGTATCGATAAGGGCAGGGTAGTCCCAACCATTGACACGCATGATCTCATAACCGTTTTCATCTTCGGTACGTTGAAATCCCTTTAAGATCTCACTAATATTTTCTTTGGTAGTTTGATGTTTGGCATGTACTGAAATTCCGTATTCATCATCCCAAACACTCATGACCATAGGTACTTGTAGCACACCTGCGGCATTGATCGTTTCCCAAAACAGACCTTCACTAGTACTTGCATTTCCGATGGTTCCCCAAGCAACTTCGTTTCCGTTGATAGAAAACTGGGTTTTTCCTTTAATGCCTTTTACATTTCTAAAGATCTTTGATGCTTGCGCTAAGCCTAGTAATCGTGGCATTTGTCCGGCGGTAGGAGAGATATCGGCCGAACTATTTTTTTGTGCGGTTAGCGTTTTCCAACTTCCGTCATCATTTAAACTGTGTGTTGCAAAATGGCCACCCATTTGTCTTCCGGCACTCATTGGATCTGCATCAATATCGGTGTGTGCATAGAGTCCTGCGAAGAACTGTTGAATAGAAAGTTTACCAATCGCCATCATAAAGGTTTGATCGCGATAGTAGCCACTTCGCCAGTCTCCATTTTTGAACGACTTGGCCCAGGCTAACTGAGGCACTTCTTTTCCGTCACCGAAAATTCCAAATTTAGCTTTACCTGTGAGAACCTCACGACGCCCTAAAAGACTACATTCACGGCTAGTTACTGCAATTTTATAGTCATTTAAAACTTCCGATTTAAAATCGTCGAAAGACAAGTCGCTGTTGGTTTCTGGGTTTGTTTGCATAAAATCTGAATATTTGCTACAAAAGTAGCGAAAAACAGTATGCGAAACAACGCTAAAAAGTTACAGAAATGATAAAGAATTGGTCATTATTTTTCACTATCCGTAATCTTTCCAAAGATTTTAACAATCACAATACGAATAAGTAATAGGAAAGGTGCGCCATGTAATAAAACATCAAACCAGTCTGTAGCAGTCATTCCTTCAGCCCCGCCAGCGATCCATTTTAGTTTTCCCCAGATATGTGGTTCGGGAAAGAATGGGGCTAGTCCAAGCGTTAGACAGAGGAGTATGATGATTCGCCAGTCATTGAGTATTTGCATGGTTCTTCGGAATTATGGGTTGAGCATTTTTTGTTCTTCCGAAGTTAATAAACGTGAATGAATTATAAAGCGAAGTCCGAGGGGAATTTCCAAAGAAAAACTAGAGCCTCTACCTTTTGTGATGTCGACTGTTAAATGCGTATGTTTCCAATATTCAAATTGATCCTGATTCATATAGAAATTGACACCTTCAATTTGCCCTAACAATATGTCGCTTTCATCGAGATACATCTCGCCCTCTTCAAAGATCATAGGGGAGGAGCCATCACAGCAACCGCCACTTTGATGGAAGATTAGCGCTCCGTATTGCGCTTTTAATTGATTGACAATCTTGATCGCTGCTTCAGTAATGGCTACTCGTTCCATATTTTTTATAGTTAAAAAAAGGCTGAAGTTTTTACGTTCAGCCCTCACAAATTAAACAATTCATTCTAAAAGAAACCTAATTTATTCTTGTCGTATGAGATCAACATGTTTTTAGTTTGACGATAGTGATTCATCATCATTAAATGATTTTCTCTTCCGAATCCAGATTTTTTATAGCCGCCAAACGGTGCGTGTGCGGGATAGGCATGATAACAATTTACCCAAACGCGACCCGCTTTGATTCCTCGAGGAATTTGATATAACTGATGCGCATCACGGGTCCAAACCCCAGCTCCAAGTCCGTAAAGCGTATCATTGGCGATCTCTAGTGCTTCCGCCTCGTCTTTAAATTTGGTAACACATACTACAGGACCGAAGATCTCCTCTTGAAAGACGCGCATTTTGTTATGACCTTCCATGATCGTTGGTTGAATATAAAATCCATTGGCTAAATTTCCATCCAGTTTGGCCGCAGCACCACCTGTGAGTATTTTAGCACCTTCTTCTTTTCCTATGCTGAAATACGATTGGATCTTTTCATATTGATCGTTAGAAGCTTGTGCGCCAAGCATGGTATTCACGTCGTATGGATTATCTTGAACGATAGCTTTTGTTCTCTCAACCACACGCTCCATAAAGGCATCGTAGATATCTTCTTGAACGAGGATACGCGACGGACAAGTACATACTTCACCGGCATTGAAAGCGAAGAGTACAGCCCCTTCTATAGCTTTATCTAAATAAGCATCGTCATGGTCCATTACAGAGTTAAAGAAAATATTAGGCGATTTACCTCCAAGCTCCATGGTGACAGGGTTTAGATTTTTTGAGGCGTATTGCATGATGAGTTGTCCCGTGGTTGTTTCTCCCGTAAAAGCTACTTTGTCAATGTTACTGCTTGATGCTAATGGCTTTCCAGCTTCTGGTCCGAAACCATGAACAACGTTAAGAACACCAGGAGGAAATACATCTGCGATCTTTTCCATCAGTAAGGTGGCTGTGGACGGCGTTTGCTCGGCAGGTTTTAAAATGACACAATTTCCTGTTGCCAATGCAGGAGGTAATTTCCACGAAAGCATCAGTAGTGGAAAGTTCCACGGAATGATCTGCCCCACAACCCCTAGAGGCTCTTTAATATTCATAGAAAGGGTATTGGCATCAAGTTCGGTAGCCGAACCTTCTTCAGCTCTAATACAGGCAGCAAAATAACGCCAGTGATCTACCGAAAGCGGAATATCTGCATTGAGCGTTTCCCGAATTGGTTTTCCATTGTCACAGGTTTCAACGATAGCAAACTCTTCTAAGTTTTCTTCAATGATATCGGCAACTTTATTCAGCAAGGAAGCGCGCTCTGCTGCAGAAGTATTTCCCCATGCATCTTTAGCTCTGTTGGCAGCCGCTACGGCCATTTCAACATCTTCCTTTTGTGAACGCGGGTACTTCGCAATAAGGCTATTATCAATAGGGGAGGTGTTTTCAAAATAGGCCCCTCCTAAAGGTGCAACAAATTTACCATCGATAAAGTTGTGATAGGTGTCTTTAAATTTTGGTTTAGAATAACTCATATAAAATAATTTAAGTTGATTAGAAATAATTGAATGATAGTATCCTTATATAAGCAGTTGTTGAATTCGCAATTGAAACACAAAAAACTAAGGATCTTTCAATTTTTATAAAAGTATTTTATATTATACGGAATGAATTGAACGTATAGATTATTAAATCGCACAATGCTCTTATATATTTAAATTTGTGAAAATAGTTTTGTATCATTGTTTATGAGCTCTTTGTTACATACCCATAACAGCCGTAGAAAACTAACAACTCTTGTCGAGAACAGAACGATATACAGTGCTGCCTATGCTGAATTGAACATTTTTGAAACCCATGAGGTTGCAGAAAAAGTAGCTCTCACCTTCGATTTTCCTGTGATCGCAAGTATGTTGAGAGGAAAAAAGGTGATGCATATTGAAGGAATGCCTTCTTTTGATTTTTATCCAGGAGAATCTGTGGTCATGCCAACAAACAAAGAGATGGTAATCGATTTTCCGATTGCTAAAAAGGATGATCCTACCCAGTGCTTGGCACTAGGAATTGACACCGACAAGATCAATGATGTGGTTCAAAATTTTAATGACGCGGTTGCGATCGAAAAGGAGAATAACAATTGGAATCTCGACGCATCGGCTTCACATCTAACCAACAATACTGATGTAAATCAGCTTATTCAGCGGTTGGTTTATACCTTTACAAATAATAACAATTCTAAAGATATTTTGCTTGATCTTATGATCCAAGAATTGATCGTTCGGTTATTACAGACCAAAGCGAAAGCGATCATTTTGGGTGATTCTGAAAATATTTTCAGCGATACCCGCATTGGTATGGTCATTAAATTTATCAAGGAACATCTTACTAATAGAGATATTAGTGTAGATACCTTAGCAGAAAAGGCATGCATGAGTACATCGCATTTTCATAAGAAGTTTAAAAATACTTTAGGTGTGTCGCCAATAGATTATATCAATTCTGAAAAGATCAAATTTGCAAAAAAGCTTATTAAAGAAAAGAATAGCTTTCAGATCTCAGAGATCGCCTATAAATCAGGCTTTAATAATGTGAGCTACTTTAATCGCCAATTTAAAAAGATGGAACTCATGACACCTTTGAAGTTTAAGGAATCGATCGCTTCCGATTAATTCAGGAATCTAATACCACTCTCGAGTAAAGAGACCTAATAAAGTACTGGGGCTCAAAGTAACAATAAAACGGATTCTCTGATCGTAGTTTGGTAACCCTGGCTCCCAACCCAGATTGGAATAGAGAGGAAAATACAGTTCAAAATAATCTGCTACTAGACTTAAACGAATTCCGCTGTCAAATACCGCAGCAGTACCTCTACCTTTGTTGTGTACCAAACCTGCATCGCCATATGCAAAGATCCATTTCCAAATATTGGTACTGGCGTTAACCGTTGTCATCCAACTGTTCGCAAAGGCAGGATCGAGTTGTGATTTAAATCCGCCTTCGGCAATAATTAGTTGCTGACTGAAAAGCCCGGAGTCTTCGCTTCTTCCGTAGTAATTATAGTCAAAAAGATAATCTGTTGGGCGATCCAACGCAAAACTGAAGAAATTATCATCAGGAGCCGTATCATTATATAAAAATACTCCCGCAAATGCACGAACATTAAGCTGACGGTTATTCAGAAATAATTTTCTATAGGTAAAAGTGGTTGATAGCTTGCTAAATCGCGAGGAGATCTCATAGTCTACAACGCCTCGGTAATAGTTAATCAGATTTGGGTTTGAATACACATATTGCGCATTAAATACACTGTAGTTTGGATCTTGATTAGGATCGTTGACATTTTCATCTTGAAAAACGTTTACATTTCTAATGTTGATAAACTGTTTTTCATTGTCCCGTAGATCATCAGTATTTCTAAAAGCAAAGGTCATAAAGGGACCAAATCGCTTGTAAAATAGATCGGTATTATATGAATAATAACTTCCTGCGATTCCGTAACGCATAGAATACAAATTGGAATCGCCTTGAATTCGATCGGTATAAACCAAAGAACCACTACCAATTAAAGTTTTAGAGCGGAAACCAAATTGCGGTTCAAGTTTATAATGAAAATCTTTTGGCAATATCGTTTTATTATACAATTTCACGCCAAAAGTTGCACCATCATACAGGTTGTATTCAACAATAGGCATAAAGAACAATTGGTTGTATTTTGGATCTTGTATATCCTGAAATAGCCTAAATTGTAAGGGCCTGTTTAAAATTCCTTTTAGGTTCTTGTAATTATTTCTGTCATTTAATTCTGGAATATGCCCTTCATAATTGAGCGCCAAATGCTTTATCTCAGTTGCAGGAACAGTGATGGTACTCAAACTGTCAAAGGGAGCTAACCATTTTTTAAATACGACCGAATCTTTTTTAAGTCCGTACAAAGCTACCGGCATGGTGTTATTCTCGCGGTTCTTGATCGTTACTTGTACCGAATCACCTTGTCGCTTTACCTTGTCAATTTTAAAGTCGATAAGGCCTCTTTTCTTTACGTATTCTTCAAAAAACCAAGCAACGGGTTTGTCGGTGTTTCTTTCTAACACTTCCTGAAATTGTTCCGAAGTAACACTGCGCAGCTTATTTTCAGTAAAAAATTCTTTGATCGATTTCAGCAGCACATCTTTCCCCAAATAATCTGCCAAATACTGAAATCCGTCGCCAGCATAATAATCGTTCGCAATATTCTTGTTAAACTTCAGTAAAGAATCTTTTGGCGTAACCAGCGATTGGTGCAGGTTATTGCGGGCCATATTTTGGTACAATAAGGGGTATTGATCGTTGAATTCTAGGTCAGATGCATGTGACCATCTAATAAGCCAAAAGTTGCTTAAATTACCCATGATCTTCATCTTTGGATAGTACGTGTCAACATACTCGGCCATCAAATAGATCTGTAGTGCACCCTGTAACCAATAATCTTTTCGTGGATGGAGATTTAAACTATTCTCAATATACGCCCGCGAAATGGTTTTTAATTGCTCCATATCGTATTGGAATCCATCTGGAAACGGACTGATAAAATCGGGTAACTGGTTTAAACCGTAAACTGGGCTCGTTCTATAGGCGCTTTCCGTAGAGAGCAGCTTAGCATTTGGAAATGAACCCAATCGCTCATCAAGAAAATGCACAATTCGGTCAATAGCAAGTGCTTTGATAGGGGCGGTTACTTTTTTGTCTTCTAAATTGGTAATTACATCCAGTTTATCTGTGGCGATCGTTTCAAAAATAGGACGTTGACGCAGTTGAACCATTGCCTGCAATCTATTATCGCCTTCTAGTTTTGTTATGCTGTTTTCTTCGGAAATATCAGTTGATACTTCGTTAAGGTCTGAAATAATTGTGAAACGGGATGGTGCAGTAATGGTGACTTCATATCGAGACGGCTTCGCATAGAGATCATCTGTATTTTTGTTACTATAGATCTCCCAGGCACCATCATAAACAGCAGGTGATAAATACCAATAACGCAACTTATAATCCCCGTTTTTGGCCGCGCCATAGCGCGTAAATTTAGCTTTGGGCAATTTTACGTTGTACAAAGCACTAATAGTAAATGCTTCTCCAGGCTGCAAGGGTGTATCTAACTCAATTTTTATAATATCAACAGCTGTTCGCTCCCAAGTAAGTGGGAGAGATCTTTCGTCGCTGATACTATAAATCTTTGTTCGTCCGCGTTCATCGTCTTTTTCAAAATGAAATGCCGGACTGTAATTTTCGGCAAACCGTTTGGCGAGCGGAGTCGTCTTTGAAGAAAAACTATTGGCCCAATCGTTTAAATAGAGCTCGTTAAGAACCGTTTCCGTAGTATTTTTAAATACTATGGTCTGAACAATATCCAAGGACCTGTCGGCTTCTTTTAATTTTGCCTCAATACGAATGTCGTGCTGTGCACTCAAGGGAGCAGCAAGCAGTATAAACAACCCAAATATGATGCTAAAAAACCTCAAGAAACTTTTAAAAATTTAATCGGATTGCTATTGGGCGAATTACTTTTTAAATAGTAGATGCCTTCTGCAAGATGAGAGACAGAGATTTGCATATTAGATGCCGGATTGATATTAAAATTCATCACACGTTGACCAAATACATCATAAATACTTAGTTCGGTTGGTTGTAGTAAGGCTTCAGAGATATGAATTGATAATATATCGGAAACAAGTGTCTGTTCTAAGAGCAGCCAGGGAGACGCCTCAGTAGTTTCAGAAACACTTAAAACAATCTCCTTGTTGGTTTCAAGCTCCATAACCACGGGAAGATGGTCGCTCATACTAAAAATATAGTTGCGTAGTTCCTGTGAGAACTCTCCTGTACAATCAGTACTACTTACATCATTATTGAAACAGTTTCCATTGTTTCCGTAGCTTTTGTACGTGTCTGGGATATATCTCAATTTTGGGTCGGTTTGCATATTCTCTGATATCAGAATAAAATCAAAACGATCGTCCATACCCCCACCAGCACCAGCGCCAAATGGGCCTGAGTTAATTCGCGTACTTTGCGTATGTACTGCCTGAAAACTTGAATTGTTGTTCCAACTGCCCGGCGTGTCAATGGGGTCGATCAGCACAATAGGATTAGTAACATCGAGTAGTTCTTGATAGGCGGGCTCGCTACTAGTATAAAGATTAAGATCACCAGCAAAGAGAATAAAAGCATTCGGATCCAGATTAGACAAGCTATTGGTAAATTCGGCCACCATATCGAGACGTTCCTGCACATTCGAACTTCCTTGACTTGATTTTAAATGAGTAACATAAAGATCTATAAAGATAGGATCTATTACCTGATCTGCGGTTTCTAGTAAAAGTCGGTAGCGATTAATGTCACGTACATCGGTTTGAATGATGTCAACGATTTCTAAAGCAAACATCCCTTTTTTGAAGTAGACCAATTGCTGAAGGTCTGCTCCGCTACTGGTATTGTCTTGAAAGGGCGCCATAACATATTCAATACCTTCCGCATTTAGTGATTCATTTAAGATGATGAGTCCACCAGCTTCACTTTCCAATTCGCAAATCATAAAAATATCGGGATCGTAGCTGTCAACGATATTTTTTAAGGTTTCGGTACGTCCACCAGGAGATGCCGAAGGAAACATGAGCACATTATAAAACATAGTTTTAATGGTCTCTTGTGCCGAAACGGAGGCACTGAGCATCAATAATAAACCTATAAGTTGAAAGTTCTTCATGTCGCTGGGAGCGGGTATTATTAAAAATTCGGACTTAAATTACCTTTCTGATAGAAGGTGTCTAAGATTTCTAGAACTTCATCTTCAGTATCGACCAAATGAACCAAGTCTAGATCATGTGCGCTAATATTATTATTGGCTTCAAGAAGTGTGCCTTTAATCCAGTCCATTAATCCGCCCCAAAAGTGAGTTCCCACCAAGATAAGCGGGAATTTGTCAATTTTATGGGTTTGAATAAGTGTAAAGGCTTCAAAGAATTCATCTAAAGTTCCAAAACCGCCAGGCATTACAACAAAACCTTGTGAATATTTGACAAACATTACCTTCCGAACAAAAAAGTAGTCAAAATCAATGCTTTTATCACTATCTATATAAGGATTATCGTGTTGCTCAAAGGGGAGGGTTATATTAAGTCCTACAGAAGTTCCTCCTGCAAGATGCGCACCTTTGTTACCAGCTTCCATAATACCAGGACCTCCACCAGTAATGACGCCATAGCCATGTTCGGTGATCTTTTTAGCGATGCATTCGGCGAGTTGGTAGTATTTGTTGTCTGGTTTCGTTCGTGCTGAACCAAAAATAGAAACACATGGACCAATGCGACTCATTTTTTCATAGCCATTCACGAATTCACCCATAATTTTAAATATGGCCCAAGAATCATTGGTTTTTACTTCATTCCAATTTTTTGGGGTTTGTTCATTTCTCATATTATTGAGTAATTTTTAATAGTATTAATATCATCATCTGTTATCAGACCGCATGCCGTCTAAAGTAGTTCTTTTTTAAGGAAGCGGGCGGTATGACTTTTTTTATTGTTGGCAACTTCTTCAGGTGTTCCCAAGGCTATAACTTTTCCGCCTTTTTTTCCACCTTCCGGGCCTATATCTATAATATAATCAACGGTCTTGATCACATCAAGATTATGTTCAATAATTAAGACTGTGTTACCCTTCTGAACTAATTTATTTAAAACTAACATCAGCACCCGTATATCTTCAAAATGTAAACCGGTTGTTGGTTCATCAAGAATATAAAAGGTGTTTCCTGTATCGCGTTTTGATAATTCAGTTGCCAATTTGATACGTTGGGCTTCACCTCCTGAGAGCGTAGTAGACTGTTGACCGAGCGTAATATAACCAAGACCAACATCTTGAATGGTCTTAAGTTTTCTATATATTTTTGGTATCGCTTCAAAGAAATCACATGCTTCGTCTATGGTCATTTCCAAAACATCGTAAATCGATTTTCCTTTATAGCGTATTTCAAGTGTTTCTCTATTAAAACGTTTCCCTTGACAAGTTTCGCATTCTACATAAACGTCGGGTAGAAAATTCATTTCGATCACTCGTAAACCACCACCTTTACAGGTTTCACAACGTCCTCCAGATACATTAAAACTAAAACGCCCAGGTTTATATCCACGGATCAAAGCTTCAGGAACTTTAGCAAAAAGACTTCGTATTTCAGAAAAAACACCCGTATAAGTAGCTGGATTGCTCCGAGGTGTTCTCCCAATAGGCGATTGGTTGATGTCAATCACCTTGTCTAAATGTTCCAATCCTTTGATCTTTTTATAAGGCATTGGTTTTTTAACACCATTAAAGAAGTGCGCATTCAAAATAGGGTAGAGGGTCTCATTGATGAGTGTTGATTTACCACTTCCCGAAACGCCTGTTACTCCGATCATTTTTCCTAACGGAATATCTATGGAAACATTTTTTAAATTATTTCCTGTAGCACCGGTTAATGTAAGTGTCTTTCCGTTGCCTTCACGTCTTTTCTTCGGAAGTTCAATAGATTTGGTCCCATTGAGATAGTCGGCCGTAAGCGTATGGTGTTTTAAGATTTCCGAAGGAGTACCCATAGAAACAATCTCTCCACCATATTTTCCAGCCGCAGGGCCAATATCGATCACATAATCGGCGTGCTCGATCATTTCTTTATCGTGTTCGACAACGATCACAGAATTCCCCAGTTCCTTTAAGGCAATGAGTGACTTGATCAACTTTTCATTATCACGTTGATGTAAGCCAATACTTGGTTCATCAAGGATATAAAGCACACCAACCAATTGTGAGCCTATTTGAGTGGCCAGTCTAATTCTTTGTGCTTCGCCCCCAGATAATGATTTTGAGCTTCGGTCAAGCGCTAAGTAGGTGAGTCCAACATCTAACAAGAATTGAAGTCGGGATCGTACCTCTTTAATGATCTCTCCAGCAATTTTCTGTTGTGTTTCGCTCAGTTCTCTTTCGAGATGTTTAAACCAATGTGCTAACTCGACCACATCCATGTTTGCGAGTTCTGAGATGTTTTTCCCATTCACTTTAAAGTAAAGCGATTCTTTCCGAAGTCTGCTTCCGCCGCATTCAGGGCAAGCAATCTTGTCCATATAGTCTTTCGCCCAGCGTTGTAACGACTTAGATTCATTGGCTTCAAAAGTGTTTTGAATAAAAGTCGCAACACCTTCAAACTCAATTTTATACTTTCTCGTGATCCCTAATGTTTTTGACTCCACATCAAATTTATCGTGACCTCCGTGGAAGATCATTTCTTTTGCTTCCTTCGGAATATCTTTAAACGGATCACTCAATTTAAAATTAAAGCGTTCGGCAATCAACTCGAGTTGTTTAAATACCCAATTGCTTTTTTGCGGTCCGTGTGGCGCCAAAGCACCTTGTTTTATTGAAAGTTTACCATCTGGAATGATCTTGTCAAGGTTGACTTCATATAACTCCCCAAGTCCTTTACACCTAGGGCACATACCTTTAGGAGAGTTAAAAGAAAAATTGTTAGGTTCTGGATTTGGGTATGAGATTCCGCTAGACGGGCACATTAATGACCGACTAAAATATCTTGCTTCGTTGGTTTCGTTATCAAGAACCATCATCACATCATCACCGTGATACATAGCAGTTACAATGGATTCGGATAAACGTTTTTCATTGTCGGTTTCCTTGGAGATCTTTAATCGATCGATAACCGTCTCAATATCGTGAGTTTTGTATCTGTCGATTCGCATCCCTTTAACAATATCCTTAACTTCCCCGTCGACACGTACTTTTAGGAAGCCTTGTTTGGCAATTTGCTCGAAGAGTTCGCGATAATGTCCTTTTCTTGAACGAATAATTGGTGCTAGAATACTAACTTTCTTTCCTTCAAAATCATTTAGAATTAATTCTTTGATCTGCTCATCACTATAACTTACCATGCGTTCGCCCGTGTTATAGCTATAGGCATCACTAGCACGAGCAAAGAAAAGACGAAGAAAGTCATATATCTCTGTAATGGTTCCAACGGTAGATCTCGGGCTCTTACTGGTTGTTTTTTGCTCAATGGCGATCACCGGTGAAAGGCCATCAATTTTATCGACATCGGGGCGTTCAAGATTACCCAAAAATTGTCTTGCGTAAGCAGAGAATGTTTCAATGTAACGACGTTGGCCTTCGGCGTAAATTGTATCAAAGGCCAAGGAAGATTTTCCACTCCCTGAGAGCCCCGTAATAACAACTAGTTTTTCTCGCGGGATCTTAACATCAATATCCTTTAAATTATGTACACGAGCACCTAAAACTTCAATAACATCCTCATTTTTTGTCATAGTTTGCAAAGGTACTTAAATCGATTGAAAATTTAGAGTTCCTCTACAGTGTGAGATGTTAATATTTGCTGAAATTTTCTTCGGAAGAAACGCTATTCGATGATCTCTTTCCGTAGAAATGGATATAGCGAGATAGCTACAAAAAAGATACTGCTAATGATCACCGAAAACCCTACAATTAGGGCCAATGCCGGGAGACTAAGAATTAAGGAAAGTAGTGGAAGAAGCACTCCAAAAAAGACAAAAAGGAGAAATATCAAATATACATAGCGTAATGAAGCGGGCAACTGACTGGTATCTGGCCCCTGCAATTCGTATAATTTTGGAAGCACTTCCTTACTCATATATTCACCTAACCTCGATAAGAACACTTCATTAAACGAGGAATCTTCAAAGGCGCTGGCATCAATACTATGGGCAAGCGTCATTATTTTTTCCTGATGTCGCTCAAAAACGGCTTCAATATCGAGCGATTCTTTGTAGTCGGCAAATTTATAACCGAAGTAATACCAAAGTCCGGAGCCACATTTGTGTTGTAACCACTTGTCTACAATTTCTCTGTTATAGACGTTTGGGAAATCGATATTTTCAGGAATTTTTTTATCCTTAGTACTTGTCATTAAAAGCGATTTCATTTCTAGGTATAAATTTTCAGTATCGCCATAATGATGTGATTCCTGTAAAAATTCGATCGCGAGTTTAGATTTTCCTTTATAAAATTCTTTGACCTCAAAAAAGTTCAATCCTTCAAATTCATCATCGATATACTCTTTTAGTCCTGAAAGCCACATTTTAGATCGTAGTAGGAGCAACAGAATGTTTCTAAAGTGATGCATTTTCTGGGTTACCTCACTTAATGAACTCATGGAAGAAGCTCTTATTCCCTTTAGGCTCATGGCTCTAAATGCAAGATAGCCCATGATCGTTATAGAAACAATACCGCTAATTGCAATAAAAATGGGGGAAACGGCCTCTAAGGTCTTTTCAAAATTTGGTGAACTAATTGATTTATCATATAACAAGAAGATAAGTCCTAAACACACGAACCCGCTAAGAATAACAGGTACTATATCTATAAAACTACTTACTACAGACTTTTTCTTCATGGTCATACTACAATCACGTATGTATTGCAGGGTTGGGGTCACATATATTTGAACCAATTTGATTGAAATAAAAATATTTCTTCAAAAGGAGATACCTCATCTTTTTCGTTACAAATTAATCTTGCTACAAGATCTTCGAAACATAGGATCTTTACTTTAGCCTCAAATATTATTTTTTTTTCTTACATTTTGTAGTAATTTACTTACAATTCGTTGTTTGGTACTCCATTTCCGACCAACAACATAAAATTAACAAAAGTTGTTTAGAAACCAACAGCGGTATCATCCCCTCGCCAGTCGGCGCCACCTTCCAATTTGCCATTTTCTAAGACCAAAATACCATCTACCTTTCCAATGACCGGAGCATTTTCTTCATCAATATTATAGCCTTTCTTGGTTAAGCTGTCTAAGGTTGACTTCGGAAATGATTCTGGCTCAAACATGACTATATCAGGTAGCCATTGGTGGTGAAAGCGTGGAGCATTAACAGCTTCCTGCATATTCATGTCAAATTCGTACACATTTAAAATAGTCTGCAATACTGAAGTAATTATAGTTGAGCCTCCTGGTGTACCTACACTCATCCAAAGTTTACCATCTCGTTCAACTAAAGTGGGAGTCATAGAGCTCAGCATTCGTTTTTGAGGTGCAATGGCGTTTGCCTCTCCACCAATGAGACCGAACATATTAGGTTCCCCTGGTTTCGCACTAAAATCGTCCATTTCATTATTTAAGAAGAAACCCAATTCTTTGACATATAATTTTGAACCAAATGCCGCATTTAGTGTTGTAGTAACTGCAATAGCATTTCCAAATTGATCTACAATAGAGTAGTGGGTAGTCTCCATACTTTCATAACCTGGAATACTTCCCGCGGCCATTTCAGAAGAAGGCGTCGCTTTATCAAAAGAAAAATTATTCATTCTTCCGTTTAGATATCCCTTTGAAACAAGGGTGTCTACAGGAATATCAACAAAATCTGGATCTCCTAAATAAAAACTTCTATCAGCATAGGCTCGTCTTTCAGCTTCGGTTATCACTTGTATCGCCTTAAGGCTGTTATGACCAAAATCAGCCAAGGGATAAGGCTCAATGGCTTTCATGATCTGCGCTAAACACACCCCGCCACTTGAGGGTGGTGACATTGAAATGATCTTTAAATCTTTATAATCAAAAACAATGGGTTCTCGCCACTCAGCTTCATAGGCCTTAAGGTCTTCTAACGAGATAATTCCGTCATGCTCTTGCATAAAATCTACGAGTATTTTAGCACTTTCACCTTGGTAAAACTCAGAACGTCCGTTTTTGGAAATTCGTTTTAAAGTATTGGCCAAGGCCTGATTTTTAAAAATACTACCCGCAGAATTTGCTTCGTTATAAATGGATGTCTCACCATTGACTTCCTCAAAGATAGGGCCGTAATGAGCGAATCGTATTGATTGATCTTCGGTAATAACAAATCCGTTTTCAGCTAAAGTAATTACAGGATCTAGAATTTCTTCGATAGGCAGCGAGCCTAATTTTTCGTGTACAGCAAAGATTCCAGCAATAGTTCCTGGCACCCCCACTGCGAGTCCGCCTACTTTACTTTTATCCTGAATAAATTCGCCTTTTTCGTCTAAAAACATGTCGCGTGAAGCACGTATTGGTGCTTTTTCCCGATAATCTAAGGCTCCGATCTCTCCGTATTGTGTGCGAAAGACCATAAAACCACCGCCGCCTAAATTTCCCGCATACGGAAATGTAACAGCAAGGGCCATTTCTGTTGCAACCATCGCATCAAAGGCATTACCTCCTTTTTTCATGATGTCTGCACCAATTTTGGAAGCCTCTTCTCGTGCTGAAACCACCATGGCGTTGTCACTAATGAGGCCTTTGACAGGAATAGATGCTTCTTTGGACGTTACTTTTTCGGGCGTTTCTTTACACGCTATCAGAAAGACCGTAAAGATCGCAAGGATGATACGTTTCATAGGGTTCTTAGTTTATTTTTAGAAAAGAGAATGAGTTCTTCGAAGAAAGAGGTGAATTCTGCTTCAAATTCGTTGTAATATTCTTCGAGTTCCATGACGGCGAAATTCATATTAGAAACGCCTTTGGTACGTATGTTCATTTGGTTTAAGATCTTACTGATTCCTGGAATCGTAGCATAGCTCAGCAACCAGTTATCAGACAGCATATACGGCATCATACGTTGAATACGTCCTGGAAGGATCTCATAATTATCACGCAGTAGCTTATAGAAATCATCAACAAAGTCGGCAAGCGGTTTCTCATGATAATCATGCCAATTTTTCGCTAAAAAGTGATCGTATAAAATATCGACGATAACCCCACTATAATGGCCGTAATTCTTGTGTAATTTCTTGGTGCTTTTTTTAACGGTAGGGTGGCCATCGGTAAAGCTGTCAATACCTCTGTGAAGTAAGATCCCTTTTTGAATTTCAAGCGGGTATTTTTTGTATTTAGAGCCTTTGATACCATCGGCAATAAAATTGCCAATTATTATACCTTCAGAGTCTCCAGAAAGATAGATGTGTGCAAGGAAGTTCATTCTGCACAATTTACAAATTACCCCCGAAGTTTTCCCGTTTTAAAAAAGTATATTTGCACAAAATTTACGTACATGACACTTATCAAATCCATTTCAGGAATACGTGGAACCATAGGAGGTTCGCAAGGGGAAAATTTAACACCTATTGACGCTGTAAAATACGCGGCAGCTTATGGTAGTTGGATTAAACAACAACGTTCTAAAGACCAATACAAGGTAGTAGTTGGCCGTGATGCTCGGATCTCGGGTGAAATGGTACAACAACTGGTTATGAATACCTTGGTAGGAATGGGCATTCATGTAATTGACCTAAATTTATCAACCACTCCAACTGTTGAAATGGCAGTAACGATGGAACATGCAGATGGAGGAATTATCTTAACAGCCAGCCATAATCCGAAGCAATGGAATGCATTAAAATTATTGAACAAGGATGGAGAGTTTTTAAATGCAGCCGCCGGACAACAAATTCTGGATCTTGCTGAAGGCAATGAAATTCAATTTGCAGCCGTAGACGATCTTGGAAAGATCACCAAGAATGACGCTTATATTGATCTTCATATTGATGAGATTTTAGACCTACCCTTAGTAAACGTAGAGGCTATCAAAAAGGCAAAATTTAAGGTGGTTGTTGACGGTGTAAACTCTACAGGAGGAATTGCTGTACCCCTTTTATTGGAGGCTTTAGATGTTCATCCAGTAAAACTTTATTGTACCCCAAATGGTGAATTCCCGCATAATCCAGAACCTTTAAAGGAGCATTTAGGTGATTTGATGGAATTGGTTGTAACGGAGCGAGCCGACTTCGGAATAGTGGTAGATCCTGATGTAGACCGGTTAGCTTTTGTAGATGAAAAGGGAGAAATGTTTGGCGAAGAATACACTCTTGTAGCAATTGCAGATTATGTTCTTCAAAAGACCCCAGGAAGCACAGTTTCAAATATGTCGTCTTCGCGTGCGTTACGTGATATCACCGAAAAACACGGTCAGTCATACGCTGCTAGTGCTGTTGGAGAGGTAAATGTGGTTCAAAAAATGAAAGATACCAAAGCAGTGATTGGTGGTGAAGGAAACGGAGGAATCATTTATCCTGAATTGCACTACGGAAGAGATAGTTTAGTGGGGATCGCTTTATTTTTGAGTTACTTAGCTGAACGTAGAATAGCGGTAAGTGATCTTCGGAA
Source organism: Ulvibacter sp. 2305UL32-6 (assembly GCF_058148545.1). Taxonomy (NCBI): domain Bacteria; kingdom Pseudomonadati; phylum Bacteroidota; class Flavobacteriia; order Flavobacteriales; family Flavobacteriaceae; genus Ulvibacter; species Ulvibacter sp. 2305UL32-6. The sequence continues at coordinate 409,070 of NZ_JBYVKA010000004.1, forward strand.
GGAGTATACTTCGTATTTTATGGGTAAAAAGAAAATTGCGCTTACACCCGATTTGGATGTAGACGGGATCTTAAAAACGATGGCAGAAAAATATGCTTCCGAAGAAATTCAGACGATCGATGGAGTAAAGATCGATTTTGCTGAAAATTGGGTTCATCTTCGGAAATCAAACACAGAACCTATTATTCGTATTTATACGGAAGCGAAATCACAGGAGGAAGCAGATGCACTTGGCGATCGTTTCATTTCCGAGATAAAAGCTATATCGAACCGTTAAAAGTTTTTATCTTTATCGTATAGATAATTCATACTGAGATGCAAACTGTTCCGAAGCTACAAAAAACAGCACTTGAAACTTATTTTGAGCCTTTTCGAAAGCAAATTTTAGGGATCGATCAAACTTTTGAGTCGCCTTACGGTAAAAAGAATATCATTTACACCGATTGGACTGCTAGCGGCAGACTTTACGGCCCGATAGAAGATAAAATGCGGAATGATTTTGGTCCTTTTGTAGCCAATACGCATACAGAAACTTCAGTCATGGGAACAACCATGACACATGCCTACCACCAAGCTCGAAACATCATCAAGGAACACGTAAATGCAGCCGATGATGATGTATTATTGACAAGTGGTTCAGGAATGACAGGGGTGGTAAATAAGTTTCAACGTATCCTAGGACTTAAAATTCCGGAGCAGATAAGAGACCGTGTTCAGATCTCTGAACAAGAACGTCCCGTTGTGTTTATATCACATATGGAACATCATAGCAATCAAACCTCATGGCTTGAAACGATAGCCAAAGTGATTGTTATTCCGTGTAATGAACTTGGGTTATTTTGTATAGAGAATTTTAAAAAGGTACTGAAAGAACATAAAGACGCAGCCTATAAAATTGCCTCGATCACTAGCTGTTCAAATGTAACAGGAATAAGAACGCCTTACTATGAGGTCGCGAAGTTGATGCATCAGCACAACGGACTCTGCTTTGTGGATTTTGCATGTTCTGCCCCGTATATTGATGTGAATATGCATCCCGCCGATCCCGAAGCGTATTTAGATGCTATTTTTATGTCACCACATAAGTTTCTTGGCGGACCGGGAACTAGTGGAGTGTTGATTTTTAATAAAAAGTTATATAAAAATCTTATCCCAGACAATCCGGGTGGTGGAACAGTTTCTTGGACAAACCCTTGGGGGAAGCATCGCTACATTGAAAATATTGAAGAACGGGAAGATGGGGGAACCCCAGGCTTTCTACAGGCAATTCGGATTTCCTTGGCAATGAAGCTCAAAGAAAAGATGGGAGTGGTTAATATTTTAAAACGTGAACACGAACAGCTTGAATATATCTTTGAACGTTTGAGTTCACATCCCGAGATCTCTATATTGGCTGGAGAGCATACAGATCGTTTAGGTGTTATATCGTTTACAGTTGGAGATTGTCATCACGATCTGGCCGTAAAGATCTTAAATGATCGCTTCGGAATTCAATCGCGCGGTGGGTGTAGTTGTGCTGGAACCTATGGTCATTATCTCTTGGAAATCGATGAGCAGTCTTCTGATGACATTATTCAGAAAGTTATGGAAGGAAATTATGCTTTAAAACCAGGTTGGGTGCGTGTTTCAATTCATCCAACTACCACAAATGCCGAAATTGAATTTGTTTGTGATAGTATAATTGCCTTAGCGGAAAACTACAAGACATGGAAAGAGGACTATATCGAAAAGAATTTTAAGTATATACATTGCACCGAAACAGACGCTGTCACATCTGGACTTTCGCAAAGCTGGTTTGAATTTTAATTTTGAAACTCAGGTGGCACTTTGTCACGATGTTTCCAACGCTTATGCGTCCATAGATAATATTCGGGTGCTTCCTTAATTTGATCCTCTACAAATTTTAAAAATATGTCAGTGATCTCGTAATCCTTATATTCCTTGGGGTTCATAGTTACCGTAGTAAAAGAGGTCTCATAAAAACCTCTCTTTTTTCGGCGTACATGAAAAAATACCACCGCCATATCTAACTTTTTAGCCAGCATTTCTGCCCCAGTATAGACGGGAACTTTAATTCCCATGAATTTTTGCCAATAAAAGGCCTTATGCCATTTTGGAGATTGATCTGAAACAAAACCATTAATGGTAAGTTCTCCTCTCAACTTAGCAGCTCCTAATTTATGAACCGTCTCTTTGGTTGTAATAAGCTGCGTATCGTATCTCGCACGAATTTTTTTAACTAAAGCATCAAAGTATTTATTCGCTAACCGTTTGTAAACAGCATATCCTTTGTGGTTTACATATCTATTCATTATAAAGATCCATTCCCAGCTTCCGTAATGGGCACACATGAGAATTATACTCTTCCCTTGCTTTTCGATCTTATGAATTTCTTCAATATTGGTAAATACATATCGTTTTTTAAGGTCTTCTTCGGAAATGGTCATCGATTTGATAGCCTCTACGATCATGTCGCAAAAATGATGATAGAATTTTTTTGAGATCTGTTTTATCTCTTTGTTAGATTTCTGCGGAAAAACTAGCTGCAAGTTTTCACGAACGGTCTTTTTCCGATAACCAACTACATAATAAAGCAATACAAATAGCCCATCAGACAATGCGTAAAGCAAGCGAAAGGGCAAAATAGAAACCAACCAAAGCAGTGGGTAGACGATAAGATAAACTAGGCGTTGCATAGGTAATGTTAGCACAAAACTAACTATTTTTGAGGACAAGCACATTATGAATTAACAATCATCGTTTAACATTTTTTAATTACTTGCATATGTTCGATCTGAATATTGCCACAATAATCATTATTGCTGCCAACGTCTTAATTTCCTTGAAAGGTTTTAATGATTTTACATTTTTTGAAAAGTATAAATTTAACATTGCTGGAATCCGTCGAGGCGAGCAAATACGCATGTTTACTTCGGGGTTTTTACATGTAGATTTCTCCCACCTGTTGTTTAATATGCTCACCTTATTCTTTTTTGCCGATGTTGTCATCAATAGGGTTGGAACGGGGAAATTTGTACTCATCTATATTTTAAGTTTGATCGTTGGGAATATGCTATCCTTTTTCTTTCATAAGGATGAATACCATTATAGCGCCGTAGGAGCTAGTGGCGCTGTAACAGGAATTTTATACAGTGCAATCTTGTTTAACCCAGATATGGGGCTTTATCTGTTCTTTATTCCAATTGCCATACCTGCTTGGATTTTTGGAATATTATATTTATTATACTCTATATACGGCATGAAGAACAGATTAGGCAATATTGGACATGACGCCCATTTCGGAGGAGCGATTGCTGGATATATATTATCTATCGCTTTTGTTCCTAGTTTGCTAACAACGAGCTTATGGATCGTAGCGCTGCTCGCAGTACCTATTGTATTACTCTTTCTGCTTCACAAACTTGGTAAACTTTAAAATTTCAGAAATCATGAAAACAACTTTAATCATATTCACTTTTCTAATCACAACTATTATGACCGCTCAAAACATTCCACAAGCTACTGTTGACATATCGGGAGAAGGTATTGTTAGTGTAATTCCAGACCAGGTAACTATTAAAGTCCGCGTTGAAAATACAGGCGATGACCCTAAAATGGTCAAGCAACAAAATGACGCAACCGTGAGTAAGGTAATAGCATTCTTAAAAGGAATGAAAATCAATGAAAAGGATTATAAAACGGAATATTTACGTCTAGCAAAAAATTACGAGCACAACACAAAATCGTACAATTACGCAGCGAACCAAGCAATCTCAATTCAGCTAAAAGATCTTTCTAAATACGAAGATGTTATGGATGGTCTTCTCGAAACCGGGATTAATCGAATTGATGGCGTGACCTTTAATTCTTCAGACATAAAAAGCTTAGAATCTCAGGCACGTAAAAATGCTATGCAAAACGCTAAAATGAAAGCCGAAGAATATGCAGGAGCAATAAACCAAACGGTGGGTAAGGCAGTTTCCATAAGTGAGTTTAGTCAAAACCAAATCCAGCCTACCTTATATCGCGGTAAAATGGCAGCGGCAAGTTCAGATGGCAGCGGACAAACAATGGCACCAGGGGAACTAGAGATCAAGGTGCAAGTGAATGTTAGTTTCTTGCTTAACTAATTAAGAACCTCCCAGGAGCGAAGCTATTTTCGCTTCTAAAGCTGGACCCCGTAAATTTTTAGCAACAATTCGACCATTTTTGTCGATCAAAAAAGTAGCAGGAATTGATCGAACACTGTATTGTCTAGCAATAGGATCTTGCCAGAATTGTAAGTTAGAAACGTGGTACCAATCCATTTGATCATCTGCGATAGCTTTGATCCATCGGTCCTTCTGACTTTCCTTGTCAAGTGATATGCTAATAATATTCAATCCCTTATCGTGGTATTTTTCGTAGACTTTTACCACATTTGGATTCTCTCTGCGGCATGGTTTACACCAAGACGCCCAGAAGTCGATCAAGGTATATTCACCCATCGCATCCGAAAGTGACAACATAGTACCTTCTGGCGTTGGTGCAGTAAAAGTAGGAGCTACGCCACCAATTTCAGATCCTTTCATACCGTCTATGGTTTGTTTCACTGAAGTGACAATTGGATTCGCTTTTAATTTCGGACTAAAACCTTCTAGCAGATCACCTGCTTCCACAGCTGTAACTTCTTTACGCTGAAGCATTTCGGCTAACAACATAGCAGAAAAGGTTGATTGTCCGTTAGATTTTATAAAATCTCTTTTAATTTGTTTTTCTTCGGAAATGAGCTTAGCATTACTATTTCTGATCTCGCTCATCAACATTTCATCCTGCTGGTTTCTAGCCGTATTATATTGGGCTATTTGCTCTTCTTTCTTTTTTGTAATAGCTCTTATTTTTTCTGAAAAAGCTCTGTAGGCTGCATTCTGAGCGCCTCCAGAAACATATGATGATTGCAAGCTATCGTTGTATAACTGAACCTTCATATTTTCATTCTCAGGGAAGAAAAGAATTGGATTTTCTGTACCAGATACTTGAAAATAACGTAAGCCAGCGTCTTCTTCCTTCGGAAAAGTAGCGCTAAAGCTTCCGTTAGTAATAGCAAGCGTATCGATAGCGACAGGCTGGTTGTTTTCGATCTTGTAGACGGTGAGGGTTGTGCCTTCAGAAAAGCCTGTGGCATTTCCTTCAAAACGATAGGTGTTCTCTTGATCGTTGCAAGAGAATAATAAAACAGTCAATAAAAGTAATAGAATTGGCTTCATAGCATATGGTATATATTCGCAAAAATAGCAAACCTTTTTTCTGAAAAAAAATGTCACCCTCAAATATTTGTTAATTATCCAATTATAAAGGTTATACAGAGAAATTTAGGTATTTTTACATAAGTAAAGCATATACTATAATCATGATGAAATCAACGTCTGCTGATTTTCCTTTAAGTATTCAGGTCAGTTTCCAAAAACTTGTAGATTACTACCATAACCATTTGGAGAATGGTAATGAGTTATACAGGTCAAGGGCTAAACAGATCTTTGATATTGTAGAGAAGTATCCAAAATTAGTTGATGGTCTCAATTCACAAAGTGACGTCGATGAATATGAAGAACAAATAGAATTACTATTTGAGGATCTGTTTCCCACTGTTCTTACATCCAATGAAATAAAGATCGCTACAGTTCCATATCGTGATATTATCTTTAAATCGACTAAGCGTTTTCGGGATATCATGAAGGAGCCTAGTGAAAACAGGTCAATGGTACTAGCGGGTTTTGATGATACGTTGAATTATATTATGGGATGTAGTATGATACTACTTTTTTACTATAATTATAAAGTAGATTTTAGAAGACCCACCTATTATAGCGTTCGCGATGCCAATAACATTATGCGCCATTATCGCGTGCTTTACAATGCAGATTTTACTGACATAACCAAAACAGATAAAGCGATCGATATCACACAAGAGGATGTTGACGAACTCCTTGAAAATTTTGATAACATTGCACTTTGGAAAGAAAAATTTCCACCAAAGAGCTATATTTTTAAAGGTTTTGTTATTGCTACACTCTTTGATCTAACATTAGACGTTTCAATTTCTAATTTTAAAACAGAGCTTCTTAAAAATGATAAGATTGATGGCAATCAGACCGGCGATACACAAGGTATTTTTAGATCTATTTTCGGATTACCCAACCTTAAGATAGGAGTCACAGATTACAATTCGGAAGAAGGCACATTTGATATAGTTCCCGGCATGGAACTGCCCAGCTATATTTTAAATGGAGAAACCTCTGTTAAATGTGTTGATGCCTTGTGCGATGTTTCCTATTACACGCTTTTTAAACAAAATGAAATTTACGTCGTCACAAATACAGCTAAGTACGCTGAAATGTACCCAGACAACAGATTGTATAAGAAGTTTAGAGATCAAGGAGTTGCCAGTTTTATCTTAATCGCCATTGTTCATCACAATAAAGTGTTGGCTGTATTAGAACTAACCTCAAATGAGGTCAATGCTTTAAATACGGTCAATGCAGTAAAACTCAAGGATATTATGCCTTTTATGGTAGAATCTGTTGTTCGCTCCAAACAGCTAGCTGAGAATGCGATAGAGTTGCTTATTCAAAATGAATGCACATCCATTCACCCTAGCGTTCATTGGAAATTTAAGAAAGAAGCTAAGAGGGTGATCAATTTACAGGCAAGTGGACAACAAGCCGTATTTAAAGAAATCGTTTTTGAAGAAGTATTTCCTTTATTTGGTCAAATAGACATTAAAGGGTCTTCGGAAGCAAGAAATGTTGCCACACAACAAGATCTATTGTTGCAATTGGAGCACATTTCAGAAATAATACAAAAAATACACACGATAGAAGAACTGCCTATTTACGAACAGCTTATCTATCGGGTTAACGATTATATTTCAGATTTAAAAGAAGCCTTAAAAGTAAATAGTGAAAGACAAGTTTTAAACTTCGTACGAGCCGAAATTACTCCATTATTTAGACACTTGTCGAAAAAATCGGAGGTTCTTAATGAGCTTATTAGTGCTTACTATGAACTTGTAGAGCCTAATACCGGACTGGTTTATCATCATCGTAAAGATTATGACGAAAGCGTTATGAGTATCAATAAACGCTTGGCATCCATCTTAGACAAAAAACAGATCGATGCACAAGCCATGTATCCACATTACTTTGAACGTTTTAAAACAGATGGTATTGAGCACAATTTATATATTGGCGAATCGATCACTAAACTCAACAGTTTTAATAAAATCTATCTGTATAATTTGCGTCTCTGGCAGCTACAAGTGATGTGTGAAATGGAAAATGCCTATTACAGAATGAAAAGCACCCTGCCCATGCCATTAGATGTGGCGTCTATGATCTTGGTGTTCAATAGCTCCCTTGCGCTTCGCTTTAGAATGGATGAAAAACGATTTGATGTTGACGGAACCTACAATGCTCGTTATGAAGTTATCAAAAAGCGAGTTGATAAGGCCAATATAAAAGGTACCGATGAACGCGTTACTCAAGCGGGGAAGATCGCCATTGTATATTCACAAGGCAATGATGAAAAAGAATATTTAAAGTACATTGGGTTTCTACAATCTAAAAAATATCTCGATACAGACCAGGAGATCGTAAATCTCGAAGATCTTCAGGGTGTAACAGGTTTAAAAGCGATACGTGTTAGTGTTTTGTATTCCAAAGGAAAAGCAAACGCTAAAGAATACTATACTTATCAGGACTTAATGGAGCAATTGGAAAATTGAATTTTTTGATTATGGTTGAACGATCTTTGTCACCTCTTCAACCGTTTGTTCGGAAATACCAAAGGAGATCCCGAAAGCAACGATAGAAATAATGGTACCAATAACAAAAATAGTATAGGTTAATCTAAGGATGCGGTACTTCCGGTCGAGAACTTTTCCTAAGAAATACAAATCCTTCGTCATCGAACTATAAATATAATCTTTGTCTTTTAAAAGCTCCGAAATAGCCCATTCGTACTGAGAAAGTTCCATTTTATGAAAATTTCCGAAGAAGGTCAAATTGACACTTTTATTCTGAACATCTTCTCTTGTAAACTCACCCCGTGTTACATTAGGCCTAGTGGCGATCACCGACAAGATCATGGTGGTAGCACTTGATAATACAAAAATAGCCGTTGGGATCACTAAAAAACTGTTGGAATCTAATTTTGAAAGCAGATTAGACAAAACTAGTGATATCATAATAGCATTAACAGAAAGCAAAATATTGGCTTTTGTATCTGCAATATCACTTAATTTAATATGGTTTCGGAGAGCAACTCTATAAAAAGATTGAATTCCACGTTCAGGGCTGCTATTTTTAGCCTCTGCCTTATATTTAGCTTTCAATTCTTCCTTTTTAAGCTTCTTTTTGTCCTTTTTCTTCTTCTTCATAAGTTCCGCAAGATTCTTTTCCTTTTGTGGTTGCCAATTTTTTAAGGCATAATCACTGTAGTATTTATGCCTATTTACAAGCACGTCAATATTTTCATCACGCCATTCGCGAGGAGAATATGTCTTAATATCTTGCTCAATATATTCTTGTCTTAAAAACTCACTCGCTTCTTCAAAATATTTTTTACCGAAATGCGATGAATCTGCATCACGTATAATTTCTTCTAATTTGCTATGTGGTTCTCCCTTGAATTTTGTCGCTAAAATACATTTTTCAACCGCTGTGATCGTATCGGTTTCTACACCGTGTTTCGATAAGAATTCATTAGCGATCTTTACGCTTTCTTCTTCATGGCCTTCTCTGCATACAATATATCCGCTATCGTGCAGTAAAGCTGCTAAACGTAGTATCTCTGCATCTTTAACATCGATTTGTGAGTTTTCAATTATATCATTTATACTTTTATAAACACGTTTTGAATGCGTATAATTATGATATAGAAACGAACCGTCAAGCTTCTCATTAAAGAGATTCATGATAAATTCGTCTGCTGCTTTTACAAGGTCTGTCATGATTAGAAATTAATGATCCAAATTACAAAAAAACAACCGTCAGTCATTTTATATGAAGAAAATTAACAGCATTATAACTTTTGTAACTTCTTTTTTCGTCCTTAGTTGCGCCACTTATTCTCCCCAGTTTAAATCTGAAGAAAATAAAACCAACCTCTCCCAAAAGAAACTTGATAAGACATTTTATCTTTTAGGTGGTTCTTCGGATAGAACTCCAGCTTCTTTAGGACTTCAAGCTTTTGGTAAGTTTATTTCTTCTGAAAGTACTAAAAAGGATCACATCCTTTTTCTTGGTAATACCTTTAGCGACCTAGCTAAGATCGATACCGATCAAAATCAGGTCTCCCAAGTGTTAAAGGATTTTAAAGGTGATATCACTGTTATTCCTGGGCAATACGATTGGAGCAAGGGCTCTAAAGGTCTCGATGCGCAAAGTGATCAATTAAAAAAGATATTTCAGGATGATGATTTTATTATGCCGTTGGAAGGTTGCCCCATTGAAAGCCTAGAAATTGAAAAAGATATTCAACTTATTATTATCGATACTCAATGGTATCTTGAAAATTGGGATGATCGCCCAGGTATCAACGACGATTGTGAAATTAAAACCCGTAAAAAGTTTATTGCTGAAATAGAAGGGGAGCTTAAAAAAAATAAAGACAAGACCATAGTTTTTGCGATGCACCATCCTATTTTAACCAACGGAGCACATGGCGGAAAGTTCGGAGCTGTCAATCAATTAGTTCCTTTGCCTGTAGTTGGTTCCCTCGTCACACAAGTACGCAGTAAAGGTGCTATTTCTATTCAAGATCGCTACAACGAACGCTACGATGAACTCATGTCGCGTATGCAAGTATTAACTCGTGAACACGATAGACTCGTATTTGTATCTGGGCACGAAGAATCTTTGCAATACATTCAAGAAGGAATTACAAAACAGCTTATTTCTGGATCGATCGGTTCGCAGAAACGAGCCGGTTTAGGGAAGAATGGCCATTTTAGTTATGGCGGACAAGGTTTTGCTGCCTTAGATATTTTTAAGGATGGTTCTACAGCCGTTCGTTTCTATAAAGCAGACCAAGATGGAACTGCTCGCTTGATCTTTTCCGAAGAGATCATTAAAAAAACACCTGAAATTATACTTAGGGATATTCCTACAAGCTACCCGAAAACCGTAAAGGCATCGGTGTATAAAGATTCTGAAATTGAAAAAACGGGCTTTTATAAGACCGTTTGGGGTGATCATTACCGAAATGTTTATGGTACCAACGTTACAGCGCCGGTAGCTTTACTAGATACATTGTATGGCGGATTGGAAGTAGTGCGCGCTGGAGGTGGCCATCAAACCCGTTCGCTTCGTTTAGTTGATAAAGATGGAAAAGATTACAATATGAGAGCCCTTAAAAAAAGTGCTGTTCAGTTTATTCAAACAGTGATCTTAAAAGATAAAGAAGTGGAAGATGATTTTAGAAATACGATTTCTGAAGATCTTATCTTAGATTTTTATACGGCTGCCCATCCCTATGGAGCCTTTACCGTCCCGAAACTATCGGAAGCTGCAGGTGTTTTTCATACTAATCCGAAGTTATTCTGGGTTCCAAAGCAAAAATCCTTAGGAAAATTTAATGACGATTATGGGGATGCGCTCTATATGATCGTAGAACGACCAGACGAGCCCTACGATGGTGCAATTTTTAACTTTGCCGATGACATAGAAAGTACAGATGACCTGCTCGATAAAATTAGAAGTGACGAAGAAAATGTTGTAGATGAAAAAGCATATATCCGTGCGCGAATGTTCGATATGCTTTTGGGTGATTGGGATCGCCATACCGATCAGTGGCGCTGGGCGGAGTTTAAAAATCAGGACGGAAAAGACGTTTTTGTGCCTATCCCGCGAGATCGCGATCAGGTATATGCCAATTTTGATGGAGGAATTCTAGACGTAGTGCGAGCGTTATTTAGTACTGCTAGGCAATTTCAGATATATGACGCCGAATTAAAACATACCAAATGGTTTAATGCCGCCGGAATAAAACTAGATCGAGCCTTACTTGAAAACTTCGGAAGAGAGGAGTGGATAACACAGGCAAAACATATTCAAAATCAAGTGACCGATGAGATCATCGATGCAGCTTTTAAAGACATGCCTTCCGAAGCACAAGACGAAACCGCTATGGATATTAAACGCCGACTTAAAGGTAGACGTGATAATCTTGTGACTATAGCAGAAGATTACTACGAATACTTTTCAAAGCTACAAGTCGTTACAGGAACCGATAAAGATGATTATTTTGAGATCACACGTCTTCCCGAAGGCAAAACAAATATAAAGACCTTTCGAATTAAAGATGGTGATAAAGCCGACCTGATGGTTGATCGTACCTACGATAGTGCAGATACAAATGAACTTTGGGTCTATGGTCTCGACGATGATGATGTCTTTGAAGTAAAGGGTAAGGGTGACAAGCCTGTTTTTATTAGGATCATTGGAGGTCAAAATAATGACACATATAAAATCGCCAACGGTAAAAAGATCAAAGTTTACGATCATAAAAGCAAAAAGAACACTGTTGAAGAAAAGGGAGGTGCAGCTTTTCGCTTTACAGATAATTATAACTTCAATACATACGATTCGCAAAAACAGATCTTATCGTCTAATCTATTTTTGCCAGCAATTGGTTTTAATCCCGATGATGGCTTTAAAATAGGAGCTAGTGATGTCTATACGATACAAGGTTTCCAAGGAAACTCATTTAAACAGCAGCATCGTTTTGCAGCGGGTTATTATGTCGCAACAGAAAGCTTTGATGCCAGTTATGAAGGGGAATTTGCAAATGTCTTCGGAAATTGGAATTTCTTAGTTGGAGCTAATTTCAGAAATCCCAGCTATGCCAAGAATTTCTTTGGCTTCGGAAATGAAACACTGAATCCCGATTACGAAAGTGATGAATTTGAAAGAGATTACAATCAAGTGAGACTGGGCGGCTATGGTGGTCATATCGGCATATTGAATGACACACCCTACGGAAGTGTTTTTAAACTAACAGCAAGTTACGAAGGTGTTGAAGTGCAACAAACACCAAATCGTTTTATCACCTTGTTTCCTTACGACGATTTTGGAGAAACCAAGAGTTTTGTTAACGCCACAGGAGAATATGTGTATGAAAGTTATGACAACAAAGCAAACCCAACACGCGGCATGCACTTTGATGTTGAAATTGGAGCAACACAAAATATTGAGGATAGTGATGGTGTTTTCGGATTTGTTAACCCGCAATGGACCTTGTACAACGCTTTACTTCCAAATAGAAAACTAGTACTTAAAACTACGGCATTAGGACAAGTTAGGATAGGAAATAATTTTGAATTCTATCAGGCAGCGCAAATAGGAGGAGATAACGGATTACGCGGTTATCGCGACGAACGTTTTACAGGACGAAATGCCGCCGTTGGAAGTGCAGACCTACGCTATAGCTTTAAACGATTTAAAACGGGGGTCGCACCTATTCAAGTGGGTGTCTTTGGAGGTGCCGATGTGGGTCGCGTTTGGGTTTCCAATGACGACAGCGATGAGCTTCATAGCGATTATGGTGGTGGATTTTGGGTGAATGCTGCCGATGTACTCAGTGGAACATTTAATTTATTTACCGGTGATGAAGGACTTCGATTTACCTTCGGAATCGCAGTGTCAATGTAATTTTATGAGTTTAAAAAAAATAGTTTTTTGTTTAAGCACTTATCTTTTGGTGTCTTGTGCGTCAACTTATGAACCACAATATCTATATCCAGAAGCAACGCCCATATTTCCTTTAGAAAAAAAAGTTGAGAGAACTTTTTACCTTGTTGGAGATGCTGGAATTTCTCCAATGGGAGGAATGAGTGATGCTCTAACTACCTTGAACAATCTTATTGCTTCAGAAGAAACAGAAGGTGATTATGCAATCTTTCTTGGAGATAATATATATCCCGATGGCATGCCTACAATTGAAGATGCCGAACGGAAATTCGCCGAAAATCACATGGATGCACAGTTAAAGTCGGTTGAAAACTTTAAAGGTGAAACCATCTTTATTCCAGGAAATCACGATTGGTATAATAGCGGACTCTCCGGATTACTGCGAGAGCAGGAATATTTGAAAGAAGCTTCTGGAAAAGATCTATTAAAACCTTCAGGTGGGTGTCCGTTAGAAAGCATTGCCGTTTCCGAAAGTATTCAATTAATAACTATAGATACCCAATGGTATTTAGAAGATTGGAATAGAGACCCAGCGATCAATGAATTTTGCGATATTAAAACTCGTGAGAAATTTTTTATCGAACTCGATATAGAGCTTCAGAAAAATCAAAACAAGACCATATTGCTTGCTATGCACCATCCTATGTTTACAAATGGAACACATGGCGGTTACTATGCAAAGGAAAAACATTTATACCCTGTTCAAAAAAAAATACCTCTTCCTATTTTAGGTTCTTTGGTTGCACAAATTCGATCTCAAGGTGGTGTGTCTGTTCAGGATAGATACAATGAACTCTACAATAAATTGATGAATCGATTGGCTAGTATCACAAAACAAAGTGATCGTTTGGTATTTGCCTCTGGACATGAACATACAATGCATCATATTGAAAAAGATGGTATGATTCAGATCCAAACCGGAAACGGTGCAAAATCGAGCTACGCTACAATAGGACGTTTTGGGGAATTTAGTTATGGCGGACAAGGATTCGCAGTTATGACTGTTTTTGAGGATGGGTCGTCTTGGGTACGCTACTTTTCGGTAGGGGAGAACTACACACCGAAATTGCTCTTTGAAAAGGAAATTATTCCCCCTCATGCCAAATATGATGTGTCGCAATTGTTAGATATAGCTAAACTTCCGAAGGAACGAGAGGCCGCTATCTATACACCCGACAGCATCAATGAGGCGCTTTTCTTTAAAACAATATGGGGACAAAAATATAAAGACGTCTACGCCACTCCAATAAAAGCGAAAGTAGGTAATCTAGATTCTATCTTTGGCGGGTTAAAGGTAATACGTGAGAATTCGTCACCTAGTTACAAGGCCTTGCTTTTAAGAGATAAAAACGGAAACGAATACAGCATGCGAGCCTTGACCAAAAGCGCACTTCAGTATCTAAAAAAGCGTGATGTTCCGTTAGATCCTCAAAATATCGAAGATGCAACCGACGTAAATATTGATGACGAGCTTACACGCCCAGAGCAATTTAGCTCTACATTTTATACTGCTTCTCACCCGTATGCAGTGATGGCTGTTCCCGTAATGGCAGATGCAATTGATATTTTTAATACAAAACCTCGGTTGTTTTATATTCCGAAGCAAAAAAAACTAGGCGACTACAATGATTCCTTTGGAGATGAATTGTACTATATTTCTATAGAACCTAATGAAAACAGTGAAGGTCAACGCACCTTCGAATACCCCGACGATATTGAATCTACAGATGATATTCTCATTAAACTTAGACAGCGAGGCGATATTTTTTTAGACGAAGAAAGCTACATAAAATCACGTCTGTTTGATATGTTGATCGGCGATTGGGATCGCGAGAGTGATCATTGGCGATGGGCCGAATATTACAATCGCGATAGTTTAAATGTATTTGTGCCAATTCCGAAGAACAGAGACGATGCATTCTCAAATTTTGAAGGAACCATTTTAGATGTGGCAAAATCTATCTTCGGAAGTAATAACCAAAAACACATTTATGACGCCGATCTGAGAGATCTAAAATATTTCAACAAAGAAGGTATCATTCTAGATAGAGCCCTTTTGCAACGATCCGGACGCAATCAATGGACTTTTCTCGCTAAGGAAATTCAAAATACCATTACCGATGAACTTATTGAAAAAGCCTTTGATAATATTCCCGAAGAAGTCCGCGATGAAACCTTGGAAGAGATCAAAACCATGCTTAAAGCACGACGGGAAAACCTGGCGTTAATAGCCGATAGATACTACACTTACCTCGCTACCCAACAAACCATTGCTGGGAGTAATTTTAATGATTTCTTTGAGATAACACGTCTCCCAGATGGTAGAACCAATGTAAAGGTATACCCCAATTACAGTGCAAAGGAGGGGGAGCCATCAGTAGATCGCACTTTTAAGATGGAAGATACCCACGAACTTTGGCTCTATGGACTCGACGGTCAAGATACTTTTGAGATAAAAGGAGTGGATGAAGACGACTTGATGTTTGTTCGAATGATCGGCGGTCAAGGGATCGATACGTTTAAACTGATCAATGGTGAAAATTCAAAAGTTTACGATCACGAAAGTAGAGAGTCGATCATAGAAGAAAAAAACGCGGGAAATGTACGTTTTACAGATGTTTACACTTTAAATACATTCGATTATCGCAAGCAAATAGAACGAAACAATGGCTACGCGGCATTAGGTGGTTACAATCCTGATGATGGCGGTGTTGTGGGAGCACAGTATACATATCAAATAAATAGTTTTCAACGTAATCCGTTTTCACAAAGGCATACAGGAAAAGCAGGCTATTTTATTGGCACCAATTCATTTGACCTAAGCTACGAAGGAGAATTTGCCAATATTATGAATAACCTCAATTTAAGCATCAATGCTTATGGTACGAGTGCTAATTTTGTTGAGAATTACTTTGGCTACGGAAATGAAACCCAAAATCCAGAAGAGGATCTTGGAATTGCTTATAATCAGGTTGCTTTACAAACCATTTCTGCAAGTATTGGCTTACTGCGAAATTCGAGTTTTGGTAGCTATTTTAAGCTACAAACAAAGTTTGACGCCATTACACAAAGTACAACGCTAAATGCGGCAAATTTGCCTACTTCAGAAGATCAAATCGACAATACTCAATTTTTCGGGACCGTAGAAGGTATCTATAACTATAGAAGTTTTGATATTCCTACGGCGCCAACCCGAGGAATGATGTTCGATCTACGCGCTGGAGCAACAGATAACCTGAGTGATCCGAGTAGAGTGTTTGGCTTTTTATACACCCGACTAGGTTTTTACAACAGTGTATTTCAAAGTTCGAAGTGGGTTTTAAAAACAAATTTGCAGGCCGGATTCAATTTTGATAATAAATTTGAATTTTACCAAGGGGTAAAACTTGGGGCCGATTCGGGATTGCGGGGTTATCGTAGAGATCGTTTTACAGGTAAATCAAGCTTGGTTGGTAGTGCCGATCTACGATATAGTTTTAATGAATTTCGAATTGAACTCATTCCTATCAATCTTGGGGTGTATGTTGGAGCCGACATGGGAAAACTTTGGATCCCGTCTCAAACTTCAGATAAGTGGCACAACGATTATGGTGCGGGACTTTGGCTTAATGGCTCTGGCGGACTCAATGGTTCATTTAGTGCTTTTCGTTCTACGGAAGGCACCCGTTATAGCTTCGGTTTAGGCTTTTCTTTTTAAACTTGTAGTACATTATTATGAAGAAAATCAATCGGATTGGTGCTTATTTTATATTGCTTTTGCTTGTTGTTTCATGCGCAAGCTCAAATGTACAGACCGTAGCAAATACCTCTCAAGAAATCATAGCCAATACGCCCTTAACACATCGTTTTTATGTAGTTGGTGGTGCTTCGGAAAAAACAAGTCAAAACGTACTCGCTGCTGTTGAAAAGGAATTACAAAAGGAAACTTCCGAAGAAAAACACCTAATTTTTATTGGTGATAATATTGAAGCTAAGAAAAAGGATACCTCATCAGTAAAGCAGCAGCTCGATCGTCAGATAGCTGTGATGAAAAATAAAGCGGTTTCAAGTTATATGTTGCCTGGGAATCGCGAATGGGACTTTAACGGTGTAAAAGGACTTGAATTTATAGAGGATTATCTGGAAAAGCAGTTGCAACAAGACGATATTTTAACACCCAACAATGGTTGTCCGTTAGAAAGCATAGAAATATCAGAGCATATTCAATTGATCACACTAGATAGTCAGTGGTTTATTGAAGATTGGGACAAACGACCTGGTTTTAATGATAAATGCGATATAAAATCGCGTGAAAAGTTATTAAGCGAACTCGAAGGCGAACTCAAAAAAAATTCAAACAAATTTATTCTTTTTGCTATGCACCACCCGCTGTTTACCAACGGTATTCACGGCGGAAAGTTTTCGGCAAGAGATCATATATTTCCCTTAGGCGGAACGATACCTCTTCCAGCTGTAGCAACGTTGATCACTGAGATCCGTTCACAGGGAGCGCCATCGGTACAAGATAGATTTAACAAACAATATCGGGCCTTAGCCGAAGCAGTTGGGCCCATGCTGTCGGATCCAAAATTACGTGTTTTGGTGGTTTCGGGGCATGAAAAAAATCTACAGTTTATTGAAGAAGGCTCGATCAAACAGATCATTTCAGGCTCGGGGAGCGATGGAAAACCAGCTTCATTAGGTGATAATGGCCTGTTTTCTTTTGGAGGCGAAGGCTTTAATAGTATAGAGGTCTTTAAAGATGGAAGTATTTGGACCACTTTTTATAAGGTGACTTCGGAAGGAATTTCGGAAGTGATCTTTCAAAAGAAAGTATTTGAACCTATCCCTGAATTTGATCTTTCAAAGCTTCCAAGTACGTTTCCGAAGACTGTAATGGCTTCAGTTTATACAAAAGAAGAAGTTGAAAAATCTGAATTTTTTAAATCGTTTTGGGGAAATCACTACCGCGCTGTCTACGGAACAGCTGTAGAAGCCGAAGTTGCAGTTTTAGATACCTTGTATGGCGGTTTGGAGGTTGTTAGACCTGGTGGAGGCCATCAGACCCGTTCGCTGCGATTGGTTACCAAGTCGGGGAAAGAATACAATATGAGGGCACTACGGAAAAGTGCAGTTCAATTTTTAGAAAGTACAGCCTTTAAAGGAGTTGATGGTGAGCAATATTTTTCAAACACGCTAACCGAAGACCTAATTTCCGATTTTTATACTGCGGCGCATCCTTATGGCGCTTTTGCGATTCCGGAAATAGCCAAGGCAGCCGAGATCTATTATACAAAGCCTAAGCTGTATTATGTTCCGAAGCAAAAAAGATTGGGTAAATACAATGACGACTACGGAGATCAGCTCTATATGATCGTAGAGCGTCCTACAGATGATTTTAAAGGCAGAAAGCATTTTGGAAATCCAGATGATATTGAAAGTACAGATGATGTGTTGAGTACACTTAGGGAAGATGAAGACTATCGTATTGATGAACAAAGTTACATTAGAGCTCGTATTTTTGATATGCTTCTTGGCGATTGGGATCGTCACAGCGATCAATGGCGTTGGGCGGTGTTTGAGGATATCGATGGAAAAAAAGTTTTTGAACCTATTCCCAGAGATCGAGATCAAGTGTTTGCCAATTTTGATGGGAAACTTTTAAACGCGTTACGTAACGTAATGGGGAGTGTCAATCAGTTTGGGGTTTATGGTCCAACAATAACTGATATTGAATGGTTTAATAAAGCTGGAATCAAGCTAGATAGGGCGCTGATCAAACGGAGCGACCGATCAGTCTGGCTTGCGGAAGCCCGATTTTTACAAAATGCAATAACACAAGAAACCTTAGACCGAGCTTTTGTTGCACTGCCTGAAGCAGTTCAAGACAGCACCTTAAGAGAAATAAAAGATCACTTTATTGGTAGGAAGGCAAACTTAGAAGAAATAGTAAAAGATTATTATCAGACATTTATAAAATTTCAGACGCTTACTGGAACCGATAAAGACGATCATTTTGAGATCACGCGCTTGCCAGATGGAATAACGAAGATCAAGGCGTACCGCATTAAAGATGGTAAAAAGGGGGAATTGTTGTTTGATCGTAGTTTTAATAGTGATGAAACTAATGAAATCTGGCTATATGGACTAGATGATAAAGATGTATTTGAAGTCACAGGACAAGGTGATCGTCAAATACTTATTCGTATTGTAGGCGGACAAGAAAAAGATAGCTACAGTGTTAAGCAAGGAAAAAGAATAAAGATCTACGATAGCAATACCAAAAAGAGCGAAGTGCTAAGTAGAGGAGGAGCTCAATTTAGGTTTACCGACTTTTATGAGGCTAATGTTTACAATTATCAAAAGGAACCAAGTAGCAGCGGTGGTATCTCTCTCTCTTCAGGATATGATCCTGATAATGGAGTTACTCTATCGGCGGGTTATAGCAAAGAGCGCGTTGATTTTATAACGAATCCATTTGGGCAACGTTTTGGTTTGCATGTAGATTATAGTTTTCTTACGAAAGGCGTTGATCTACGTTTGGAAAAAACCTTTGCGGCGATCTTTAAAGATTATAATTTTGTTGTGGAAGGGCGCTTCACTTCAGATCAATTTACGGAGAACTTTTTTGGCTTCGGAAATGAAACCGAAAACTTCGATGACTTCCTAGGAATCGATTTTAATCGGGTAGGTGTGAGTAGATACAACGCTGCCGTGGGTGTAGAGCGGGAGAGTGACTATGGGAGTTTCTTTCAGGTAAAACTAGAAATGGAATCTGTAGCCCTTCTAGACACAGCTACAACTTTAAATATTTTAGCAGAACGCAATTACTATTTTATTCCTCAAATATCCTATCGATATAAAAATTTTGACGATACCAGTTTTGTAACGCGAGGTATGTTATTCTCGATACGCGGTGGCGGAATTGACACATTTAATGATGACAAAATTACTGGGTTTTTAGACGCGGGTATTGATTTTTATAACAGTATTTCGCATAACGATCAACTTGTCTTACGAACGGCAGCGCAAACACAACTTACCTTTGGTGATCGTCCGGTCTTTTTTCAGAGCCCTAGTGTGGGTTCAGATAGCGGATTGCGTGGTTTCCGAAGTGATCGATTTAGGGGAGATCAAAGTTTGGCAGGAAGTGTCGATCTAAACTATAAGTTTAGAAAAATTAAAACGGCGTTATTTCCAATAGACTTAAGTATGTACGGAGGTGTTGATTTAGGTCGTGTTTGGATAACCGAGGAAGACTCTAATCTTTGGCATTACAGTTATGGTGGTGGAATAAATGCATCTTATACCGATGCTTTAAAAGGAGTTTTTGGTCTGTTTACAGGGGAAGAAGGCATACGACTTACAGGTGCACTGCAGTTTACTTTTTAAACGAATACTTATATAAATTTCCGCCCTCAGGACCAACTTTTTCATCGGCTATAAGCACCGTGCTAGCATCGATAAAAACAATACTTTCCTTTTGCGATTCATGCTCAAGGTGTATTTTTTTTGCCTTTCCCTCAAATACATTTGCTCCTTTAAAATTAGAAAACAAAAATATTTTATTCGAAGTGAGCAGCGCCAGCTCTCCTGTTTTATGATTCAAGGCTGCGCCAGTTACCTGGCAATCATCTTCATCCTCACAGGTTATATAACTACCTAAATAAGTAGCTTCAACTTCGCCAGACCCAGCCGGAACACTGTAGAGTTTGGTAGTTCCATCAAAATGACTACTGCGATTTCGTGTAAACAAGTAAAATTTTCCTTGAAAATAAACAAAGGCCTCTACGTCAAAATTTCGCTCTTTCTTTTTCGGTGGAAAAGCTGTTTGATCTTCAAATTTAAAACGTGTGATCTCTATTTCCATGCTATCTGACATTGCGATATTTCCCAATCGATATATCGCTAGATCTTTACGTTTATTGCTGTTATTGCCAAAATCACCAATATATAGGTTGCCTTTAGTATCACTGGCGAGATCTTCCCAATCTATATTCTTTAAAACCGAGAGCTCAATAGTTCGTTCTATTTTTCGCTCATTGATATCATATCCATACACGCGCGGAGAATTCCCACTATCATTGATCATCCACAAGAGGGAAGAGCCATGAATAATTTCGATTCCGCTAACTTCATTTAGCTCACCGGGAAGGGAACTAAGAATTTCAAGTTTTCCAAGATCCGGTTGAGAACAAGCAGTTAAACCAACGACAAGAAGCGTTACTAAAGTAAATTTCAATGTCATTATGCCGTTGGGTGATTATCTGTAGCAGACATTGTCCATGCATCAAGCATCCAACTAGTCTTTTCAAGATCGGCAATATAAGAACCCATAAGGTCAATTGTTCCTTCATCACCTGCTTTATCAGCTTTTTCAATAACAGTTCGCATTTGCTTGAGAATGGTTCCGTGATCTTCCAATAGCGTTTTAACCATATCAACATCCTTTATTTTGGAAGGAGATTCTTTAAGATTTGAAACTTTTAAATATTCCGAAAAGTTACTAACTGGTTGAAAACGCAAGGTTAAAATTCGTTCCGCGATTTCATCAACTTTTAGCTTAGCATCATCGTACATTTCTTCAAATTTTATATGAAGATCAAAGAAGTGTTTTCCAACAATATTCCAATGAAAATTCCGCAGTTTTTGATAGTACAAATGATAGTCGGCCAATAATATATTGAGTTCTTGCGCAGTTTCCTGGATTTTCTTTTTATCTAAATTTAAATAGTTCATGGTATCTTATTTTTTGTTTACGTAAAATTACTCGCCTTTGATCGCTTTACCAATTTTTGTAAACGGTTTACCAATTCTTTAACGCTGCCAGACATTTTTGCCAATAAATGTTAATACCTTTCTTAGCTGAAGCATTGAAAATTAGCTTCTTGAGTTTAAATAAAAATAATGTACCTTTGCACGCCCAAAATACACAGTTGATCCATGAAAAACAACCTAACTACCGCTATTAGAGCATCTCTTGACGCTGGAAAGGCAATCTTAAAAGTCTATGCCACTCCCTTCGATGTTGAAGTAAAAGGGGATAACTCTCCACTTACAATGGCCGACAAAAATGCCAGTGACGTTATAAATGGCTATCTCTCAAAGCTTTCATACCCTATTATAAGCGAAGAAACACGCAATGCTACTTTTGATGAACGCAGTGGATGGCAAACATGTTGGATCGTTGATCCATTAGATGGAACCAAAGAATTTATTAAAAGAAATGGCGAGTTTACTGTTAATATAGCACTAGTTGAAAACGGTAATCCTATTTTAGGCGTTATTTATGTCCCTGTTACCAAAACACTATATTATACATCAGAAGACAGTAAGAAAGCATTTAAAGTGGTGGTTTCTTCGGAAGAGGAAACAATGGAAGCGATATTTGCTAATGCTTCCGAAATTAAACCAGCTTCTTCAGAAGCATCTCCAGTTAAGATCGTAGGTAGTAGATCGCACCTTAATGAAGATACAGCACAATTTATCTCCGAAGTAGAAAAAAATAATGATGTTGAAATAGTAAGTAAAGGAAGCTCACTGAAGTTTTGTTTGGTTGCCGAAGGAGAAGCACATATATACCCCCGTTATGCACCTACTATGGAATGGGACACTGCTGCTGGACAAGCTATTTGCCAGGCAGTAGGGTTAACGGTTATGGATACTACAACCAAAAAACCGCTCCGCTATAACAAAGAGAATTTGTTGAATCCTTATTTTATTGTTTCGGCCTAATGTATAAAAGAGCCTCCCATTTACGAAGTATACTAAAAGGTATTTCATGGCGATTTGTAGCCACTACAGATACGATCTTAGTGGTGCTATTTATCACTTGTTTGTTTGGTCAATGTAGTATTGAAAATGCCTTAAAGATTGGTTTTGCCGAATTTATTCTTAAATTAGGGATCTATTATTTTCATGAGCGAATTTGGGAACGGTATAGAGAAGAAGGGCCTATCACCCCAAAACGAACACTTTATAAAACCATCACGTGGCGAATTGTAGCGACTACTACCACCTTTTTGATTAGTAGCGCAGTATTAGATAGTTTTAACGAAGTAGCGCTTTTTATTGCGTTAACCGAGTTAATTACTAAATTTGTACTCTATTATTTCCACGAACGCCTTTGGCTTAAACTACCACTAGGTCGAATACGAGACTACTTTAAAAGAAAATTAAAGCTGTAATGGAAGAGAACGTAATTCCACATTCATTTGTGATTGGGCAGCCCGAGCGATCAGCGCTGAAAAAGCACGCTGCGTTCTTATTGTGGTTTACCGGACTTTCAGGTTCAGGTAAATCTACCATAGCCAATGCCGTAGAGCAGGCATTGGTTTCCAAAGGAATTCACACATATTTATTAGATGGTGACAATGTACGCAAGGGATTAAACAATAATCTATCATTTTCGCCTGCAGACAGAACAGAGAATATTCGCAGAATTGGTGAAGTTGCTAATCTTATGATTGACGCTGGCTTGGTAACTCTTGCTTCATTCGTATCACCTTACAAGGTAGATCGCGAGCAGGTACAATCTATTGTTGGGGAAGAGAATTATATTGAGATTTTTATTAATACACCTCTTGCTGAATGTGAAAACCGTGATGTCAAAGGCTTATATGCCATGGCAAGACGTGGCGAGATCAAAGATTTTACGGGTATTAGTGCTCCATATGAAGCACCACAACACCCAGATATTGAAATAGACACAACAAAAGTTACGATCGCAGAGGCGGTTGCGATCATTTTAAAATATATTGAAAACAAACTAGATCATGAGTAAGTATTATTTAAATTATTTAGACGAATTAGAATCGGAAGCTATCTTTATTTTAAGAGAGGTATGGGCTCAATTTGAAAACCCAGTGATTCTTTTTTCCGGTGGAAAAGATTCCATCCTAGTTACTCATTTGGCTCGCAAGGCCTTTTATCCGTCAAAGATCCCTTTTCCTTTGATGCACGTTGATACCGGACATAATTTTCCGGAAACTATCCAGTTTCGCGATGATCTAATCGAAGAACTTGGAGTGCAACTTATTGTTGGTTCTGTACAAGAAGCTATCGATGATGGCCGTGTAGCGGAAGAAAAAGGTAAAAATGCAACACGTAATGTTTTGCAAATTACAACTCTTCTAGATGCTATAGAAAGTAACAATGTTGATTGTGCTATTGGTGGTGGACGACGTGATGAAGAAAAAGCACGAGCAAAAGAGCGTTTCTTTTCACATCGTGATGATTTCGGACAATGGGATCCTAAAAACCAGCGTCCTGAATTATGGAATTTGTTGAATGGAAAACACTTTGAAGGAGAGCATTTTAGAGCATTTCCTATTAGTAATTGGACTGAAATGGACGTGTGGAATTATATTATGCGTGAAAACATAAGTATTCCTTCTTTGTATATGGCGCATCAGCGTGATGTTGTTTGGAGAAGTAATTCTTGGATTCCAGTTTCTGAACACTTAAAGCTAGAAGAAGGAGAGAAAGTTGAATCTAAGAAAATTCGCTTTAGAACCTTAGGTGATATTACAATCACAGGAGGTATGGAAAGTGAGGCTGATACGTTAGAAAAGATAGTTGCTGAAGTTGCTGCTATGAAACAAACGGAACGTGGTAACCGTACCGACGATAAGCGTAGTGAGAGTGCTATGGAAGACCGTAAACGTCAAGGGTACTTTTAGTAGTTTCCTGACTAAAGAATTAACGAATAAACGAATCAACAATTAACAATATTCAAATGGCAATAGATAGTAATCAATTATTACGTTTTACAACTGCGGGAAGTGTAGATGATGGAAAAAGCACCTTGATTGGAAGGTTACTTTATGATAGTAAAGCAATTTTTGAAGATCAACTGGAAGCAGTAGAAACAACAAGTAAACGCAAGGGACATGAAGGCGTAGATTTAGCCTTATTTACCGATGGTTTAAAAGACGAACGTGAGCAAGGGATCACTATTGATGTTGCTTACAGATATTTTACTACACCTAAGCGTAAATTTATTATTGCCGATACCCCAGGGCATATTCAGTATACCCGAAATATGGTAACGGGAGCTTCAACTGCCAACGCTGCCTTGATCTTAGTTGATGCTCGTCATGGAGTGATCGAACAGACCAAGCGTCATGCTTTTATTGCCTCATTACTCCAAATTCCGCATTTGTTGGTATGTGTAAATAAAATGGACTTGGTTGAATATTCTCAGGAAGTCTATGAAGGTATTATTGATCAATTTGAAGAGTTTTCTTCAAAACTATATACAAAGGACATTCGATTTTTACCAATTAGCGCTTTAGATGGTGATAATGTAGTAAATCGTTCAGAAAACATGGACTGGTATCAGGGAGCACCCTTGTTGCACACCTTAGAGCGTATTCATATTAGTAGTGATATTAATAAAATTGATGCGCGTTTTCCAGTACAAACCGTTTTGCGTCCGCAAAGTAAAGAATTTGTTGACTACCGTGGTTATGCTGGCCGCGTAGCAAGTGGTATTTTTAGACCAGGAGATGAAATCACTGTGTTGCCTTCTGGATTTACTTCAGCGATAAAATCGATCGACACAATGGATGCTGAGCTTGAAGAAGCGTATGCGCCTATGTCTATTTCAATGACGTTGGAAGACGATATTGATATTAGCCGCGGAGATATGATCGTAAAGACCAATAACAAACCTGAACCGCTTCAAGAGTTTGATGCCATGTTATGCTGGTTGCACAATGATGCTGCAAAACCACGCGCAAAATATACGATCATGCATACCTCAAATGAGCAAAGAGCCATTATTAAAGAGGTTGTTTATAAAGTAGATATCAACACCTATTCTCGTGAGTTAGAAGATAAGGAATTCAGAATGAACGATATTGGTCGTGTTAAGATCAGAACTACGCGCCCATTAATGATTGATGAGTACCGCGATAACCGATTAACAGGGAGTTTTATTCTTATTGACGATGCAACACACGAAACAGTTGCTGCTGGAATGATTTTATAAAGAAGCCACATGATACTTTCGCATAAGCACAAGTTTATTTTTATTAAAACCGAAAAGACAGCCGGAACCTCATTAGAGATCGCGCTTTCTGAATTTTGTGGACCTGATGATATAATCACTAAGATCACCATTAATGATGAGCTTAAGCGAAAGGAACTTGGTTATCCAACTGCTCAGAATTACAATATTCCATTTTCAAAATACGTCCAATTAGATTGGGGAAGATTACTTCTGAAACGCCGTACAGCCAAGTTTTACAATCACATGTCTGCTCTGGAAGTTAAAAGCTTAGTTTCTGAAGAAGTTTGGAATACTTATTACAAATTTAGCTTTGACCGAAACCCTTGGGATAAGATGATCTCATGGTATTTCTGGAAAAATAGAAATGGAGGATTCGACTCGATCGATGATTTTATAGCTAAAGGAATGGGTGGTTTAGTCAAAGGATTTGACCTCTATACTATAGGTGGTGTAAAAGCGGTTGATGATATTTTTAAATATGAAGATATTCCTGGAGCACTAAAAACCATTACTGAAAAATTAGACTTGCCAAAACCTTTGGAAATGCCTAATTATATTGCTAAAGGTGGGGCCCGTAAGGAGAAAAAGCACTACAGCGAACTACTGTCACCCGAAGCTGTTGAGAATGTCAATATTATGGCCGCTAGAGAGATTCGTCTCTTAGATTATCGTTTCTAACGATACGTTCATTTCATCATAGTTAATAACCTTACGTTTTGAAAATTTCAGAAGTACTTAATAGCAAAGGGCTAAAGATGGGATCTTTAGGGAGTGTTGCTATTAAATTTTTGGGAACACTGTTTACCTTTCTCATAAGTATTCTACTGGCCAGATATCTTGGGATCAGCAACTATGGAGTTTACGTACTTGCATTTTCTACCGTAATGCTATTGTCTATTCCATTGACGTTAGGACTTCCTTTATTACTTACACGCTATATTCCGAAATACGAGGTAGAAAACAACTATGGTGCTATAAAAGGACTGCTCAAAAAGACCAATCAGATGACGTTTTTGAGTTATGTGATCATATTGGTTGTATGCGCAGCGATCTATTTTATATCGCCAAGTCAATATTCGGCTTTATTCGTTGAAACATTTACATGGGGATTGCTATTACTTCCTATTATGGGTTTTAGCGCTATTCGTGCCGCGTCTCTTCAAGGAATGCGCTATATTATTTTAGGGCAATTACCTGATGCATTACTTCGGAATTTGTTCCTCTTTTCAGGAATATTAGGATATTATTTGATTACTGGAGCGATTACAGCCCCAGAGGCCATGATAATTCACGTAATTTCTGCCTGCCTATCGTATGCTATCGGGTTCTACTTTCTGAAAACAAAACTTCTCAATACACTTAAAAATGTAACAGCCGTTTATCATACCAAAGAATGGCTTTCCCACTCGTTGCAGTTTTCATTAAATATGGGAATCAACAATATTAAAACTCGTATAGCCACCTATATGTTAGCTTATTTTAGTGGTACCGCGGCAGTGGCTTTATTTGAAGTAGCATTTAAAGGCGCCAATTTAGTGTCATTTGCACTAACCGCACTCAATTCGGCAATTGCACCACATTTATCCAAAACCTTTGAGGAGAACAATCCGAAAAGGCTTCAACAGATCGTAACTAAGGCAAGTAGAGTGATCTTTGTCTTTTCCATTCCTGTAGCATTGGTATTTATTTTGGGTGGAGAATTTGTGATAGAAACATTATATGGGTTAGAATACAAGGATAGCTACATTCCACTAGCTATTCTATGCGGAGCGCAGCTTATCAATTCTTTTGCAGGTTCTGTAGGTTTATTACTCAACATGACAGGACATCACAGCTATGTGCTACGGGTAAACCTTTTTAATACGCTTTTTAACATCGCTATTGCCATTCCATTGATCATGTATTTTGATGTGATAGGAGCGTCTCTGGCGTACGCTGCCTTATTGGTAGTTCAAAATACAGTACTGGTTTGGTACGCTCACAAAAAGATGAACATTAACACAACCGTATTATAATGAAGATCATTTACATAGCGGGCGACGGCAGATCGGGTTCTACATTGTTAGATTCCATTCTTTCAAACATTGATGGAAGTCTATCAGTGGGGGAGTGTCATCGCTTTTGGATCCGATTTTATGAAGGGGAAACACATTGTGCCTGTGGAAAGATGATCACAGACTGTGAATTATGGAGCGACGTAGATATTCAATTGCGAGAACGTTTTGATGATTATGCTCCAGAGCAATTCAAAAAACGAGTAATCGAAATTCAGCAGTATCGAAATTTTAAAAAAATTCCTGTACTAGTTGCATCTCAAGAATGGCAATCTTTTTGCGAGCAAGTCAAGGCTTTTTATGAGATAATCGCGTCTCACGCTAAAAATAAGGTCATTATTGATAGTTCAAAGAGTATCTCTTGGGCTTATTTTTTAGAGCAATTAGCGTTTTCTGAAATATATATCATTCATCTAGAACGCAACTTGCCATCAGTAGCTAACAGCTGGAGGAAGAAGATCTTATTGCCAGAATATAGTTCGAAAGAGGTATATATGCCGGTAAAATCTATACTACTTAGTACAAAGTCATGGATCAAGATCAAAGTGATGGCTAAACGCTTAAAAAGAGCAGATCATTATCTATTTGTTTCTTATGAAAAACTCTGTAAGCAACCCGACCTATGGTTAAAAAAGATAAAATCGTTTGTCAACGAGGATTTCGATCTTGAACACATGCAGATGCTACCCACACATGCCATAGGAGGAAACCCAATGCGTGCAAAAAATAATGATGCTATCAGGATCGAACCGCAAAAAGATCGTTTTAAAAATTTAAATCCATTACAGCTTCTGTTTTTGAAGGCAGTTAACGGATTTGCTAAAACGTTTCTATCATGATCTCAGTAGTCATCCCGTTATACAACAAGGCTTCATTGATCGAAAAAACGATACAATCGGTCTTACAACAAACTTATACCGACTTTGAGCTCATTATTGTAAATGATGGTAGTACCGATAATTCGGTTGCGGTGGTTGAGTCTATTTCAGATTCAAGAATGCGTTTATTGAGCATTGTAAACTCGGGTGTTTCTGTGGCAAGAAATAGAGGTGTTAAAGCAGCAGCACGGCCTTATATTGCTTTTTTGGACGGCGATGATTGGTGGGCACCAACGTTTTTAGAGGAAATGGTAGACGCTATTACAAATCATCCAGATCAGGTGTTATTTGCAAGCGGCCGCTGTCGTGTTTTTTCTTCGGAAGAAGAGCGCTATGACCATGCCTTGCTTCCAAAAGATGGAGAAACAGCAGTTTTAAACTATTTTGAAGTTATAGCAAAACACTTACCCCTCATTAATTCATCTAATGTTGTGATCAAACGAAGTCATTTTGATGCAGCAGGATATTTCCGAGAAGGACAAAAACAACATGAAGATCATGACCTGTGGATGCGCTTGGCATCTAAACAATTTGTTGTTTTTGTAAACAAAAACCTTTCGTATTACTTAAAAGCACAGACCGGTTCGGCTTCGGCTAATAGTTATAAGGCAACCGATTTCAATAGATATTTACAAACAATAGTGGAAGTTGCCGAAACCACTTCCGAAGAAAACAGAAGTTTTCTCAAACAATATGCAAATCGGTTTGCAGCACTAACCTATCTAAAACACTACGGTAAGTATTCAAAAGAAGAGCGAAACCTGCTAGCAGGACCCTTGCAAAGACTTCTTTCGGGAACATACAAGAAATTGTATGCTATAAGTAGAATTGCTCCTTTTAACATATATCCCATTCTCAAAAAAATAAAAGGCTAATGGAGAAGGTAAATTTATTTATGGTAGGAGCAATGAAAGCGGGGACTACAACCCTTACGGGCCTTTTTTCGGAACACCCCGAAGTGTATACACCGCCTATTAAAGAGCCGCATTATTTTGTAAAGGATCTTCCGAAGAACTTATACGAGCCATCTCGTTTTTTTTCTGAAAATAATTATTTCGAGAACGAATTTCCAAAACCTGTCCACATAGCGCATCTAAACGACGCTTTACAGTATCGAAAGTTATTCTCTTTAGCGACTTCCGAAAAGTATTTATTGGACGCTAGCACAGCGTATTTACACGCTCCAGATGCAGCAGACAACATATTTGCCTACAATCAAGAGGCAAAAATCGTCATCTTAAGACGCGATCCTATAAAAAGAGCATTCTCTCATTACAAAATGGATTTAGGATTAGGTCGAACAACACGTTCTTTTCAGGCGATCATGGAAGAGGAGATCGCAGCGTATAAAAATGGAAATTTAGCATGGAATACCTATTTGGCTATGAGTTTTTATACCAAAGCAATTGCGCGATTTAAAGAACTATTTTCAGAGGTATTGGTTGTAGATTTCGAAAAATTTGTTCAGGATCCAAGTGATGGAAGCAGAGTGATCACAGATTTTTTAGGTATTTCTAATCTTGAAGACGCTCAGGTTGAACATAAAAATGAAACAAAGGCATTACGATTTCAAAAGTTATTTTTCGTCTTAAAAAAACTTGGAATTAAAGATTATTTTTCAAAAATATTTAGTGCCAAATTCAGGCAACGTATCTTTGGAATGATGAGCACTTCAGAAAAACAACCCATGAATCTGTCGGAAAGTATCAAAGAGGAACTAACCGTTATTTTTAATACCGAGTCAAGCCTATGATGATACTCAATATCATGGTGTGCATTGTTGTGATCCTAATAGGATTCAACCTTAAAAATGCCTTTAAAGGATTTGACGAACGCGATAAGCGCATTCTAAACAGATTGTTCTTTTTCCATATGGCAATCGCAGTAGTCTTTCACCTTTATATTGCCGCTTTTGGTGGTGATGCCCAGCATTATTGGGGACAACCCAAGGTCATGCCTTTTTCGGAGATCCTTGAAATGGCATTGGGAGGCTCGCCTTCTGGGACTATGTTTTTACTTAATTATTTTCCCTCGAAGGTTCTAGACCTATCTTTCTTTACAGGAAATATGATCTACGCACAGCTAGGGTTTTTGGGCTTTTTATTATTGTATCGAATTTCAAAATCATATCTGCAGAATTTTGAAAGTTTAGCCGATATAAAGATCTTCGGAATAGCTGTCTTTCCATGGATCTGGTTTCTGCCTAATATGCACTTCTGGTCGGGAGGAATTGGCAAAGATACTATATTGTTTTTCTGTATTGCGGGCTTTGTTTACGCCTTGCAAAACCTGAAAGTACGTGTTCTTTGGATGGTTGTTGCCTTAATTATTGCCACAGCCGTACGGCCGCATATTACCCTATTTCTTATTGCTTCCTTTGGTTTGGGTTATGTATTTGACGGAAGTCTGAAGGGATATCAAAAGGCCTTTATTATTGTGGTCTTTATTGTTGGTCTAGCATCTATATTTAATTATGTTCTTGATTTTATTCAATTAGATAGTCTTGAAACCGATGTGATCGAAGAGTACGCTACTACAAAATCTTCTAGCCTTAACGCAGAGCGATCAGGTTCGGGAGTTGATACAAGTAATTACCCATTGCCTTTAAAAATATTTACATTTCTATACCGACCTTTATTCTTTGACATCAACAATGCGTTCAGCATACTCGCATCCTTCGAAAACTTAATATTACTCATATTTACTGTAAAGGTTTTTAGAAGTAGACCCTTAAGAGCATTGCGCAGGTCAGATTTCCTACTCAAAGGTAGTCTCGTTTTTTTCCTGCTGGGTTCTATCGCCTTCTCCTTGATCCTAGGAAATTTAGGGATCATGCTGCGTCAAAAGAATATGTTTGTTCCATGGTTTATTGTTTTCGGACTATGGGTTTTTCACTATTCATATAATCAATTAAAAGAAAACGAATCGTGAAGATCTTACACATTATAAATAATTTAGGTGCTGGTGGTGCTGAAAAATTGCTCACCGATATTCTTCCCCTTATGAAAAGGGAAGGACATGAAGTTGCGGTTGCGATCTCTAACGGTAGTAACAATGTTGCCAAGTTTGAGACCATTTTTTCGGAAGCGGGAATTCAGGTGATCGATTATAAAACATCCTTTTACAATCCGTTTCTTACCTTTAAATTGCTCAAAACGATCAAGAATGGAAATTATAATATCGTACATGCTCATTTGTTTCCATCACAATACTGGCTCGCGTTTGCAGCGCTATTTCTTCCGAAGAAAATAAAACTTGTAAAAACAGAACACTCGGTATTTAACGAACGTAAACAGTACAAGATCTTACGCCCATTAGAACGATTTGTGTACGCACGATATCAAAAGATCATTGGTATCACACAGCTTGTAAAAGATAATTTGGCAGCGTGGCTTCGGAAAAGCGATATCGTTGTCATCCATAATGGTGTTAATCTAGCCGAAATGGAAGCCGCTAAAAAGAATCAATTACTCAAGAGCAGCTCGCCTATAACTTCGGAAGGTTTTACAATTTTAATGACAGGGCGTTTCGATGGAATTCATAAAGATCAAAAAAGTTTGATCGAAGCCGTTAATTTATTAGACGAATCAGTCGTGCTGTATTTTGCCGGGGACGGACCAGCAATTGAGGAGATCAAAACTTTTGCTGCACAGACTGCGGCTAAAGATCGAATTCACTTTTTAGGGATGCGAACAGATGTCTACGCCCTTATGGCGCAAGTAGATCTAAATGTGCTGTCTACTAACACCGAAGGTCTTTCGGGGGTTGCTTTAGAATCATTAGCCTCTGGAAAGCCTTTTATAGGAAGTCGTGTAGAAGGAGTAAAAGACATTGTACCTAATGATTCTTTCCTGTTTCCAAAGCAAGATCCAAAAGCATTGGCTGCAAAGATCATAGAAATAAAAGGTAATCCTGATCTGGCTGCAAGTATGATAAGCACCGCGCTTAAACATGTTAAGAAATTTGATATTTCACTCATGGTTACCAACTATTTATCGGTTTATAATGATGTTTTAGCAAAGAAACTATGATGGATCGTCTTTATAAAATAGTGCCCCATTTTCTGCAAAACCTGATGGTTACGATGTTTAACTTAAAAAGTTATCGCGTGCGCTATGGCGGCAACTACCGCCATTATCGAAAACTGTATAGCGAAAGAAATAATTGGTCACGCGAACAGTTGGAAGAAGATCAGGCGATTCGTTTTTCACAATTGGTTGCATTTGCCCAACAAAACAGCCCTTTTTACACTAAATTATATAGCGAAATTTCTACGGCAGATCAGATAGATCACATTACAGCACTTCCAATTGTTTCTAAGGAAATGCTTCGGAAGGAGATCGATTTAGTGTATACGGTTCCTAAAAGTGAGGCTGTTGTCTCAAAAACAGGAGGAACCACAGGGAAATCTTTAGAAGTATTATTTACTCGTGATAATTTTCAGGAGCGATTTGCGCTTTTGGATAATTTCCGAAGTATTTGTGGTTACGAACTTGGAAAGAAAACGGCTTGGTTTTCGGGTAAAAGTTTGTTGACCGCTCGTGACATTAAAAAGAATCGATTTTGGAAAACAGATCTGTATCACAAGGTACGCTATTACTCAACCTTTCATATCAAGGAAGATTATTTGGCGTATTACATTAAGGACTTAAAAAAGTACAGACCTGAATTTTTAGTGGGTTTTCCTTCCAATATGTACGAAATTGCCAAATTTGGAATCGCAAAAGGATTAGATTTTCCGGAAGGGATCATAAAGGGCGTTTTTCCTACCGCGGAAACGGTCACTCCGCAAAGCCGACAAGCAATTGAAAGTTTTTTTAAAACAAAGTTATACGATCAGTATGCTTCTTCTGAAGGAGCTCCCTTTATTTTTGAATGTCGCAACCGCAATCTACACTTAGAATTGCAAAGCGGTATTTTTGAGGTATTAGACGCCAATAACGAACCTGCTAAAACGGGGCGTTTGGTTACTACCTCTTTTACAACCTATGGCACGCCTTTAATTCGTTACGATATTGGGGATAGTTTGGTGTTAAGTGACCGTTCTTGCAACTGTGGTAATAATAACCCCTTGGTTGATGAAATTCTTGGACGGATAGACGACTTTATTTATTCCCCTGAAAATGGGAAGATAAACTTGGGGAATATTTCAAATACATTAAAGGATACTAAAGGAATTGTGCGTTTTCAAGCAGTTCAGAATGAATTAAATAGTTTGATGGTCAAGACCATAGTAGATGATTCGGTGTATGATATTTCCGTAGAAAAAAAGTTTATAGCTAATTGGCGGGAACGCATTGGGAATAACATGCAATTGGAGATCGTCTATGTTACTGAAATTCCGGTAGCAAAAAGCGGAAAGTACCGAATGGTAGAAAATAATATCAAAGACCTGCTGAACGAATGATAAAAGAAAAACTCATACGGATCACAACGGTGCCTTTGTCGTTAGAAAAACTACTAGAAGATCAGCTTGCGTTTATGCAGGATCATTTTGAAGTGATCGCTGTCTCTTCGGAAAAAGAACGACTCGAAGCTTTCGGGAAAGAGCAGGGAGTAGCAACCCATCATTTGGAAATGACACGCGAGATCACGCCGCTCAAAGACCTTTCAGCTTTATACAAATTATATCGTTTTTTAAAAACTGAAAAACCAAAAATAGTACATACCCATACGCCTAAGGCAGGGATTGTTGGTATGATGGCTGCCTATTTTGCGGGTGTTCCTATTCGATTGCATACTGTTGCGGGATTGCCCTTAATGGAAGCAACAGGGTTTAAACGAACCATTTTAAATATCGTTGAAAAGCTTACCTATCGTTTTGCTACTAGGGTGTATCCTAATTCAAAAGGGTTGTATGATTTTATTGCTTCGGAAAAGTTCGCACCTCTAGAAAAAGTGGCGATCATTGGTAATGGAAGTAGTAATGGAATTGATACCTCATATTTTAGTGCAAATCTGTATTCCGAAGAATTTATTGCAACACAAAAAGAAAAGATCGGAATTCCAGCTAACGATTTTGTCTTTATCTTTGTAGGCAGGCTGGTTGGTGATAAGGGAATCAATGAGTTGGTTCGGGCTTTCGAAAGTATTCAAAAAGTAACTTCATCTGTAAGTTTGTTGTTAGTTGGACCCTTTGAAGACTCCTTAGACTCTTTAGAGGTTGCAACAAAACAGAGAATTGAAGCGAATGCCAAAATTGTTACAACGGGCTATCAGCAAGATGTTCGTCCGTATTTTGCTATAAGCGATGCACTTACTTTTCCGAGTTATCGCGAAGGTTTTCCCAATGTAGTGATGCAGGCAGGAGCAATGGGTTTGCCTTGTATTGTAAGTGATATTAATGGTTGCAATGAAATTATTACAGACGGGTTTAATGGACTCATCGTTCCGAAGAAAAATGAAAAAGCCTTAAAGAATTCTATGTTGCGGCTTGTAAATGATTCTGGCCTGTTTAAAGAGTTAGCCGCTAATGCAAGGCCTTCTATCGTTTCGCTCTATGAGCGTCGGGTGTTATGGGAAGCTTTATTAAAAGAATATAACGATTTGCTGAAGTAGAACCTATGTACCCATATTTTAAACATACAATGGATTTTTTCGCTGCGCTCCTTGGCTTTTTGCTTTTGAGTCCGATATTTATTGTACTGGCACTATTATTGTCTATTAATAATAAAGGCACTCCATTTTTTGTACAAAGGCGTCCTGGAAAGAATGGAAAGATATTTAGTATTATAAAATTTAAAACTATGACTAACGCCAAGGATGCACAAGGCAATTTGTTACCCGATGCGGATCGACTAACCAATTTAGGTAAAACCGTGCGCTCATTGTCGTTAGATGAAATACCACAGCTATTGAATGTAATAAAAGGAGATATGAGTTTAATAGGACCAAGGCCGCTATTACCCGAATATTTAAATTTGTACTCAGATTTTCAAAAACGGAGGCACGAGGTACGCCCAGGAATTACGGGTTATGCTCAAGTGAATGGTAGAAATGCTATTACTTGGGAAAAAAAGTTTGAATTAGATGTATACTATGTAGAAAAAATTAATTTTGCACTAGACCTTTCAATACTTTTTAAAACTATTCAAAAAGTTTTCCTACGCAGTGACATCAATAGTTCTGAGACTGCAACAGCTACTCGCTTTAAAGGTTCAAAAGAAATATGAAAAACGTTCACTTATTTGGAGCAGGAGGTCATTGTTATGCAGTGATAGAGCTTATACGAAGTATAGGTAGTTATGTCCCGTTTCGTGTTTATGATCAGCTTCCGAAGGTTGAAACTATTTTAAGAGTACCCGTAGTAAAAGACGATCTCGAAATTGGCAATGAGGAAGCCATGTGTATCACTATTGGAGACAACCAGATCCGTAAAAAAGTAGCTTCAAAATTCAGCAACAATCATTTTCCGGTCTTTACGCATCCTTCGGCAACAATTTATCCTTCGTCTAGACTAGGAATAGGAACTCAAATATTACCGCATGCTGTGATAGATGCGGATGTAACTTTAGGAGCTTTTTGTATTGTAAATAATAATGCTACCGTTTCTCATAATGTTGAAACAGGTGATTTTGTTCATATTGCAATCAATGCAGCAGTCACGGGAGGAGTTTCAATTGGAGAAGGAACGCTAGTTGGTGCAGGAAGCGTTATTAATCCCTTATTAAAAATAGGCAAATGGGTAACTATTGGTGCAGGCGCGGTAGTAACTAAAGATATCCCAGACTATGCCATAGTTTATGGAAATCCGGCACAAATAATTCGTTATAACAAAGCATAAAATGAATTCAAAAATATACTTATCATCGCCACATATGGGTGGCACCGAACAAACTTACGTAAAAGAAGCTTTTGACACCAATTGGATTTCTCCTTTGGGGCCAAACGTAGTGGGCTTTGAAGCTTCACTAGAAGCTTATTTGGGAGGAAAACATCACGTTGCGGCATTGAGTTCAGGAACGGCCGCTTTGCATCTAGCTTTAATTCAACTTGGCGTAACGCAGGGAGATGAAGTTATCTGCCAAAGCATGACTTTTTCAGCTTCGGCCAATCCAATTGTTTACCAGGGTGCAACGCCAGTTTTTGTTGATAGCGAACCTGTGACATGGAATATTTGTCCAGTGCATTTAGAAATTGCAATAAAAGAAAGGATCGCAAAGGGAAAGAAACCCAAAGCGATTGTGGCAGTACATTTATACGGAATGCCATTTCTTGCTGATGATGTGATGGCAGTAGCTAGAAAATACAACATTCCTGTGGTTGAAGATAGCGCCGAAGCATTGGGAAGCACTTATAAGGGACAGGCTTGTGGTACTTTCGGAGATATTGCAATACTGTCGTTTAATGGAAATAAGATCATTACCACTTCGGGAGGAGGGGCGTTGGTCACTAAAGATGCCTCGGTAAAAGAAAAAACCGTTTTTTTAGCCACTCAGGCTCGTGACGATGCACCACATTATCAGCACAGTGAGATAGGTTATAACTATCGATTAAGCAATGTTTGTGCAGGAATAGGTCGTGGTCAGATGGAAGTTCTAGATAAACACATCGGTTTACGTCGCGAGATGCATTCGTTTTACACGGAAATATTTAAAAATCAG
This sequence comes from Ulvibacter sp. 2305UL32-6, assembly GCF_058148545.1. Taxonomy (NCBI): domain Bacteria; kingdom Pseudomonadati; phylum Bacteroidota; class Flavobacteriia; order Flavobacteriales; family Flavobacteriaceae; genus Ulvibacter; species Ulvibacter sp. 2305UL32-6. The sequence continues at coordinate 446,327 of NZ_JBYVKA010000004.1, forward strand.
GAGGGTGTACGTGTTTTTACTGAAAATTCTGACGACTTTTTCTCAAATCATTGGTTATCTTGTATCACTGTAGACGAGACGAAAGCTGGTTTTTCGGCAGATGATATTCGTGAGCATTTGGCAACAGATAACATTGAGTCCCGTCCTTTATGGAAACCAATGCATTTACAACCTGTTTTTGCTTCATCCCCATATTACGGAAGTAATATTTCAGAAACATTATTTAATACGGGCATATGTTTGCCTTCAGGTTCTAATCTTACAGACATTGAACGTCAAAGGATTAGCCAACTATTAAAACAATTCGCTTAGATAATAGTATCTTTGCGCTCTATAAAACCCGCAACAAACCTTGAAACCTCGACATAAGATATTTGACAAACTTTACACGGGCGACAATAAAATTAAACTGCTCGATCAAAGGTATTTACCTCGATGGATAGTGATCGTTATTGATTCGCTACTTTGCTCGGCCTCTTTGCTATTGGTGTACTTTATTCTTCGGGATACCAATTTATTTTTTCATGACGTTATTCCCGTAGTACAGCAAGGGCTTATTATTTTAGGAGTGAATATCTTTTTCTTCTTTATTTTTAAAACCTATTCTGGGATCATTCGGCATTCAACTTTTACCGATATCCTTAAATTAGCTTTTTCATCCTTTGCAACAGCGGGATTGATCATAGTCATAAGTTATTTTGCTTTTGCTTTCTACGGAAGTAAAATATTCTTAACAACATCGGTTGTTCTTTATGTACTTTTATCCTTTACCGTTATGCTGCTCTTTCGAATTGCAGTAAAAGAGGTCTATCAATTCTTGAAATTAACGGCTACAGGAAATGAAAAAAAGCGCGTGGCTATCATAGGGGCTGACGATCACACTATTTCCATAGGAAAGGCGCTTACAACTGAATCAAATTTACCATATCAGTTAGTTGCCTTTCTAACGAATGAATTGAGCGGAAAACGCTTTAAGATCTTAGGAAAACCAGTAATTCCTGTAACTAATAGTATCACAGAAGCTCTTAAGAAATTGGACGTAGAAGGGGTACTTATTGTGACCCAGTCGTTAAGTGGAAAAGAGCGTAATGAGATCGTAGAACAATGTATGGCGCTTAATATTCAAGTGCTTAACGTGCCTACTTTAGAGCAATGGAATAAAAAAGAGGATATTCAGAATCAAATTAAACCTATTCAAATTGAAGATCTGCTGGAGCGTAATCCTATTGAGATCGACAATGAAGTAATTGCGAAAGATCTAGAAAACAAGACCATTTTGGTAACAGGAGGGGCTGGATCTATTGGTTCAGAAATAGTAAAGCAAATAGCCGAATTTTCTCCCAAGCTGGTCATCGTTTTAGATCAGGCAGAATCTGCACTGCACGAGTTAGAATTATATTTACAACTCAACAACAAAGACCTGAATTACATTACCGAACTTGCCGATATCAGTAATATGTATCGAATGCAACTTCTATGTTCAAAATATGATATTGATATCATTTATCACGCCGCAGCATATAAGCATGTTCCTATTATTGAGAGAAATCCGCATGAAGCTATTTACACCAATATCTTAGGAACTGTAAATCTTGCCGTGATCGCGGTTTCGAATATGATCGATAAATTTGTGATGGTTTCTACCGATAAGGCTGTAAATCCCACAAATGTAATGGGCGCATCAAAACGCGCTGCAGAAATGTATGTGCAATCGCTCCAAAATGAACCAGGCGTTCACACGCGTTTTATTACCACGCGCTTCGGAAATGTGCTTGGCTCAAATGGATCAGTTATTCCACATTTCAGAAAACAAATATCACAAGGAGGTCCAGTTACTGTTACGCATAGAGATATCATTCGATATTTTATGACGATCCCTGAAGCTTGTCAGTTAGTACTGCAGGCAGGAACTATGGGGCAAGGAGGCGAGATCTATGTTTTTGATATGGGACAACCAGTGCGGATCTTAAATTTAGCCGAGCGCATGATACGTTTGTCTGGTTTAGAGCCCTATGTTGATGTAGACATCAAAATAACAGGCCTTCGTCCTGGAGAAAAACTTTATGAGGAATTGCTTAACGATACATCAACAACCGTTCCTACACATAATAAAAAGATCATGATAACAAAGGTGTCAACCATTGCTTTTGCTGATATTAAAAAGAAGATTAAAGCAATTATTAAGGCATCAACAAAACACGAAGATGATAAAGTTGTGTCAATGTTAAAGGATCTTGTTCCTGAATTTATCAGTAAAAATTCAAAATTTTCGGCCTTAGACTCTCCCGAATCATCATCAAATGAAAAGGACCACTAATGCTATTTTTTTGACGAAACTTTAAAGCTTCTATTATAAGCCTATATTTGTACCCATATTAGAGATCAATGAAAAAGATTTTACTACTTAGTTTAGCCGTTATATCCTTATTTTCGTGTGCCACGAAGAAAGAGATCCTGTATTTCCAAGACTCTGAAATTTTAGATGAAAGAGCTATAGAACAGGCATTTGAGCCCATAATTGAGCCGAATGATATTTTATATATTACCGTATCATCTATGGATGAGACAGTAATCAAGCCTTTCCAAAGAAATACCGGCCTACAAAATTCCGGGAATTCAGGAAACATAGGATTACAGGGGTATTTGGTCAATGCAGAAGGAGCTATTCAATTTCCTACTATTGGTGAGTTACCAGTTTCGGGAAAGACTCGTGCTGAAGTTCAAACCATGTTAAGAGGAATGCTTCTAGAGTTTATCAAGGATGCCGTTGTAGACGTTCGTATCTTGAATTTTAAGGTGACCGTTATAGGGGAGGTAAACAATCCAGGGGTTTTTACAATACAAGATGAACGGGTTACATTACCTCAAGCCATAGGTTTAGCAGGAGATTTTACATTAGACGGTCGCCGTAAGGATGTTACCATAATTCGTGAGATTGATGGGAAGCGCCGCGTGGCTAGAATAGATTTTACAAAGAGTGATTTTTTTGATAGTCCGTTCTATTTTCTAAAACAAAATGATGTGGTTTATGTAGAACCTTCCTTAAAAGGTGTTAAAAAATCTGGATTTATTCCAGATGTACCTGCATTATTATCACTCTTCACCATCGTATTGAGTTCGGTGATTATTCTCTCACGATAAAAATTTAGCATGAGCCAAATTAAGAATTCTACAGATATCAAAGAAAAATCTTTCCGTGAACTATTGGAAGGATATACCCGCTATTGGTTTTGGTTTGCCTTAGGGGTTATCATAGCCTTGGTTTGCGCCTATATTTATTTGCGTTATACAACCTCCTTTTATGAATCTAAGGCCACCATTATTATAAAAGATGACAAAGGCAACAATGATTCAGAATTATCTGCATTTTCTGATTATGGCGGATTCTTCTCTAAAATGGGTAATAGTAAGATCGAAAATGAATTAGCAATTTTTAATTCACAACGTATTATAAGAGAAGCTGTTAAGGAGCTTGACTTAAACATAACCTATGAGTCTTTAGGAACCTTTAAAACAACCGAACTATACAGCTATAAGCCCTTGACGGTTCAGTATTTGAACATTAGTGACAGTCTAGGGAATAAGCAAGTTCCAAAATTATTCTTTGAGATTCTTTCCGATACAGAATACAAAATTGAAAATGAATCAAAATCTATAAGTCACACATATACTTTCGGTCAAAAAGTGAGTTTGGCTTTTGGTGACATCACGGTTTTACCTGATCTCGACAATAGATCACAATTTGAAAAGTACAAAGGACGACGGATCTCTGTAAAATATAAGAATCCAGAAGATGTGGCACTCACATATCAGAAGAAGATTAGAGTTGCCAATGAGATTAAAAATAGTAATGTAGTTGTTTTAAAGATGCTATCGCCTGTGCGCGAAAAAGCAGAAGATTTTATCAATGAGTTGATCTTTCAATACAATAAAGACGCTATTAACGATAACAATCAAATTACACAGAAGACATCCAATTTTATTGACTCTAGACTTGAAATTATTACACGCGAATTAGACTCTGTTGAACGTAATAAAGAACAGTTTAAAAGTACCAATCGATTAACGAATATTGAATCTGAAGCGCAATTAATATTGGAGAACGCTAGTGAATTTAATAAACGTCAATTCAATATAGGTACGCAGCTCGAACTCGCAAATACGATGATCGAGTATATGGAAAATGCATCGAGTAACGACTTGCTTCCATCAAATATAGGACTCGAAGCTGAGGGTATTTCTGTAGATATAAAGAATTATAACGACCTTATCCTGCAACGAAATAAGTTATTAAAATCATCAACGGCCAAAAATCCAGTTGTGGTTAACGTAAACAATCAATTAGAGCAGATACGTACAAGTATTTTGGGAAGTCTAAAAAACTCAACCAATGGATTAAAAGTGTCAATGCGCGACTTAAACTATCAGGAGTCGATACTAAACTCTAAATTGAGTAAAGTGCCTACCAAGGAAAAGTTATACAGAGGCATTGAACGTCAGCAAACAATTAAAGAACAACTTTATTTATATCTCTTACAGCAACGTGAAGAGGCGTCAATCTCTTTGGCGGTTACTTCATCTAAAGCGAAGGTTGTAGATAGTGCATATAGCAGTAAAGGCCCGGTTGCACCAAATGTGCCACTAATTTATTTAGGGGCTTTAATGGCAGGACTTGTAATACCGTTTGTTTTTGTTTATCTAAGATCACTTGTCAATACCAAAGTGGCTAACCGTCGTGATGTTGAACGCGTACTTACAGATACAGCCATTATTGGCGAAGTGCCAAAACTGAAGAAAAGTGACGAACAATTAGTACTTATAAATGACCGAAGCGTACTCGCAGAATCATTTCGTATTCTCCGAACTAACCTTCAGTACTTATTTATCAATAATCTGAAAAAAGGAGACGCATCCAAAGTCATCTTTGTTACGTCTACCATCAAGGGAGAAGGAAAGACATTTGTTGCCTTTAACTTAGCACTTACTCTAGCGCTTACAAACAAAAAAGTTGTTTTAGTAGGTGCTGATATTCGAAATCCACAATTACACCGCTATTTACCGGAACAGTTTAAGAATGCCCCCGGGCTTACCGAATATCTTGTAGATGATAGTTTAAAAGCAAATGAACTTGCTTATGAAATTGAGCAAAGTAAAAACTTACGGATTGTACTATCTGGGGTAATTCCTCCCAATCCAGCCGAGTTACTTATGCAAGATAGAACAAAGACATTCTTTGAGGAACTTCAGCAAGAATACGATTATGTGATCGTAGATACAGCGCCATCTATGCTTGTTACCGATACCATTTTGATCAATCACCTTGCAGATATCACCTTGTATGTTACCCGTGCAGGATATACTGATAAGCGCCTCTTAGACTTTCCAAAAGATGCAATTGCAGATGGCCGTCTAGATAATGTGGCACTCGTGCTTAACAATGTGAGTCTTAATAACTTTGGCTATGGAAATAAATATGGATACGCCTATTCAGAAGAACAAGTTCCGTGGTATAAACGTATTTTTCAGCGCTAATAGTTTCAATTATTAACTTAATCATATGAAGAATTTTATTCTTTTAGCTTGCGCGCTATGCAGTGCCATCACCCTGGCACAAGATGTAACATGGAACGGGCATTTAAGAGCTACAGGTATATTTTCTTCTGAAGACACACTTCCTTTTTGGTTATATACTAACACCAATACAGAAATAGGACAAGAAACCGATTATGCAGGCTTAGCATCTATTCAAGCAAGCTATCAACTAAAAGATAGTGTATACTTAAACGCAGGTATTACTGCCATGGCGAGAAATGGTTTTGAGGACGATATTCAACGCCGTGATTTGTATCTTCAATTTAAAAATACATGGTTAAAGGCTACGCTAGGTTCAAAAGCTGCTGCTGTTGTCTTTAACGGACTCTCAGCTTCAAATAAAAACTTTATATTTTCAACAAATGCTCGTCCGTTACCAGGAGTACTCTTAGAAGCTAATAAGCCACTTGCAATTTCAAAGACCTTCGCTATTGATTGGGGTATTGGTCATTATATGCTTAATGACAACCGCTATATAGACGATGTAAGAGTACATTACAAACGTTTGGGCCTTATCACTACCTTTAATGATAGGAGTAAGCTAAGCCTGCAATTACAGCATTATGCGCAATGGGCGGGTACTGCGCCAGATGGAACTGAGTTGCAAAACGACTTTGAGGCCTTTACCAATGTTTTTATTGCTAGTAAAGGCGATAAAGATGGCTCATTTGGTGAAGCATTGAATGCCGTTGGAAATCATCTTGGGACCTATTTTATTCAATACGAAATGCCAACAAAACACGGTCGCTTTACGGCATATCATGATCATCCCTTTGAAGATGGCTCTGGAACCCGCTTTGCGAATTTTCCTGATGGGATTTGGGGGATTTCGTTTGAACCTACAAACCAAAAATTGATTACACAGGTCATTTATGAATATATTGACAGCAGTGATCAAAGTGGCACAGACGGAAATAGTGGTTTTGACGGTTACTTCGGAAATAGTACGTACCGCAGTGGATGGACATATGAAGGACAAGTTATAGGGCTGCCTTTTATTCTGAATGACCCAAGCATCGTTTTAAATGATATGAATTCTCAATTTATCAGCAATCGGTCTAGAGTTCATCACCTAGGCCTTATGGGAAGTGTAAAACAATTCGATTGGAAAGTAAAGACAAGCTACTTCACTAACTTCGGAACCTATAGAAAACCGTTTGATCCAACAGTGAACAGTTGGTTAAATTATGCTTCAGTGGCTTATAAAACCACCAACTACGGAACTTTTACGCTGCTTGGAGCGTTTGATGTTGTAGATGTAAGCGATAATAAAGCAGCCCTTGCACTTCAATACAGCTATTCTTTTTAGTTGATCAGCACCATAATATGAGCACACTTGTCCAAATTTTAATTGCACCTCAAAAACAGGACGATGAAGCCTATGTGCTCGAACTTGCCTTGGAAAAAGCAAAATTGAGACGTGCTGATATTTCAGACTGGCGCATTCGAAAGCGTTCTATCGATGCTCGACGGGCGCCGGTAAAGTTAAATCTGCAAATAGAACTTTGGACCAAAGGGGAGACTCGTGAACTTATTCCAGAATTTCTTCCGAAGCAAGTTTCCGAAGCTCAAGAAATTGCCATAATAGGTGCGGGTCCGGCAGGTTTGTATGCTGCTTTAAGGGCTATTGAAGCCGGATTTAAACCAATTGTTTTTGAACGCGGAAAAGATGTACGGGAGCGAAGAAGAGATCTAGCTGCTATTAATAAAGATCAAATAGTAAATCCAGAATCCAATTATTGCTTCGGTGAAGGCGGAGCTGGAACTTATTCGGACGGAAAACTATACACACGTTCTAAAAAGCGAGGTAACGTCTTAAAAGCCATGGAATGGTTTGTTCACTTTGGTGCAGATCCCGATATTTTGGTAGACGCACATCCTCATATAGGAACCAATAAGCTTCCAAAGATCATTACTGCTATGCGCGAAGCAATCATTGAAGCAGGAGGAGAGGTACATTTTAATTCTAAACTTACCGATCTTAAGATCGAGAATCACAGCATTACAGCCATAAAAGTTAATGAAAATTGGTTGCCATTTTCTGATGTTGTATTGGCTACAGGTCATTCGGCGCGGGATATATTTTATTTGCTTTATGAGAAGAAAGTAAAAATAGAAGCAAAACCATTTGCCATTGGTGTTCGCGTCGAGCATCAGCAGCAATTAATTGATCATATTCAATATCACGGAGATAGTGATAATCCGTATTTGCCGCCATCGTCTTACGCCTTAGTAGAACAGGTTGACGGTTTGGGTGTATATTCATTTTGCATGTGTCCTGGAGGAATTATAGCGCCCTGTGCTACAGAACAGGAGGAAGTAGTGACTAATGGCTGGAGTCCGAGTAAGAGAAACAACCCATATGCGAATTCGGGGATTGTGGTAAGTGTTGAACCTAAAGACTTGCCTAATTATAAAGAGGACGATCCATTCGTCTGCCTGAATTTTCAGAAAGAAGTAGAAAGAACTTGCTGGGAAGCTGCAGGGAAGACCCAACACGTGCCGGCTCAGCGCATGATCGATTTTGTAAATGGTACTACGAGCGTCAACTTTCCGAAGACATCATACCAACCCGGAATCACCTCTGTTGATCTGAATAAGGTATTACCGCCCTTATTGAGCAAGCGATTGAAAAAAGCTTTTGTTCTCTTCGGAAAAAAAATGAAAGGATACTATACCAATGAGGCGGTCTTGCATGCTCCCGAAAGCCGTACATCATCTCCAATATCCATTCCGCGCAATCCTGAAACACTAGAACATATTGAAGTTAACGGACTTTATCCTTGCGGGGAAGGAGCTGGTTATGCAGGAGGAATAATCTCGGCAGCTATCGACGGAATTAACTGCGTAGATGCTATTTCCAAGAAATACGCCGAAAATATATAATAAAAAATGCTTTATTTTTCTTCTGATTTATAAATCGGGATAGTAATTTGATGAAAATTTTGTCATCTTGCTAATAGCTTCAAAATGTAGTTTTTGTCATGAAAAAAGAGCGTTTCTTATCGTTTTATATCGATTTTCTCTTCGTTAGAAGATCTAGGTTATTGTTGCTATTTACTTTTCTTATAGCTATTCCTTCTTTCGGGCAACAAAAACTTACCGAGCCAACTGAAGTTGAGACAACCAAACTTGACGAACTTCGAAATTATATACAATGGTCTGTTAACTACGGTAGGCAAAAGCAATTTGACAGCGCCAATAAGTATACTGAAAGAGCTCTTCATTTGGCTTCAAAATTAAATACTTCCGAAGCAATTATTAGCGCAGAATTAAATCACGCAAAACTTTTATACTGGCAAACCAAGTCAACGAAAGCCAAAGAATATCTTACTAACATACTTAAGCGGGAAAAACTCCAAGATAGTTTACGATTTCAGGCTAGAATGCTTTTTACCGCAATAAACGCGTATGAGCAAGACTATAAATCGGCTTTAGAAAATACAATTGCTGCCCAAGGTCTACTTGAAAAGAAAGGTTTGGAAAATAGGAATGATAGCCTGAATATGATGGATGTTTATCTCAATATGGCTGAAATAAACCAACTTTTAGGAAATAGTACTAAAGCGCTCTCTTTGTATGATGATGCGCTCGATTATAATGAAGATGCAGGATACGAGAGCTATATTCTTTATAACAAAGGATCTATTTATAGTAAAGAAGATAATCTCGAACAAGCTATACAATACACCCTTAAGGCACTTGAGGGAGCAAAAAGAGCCAAGGCCAAGGTTTATTTGCCTACCTATTATCTCGCCCTCAGCGAGTACTATCTCACATTGAAAAAGGGAGATAGTGCTATCTATTATGCAACTTCTGGTCTTACCGATAATACCGATTGCCATTTGGATGGCCTCCGAAATAATGCAGGTTTGGGATTTGTTCTTCAAGGAGATCTCCCAAAAGCAGTAAGCTTTTTTAATGCAGCCTTAGCGGTAGATCAGATTGAAATACCTCAAACCGAAGTTCATAAGAACCTGCGAGATACCTATATAAAACAGAAGCGTTTTGAAAAGGCTTTATATCATAATGAACAATATTTAAGATTAAAAGATTCGATCGACGCATTGAACATGCGTCAGGAGGTTCTGGAGATCACTGAGAAGTTTGAATCAGACAAAAAAGAACTGGAGATCGAAATTTTAAGTGCCGAAAATAATTTCCACACAATCATCATCGCAAAACAACGCAATCAATTAATACTAATTGGTCTCACCTTAGCGCTAGTATTAATACTACTAGGACTCATTAGTTGGTTTTTTATTAAACAGAAAAAGCAAAAGCAATTTTTGTATCGAAAAACTGAACAACTGGCTAGGGAGTTACGCGCAAAAGAGCGAACTCCTTTAGAAGAAAAAATATCGGCGGTAAGCAAAAAGGAAAGTTTAGGGATCGACAAGGCGAGAAAGAAAGAACTGATCTTGAGTATTGAACAATTAATTGACAATACATTTTATTTAGATAAAGATATGACCTTATCTAAGATGGCTAAGATGATGGAAACAAATACATCCTACTTGTCTAAGTTCGTTAATGAAAACTATCAAAAGAGTTTTGCCAATTTTATCAATGATCTTCGTATTTCTCATACACTTCAAAACTTAGAGTCAAAAGCAGAATATAAAGACCTAACCATTGAACACATAGCTGACAAAGCCGGATTTGCCTCCAGCTCGGCGTTCTACAGTGCTTTTAAAAAGTTTACCGGCTTAACTCCGTCTTATTATATCAAGCAGAAATTGCTACATACCGCTTAAACGGCGCTCACTTTCTAAAGATTTCTCGCAATTTATAAATTGGAAGAAACTCTTTTTTTTCTTCCCAATCAACTTGAATAGTTTTGAAGAGATCGTAAGATTTCTAGCTTCTTGCCTGTAGTGTTTTAATTTCTCGGGCGTTTCTAGTTGACCTGAACTATTCACTTAATACCTTATATTATGATTAAATATCTTTTCTTTTTTTTCTTCGGAAATGTGCTATTCGCGCAAACTGTTTCAACCTTCTTTTCAGATCCTGGGATTGATATAGATGATTCGATGACTTTTGATAGTAACGGAAATCTCTACGGTTCAAACTTTGGAGGTACTACCGTGTACAAGATCACACCCGCAGGAGTAGCCACACCTTTTATTACGGGGCTAGCGAACCCTAATGGTGGTGCATTTGACAGTAATGGCAATTTCTATTTGGCCGAATACAGCGCAGGAACCATCAATAAATATGATTCAACAGGAAGCCTAATTACTTCCTATGCCGCAGGAGTACCTTCCGGACTCATTAAAGATTTTGATACAGACGCCATGATCTTTACCAACATCGCCAACAATAGTGTAAATAGACTCAATACAGATGGAAGCATAACCACACTGTATCAAGGCGCTCCGTTAAATGCTCCTGTTGGACTTACATTCGATACCGGAGGAAGCCTGTATGTTTCTAATTTTACTGGAAATGAAATTTATCGATTGGGAGGAACGGCAGTTTATATTGCAACAGTTCCAGATGGAGGGGCATCTAGCGGAAATGCAGCCATAGGATTTATCGCCTACGCAGGCGGCAAGCTATATGCAACTAATTTTGGGGGACACCAAATTTATGAGGTTAATCCGTTAGCCATAGACGATGTTATTCTATACGCTGGAGATGATGAAGGCAATAACGATGGCCCCATAGAAGATGCTACCTTTAGTTTTCCGAATGGAATATTGTTCAATGCTTCTGAAAATGCACTTTATATCTCGGAATATAGCGGAGAAGGAAATATTAGAAAAATTTCGGACGCAACTACCTTATCTGTGGGAGAATATTACAGTGATCTTAACCTGGAACTATATCCAAATCCGACAAGCAATCGTTTTATTCTGAAAGGTAATAACAAGGTGCCATTAGGTCAGATTAATATATTGGTTTATGACATAGTAGGTAAAGTAGTGCTAAGCGTGACAGAAAATGTATTGGAGACGCAATGGGAATTGGCTGTTGATATTTCGCACTTGGATGCAGGAATGTACATGATGCATTTAATGAGTGAAGACCGCTTGAATATGGCTAAACACTTGATTAAAAACTGATTATTTTTCTGAATAGAAAATATTTAAAGTGCTTCTCTAAATTTTGGGAAGCACTTTTCTTTATTAAAATTACATATTTTTTATGATTTAAAAACGTTTTAATCTACAAGAAGGCATTAATTTTGCATTTCTGTCAATAACAAGTATGCAAGAAATAATCGGAACCATATTATGGAGTTTATCTCCTTTAGGAGAAGCCAAGGTTGGGATTCCGTATGGCTTGGTGCATGATCTAAATATTTATTTGGTTTTCGTTATTGGTTTTGCATCCAATGTATTGGTTTTTCCATTGATGATGTTCTTCCTTGAAAGAATCAATGTTTCTCTATTACGGTGGAAATTGTATAAAAAGGCCGCAATTTGGGTCGCTAGGCGTGCTAAAACGGGTTCTGGGAATAAAATTCAGAAGTATGGATTTTGGGGCTTGATCTTTTTTGTAATGATTCCTTTACCAGGAACAGGTGTTTATGCGGGTAGCATTGCTACCTACATATTTAAGATCGAAAAGCAGAAAGCTTTTTGGGCCAATACCATAGGGATTTTCTTTTCATCTGTAATTGTTTGGACCACGACGGTACTCACTATAAAAGGCCTCGCTTAATTTACTGCATCGTTCTCTTGCAATCAATAAGCTGCTTTAACGCATCCGCTTGATCAATTTCTTTCCATAAATTTAAGTCTGTTTCTATGGTTAGCGGATCGTAATTCGATGTGATATAGGTTCGAATAGATTTTACTTTTGGATCATTTTCTCCGGAAATTTTAATAATAGCCTCACTTCCCGGAATCACATAACCACCTTCGTATTCATATATAAAAACTAAGACACGATCATCTTGTTTAAAGGCCGTACCGTTGAAACAATCAAAAGCAGTATAGGCTTCCTCGTGAAAGTGTTCATTTTCTAGTGTTCGTTTTGCTAAAACCTCGTCGATCGAAATAGTTCCCCATTGCGAAATATAAGATTGCCCTTCGCCTTTAGGCAAAGGTTGTTCAATGTTCCTTATCGTACCAATAAAGGCCAGACTATACGGTTGCGCACAGTTTCCTATAAAAGGGCCTGCCTGAGGCCACCAATAGGAATAAGCAACCAGAAGAGTATCCTGATTTGTTTCTAATTGACTGCTTTTAATTGCATCACTGATATCTTTCTTAGGAAAATTGATCTGTTCGGCATTCTTTTCCTTACAAGCAACACTAAAAAGTAAAAGCATAAAACCTAAGGAAAGCCATTTAATTGTACTAGTTATGTTTTTCATATTCAGTATTTTATGAGTAGATCTTATTCTAACAAAATTTAACTGTTGTTATATTTAATAACGTCTAGTTTCAATAAAAATTTGCAATTTGAATAAGACGTTCTATTTTTAATAATTGAATTTTACGTCCGTCAGTCGCTATAAGCTTGTCATGTTTAAAATCATGAAGCACACGTGCTAAGGTTTCAACAACTGTTCCGGTCATATTCGCTAGATCAGATCGCGAAAGCGTAATATATGTATGTGCCGTATCATCAACTTTATATTTATCGTGTAAAATTAATAAATTTAGTGCCACTCGTTCGCGTACAGTACGTTGCGATAATACGGCCATATGATTGGCCAATACGCTAAATTCATGACTTAAGCTTTTAAGGAGTAGGCGGGAAAATGATGAAGATTCATTAAGGATCTCATTAAAATTCTCTATAGTTATATATGAAATAATAGAATTTTCAATGGCGACCGTTGTATCGCCATATGTACTTTCACTTAACACAGACGAATAACCAAAAAACTCTCCTGCATTATAAATATATATGATTTGTTCTCTCCCATCATTGTCCATTTTGTATTTCTTCACTTTTCCACTTTGTAAATAAAAGATACCAGATGGCAAGGTACCTTCAGTGAATATGGGCTGGCTTTTGCGATACTTTTTATCAAGCATCACATTCTCGAGAAATTCCCTATCCTTCGAAGGTAATTCGCTTAAAATAAATTGACTATTGAATGTGAATTTCGTGATCATAGGTGAATTACGAAATTACGTCTTATTTATTTTTTAATCTAAAATTTGATTTAAATCAAGTTTTGCCAAGACTCCGGTCAACTCATAGTAGCGTTTATCCAAGTACCTTTGTTCACAACAAATAAACTGTTATTTCTATGAAAAAAATAGAGCAATTGAATCTGCTTGGAATACATCCCACAAATGAATATTTCTGGAATTTACCCGTTTCAAAATTAGTTGAAAAAACGCTTCAAAATGGGCAAGGAGTATTGACCGATACTGGTGCGCTTGCCTGTGACACTGGTAAGTTTACAGGAAGATCTCCAAAAGATAAATACATCGTTAAAGATGCTATTACTGAAGATTCTATTTGGTGGGGTGATGTAAATCATCCATTTTCTACTAAAGATTTCGATAGCTTATACAAGCGTGTAACTGAATTTCTATCTCAGAGAGATATCTATATTAAGGATGTACAGGCGGGAAGTAAAAAAGAATATCAATTAAACGTTCGGGTCATTACTGAAACACCTTGGCAAAGCTTATTTGCGCACAATCTTTTTTTAAGACCCTCTAAAAAAGATCTGGAGACTTTTGAGCACGATTGGCTCATACTAGCGGCTCCCGAGTTTAAAGCCGAACCAGAAATAGACAAAACAAGACAATCTAATTTCACAATAATAAATTTCACAAAAAAAGTGATCCTTATTGGAGGGAGCGCTTATACTGGTGAAATTAAAAAAGGAATTTTTACAATCTTAAATTATATTCTTCCCCACGAAAAAAATGTTCTATCAATGCATTGCTCGGCCAATATTGGTAAAGAAGGCGATACAGCAGTATTTTTTGGTCTGTCAGGAACGGGTAAAACCACCTTGTCTGCAGATCCGTCAAGAGCTTTAATAGGGGATGACGAACATGGCTGGGATTCAGAAAGCGTATTCAATTTTGAAGGTGGCTGTTACGCTAAATGCGTTAATTTGAGTGAAGAAAAAGAACCACAAATATTTTCAGCAGTACGTTTTGGTACACTACTCGAAAATGTTCGTTTTTATGAAGGTACCACCATAGTAGATTATGATAATGTGGAGGTTACCGAAAATACCCGAGCAGCTTACCCTATCAATTTTATTGCCAACGCAAAGAAACCATCTATTGGAGGTACTCCAAAAAACATTTTCTTCCTAACCTGTGATGCTTTTGGGGTGTTACCTCCAATTTCAAAATTAACAGTTGGCCAAGCTATGTACCATTTTATTTCTGGTTATACAGCCAAAGTAGCAGGTACTGAAGCTGGAATTACTGAGCCTCAAACTACGTTCTCTGCTTGTTTTGGGGAACCATTTTTACCGCTTCACCCCACCAAATATGCCGAATTATTAGGACGAAAACTCAAAAACGATGACGTAAATGTTTGGCTTGTTAATACGGGTTGGTCTGGTGGTCCCTACGGAATTGGAGCACGAATCAAATTAAGTTATACACGAGCTATGATCACGGCAGCTCTTAACGGAAAATTAGATGACGTAGATTATGTAAAGCACGCTGTTTTTGGGTTGCAAATGCCTACCGAATGCCCAGGAGTACCTTCCAACTTGTTAAATCCTAAAAACACTTGGGAGAATAAGCAGGAGTACGATGAAACCTCTGAAGGGCTTGCGACAAAGTTCAGTGAAAATTTTAATAGCTATCAATCTTTTGCAAACGACGAAATTCGTTCGGGTGCACCTAGTATAACTGAAAAATTAGAAAAAGCATAGTTTATGGTAAAAATAAATACCGAAGCAATACTGTGTTGTCCTAATTGCGGTTCTAAATACCAGAAGCAAATGCCGCTAATAGGAAAGCATATTAATAGCAAATGTGTATTCTGTCATACCGTTTTTGGTGTTAAAGACACCAATGATTGCTGTGTTTACTGTGCTCATAGCGATGTTGTATGTCCAAAAGCTCAGAAAAAATTAAATAAAAAAAATGAAAATACCATCAAACCTTCTCTATACAAACGATCATGAATGGGTACGCATAGATCAAGATATTGTCTATGTTGGAATAACAGATTTTGCCCAAAAAGAATTAGGAGATATCGTCTATGTAGAAATTGACACTGTGGGTGAAAGTTTAAAGCAGAATGATGTCTTCGGAACCGTTGAAGCCGTAAAAACAGTATCGGATCTGTTTCTACCCATAACTGCAGTGATTTTAGAATTTAATCCACAATTAGAATCTAACCCGGAATTAGTCAATGAAGACCCATATGGTGAGGGTTGGATGGTGAAATTAAAAATAGAGACAGATACAGAAACAGAAACAGAAAACTTGTTAACAGCAGATGCTTATGCCTTATTAATTGGCTCCTAGACAAGTAATGCGAAATTCATGTCAAGATGCTACAGATTCCAAAAAATATCTATTACACTCAGCAACACTTATGGTTGCAGAAAATAGGTACACATGACTTTTATATTGGAATAACCGATTTTTGTCAAAAGGAAATTGGAACAATCGATTTTATAGAATTAACCACACAAGAGAACTCCCTAAATAAAGGGACTACTTGGGGAGTGGTATATGGAATAAATGAAACCTTTAAATTAATTGCCCCTTTTGACTGTAAGATCGTAGAACAAAATAAATCCTTATTTACGCATACGGCATATATAAACACAGCTCCTTATCAATATTGGTTTGCTATTATAACGACTAATATAGAGGCCAACTCCTTGTTAACTTCTCAAGACTATAAGAAACTCACCCAATGATTTTTAAGAGCTATAGTATTAATTGCTTTTCAGATTTTAAGATCTATGCTTAAAATGTGGAAAAGACTTGACCTAGAGTTTGCGAAAAATAGGAAAATAAATTTTGATCACGATGGTTGAAAACATAGACTTAGTTATTAGAAAAAAGACCTTCTTAGTAGAACAAGGCGTTAAAAAATTAAAAATAATTGGTTTTACGAATGTGACTAAAGATAATATTCTAACTGACGAAATATATCAACTCTATTTTTTAGGTTTTATAAATAGCTTACCTGCCTATAAAAAGCAGGATGAAATTAAAGCCATAGATGAGCTGCGATCACACCTACATAATGCACTTCGATCTTAGAAGAATCAGTATCGTCATAATGCACCTTTCGCTTTTTCAATTGCTAGATGGATTTCTTCTACAACATGTCCTTTTTCTATAAAAGAAAACACTTCATTCTTTTCAAAATCCTTCCGAAGCGACTCTCCAATACCTGAAATTATAACTTTTATATTTCTAGCATTATAGGTTTTGATAATTTCTTTAATACTTTGAAATCCAGTGGCATCAATTAATGGAACATATCGCATTCTTATAATAATAACTTTGGGTTGTGAATGCGTATTGGTTATGGTTTCCTGAAACTGTCTTGCTGCTCCAAAGAACAACGGACCGTTAATTTCATATAAAACTACGCCCTTTGGAATCTCTAATAGTTCTTCATCAAAGAGGTGCTCTCCGGTATCGTTTTCTGAAGAAAAATTCTGAATATTTACTGACTCGCTCATGCGTTTCATAAAGATAAAACTAGAAAGTACAATACCTATCTCAATAGCAATTACTAGATCAAAAACAACAGTAAGAATAAAAGTTGTGAGCAGAATAATAATATCCATTCTGTTTCCTTTCAAAATAGATCGAAACTGTTTCCATTCACTCATATGGTAAGCTACAACCATTAAAATACCAGCCAAGCACGACATTGGAATAAGTTTAGCATAGGGTGCAACTAAAAGCATGATAGCAAGTAATACCAGAGAATGAACAATTCCCGCAATTGGCGTTCTCCCTCCGTTTTTTACGTTGGTTGCTGTTCGAGCAATTGCTCCCGTTGCCGGAATTCCACCGAAGAGAGCCGACACAACGTTTGCTGCTCCTTGAGCTACTAATTCCATATTTGAACGGTGTTTTCCTCCAATCATTGAATCTGAAACCACAGCCGAGAGAAGCGACTCTATGCTTCCTAAAATAGCGATGGCAAAGGCGGGCTGTATAAGTGACTGAATGGTGTCAAAATTAACCTTCGGAATACGCGGAAGTCCTAATTTATTTGGAATCGTGCCAAAATTACTTTCTATTGTATCTACGGGTATGTCAAACAATACAACAATTACTGTTGAAATTACAATGGCTATAATAGAGCCGGGTATCTTTTTTACTAATTTCTGAAAATAGAGTGTAACCAGTATAGTACCAGCAGCAATAGCAATTGCGTACCAGTTAATTTTATGGAAATTATTAAAATATACCGTCCATTTATCGATAAAATCGGCCGGGACCTTAGCAATGTGAAGACCAAAAAAGTCATTTATTTGGGATGAGAAAATTATAAGTGCAATTCCACTGGTAAAACCTACAATAAGAGAGTAGGGGATGTATTTCAGCAAATTTCCTAGCCGTGCTAATCCAAATCCAATTATAATAAAACCAGCCATAAAGGTAGCGATGGTAAGTCCATCTGTTCCGTATTGCTGTACAATACCATAAACGATCACAATAAAAGCGCCTGTGGGACCACCAATTTGAACCCTGCTTCCACCGAAAGTAGAGATAATTATTCCTGCAATTATCGCTGTTACGATACCTTTTTCAGGAGAGACACCAGAAGCAATAGCAAAAGCTATTGCCAAGGGCAAAGCAACGATACCTACTATTATCCCAGATAGAATATCTTTGGTTACTGTTTCTTTTGAAATCCCTTGTTTTAAAAGAGAAAATAATTTTGGTACAAATTCTTTCCCCATCGTTCTTATCGTGATTATAGTTTTAAATATTTGATCGTAAACCGTGATTCAATATTTCTTAATAACTTATAGCAATACGTAATTTATGCTAACGACCTAAGAGCAGTAATAAATACTGCATGATATAGTATTTACGAGGTTGTTACAGAAATAAGTTAATACAAAGATATTATATGTTATTTATAAACATAACAAATGTTATTAAAATTATATGATTTATTCTATATTTGAACAATGAAAGATCTTTATGCGAAATTTGATTTTCAAAGTGAGCTCCTTTTTGAGGGATTAACGTCTGCAGAAAAAAAGAGAGTTTATGGTTCTATGGAGCCATTGATCATAAAAAAAGGAAGCTTGTTGTTTTATGAAGATGGCATTCCTACTGGGATCTTTCAGATCAAGAGTGGAAAGGCTAAAAAATTTAAGCGTGGTTTTTCTGGTGTAGAACAGATTTTTTATATCTACACTAAAGGTGATTTCTTGGGATATCATGCTTTATTTGGTGAAGAGCGCTATCAAGATTCCTGTGAGGCACTAGTGGATCTAGAAATTAATTTTATTCCTAAAGATGCCTTTTTTCAACTACTGATAGATATTCCGGCTTTGCAACGAACTTTTACAAAAAACATAGGACATGAGTTTGGAGTTCTTGCCAATATCATTGCAGTATTGGCCCAAAAAAACCTAAATGCGAGATTGGCAATTAATCTGCTTATTTTAGAGCATAGATTTCAAAAACATGCTGAAGGTAGTGGGATTGATCTAACACGGGAAGATTTGGCAAATATTATAGGAACTTCCCCTGAAAGTCTAGGAAGAAGCCTCAAGCAGTTTAAAGATGAAGGGATCATAGAAGTTGATAAACGAGTAATTTATATAAAAAATAAGGAGCAAATACTTAAATTGCTAAATCTGGATGTCAACTTACTTGAATAGGAGAAAGACTGTTTATTCAAAGCGGGAAGTCTAATTATTAACACGTAAAGGGTGTTACTTTAGTATTAAAACAGATTACTTTCCAATACAAAAATTAGCAAAAATATTTCCAAGGAGATCGTCATTGGTAATTTCACCCGTAATTTCACCAAAATAATAAAGGGCCTGTCTAATATCGATCGCCATAAGATCGCCGCTTAAGTTTGCATTGATACCTTCCTGTACTTTGTTTATTTCTTCCAACGCCTTTAATAAAGCATCATAATGCCGTGTATTGGTCACGATCGTTTCGTTATTACGAAGAGCTCCCGTATTGACAAAATTGAGTAGCGTAAGTTTTAATTCCTCCACGCCAACACCCGTCTTAGCAGAGATCGCAATGGCATGAGATCTTTCAATGGCATTCAAGGAAAGAAGTAGTTGTTCTCTTTGCGCTTCGGAAATTTGATCGATTTTATTAGCAATAATAACAAGTTGCTTTTGGGGAAAGCGATTCTTTATTTTTTCAATTTCGATGTTGAAACTTGAAATTGCCTCACTTGATGTTACTAACGGAACACTACTCACTAAGAATATCACTACTTGAGCTTGTTCCATTTTTTCGAAAGTCTTCTTAATACCAAGTCCTTCAATAGTATCAGTAGTTTCTCGTATTCCAGCGGTATCTATAAACCGGAAACCAATCCCACCAATAGTAATTTCATCTTCAATGGTGTCACGCGTGGTACCAGCAATATCACTTACAATGGCGCGTTCTTCGTTTAGAAGTGCATTTAGAAGCGTTGACTTCCCTACATTTGGTTCGCCTACAATTGCAACGGGAATACCATTCTTTAATACATTTCCGGTAGCAAATGAGTCAATTAATCGCTTTAAGACCAGTGTGATTTTTGAAATGAGTTTTTGAAATTCTTCTCGATTTGCAAACTCTACATCTTCTTCGGCAAAGTCGAGTTCGAGTTCGATAAGGGAGGCAAAATTGAGCAGTTCTTCGCGTAGTTTTTGAATTTCTGAAGAGAATCCGCCACGCATTTGTTGTATCGCAAGTTGATGCGAAGCTTCACTATCACTCGCTATCAAGTCGGCTACAGCCTCTGCCTGACTCAGATCCATTTTTCCATTGAGGAAAGCTCGTAATGTAAATTCACCAGCGGTCGCCATTCTACAGCCCTTCCGAAGCGAGAGTTGAATAATTTCCTGCTGAATGAATGCACTTCCGTGACAAGAGAATTCTACAACATCTTCACCAGTATAACTCTTGGGATTCTTAAATACGGTCGCCAGCACTTCATCGATGATGCGACTCCCGTCTTTAACGTGACCAAGATGAACCGTATGCGTTTTTTGTTCCGAAAAGACCTTACCTGAAATGGGCGAGAAAATTTCCGAAGCAATACGAATAGCATCTTTACCTGAAAGTCTGATCACGGCAATTGCACCAGCTCCTGCGGGCGTTGCTAAAGCTACTATTGTATCGTTATGCTCCATCATTGTTTTTGGCTCCTCGTGTTATATCGTGCAAAAATACAAATTTAAGTCGCTATTACAGCTGAGACGAAACGCTACTTTTAGAAAGAATGACGTGGCTCTTTGAAAAGTATTATCTTTGAAACTTGCTGTAAAATGGTACAGCAATTTTCTAATTTGACAATATCAAAACATGAGCACAGAAAAAGGACCTTCAGAAAACAGCAATAAGAATCTTATCATTCCGTTGGTCATTTTTATCGTAGTTTCTATTGTAGCCTTTCTTGTTACAAGCTATATTATTGGTTAATATTTAATTATACTTTCTTTTTTGAAGGAACAATTGACATCATTGAAATAATAGTATATTTAATTTTCAAATTCACTACGAATGAAAACGACCTTAAGTTCAGCTTTACAGAATGACATTGATAATGTGGTTCAAATTAGCGCGATTCCGTCACTTTTAAATATTATATGTAAAACAACAGGAATGCGATTTGCTGCAGTTGCGAGAGTGACGGATGAAAAGTGGATTACTTGTGTTTCGCAGGATGATATTAATTTCGGACTCAAAACGGGAGACGAGTTGGTTTTGGAAACCACGATCTGTAACGAAATTAGACAACACTCAAATCCTGTAATTATTGAGGAAGTTAATAAAAGTGCTGAATTTTGTGATCATCACACACCGGCACAATATGGCTTTCAAAGTTATATTTCCTTCCCAATTTATAGAAAGAACGGCGACTTTTTTGGCACACTTTGCGCCATCGATCCGGAACCAGCAAAGCTTGAAAATAGGGAAGTACGAGATTTGTTTGTGCTTTATACACAGTTAATTTCCTTTCATCTCGACTCAATCGAACAACTCAATGAGCTCACTGTAAGTTTGCAAGAGGAAAAACACATT
This sequence comes from Ulvibacter sp. 2305UL32-6, assembly GCF_058148545.1. Lineage (NCBI taxonomy): Bacteria > Pseudomonadati > Bacteroidota > Flavobacteriia > Flavobacteriales > Flavobacteriaceae > Ulvibacter > Ulvibacter sp. 2305UL32-6. Next base: position 468,073 of record NZ_JBYVKA010000004.1, read on the forward strand.
GGAGAATTGCGAGAAACTTTTATTGCCATATTAGGACACGATTTGCGAAATCCAGTTGGGACAACAAGAATGTGTGCAGATATTCTTTTACAGATGAATCTTCCAGAAATGGCTGCAAGACAAGCAAGTACAATTAAATCGACATCCTATCGTATGCAAGGACTGATCGACAATTTGCTCGATTTCGCCAAGGGACATTTGGGCGATGGGATTAGATTGGAACTTTCAAATAATAAGCAAAAACTGAAGAAGTTACTAAAACAGGTTTCTAAAGAGATAAAAATTGTTGATACACAACACGAAATCCTTTTTAATATAAATCTGGATGAAGACTTTGATTGTGATGTAAATAGAGTAGGTCAACTTTACTCAAATCTTTTAGGTAATGCTATTAAACATGGAGCTGTAGATAAGCCGATTATTACAGAAATTAAGACAGACAATAACCAATTTTCAATAGCCGTATCCAATTCAGGGGATAAAATTTCCGAAGAGAAAATGACCCATTTATTTAAACCCTTCTTTACAACAAATTCAGAAAATAATAAATCAGGATTGGGCCTTGGATTGTATATTTCATCAGAAATTGCAAAGGCACACGGGGGTACCATGGAAGCATTTTCTACCGATGAGCAAACTACCTTTAAATTTATTATGCCAATAAATGCAGGCAATTCTAACGATAAAGATGACTAACTATATTGGTCAACCATATGTATTCTTCAACGAAAAAATTAGTCGAAAGTTTAGATCGTTGTAACATTTTTAAATGTTTGGTTACTAATAGGGTGTAATCAAAACATCAATCAAAATGGAAATAATCAACCACAGCGCAAAACGCACCGATACCCAATTATTAGTAATCACTCACTTGTCTCAGCTCTTAACCTATATTACCGGTTTTGGCGGACTCATAGTTCCACTCATTATTTGGCTGACTAAAAAAGATGAAGTAGTGGGCATGGACGAACACGGTAGATCGATCGTGAATTTTCAACTCAGTATGCTCCTTTGGGCCTTTATAAGTATTCCTCTTATTTTTGCTTTCGGACTAGGTTTATTGACCTTAGCAGCGGTTTGTTTACTTACGTTTATCATCCCAATTGTAAATGCGGTACGTGCAAGTAATGGCGAAGAGCCTACCTATTTTGGAACGATCAAGTTCTTGTAAAATATAATATCAAACGGGGTCTAGACCCTATACCAACCCTTGTTTCTTCGGAAGTAAGGGTTTTTCTATGCACTTTCGTTTTTTATTAATCTAAAACGAATTTTTATGAAAACAATTACTACAAGTATCAATGCCAAGTTAAAACCGATGCTCTTCTTTCTAGTTTGCACTTTAGTATTTACTACAATGCAAGCTCAAAATCTAACTGCCACAGCACAAGGAATTCTCGATTTTGAAAGTGAAGTTATTGACTATGGAACCATTAAAAAGAACGCCAATGGCGAGCGAACGTTTACATTTACAAATAGTGGAAACGCGCCTATCATTATTACCAATGTAAAAACAAGCTGTGGCTGTACCGTGCCAACCAAACCAAATGGTCCTATCATGCCTGGAGAAATGGCACAAATAGGAGTCAAGTACGCTACAAATCGTATTGGTGCTTTTTCTAAGACCATCACAGTATTGTCTAACGCAACAACACCCAGTAAGGTCTTAAAGATCAAAGGAACAGTTGTAGATGCCGAAAATAAACTAGGAGAGTAATAATCAATAAAAAAGCCGCTTTTAGTTTTAAAAGCGGCTTTTTTATTTTTGCTAATTGGTAGTATTAACTATTCAACATTACCGGCATAACAAGCATGGTAACTTGCTCGCCCTCGTCTAAGCCATCAACAGGTGTTAGAATTCCAGCACGATTTGGTAAACTCATTTCAAGAGAAACTTCATCACTTGTTAGATTATTTAGCATTTCCGTAAGAAAACGTGAGTTAAAACCGATCTGCATATCATCTCCCTGATAATCACAGGTGAGACGCTCTTCGGCTTTATTGCTGTAGTCAATATCTTCGGCAGAGATGTTTAATTCTGCTCCCGCGATCTTTAAGCGAATTTGGTGCGTTGTCTTATTTGAAAAGATCGAAACACGACGTACGCTATTTAAAAACTGATTGCGTTCAATGCTTAATTTATTCGGATTTTCCTTCGGAATAACCGCTTCGTAATTTGGATACTTTCCGTCGATCAAACGACAGATCATCTCAGTTTTATCAAAACTGAATTTGGCGTTACTTTCATTGTATTCAATAGTAACATCATCTTCACTTCCCGCTAAGATCGATTTTAAAAGGTTTAAGGGTTTTTTCGGCATAATAAATTCAGCTGCTTGCGAAGCATGAACATCTGCACGCGTATATTTTACCAGTTTATGCGCGTCGGTTGCAACAAAGGTCAATCCTTCCGTAGAAAACTGAAAGAAAACACCACTCATCACAGGACGAAGATCGTCGTTTCCACTAGCAAAAATGGTTTTGCTTATCGCTGTAGCTAGGATATCTCCTTGAATCACAGTAGATGAAGGATCTTTTAATTCAACTGCCGACGGAAATTCTTCACCACTGGCATAAGCTAAGGCGTATTTCCCATGATTTGAACTAATTTCAACGGTATTATTGTCTTCGATCGTGAACGTTAATGGTTGCTCAGGAAATGTTTTTAAAGTATCCAAAAGTAAACGTGCAGGAATACATACGCTACCTTTCTCGCTGCTCTCAACATCTAGTTTAGAAGCGATAGTTGTTTCTAGATCTGAAGCAGAAACGGTTAAAGAATTTCCGTCCAATTCGAATAAAAAGTTATCGAGAATTGGCAAAGTGTTATTGTTGTTGATGATGCCGCCCAATACTTGGAGTTGCTTCAGCAAATATGAACTTGATACAATAAATTTCATGTATTTATATTTTTCTAGTGGCTGCTATTAATTTTACAATTGCGCTCTGTTCTTTACAATTTTTTGCATATGATCGCGATAAAGCAGAGCAGTACAAATATATTCTAAAACCGACGTTTCTTAAAACTAACTTATCAACAGCAGAGGGCACTTACTAGCCTTTTGGTGTAGCGTATTTTTTTCTTCGGAAATAGCTAAAAACAACACCAAATAATGCCAACAAACCTAGTGGTAGCAACACATTGATAAGTTGCCAGGTGCTGCGTTCTGCCGCGGTTTTTTGAGGATCTAAAAACGGAACCGAAATTTCCTTAGTTCGAATGTTTATAAGTCCGTTGTCATCCAACAAATAATTCACCGTGTTGAGCAAGAATTCTTTATTTCCGTAGAAGGTCTGGGTCATTTTGTCAAATCCTAACTCTAAGGGTCTGCCGCGGTCTAATTGATTTCTAATTAGGTCTCCATCACTGATGATCACCATTTTTGTTGGAACACTGATATCTTTGTGTTCTGAAATCTTAAAGGGTTTTACTCGATTCTTTAAAGCCGACGTAAAGGAACCTTCCAACAATACCGCTAAGGGCGTTTCTCCTGCTTTAAACACGCTTGGATCAGGGCCTTCATTAACGATCTTCAAATTATTCGGAATTTCTGTTTCAAAATCAACCTCTATAGGCAATCCAACGCGCTTGGTTATTGGGGAAGACGAGAGTAAAATGGTCTTTTTTAGAGTATTTGGCAAGGTGTCAATGGCGCTGGCGTAGTCAAATTTTACAGCCTCGATATTTTTTACAATAGGATGATTGTTTGCACTTTGGCTTAACGGACTATAAAACCAGGGGTATCTATTGTATTGAGAGTCATTCTCGTTTCCGCTGGCAAGCACTATGGGCGCCGCATAAACATCTTTTATAAGATCAGGTTCTACACGAATCCCATACTGAAAAAAAAGATCCCCAAGATTGAGATCTTTAGGTATAGCGTACGTCTTGCCTGAAATGCTGTCGGTTATCATTTCAGAACCTTCAACTAGCCAAAGAGATGCACCGCCATTCATGGTATACTGATCGAGAATATACTTTTCAGAATCATTAAAGCGTTCCGTAGGACTTGCGACAACGATCAAATCAAATGTATTAAGCTGCTCGAGCGTTTTTTGAGGGGCCGTTTGTACAGAGTCTAAAGTAAAAGGAGCGATGTAATAATAGTCTTTTAAGGTTTTAAAGAAATCGGCTACATACTTATCTTCTAATTCGCCATTTCCCTTTAAGACCGCTACTTTACGTCGTTTTGGTTGCGTAAGTTTACTAAAGCCATCGGCAAAAGCATATTCTAAATTTTGTACGGAACTATTGATACGCTCTTCGGAAGTAGCCCCTAACTGATTCTTTAAAAGCGGAATTTTCACCGTTTTTCCGTTGTAGTAAGCGAGTGCCCATGGGTAGACCAGTTCGGTTGAGATCTTTCCATTTTCTTTAACCTCTACTTGCGCAGCTGTGAGTCCGAATTGCTGCATCTGCTGCTGCATGGCAGCTGCATTTTCTTCGTCATCTAGTGGATTTATATAATTGTATTTTACATTCGGATTATATGCTGCAAACTCGTCCAGTAGTTGTGTGGTTTCAATTTGTAATTTTCTGAATTCGGGTGGAAAATTTCCTTGTAAAAAAACATCGATCAGTAAGGGAGAATCTACAGTAGCGACAGTTTGTTTGGCAACTTCCGAAAGGGTATAGCGCTGGTCCTTTGTAAGGTCGAATCGCTGATAGAAAAAACTTCCAAAGATATTGATCAAGACGATCACTATGACCAATAAAGTAATTTGAGTGGTATGTTTATACTTCGAATTCATGATCCTTTCCGAAGTTTAAAAATGGTTAAACCAATAAATAAGGCAGCGACACTCAAAAAGTAGATCACATCGCGCGTATCTATAACACCACGTGCAATGCTGTCAAAGTGTGTTTTCATTCCTATGCTTGCCAATCCAACGCTTAGATCGCTCATTGTCGCTAAAGCATCAAAACCGTAGTACATTAAGAAATTAAGAAAAACTGCAATGATAAAGGCTACAATTTGATTTTGTGATAGGGTAGAGGCAAAAACACCAATTCCCGTATAGGCACTGATTAGAAATAGGAGCCCGATGTAAGAACCAAGGGTACTGCCAAGATCCCAATTACCAGGGGGATTTCCTAAATTAGAAATTGTAACGATATACAGCAATGTTGGTAAAATTGCAATCATAATAAGAAATACAGCTCCAAAATATTTCCCCAATACAATTTGACGTAGCGAGATAGGCTTAGTGCGCAAGATCTCAAAGGTGCCCATTTTTAGTTCATCACTAAATGCACGCATTGTTACAGCGGGAATGAGGAATAAAAGTACCCAAGGCGCGAGTTCAAAATAGGCACCAAGGTCTGCAAATCCGGCATCAAGAATATTATAAATTCCTTTAAAAACCCATAAAAACAGCCCATTAATTAGTAAAAACACGCCAATGACCAAATAGCCCATAGGACTTGAGAAGAAGCTGTTTATTTCTTTTTTAATTAAGGGGATCATTTTTTTTATTCAAATAGAACGTTTATGTTCATTGTTAAAAATCTACAACATCTACACTCCAAGCCTGCGCTTTAGAACGAAACTTAGGTTTGGTTGTTGCCCAGACTCCCTTAAAAAGATCGCTCTTTCGGTAAGCTTCTAGATCGTTTATATCCTCCCATTTGCTATATGTAAAGTAAATGGTGGGATCTTGCTTATCGCGAAGCAATGCAAGGTGCAAACAGCCAGGAAAATTTCGTATTTTTTGCTTTACTGTTTCAAAATTAGCAAGAAAACCTGGGATCTCTTCGGCTTTAAATTCCATTTTTACTATTCTAGTGAACATCTGTTAGGGGTAAAAGTATTACTATTTATGATTCAAAATTGATTGTTATTGTATCGCGAAAATGTAAGCCAAACAAAGTAGAAGCACTCCCAACCGTCGACGGGTTACTTTTATAAATAGCTAACTCAAGATAGCCTCCTGTATTCCACACGGCGACCTTTTTGCCATCTTCTTCCCGTTTTCCTTGTGGTTGATCAAAATTAATAGCATCGCTATAGCTATGATGAATTTTTTCAAAAGTAGCCGTTCGCGCAGTTATATTGAATGGGCGACCTTTGCCAACTTCATCAAATAATTTCTTAGCAATATTGCAAACCACATTTCCGTAGTTATCAATATAGATAACATTACCAATAATTTGATCGGCCTTTTGGTTGACCACGGGTTTAATTCCTGTAATTTGTTTTATTTCTGAAATAGGCTTTCCAATTACCTCCAATGTTCCTCCGCGAGCAATATGACAGGCGACCTTAACAAAAACATCGAGTACAGGGAAATTAGAAATTACCCGATCGTGTATATTGATCTCGACTATTTTTTCTGGATTTATTTCCGAAGCAAGCATCGAAATTATACCATTGTTGGCGCAAATAAAATAATGCCCGTCTAATAATACTGCAATATGTTTGTTTTCGGGTGTCAACTCTGAATCAATACCAATTATATGAATGCTTCCTGGCGGAAAACTCCCGTATGCGTTTTGAATAATATATGCGGCCTCCGTAATGTGAAAAGGCGAAATACTATGAGAGATATCAACAATTCTACTACTGTCCAGTTCGCTATAAATTGCGCCCTTTACCGCACCTACAAAGTGATCTTTTTCTCCAAAATCGGTGGTAAGAGTAATTATGGGCATCGAAAATTGTTGATATTTTGTTAAAACTACACCTACAAAAATAAGCTACTTTTGTGATTGGAAAAACTATATTTACAGTAAGTATAAAATCTTATAAACATCACTGCTTTTGAACGAACTCATCATTGAACTTACTGAAATTAGCCCTCGGGATTTCTTCGGACTCGAAAACGCTAACATTGATTTATTAAAGAAATACTTTCCGAAGTTAAAAATCGTCGCCAGAGGAAGCAAAATTAAGGCATACGGCGACGAGGAAGTTCTCGAAGAGTTTGACAGGCGAATAACCATGTTGCTCGAGCACGTTGCAAAATATAACAAGCTAGATGAAAATGTCATTGAGCGTGTTCTTTTGAGTAGAAATAAGGACGAATACGAAACCTCTACCAGTAGTGGCGAAGTTTTGGTTCATGGCGTTAGCGGAAAATTGATCAAAGCACAAACGGCTAACCAACGCAAGCTCGTTGAACTAATGGCTAAAAATGATATGGTTTTTGCCGTAGGACCCGCAGGAACGGGAAAAACCTATACAGGTGTCGCTTTGGCGGTAAAAGCCTTAAAGGAGAAACAGGTAAAACGTATTATCTTAACGCGTCCGGCAGTAGAAGCTGGTGAGAATCTAGGGTTTCTTCCTGGTGATCTAAAAGAAAAATTAGATCCGTATATGCAACCATTATATGATGCCTTGCGTGATATGATTCCGTATGAAAAGTTAGATTCCTATATGGAAAAAGGAGTCATACAAATCGCTCCTATGGCCTTTATGCGTGGTAGAACACTAGACAATGCTTTTGTGATACTTGATGAGGCGCAAAATACCACCCATGCTCAAATGAAAATGTTCTTAACCCGTATGGGGAAGAGCGCAAAATTCATGATCACAGGAGATCCTGGACAAATAGACCTTCCACGTCGTGTTATTTCTGGTCTAAAGGAAGCGCTTCTTGTATTGAAGGACGTAAAAGGCGTTGGTATGGTTCACTTAGATGATAAAGATGTAATTAGACATCGTCTTGTTAAAGAGGTGATAGCCGCTTACAAAAACATTGAAAATATTGATTAATAGCGATTTATAAAATTTCCGAAGTCATGAAAAATACCATCATAGACACTAATTTCAATTTTCCGGGACAAAAGGCTGTTTACCACGGAAAAGTGCGTGAGGTCTACACCTTGGAAAACAATATCTTATTAATGGTAGCAACAGACCGACTTAGTGCGTTTGATGTTGTCATGCCGAAAGGAATTCCGTATAAAGGTCAGATTCTCAATCAAATTGCGACTAAAATGATGCGTGATACCGAAGATATTGTTCCTAATTGGTTAATTGCAACGCCAGACCCAAATGTCGCCGTGGGAAAAGCTTGTGTTCCTTTTAAGGTGGAAATGGTTATTCGTGGCTATATGAGCGGGCATGCGGCTCGTGAGTATAAAGCTGGAAAACGAATTTTATGTGGAGTAGCCATGCCAGAGGGAATGAAAGAAAATGATGCTTTTCCTCAACCCATTATTACGCCTGCTACTAAGGCTGAAATGGGGGATCATGATGAAGATATTTCAAGAGAAGATATTCTGAAGCGAGGAATCGTTTCTGAAGAGGATTACCTCGTATTGGAAGATTATACGCGTAAATTGTTTCAACGCGGAAGTGAGATCGCAAAGGATCGCGGTTTGATCTTAGTTGATACCAAGTATGAATTCGGAAAGACAATCGAAGGAGAAATAGTTCTTATCGATGAAATTCACACACCAGACTCATCGCGTTATTTCTACGCCGAAGGCTATCAAGAAAGACAAGAAAGGGGAGAAGCACAAAAACAACTATCAAAAGAATTTGTACGGCAATGGTTAATCGCAAATAACTTTCAAGGTCTTGAAGGGCAAAGCGTTCCAGAGATGACCGACGAATACATTGCAACTGTTTCTGAACGTTATATTGAGCTTTATGAGAATATTACAGGTGAGGCTTTTGTTAAAGCAGATGTTTCAAATATTCAGGAACGTATAGAGAAAAACGTGCTAGAATATCTTAACGCCTAGTTTTTTGCAATTATAATATTGGGGTAAGCAATATTGTATGATTTATTTGCTTTGAGTCCGGGAACCGTATATTTTTCACCATTAGACCAGAGTAGATCAACACTTACTTCTGTCGCTTTTCCCAAACCAAAATGCTGCTGTTTGGGGTGCACAGACAAATATCCAGTCGTACTGTGAATTTCCCGCCATAATTTTAGTCCGTTTACATCTCTAACCACAAGCGAAGAGCCTATCGCATCTCTATTTATACGGTTTTGTGCATCACCAATAAGTTTTATTTTGATCCAATTATTGGTCTTGTCGAGTTTATTTTCGAGTAGGGTTGCAGGTTCATGGTAGTTATTTATCAAAATATCGAGATCACCGTCATCGTCGAAATCTAAATAGCTTGCACTTCGAGCATTGCTGTAAAGATCAGCTCCTAGATCTTCGGCATGATTAATTAGTTGTCCGTTTTCATTGACGAAAAAAACATTGCGTTCCCGACTGCTTTCTGCGTATCGTATGGTCTTCGATTCCTCTTCAAGTTCAAAGTAAAACGGATTTTCACTAGAATAAACACTAAAATCATTCATTCCATTTAGGCAATATAGATCTTCGTCACCGTCGTTATCGAAATCGAAGAAGTCTGCATCCCAAGACCAACCTGTTGCAGCGTAACCTCTCCCTACATTCTTTGATAGCGAGTAGGTAGTTAAATTGTTCTTATCTCTTGAGCTTATAAAAAGATCGTTAGCCTCTACCGTTCTAATATTCGCCATTTTTTTTGGATCGAATTTCATTTGGGTTTCGGCATTCGGACTCACATATTTTTCGTCTTTCTGCATGACTACGATGTTGGAAATGTAAAAATCTGGATGGAGATCGCCATTGAGATCGGTTATTCCAACATTCATGGTATAGGAGGGCTTATCTGTTCCTAATTTTTTACTTACTTCGGAAAAGGTACCGTTCTGGTTATTCCGGTAATATTCATTTACACCAAAGTCGTTTCCAACTATAACATCTTGCCAACCATCTTGATCAATATCGGCGTGACCAAGGGCCTGCGTCCAACCATTATTTCCAGAGGTTGAAGTTGTAAACGGAACCTCAATAAATTTGAAATCGCCTAAATTTTTAAATAATTTGTTTGGAGCGCCATTTTGGCTGTTTCTACTCAAGTTTGGCAATTGACCTGCTACATAATTTCCGAAGTACCCAATAAATATATCTAGCAATCCGTCATTGTTATAATCAAATGCAGTCGCTGGCCCGGCTACGGCATTTTTACCTCCTAGATTAGCTGTTTCTGTACGATCATCAAAGTTGCCTTCGCCTTGGTTGCTATAGATATTATGTGTATCGTTGACATAGCTAATAAATATATCCTGAGTTCCATTATTATCGAAATCGGCTATAATGGGTTGTCTTACTTCCCCAAATGATTTGGTCTCGTTATTCCAGTTATTGATCCCGCTGTTTTCTGTAATGTCTTTAAAGGTTCCATCTTTAGTATTTAAGAACAATTTATTTCCGAAGCCACCAAGGAGCAACACGTCTATAAGTCCGTCGTCGTTTATATCTTCACACGCCACCCCAGAGCCGCCAAAAGCAGGAGGGATGGAGAGTTTTATAACACCTTCGGAAGATAAAACGGTATAACCGCGTATGAGTCGGTTTAACCAATCTGACGACTTGTGCTCAAAAAGAATATTCACATCGTTTGTAACATCGGCAAAACCACTGGAGATCGCTTTATTTGAAGCTGAAGTAATAACTGTAGTATCTTTCACCGAGGCATTATAATCATAGGTGTCTATTAAATGCTGAATTTGTATAAAAGCCTGCTTAAGATCCTCTTGATCAAGAACTGTTTTTTGATTTTTATGAGAATATTCACCAGCTAAACGCAGCACCAAAACACCCATTTGTGCAATCCCTTCTACAAATTGTTCTGCAGCATTTGGATCAAGACTACGCATTTCTTTGGTTTTTAGGTCATCAAAGGCATATCCTAAAATTCGCCAATGAAATCCGCTATCCCTAAATGAATCGAGATCGTATGATTCTATTTTGACTTTTTGATCTATTGAATTTGGAAAAAAAGTTACGTCTTCGAAGGTATTTGTTAGGGAAGGAAGAAAGGGGATCAGGGCTTGCTGAACATGATTCACTCTAATAAGCGCAGCGTTTTCATTTAGTGCGACTTCATCAGATCTTTTAAGGAGTTCTGAAGAAAACTGAATGAGGGATTCTAGGTAATAATTTCTTAATTCATTAGAGGTTGTGGGATCTATTGGCCATTTTTGACGCGCAAAATACACTTGAATATTCCGAAGAAAAACACTCTCAGAAAGTTGGTTGTATTTTTCATAAGATGTTAATTTCTGTGATATGATCTCTTTGACTAATACATTGTGGTTTAGAGAAGTTGCCTTTGTTGATGTGATAGCTGAAGGGTATTTTGATTGAACAATGGCGTTCTTGTTTTTTGACTCGTTTAAAATTAGCTGCCATGTATCACTCAGACGTTTAGTTGTTATGGTAAGTTCGTTTGCTTTTCGAGCATTAATATCGGCTATTTTTAATGTAACCAGCGTAATAAGGTTTATATAACTATTAGCCGTCTGAAGAGCTTCAGCGTTAAAAGAACGAAGATTACTTTCGGAAAACATCAATAGGTCTTGTTCTACAGAAAGAAGAGATCTATAGCCGTACGAAACGGAAGAGTATTGGTCAAAATCACGTTTTGCAATGCTAATAGTTCCTGTACTAAGTTTATAAAGATAGTCTCCAGATTTTGAGGTGGTATAGTCTGAAATTTCAGCTAAGACCTCATTTAGCTGTTGGGCTGTTATCTTTTCTGAACTATCTCGTTCTGCGAGTTGGCTGCTTTTCTCTTTTAAATAATAAATAAGCTCCTTCTGTATCGATATTTTAAAGTTTCGTGCATCTTCATCTAGCGGAGTTCCATACATAAAATCTTCAAGTCGATTGGCAGTAGCGTAGCACTTTGGGTCTTTATTTTGTTCCAGGGCTTGGATCTTACTAATAATTTCAGAAACACTAGCATTTTTTTGAGCCATCATTGCGCTGACAGAAAAAAGGATGAGACAAATAGTTAGTGTTAGTGATTTAAAAAAATACATGTGCGGTTAGTTAGAAATTCTGGTTAAATGTAAGGAAAAATCAAGGGCTTCCAATTTCTGAAAAATAATACAATTGGCGTTAAGCGAACTACGTACTACTACGTAATTATTGGTCATAACATGGATCATTCATTAAATTGCTTAGGTAAAATACAATTGTATTTCTATATTGTTCACTAACTAACTAATTAGACTAGCTTATGAAAACAAAACAACTTCTTTTTAGCATGTGCATCATGCTATTCGGACTTACTGCTTTTGCGCAAAATCCGTTTGCCGAAATGATGGAAACGCCGCAATATAGGGCAGTAATTGATGCAGATATTCCAACAAGAGATCAAGTAATTACAGATGATTTGATTGTTACTTTCAGCCTTTGTGTTGGTAATGATTGTGCAAATGGGGAAAATTTTGGCTTTGATACGTTTCGTTTAAAAGAGAACAATTTGCGTATTCATTTTGACGATACAAGTAATAGTGCAAGTTTTCCTAGCAACGATTGGCGTCTAACAGCAAATGATTCGAACAATGGCGGTGAGAATTATTTCGCAATAGATGATGCCACTGCTGGAAATAGACCTTTTAAGGTAGAGGCAGGTTCTGGAGCTAATGCAATGGTTATTTCAGATTCAGGAGGTAATGTTGGTTTAGGAACAGCCGACCCCGCTTTAGAGTTACATATTGCAGATGGTGATTCACCATCAGTACGTCTGGAACAAACTGGTGCAAGCGGATTTACACCGCAAACATGGGATGTTGCTGGTAACGAAACCAATTTCTTTATTAGAGATGTTACCACATCTAGTAATCTGCCTTTTAGAATTAGAGCAGGTGCTCCTGATAATGCATTGTTTATAAATACAAATGGCTCTGTAGGATTAGGAACCGCTAGCCCTCCATCTACAGTTTCTCTAGAATTAACAGGTACAACTAGAGGACTGCAATTAAACAGATTAACAACCATTCAGCGCGATGCTTTAGGTACAGCTTTGGGAGCTGCTGAAGTTGGAGTAGTAGTATTTGATACAGATGATGGCTCACTGTATACATGGGATGGTGCCGCTTGGAGTTCTGGTGGCGCTGGAGGAACCGACGATCAAAACATCACAGGTTCTGGTTTTGCTGGAAATATGTTAACCATTGGGATTGAAGGTGGAACATCAGAAGTGATCGACCTTTCTTCATTAGATGACGCTGGAACGGACGATCAAAACATCACAGGTTCTGGTTTTGCTGGAAATATGCTAACCATCGGTATTGAAGGTGGAACGTCAGAAGTGATCGACCTTTCTTCATTAGATGACGCTGGAACCGATGATCAAAACATCGCAGGTTCTGGATTAGTTGGAAATATGCTAACCATCGGTATTGAAGGTGGAACATCAGAAGTGATAGACCTTTCTTCATTAGATGACGCGGGAACAGATGATCAAAACATCACAGGTTCTGGTTTTGCTGGAAATATGCTAACCATCGGTATTGAAGGTGGAACATCAGAAGTGATCGACCTTTCTTCATTAGATGACGCTGGAACCGATGATCAAAACATCGCAGGTTCTGGATTAGTTGGAAATATGCTAACCATCGGGATTGAAGGTGGTGCTTCGGAAATAGTTGACCTTTCTTCATTAGATGACGCTGGAACAGACGATCAAAACATCACAGGTTCTGGTTTTGCTGGAAATATGCTAACCATCGGTATTGAAGGTGGTGCTTCTGAAACAGTTGATCTTTCTTCATTAGATGACGCCGGAACAGATGATCAAAACATCGCTGGATCTGGTTTGGCTGGAAATATACTAACTATAGGTATTGAAGGTGGTGCTTCTGAAACGGTCGACTTATCTTCTTTAGATAATGCGGGGTCAGATGATCAACAACTTACACTTGCTGGAAACTCACTGGATCTTGAAAACGGTGGTAGTGTAGATCTAACTGGTTATTTAGATAATACAGACCAACAGACACTTGGTGTTAACCTTTCAGGAAATACATTAGAGATACTTATTTCTGGTGGAAATCTAGCTTTTATTGATCTAACTCCAATAGTACAACCTGTAATAGACGAAAATGCTGCACAGCAAATCCAAATTGATGATCTAATAAGTACTAATGCTGCTCAACAAGCTATGCTTGATGACCTGTTGGCACGCCTTATTGTATTAGAAGATTGTGCGTGTTCACCATTGGCTGTTGATGATAATCAAGGGGTGCCAGATTTTGCGAAGCTACTTCAAAACGTCCCGAATCCATTTGATGGTTTTACGACTATTGGATATTATATTCCTTTTAATCATAATAAGGCGAATATTACTATCACAGCTACAAGTGGTCAACGAATTCAAGATATTCCTATCACCCAATTTGGTGAAGGATCCATCAAAGTTGATGAATCGCGCTTACAAGCAGCTGTATATTTCTATACACTTTATGTAGATGGAAAAAGAATTGACACAAAACGAATGGTAGTGAAATAAAGCCATTATAACTTAATGTATAAGCGCTCCGGAAGGGGCGCTTTTTTTATTTCTTCTGAACAGCAAAACCGTGAACATACCCAATACTAAGTTCACTAAAATCTGCTTGACCTAAGTTGGCGTTCAAGTTAGCACTTATAAAAAAATTGTGTCTAGGTGATTTCTCTTGCCCTATAACATAATATTTTAATCCGAGTCGGCTATTGATCAATTGCTTCTTTTTGTATTTCGCATCCAATTCACCTAATTCTTCAAAGAATACTCCATTAATATAATAGGTTACACCTTGATTTAACTGGTATTCCAAAGGGTAAAATGGTTTGTGGATATTAAGTCCGAGATTGAATTCTATAGCCACATGATTGAGGAGTAACTCAGCACTTCCAAAGACTCCATAATTTGAAGCATACATAAACGGATCTTCCTTAAATACAGGATATAATTCGGTTATAAAAGGTCCGTTATCATCAATATACTCGTAATAACCTTCATAAAATCGATAGAAGAATCCCAAACCAATTTTATATGTTTTATTTATGATTTGTCCACCTGAAACAGCTACAGAATATACTTCGCGTCTGTCATTGCGATCTACAGTCAATACATTCTGACCAACACCTGTTCGCACACTATAAAACCATTGTCTTGATTTTGAACGCTCTAAACTTAGTATCGAATCTGCAGGCAAATAGTCGCGAAGATTTCGGTCGTGAATTTGGGCCGAAGCACTTAACATAAAAGAGTTAAAACCCTGATTAGGCAGTCGTGTATGTCCGTTAGAATGATGAAAATAACCAGCTCCAATTCTATAGGCGGTTCGTTTTGTCTTAAGAAATTCGTAATAAAAAAAGGTCTTAAATGACCAATTAAGAGCCGTACTTACACCTTTATTAATATAGTTACCGTTGCGTGTAAGACGCTGATTAAAATAAGAAGCACCCAAAGCGACATTCACTTTAAGATCCTTTTTCTTTCTTCGGAAAAGATCAAATTCAATAAACGATAGGGCAGAGGCCGAATACCCCACATCTCTATAATTTCCGTAATCATTGATGCTAAAAGTTATTCCTGTACGGGGATAGTTAAGACGATAGGCCCATTCATCAGATTTTTGTGTGTGGTGTTTTCCGAAGCTCAACAAAAATGCTTTCTGTCGTTTAACTGTAGGAAAACTATCATTGGGTTCGGCTGTATTGCCATAAAGTATTTCAGGCATGGCGTAATCACTATACTGATACACACGATCCGGCTCCTGTCCGTATGCTACCGTACATATGATTAAAAAAATTACGAAGAGAGCTTTTTTCATTTGCGTTGCAAGTAACCATTTATCTTGCAATTTTTAAAATTTAAGTTTTACATTCGTAAAATGCTTGATCGATTTGTAAAAACTATAGATACTCTTATTGCCGAAATGTCTTCACTCGCTTGGGGATTACCTTTATTGATCCTTCTTATGGGCGGCGGACTCTATCTCCTGATACGAATTAAGTTTTTGCCATTTCGTTATTTGGGCCATGCTATAGCTGTTTTACGTGGGCGTTACGATGATGAGAACGATGCTGGAGATATTACGCATTTTCAAGCATTAACTACGGCATTATCAGCTACAGTTGGGATGGGGAATATTGCAGGTGTTGCGGTAGCTATTGCTATAGGTGGTCCCGGTGCTGTTTTTTGGATGTGGGTAAGCGCAGTGATCGGGATGTCTACTAAATTTTTTACGGCTACTCTTGCCGTGATGTATCGTGGGAAAGATAGCAACGGTGAAATTCAAGGCGGTCCAATGTACTTTATTACCGAAGGTTTAGGCAAAAACTGGAAACCTTTGGCAATCTTCTTTAGTATTGCTGGATTGGTAGGAGCATTACCTGTTTTTAATGTCAATCAGCTTACACAAGCACTCAATGATATTCTCTTAAAACCAGCAGGTTTGTATGGTGGTTTTAAAACCGATATCTTAATCGGTGTGGCCTTAGCTATAATTACTTCTATCGTTATTTTAGGAGGGATCTCGCGTATTAGCAAGACTGCGTCTAGATTGGTGCCAAGTATGGTTGTCCTATATTTTATTATGGTTCTTATTATTTTGGGTGTCTATATAGATGAAGTTCCAAAATATCTAGGGATGATCTTTACCGATGCCTTTTCTGCTAACTTTTATGAAGGCGATGCGTTTTTAGGAGGTGTGGTTGGTGGACTCATACTATTAGGAATTAAACGTGGAGCTTTTTCCAACGAAGCAGGTATAGGAACGGCACCTATGGCGCATGGAGCAGCCAAAACCAATGAGCCTATTCGTGAAGGACTAGTAGCCATGCTTGGACCAGCTATTGATACTTTAATTGTTTGTACACTCACTGCCTTAGCAATACTAGTTACAGGCGTTTGGACCTCTAGCGATGCCAATGGCGTAAGCTTAACCGCGACAGCATTTGAATCTGGAATTCCAGTTTATGGAAAGTATGCACTTATGCTTTGTATTGCGGTCTTTAGTATTTCATCGCTCTTTTCATATTCTTACTACGGAACCAAATGTATGTCGTTTCTCTTTGGCGCTAAGAATAAGAACATCTATCACTATTTTTATATAGCAAGTATTCTTGTGGGAGCGACCACTTCATTGAATATGATGATCAATTTGATTGATACATTCTTTGCGTTAATGGCAATACCAACTATGTTAACAACCATTATTCTCGCCCCTCGGGTGATAAAAGAGGCGAAGCGATACTTCGGAAATTTAAAAAAGCACTAATCTTACTGCTCAATTAGATTTGAAAGTGCTTCGGTAAACTTAATAGCACCAGTTGGGTTTAGATGACTCTCATTAATATAGTCCCGAACGCTATAAACTGTAGTGTCTTCTTCTTGATCTAATACCTTTATCTTCGGAAAATCAATCATAGTCTGAGCTAAAATACTATCTCTGCGATGCAAAATATTTGGGTTTCGTTTCCGAAGATAACTTGTATACATAGGAGTTTTACAGATGATTACGTGTATGTTATTAGCTTCAAAATAACGTAGCATGGTAAAGAAATGTGCTGTGTTTTTGTTGAAAGTATATAAATTCTCCTCTGTGCTGATCTTAATATTACGATTAGCAATAGCTTCTTTGTTATATTTTAACTTTTGAAAGCTTCCGCTGTAATTCAGTGTGTCGAAACCAAAACGATTAAAACCCGCAATGGGTATGTTTTTTAAAAAGTAAGCGTTTATTTTTTCTGAATATAAACGCCGTTGAGCCAAGTAAAGCGAGTGATCTTTAAAGTAAGTGGGGTGCTCAAAATTATTGATCTTATAATAAGATAAATAGACATTATTCTTCCAAAAATTGGGACCATTAAAGGGCATTTCAAAGTGACTATAGGAAACCTCAAAGACAACTGTGTTTAACTTCGGAAGTCTTTCAACAAGTGCCTTGGCTATCTTAAGATCGGTATCGTGATGTTGATCTCCCGAAGCCATATTGATGGCGGGACGATCTAACAGATCTGCATTGACGGCATTTAACATTTGTGAAGAACCTAAGATCAAAACCTCGATCGAGTCTTTGTTTTCCTCAAGTTGCTTCGCATTGAATTGATATGATTCAGGTACCGCACGAGCGAGTAATTCTGCTAGAATACACCCGGCAACAATAGGTGTAAAGAAAAGGAGTAGAGATAAGATAAGTTTACGTTGCATACTCAAAAATGAAAATATATAAACGATTGTGTTGGTTCGGCGTATCTAATAATAAAAAAGATGATGATATAATAGGTGACCCACCGAATAGGCTTCGGAAGATGGAGTTGTATATGCTGTAAAGGAAAATCCCACTTTCTGGTACTTATCTCGGCTATGATCATAACCAAAAGATAGATAAGTTTGGTTCCAATAATAGTAGAAAGATGCTCATCTGGAGTAAAAGTAAAAATACGTTTCAGAATAAAAAACGCTTGCCCTATATTCTCGGAACGAAAGAAAATACAGAGAATGGTGTATAAACTATATGTATATATTAATGATACTGCTATCGGCGCATTTTTAAGTATTCTTAGAAGTGACTTTCCTTTTGAAATGGGAACACGTTCAATTACTAGAAAGAGACCGTTAAACAGTCCAAAAGCGACAAAAGTCCAGTTGGCACCATGCCATAAGCCTACTAAGAGCATAGTGAGAACTAATCCTAGCATTCTACGCGCTCTTGTGACTTTTTTAGCGTGTTGTACAAAAGGCACATAAACATAATCTGTAAACCATTGTGTAAGTGTAATATGCCAATTACGCCATAATTCGGTAAGACTTTTAGAGAGGTAGAAAATTTTGAAATTTTTACTCAGCTTAAATCCAAAGAGTTTTGCTGTTCCTATTGCAATATCACTATAACCAGAGAAATCACAGTAAACCTGGAAAGAAAACAAGACGCCGGCATAGATCAAACTAATACTTCCATAAGCTTCAGGTTCAGCAAAGATTGTACTAACTGCAATTCCTAGCTTATCAGCGACAAGAATTTTTTTAAATAGGCCCCATAAGATCTGACGCAGGCCTTCTTTGGTAGTGTCTAAGTCAAACTCACGCTTTTTTTTAAATTGTGGCAACAATTTTTTAGCACGTTCAATGGGACCAGCGACGAGTTGTGGAAAAAAACTTACAAAGCAAAGGAATTCTAGTAAATTGTTAGAAGGTGCTAGTTTCTTCTGAAACACATCAATACTATAACTCATAGTTTGAAAGGTGTAAAAACTTAAACCAAGGGGAATGATGATCTCCCAAGTGTTCCAGGAACCAGAAACTTGTTCAATAGAAAACAAATGATAGAAGTTGTCAATAAAGAAATCGAAGTATTTAAAAGTGAAAAGAATGCCTAAATTCCAAAAAATACTGATCCATAAATAGAGTTTTCTTCTTGCTTGATCTACTGTACTTTCCATGGCTTTGCCAGCATAGTAATCTAATAAAGAACTTGCCAATAATAAAGCAAGGAAACGCCAATCCCAAAGACCGTAAAAAAGATAGCTTGCTACTAGTAAGAGTACGTTCTGATTTCTACGTCGTTTGGTGCCAATAGTCCAATATACTATATATACGATGACGAGAAAAAATCCAAAATCGAACGAATTGAATAACACTTAGGGGAATTTAGTTGTGCTAATATAAAAAAAGGCTACCGTATTGGTAGCCTTTTACTATTTTATCTAAAACAATGAGATTAAAACCCTTCAACTAAAATATTGTCAAGCGCAAATTCATCTCTTCCGCCGTTTCCGGAAATTACATCGTCTCCTGAAAAACGGAAATAGATAAATCCTCCATCAGCAACAGTAACCGAAAGCGTAGTTTCACGCGGTGTACGTATCCATCCATTAGCATCTAAGACGCCAGGAGAGGTAAAGTCTAAAGCGGAAACGCTTGTAAAATTAGTTCCGTCTGTGGAATAAGAGAAGTTTAGACTATTCCCTTTGTTTTCATCATTCAATACATAAATATCATAGCCTATACGCACTGTGCTTAAATCGTTTCCTGTAATATTCTCTACTTTAATCTCATAGTGTCCAGGTGTGAAATCGTCTCCGGAAGGTTGTACACCCCACGAAAAGTCATTGTTTGCAACTTCAAATGAATAGCAACCTCCTGATGTAACACCACCTTGTAAACCATATCCTGTAAAATCACCATTAGTTCTACTATCTCCATACGTCATGTTTCCGTCACTAAACCCATTTATGATAAAAATATCAGAGTCCAGTTGAGATGAAGTTGGATTAGGTGTATAACCGTCACCAAGAAACATATTAAAATCTTGATCCAATAGCGTAGAGAAACATCCATCGTCACTTGTCAAGGTTCCGGTTAGAACACCATATACGCGTGATTCCCATTCCCAAGTTCCCGAGAAACCAGAGCAGTCATTAGGACCTGTTGCTTCATTGTTAAATGTATGATTCCCTGTCCAATAAACAGGGTTTCCATTTGCGATAAAGCTTACCGTAGTAGTTGAACCGTCACCACTATTTACCTCGCAATTGGTTGTAGTTCCATTTGCCGCACAGTTATCTTGATATCCAATTCCGTTAAAGATAGTAAGATCACGAATCACTTGTACAGTGATCCCGCCATCTGAATCAGAATTTGTAAAAACCATATTGAATGTTTGTATAGCACCATTATCTAAATAAGGATTACCAGCACAGTTATCACAATTGTAGGTTCCGATTATTGGCGTTATTGGAGCAAACTCAGTATGTTTAGCGATCAAGATCCCTGCTTCAGTTTCTTTGTAAATCACTTCATTGATTGTTGGTTCTGTACCATCTGCGTTTATAGAAAGCTTAAAAGAAATATTGTTTGAGGAAAAAACTAAGTTATCGATAGCTTCTCCATCATACACTTTTTGATTCGCTTTTGCTATAATAACTTCACCAGTTTGTAATGTAATATAAGCTGTTGGGTAAAGTAATCCGCTTGTATTATTGGCTAGTGTATATTTCTGTGGAACATCAATGGCAACAGTTCCTCTGTATTTTGAATCGTTTGTAGTAAATACTCCTTTATACATACCCAGACTGTTAGTGTCTGTTGCTGTGTTATAACTTAAATTTTGCGCTGTTTCGGGGGTATTGACGTTATCAACTGAGCAACTGGTAAACGCGGCAAAAGTAATTGCCAGTAATAATAATTGTTTCATATGAGGTTAAATAATTGATTATGTTAGGACTCAAAAATAATGGATTAATTAAGGAAATCCACCTTTGAGAATGCTAAGAAATTGTTACCCCAAATCTAATTTTAAAGAATAAAAGGATAAGTTTCAGATAATCGCAAAAAAAGGTAAATAGACGGTGATTTATTGATTTTTTGACAAATTAAGCCCCTTACTTTAACACTGGTCTGTAGCTAGAAAAGAGTTCTAGAAGGATAAGTTCTGAGGCTGGACGAGCTAAATCTTGGGTTTTTGACTGTTCTAGTTTTTCAAAAGCATCGCCCAAAGCATTATTTTCATAAGAAGTTGGTATTGCAGGATGAACATAATATTTCTTACAGACAGATCGCGTATTTCCTAATGATCGAGCCGTTGCGTCGTATGCCGCAATTATATTCTTTTGTATGTCCTTTTCCGAAGTAGGAGAGTCCAGTTCGTACAGTGTTTCAAAAAACACCTTACTACCAGCCCAAGTTCTAAAATCTTTTGCTGAAAAAAGGTCACCACTTATTTCTTGGATATAATCATTGACCATACCACTGTCTATAGTGTGATGCTTTCCGTCTTCGTCATAATATTGAAATAGTTCCCAACCCGGAATATCTTTGCACTCCAATACGAGTTTTTGAAGCTTTTTATTCCGAAGGGTAATGTTGTGTTTTTTACCCTTCTTACCAACAAATTCAAATTTGAGCTTGTTGTTATAAATGTCGAGGTGGCGTGTTCGTAGGGTAGAAAGACCATAGGTTTTATTCCGCTTTGCGTAATACTCATTGCCAATTCTAATATGCGTCTCTTCCATTAAACTCACGATTAGCGCAAGACATTTTCTTTTGGTCATCTTAGGTAAGCGCAAATCATCTGCCACAGTTGCTCGCATGCTGGGAAGTGCTTTTCCGAAGGAAGCCATTTTTAAAAACTTTGTTTTGTTTCTAATTTGAGACCAATGCGGGTGATAGCGGTATTGTTTGCGATTTTTTTCATCCCTGCCAACAACCTGTAAATGCCCATTTTCTAGGTGAGTGATGCGTACTTCATTCCAGGCCGGCGGAATCACCAAGCTTTTAAAACGACACAAAGAGGAGTTGTCTTTTACTTTTTTGCCTTGTTGCACATAATAGAAGCCCCGACCGTGCTTGTGGCGCTCAATAGTAAGCTTATTATCGGTTATATAAATAAGATTTGCCAAGGCAGCAGCCTTTTCAGGATTCTTTAAGATCTGTTTAATATGCGGTGTCTTTATAACCATAAGCTAAAAATAGTTCAACATTTTTAGAAAAAGTCTTAACAAAAAGCAAAACCTTCAGAAAAATAAACTTCTGAAGGTTTTAGTTATAAGAATGAATAGTATTAACTAGTCGAAATAGCTAAATGTATCTCCCTCCTTAATTTTCAATAAGGTTTCATAAATCAATTTGATGACATTCTCTACATCATCCCGATGCACCATTTCAACCGTTGTGTGCATATAACGTAACGGAAGTGAAATAAGGGCACTAGCTACACCGCTATTGCTGTAGGCAAAGGCATCTGTATCTGTTCCAGTAGCACGAGATAAAGCAGCGCGTTGAAACGGAATTTTATTCTTTTCAGCAGTCTCAGTAATTAGATCACGTAGTTTTTGTTGTACTGCAGGAGCATATGCAATTACAGGACCCGCACCGATCTCAGCATGACCTTGTGTTTTCTTATCGATCATAGGTGTTGTGGTATCGTGGGTTACATCGGTAACAATAGCCACATTAGGTTGGATTCGTTCTGCGATCATTTGAGCGCCACGTAAACCGATCTCTTCCTGTACCGAGTTTGTAATGTACAAACCAAAAGGAAGCTCCTTTTTATTTTCTTTAAGTAATCGAGCGACTTCGGCAATCATAAATCCGCCCATTCTATTGTCTAACGCTCTACAAACAAACTTGTCTTTATTTAAAACATGGAACACATCAGGGTAGGTGATAACGCAACCAACATGAATGCCCATTTTTTCAACTTCTTCTTTATCTTTTGCTCCTACGTCAACAAAAATATTGTCGGGTTTGGGAGCTTCTTCTTTCGCTTTACTGCGGGTATGTATGGCAGGCCATCCAAATACACCTTTAATGATTCCTTTTTTGGTGTGAATATTAACGATCTTCGAGGGGGCAATTTGATGATCGCTTCCTCCGTTTCGAATCACATAAAGGAGTCCGTTATCACTTATATAATTTACATACCATGAGATCTCATCGGCATGTCCTTCGATAACAACTTTAAATTTCGCTTTCGGATTGATAACTGCAACGGCGGTCCCGTAAGTATCCGTAAAAAATTCATCCACATAAGGTTTGAGATAGTCCATCCAAATTTTTTGTCCGTCCCATTCATAGCCCGTGGGAGCGGCATTATTTAGATATTTTTCTAGAAATGTGAGCGATTTTTTATTTAGAATTGATTTAGCCATAGGTAGTTTATAATTACGTTTGTTTCAAAATTAGTAATTAATTAATAAGTGAAGCCCTTCAATTTGTTTAATTTTGGAATGATTTTAGCGCTGTACAAAATCTTAAAGTCACAATAATGATCATACGATTGCCTATATATTTAGCTCTGTTTTTTATACTGCCTTTTTTAGCAAAGGCACAAGACATCCCTGATGCAATTCAGCAAGCCAAAGATTCGGTAGAAGTTCAATACTATATTATAGAAGGTGATACGGTTCCTAGAGAATTTATTGACCTTGACGAAGTGGTTTTGTTGAATAAACTAAAGTTTAACTCAAAAGAGGACCGTAGACGGTATTTGATCCTTCGTAGAAAGACACGTAAAGTGTATCCGTATGCAAAATTGGCTGCAGAAAGATTAACAACCATGACAGAGCGCTTGCAAACGATAGAGAAGAAGGGAGACCGTAGACGATATACCAAACGTATCCAAAAGTATATAGAAGAAGAGTTTTCCGAAAAACTTAAAAAACTTACCCGTACCGAGGGTCAGATCCTGGTTAAGTTGATTCATCGTCAAACGGGGAGGACAGCCTTTGATCTGGTCAAGGAACTTCGTACAGGCTGGCGAGCTTTTTGGTATAACACCACAGCCAATATGTTTGATATTACCATCAAAGAAGAATATCAACCTTTTGAGAATAAAGAGGATTATTTGATCGAGGATATTTTGGAGCGCAGTTTTCAGTCTAATATTCTTGAAAGGCAAAAACCTGCTTTTAAAATAGATTATTTAGATCTAACCTCTCATTGGAATAAGAAGACTTCCGAAAAATAGTAATTGATCCGTATTAAGTTTCATTTTTTTTGGGCGTTCCCCAGCCTCGCCCTGCGTTATCTTGTGCGATGCTGTGTCGGGCTTTCGCTACTCGCTTCACGCCAGCGGCGTGAGAGCTCAGACATTCTCCTGCGTTTGGTCGTTAGTTCGAAAGTTATGTTTTGGCGGGCAGTCGCGGCGCTCAATCCCTAACGCGGTTTGGTTATGTGGGTAAAGATTTGGTTTGATTTTGAGGGTAGGGTATGGAAAGGTTTTAAATAGTATATATAATAAGGTAAAGGTTGTATTAAAGATTTGTTTTGTGATAATCTAAACGCTTTCAAATGATTATGGATTGGGGT
>NZ_JBYVKA010000005.1:0-239445 GCF_058148545.1 Ulvibacter sp. 2305UL32-6
AAGTTCTAAACTAACTACGTTATAACAAGTAGGGCTATTCACATTCTCAACACGGACAAACACCATGTCTAAACCAGCCACCTGGTTGGTATAGGCGTTGTCTGGCATAATTGGAAAAGCACCAGCCTGCGCCTGTAAAAAAGTCTCATGATACGTGACAACTGCTTCTGGATTCCCACCATCAATTTCAAAATTCTTAGAAGTCAAATCAAAAACAGCAAAGCCATCATACGGTAGATCGTCACATATAGTATATTTTGTAGGAGGTGTTGCTGCAGGAGCAACCCAAAGACTTACATCAAAACTTGATGTTTCGTAGCAGGTACCTTGTGCCAGACTCTCCACACGAACCCAAATCGTTTCACCAGGAGCAGTCACATCATATGGCATGGTAAGAGCACCGACATCACCATCTGCATCTGCAAAACTGTTGTGATATGTCACTACAAATTGCCCCGGGGATTGTCCATTAAGAGCTTCAGCATCTTTTAAAATATTGAAGTTAAAAGAAACCATACCATCACCATCCTGGTCACAAACATCATCAATATTAGTCATAGGGCCGGCGGCAACAGGTCCAAATGTGATGGTAAAATCTTCTAAAGCATAACAAGAACCCGAATTATCCTCAATACGCACATAAATGATTTGCGTAGGAAGAGTCATAATTGGATACGCAGCATCTAATGGAGGTAGAATTTGATTCATATCCATCTGACTATCAACAAATGATTCATAATATTTAACCACAAACATGGTAGGGTCTTGAGCCCCAAGTATATCATCATCATTCTGAGTTAAGTCAAATTCACCCACATTTGTTCCATCATCACATATAAAAAAATCTTCAGGTTGATTGGCGATAATTGGTTGTGGATAATAATTTATTATGATTTCATCAGAAACTACACACGTAGGATCTGCTGGGTCGAAAACTTCCACACGGTAAGTTCCCGAATTAGGAGCTACAACATTGAAGGTGTCGTCATTTATCGTAGAAGGCCCTTGTGATCCACCATTTAAAAACCATTCATAAGAAAGACCAGCAACACCTGGATTTGCATCCAGTAAAATAGGATCTGTATTACATGTATCTATATCTGGCCCTAAATCAACAGTAAAAGGAGCAACAGCAGTCACAGTTACATCATCGGTTAAAACAACAACATCACCATTACAAACATTTGTATAAGTCACGCGAGCCGTGTAAACCTCAGAGCCAACAGGGCATACCGTTATGTTTGGATTGGTTCCAATAACAGATCCCGTTGAATCAAGCCATTCAAAAACATAAGTTGGAGGCCCAACTGGGCTAATACTCCAAGCTTCATTATTTGTGGTCCAAGGCGAATCAGATGTATTTCTTCCAGGTGGAACATACGCAGTAGTACCATCGTTATTTTGAATACCTAAAGTGGCATTCCCTCCATTCCAACCAGGACATGACGGTTTATCTTTAATATAAAATTCTATAACATTAGAAAACTCATAGAATACAACCATATGAGTCGCCAATAAACTATTACAGGCAGCTGAAAACATAGGAACTTCAAAATACGAAACCACTAATACACGATTCGGAAAAGTACCTAAAACTTCATAACCTATTTCCTCAGAACCTGACACAGAAGGATCAATATCATGACCAGGGGTGAAAACATTCGCTTCCCCAAGAGCATCATCTGTATTGTTTGGCAAATCATCAGTAAAACTCCAATCGTTACTCGCAGCCCCAACATCGGTTGGATCTACATCAAAACGTATAACACCGTTCGAACCTACTTGAAATTGTGTTTCTTGGTTTCCAAAAAAACAAAAATCGAATGGCAACACATCTACTGGAGACCAAGCATCATCAATATTGGGGTTCAACGGATTCGCAAGACCATTAAAAGGAAAAGGCGGAGCATATGGTATTGCATTAATTACATAGTTTGAACCCGAAGTATCAAAGGTTTCAAGAAAATCGGCGGAAAGGTTAGCACAACCACCCGTTCCACAAGGTATCGATTGATCTGATCCAGCATCCACGAACAAGGCGCCTGGCCCTTGTGCCTGAGCACTAAACACAATAGATAACAATAAAATAATAACAACTGGGTAGTTGGGGACAATAGTTTTCATGTTGGTATGGGTATAATCCGCGAAAATTAAGAAAATTTTGTGATATTTTCTCCATTCTTGGAGTAAAAATAATAAGAGTCAATTTTTTCTGAGAAAAGTCGAATCCCTATCTTTGCCCTCTGTATTATAAAAGATACTACATACTTTATGTCCACAGATTTAGATAAGCAACTACAAGCAATCCAAGAAGCGGGAGATGATCACATTAGTGGATCAACAGACACACCCTTGCGGAAGGATGCTTTTGAGTTAAGTGATATGGAAAAAATCGCAGCCATTAAAGGTGATGTTAAGAATATTTTGGAAACACTTGGTCTCGATTTGTCAGATGACAGCCTCAAAGGAACACCTACTCGGGTTGCCAAGATGTTTGTGCAAGAGATCTTCGGCGGACTCCATCCAGACCGAAAACCGAAGGCATCAACTTTTGACAATAAGTACAAATACGGGGAAATGCTCGTAGAAAAAAATATTACACTCTATTCAACCTGCGAACATCATTTACTTCCTATCGTTGGAAGAGCTCATATTGCCTATATTTCTAACGGGAGCGTTGTGGGCCTTTCCAAAATGAATCGCATCGTTGATTATTACGCTAAGCGTCCCCAAGTCCAGGAACGTCTTACCATGCAAATTGTAAAAGAACTACAATTGGTTCTCAACACAGATGATGTTGCCTGTGTAATCGACGCGAAACACCTTTGTGTAAATTCAAGAGGCATCCGCGATATCGACAGTAGCACGGTAACTTCAGAATTTGGCGGCGCATTTAAAAATGCTGAAAAGAGAAGAGAGTTTTTAGACTATATTAAGCTTGAAACAGAGTTTTAAGGAAGGATGTATCAATTTCTTAGAGAAATGCTATGCTTTATCCGAAAATAAATGTAAATAATTACGTGATGAAGGCATTTGCAATAGACTCAGGTAACATTTTAATAACCTAGCTAATTTATTTCCGAAAGTAAGCAGTATTTAACTTGAATTCTCAACTAGACACCTCCCTGCTTCTATTGCATGGTAACTTTCAAAAGATAGTATTGACCAATTGAATTTAAAGTAGAAATTTTTTTAGCATATACCATTCAATAGATAACAGAAGTTGTTATGGGCCTAAACAATTCAAAAAGAAGAAAATATATTACCTTCGAAGCGTTCAATACATAACACGACAAATCATTCCGTTTGATGAACACAGCCGTTACCTTTAGTAAAAACGTAAAATAAAAACTTTGGTCTCCGTCATCGGTCATCAATATTTAAAACCATTATGAAATTATACGAAACCCAAACTGTAAAACTGTACAACTCACTCTCTAAAGAGAAGGAGATCTTCACTCCTATTCATGAAGGCGCGGTAGGCATGTATGTTTGTGGACCAACAGTCTACAGCAATGTACATTTGGGAAATTGTAGAACGTTTCTGTCGTTTGACATGATCTTCAGATACTTAAAACATTTGGGCTATAAAGTGCGTTATGTACGTAACATAACTGATGCTGGACATCTTGAAAATGATGGCGAGAGCGGCGATGACCCCATACTAAAGAAAGCGCGTCTTGAACAAATAGAACCAATGGAAGTGGTTCAAAAATACACGGTAGATTTTCACGAAACCATGGCAAAATTCAATGCATTGCCACCAAGTATTGAACCAACCGCTACAGGGCACATTATCGAGCAGATCGATATCATAAAGAGCATTATATCAAAAGGCTACGCCTATGAAACCAACGGATCTGTTTACTTTGATGTTTACAAATTCAATAAAGACTACGATTATGGTGTTTTAAGCGGAAGGAACCTGGAAGACATGATCGCCAATACGCGTGAACTCGCAGCCCAATCTGAAAAGAAGAATCCGCAGGATTTTGCGCTTTGGAAGAAAGCCGAACCCCAGCATATTATGCGCTGGCCTTCACCATGGAGTGATGGATTTCCAGGTTGGCATCTGGAATGTACTGCAATGAGCACCAAATATCTTGGAAAGTCTTTTGACATCCACGGCGGGGGAATGGACTTAAAGTTTCCGCACCACGAATGTGAAATTGCACAAGCCGAAGCATATAACGGTAAAGCGCCGGTTCATTATTGGCTACACGCCAATATGCTTACCCTAAATGGGAAAAAGATGTCAAAATCTACAGGTAATAATATTTTACCTAATGAAATTATTTCGGGTGAGAACAACATCTTAAGCAAGCCATTTTCGGCTACGGTGACCAAATTTTTTATGTATCAGGCACATTACCGAAGCATTTTAGATTTTAGTAATGATGCATTGGAAGCTTCTGAAAAAGGATTTAATCGTTTAATGGATAGCTTCCGAAGTCTTTCAGAAATAAAAACTTCAGCAAACAGTAGTTTCGATATTCAGACTTGGAAGCAGTCTTGTTACGATGCTATGAACGACGATTTTAATAGTCCTATTTTGATCGCTCAACTTTTTGAAGCCACTAAGTTTATCAATGGTCTAAAAGACGGAAGCGCGACCATTTCCGAAGAGGACTTAAAGACACTTCACGAGACAATGCGGGCGTTTATTTTTGATGTCTTGGGACTTGTTGACGAGGTTGCTGCGGGTTCTAACAACGGAAATAAACTAGATGGCGCTGTTCATTTGCTGATAGAGCTAAGAAATCAGGCGCGAGCCAATAAAGATTTTGCTATGAGTGATCATATTCGGGATGAATTGCAAGAAGTGGGCATTCAGCTAAAAGACGGAAAAGACGGAACTACTTTTTCAATAAATTAACCAGCCTTCTACTGTGAAGAAGCTCCTTACATATCCTTTTATTTTTCTTATAAGAGTGTATCAGCGTGCTATTTCGCCTATATTTCCATCAACCTGCAGATATACCCCTACCTGTTCTCATTACGCGGTTGAGGCGCTGCAAGTACACGGATTAATAAAAGGGAGTTGGCTAGCTATAAAACGAATAGGAAGTTGTCATCCTTGGGGTGGTCAAGGATTTGATCCCGTACCTCCCAAAAAGAAATAAGTTTGCTGTGTTACAATGTAGCTTTTAGTATCTTTAACACGCCTTACGGCAAACCAAGTAATATTTCAATTAATAAAAAAATATGCACTATTTAAGTATCGTCTGGGATCCATCAGCGGGTATAGACCTCGGTTTCTTTGTGATCCGTTACTACAGTTTGATGTTTGTCACAGCCTTTGTATTGGGCTGGTTCATCATGAAGAAGGTCTTCAAAAATGAAAACGAACCCATTGAGCGCTTAGACAGCCTTTTTATTTATATGGTATTGGCAATCCTTATTGGGATGCGCCTAGGCCATGTTTTTTTCTACCAAACCGAACTTCTTTGGCAGGATCCCCTATCGGTGATCTTACCCTTTAGCTTTGTACCTGAATTCAGATATACTGGTTTTCAAGGTCTTGCCAGTCATGGTGCGGCAATTGGCGGTATCATCGCTATGTACTTTTACAGCAAGCGTGTTTCTAAAAAACCAATTCTTTGGATCTTAGACCGCGTGGTTCTTGCCGTAGCCAGTGGCGCCGTCTTTGTACGAATTGGAAATTTCATTAATTCTGAGATCATCGGAAAACCAACAGGAAGTGACTTTGGTGTGATCTTTAAACAACTAGGCGAGACCTTTCCACGCCATCCGGCGCAATTATACGAGGCTGCTGGCTATGTATTGGTCTTTCTCGTTCTGTGGTATTTTTATTGGAAAACCAATAAAAGCGAGTATTTAGGTTTCCTTTTTGGTCTGTTTTTTGTCCTTTTATTCACTGTGCGTTTTATCGTCGAATTTGTTAAGGAAAGTCAGGGTGGATTTGAAGACAAGCTTGGTAATATTCTTACTACAGGGCAATGGCTAAGTATTCCATTTGTTATTATCGGCGCCTATTTTATGTGGCGATCCTCATCAAAAAAGTATGACAACCCTTCCGCGAAAGCGTAACAAAATATATCATTGCGAATGAAAAATTTATATATTATAACGCTTTTGCTAGCGTTCTTGGTTTTCTTCGGAAGTTGCAAGGAAGCGGTTAAAGACGAAAAAGTACTCACAAAAGAAGTTGTTTTCACCAAAGAAGGCGAGCTCCAATTAAAAAAGGCGGTGACAGATTCGGTGATCGCAACTATCGAAATTGAAATAGCCGACGACGATTACGAGACGCAAACAGGCCTTATGTATCGTAAAAATATGATGAACAACCGCGGGATGCTATTTGTATTTGATGCCTTGCAGACCCGTTCGTTTTATATGAAAAATACCGAATTCGCACTCGACATTATTTATATTGATGATACCAAGCGAGTGGTTAGCATTCAAAAAAATGCCAAACCATTAGACCCAACTTCTTTGCCTTCTGAAGGAGCTTGTCAATATGTACTGGAAGTAAATGCCGGTCTCAGTGATACTTGGGGCCTTGAAAAAGGTGATCAGATCTTTTGGACGCGCATTTCGGAATAATTATTGATTCTACAGAATTAACACTACCTAAGTGAAAACACCAAATGACATATTGCATGGTATAATTCCCTCAATAGTAGTTTGGTAATTCACTTTTAGCGCGTAGTTTTAATCAAAATTCTGTACGATGAATAAAACACTAACCACACTCGCATTACTTGTTATTTTTCAAATATCGTTCGCGCAAAATTGCATGAACATTGAGTACAAACGGAGCGGCTACTTCAGAGCAGGCTCTAGTCTACAGGACACAGTATCTCCAGGAGGATATGCTTCTTCCGAGAATCATCCAAAATCTATAAATAAGAAAGTTGCTCGACGATCAAAAAAAGACATTTTTCAAATTATAGCATTGCCAAAAAGCGACGCTAATTTTGTAGAAAACACTAAAGGTTTCCATGTATGGGTTGTCAACAAAACAGACTCAGTTATTAGCCTATCGGCTCAGGATAGTAGAATTGACATGATACGTCAGGTATTTTATAACGGCTCCTGGCAAGATATTGAATACTTACCGAGCAGTTGGTGTGGTAATAGCTATCACCAGGTGTATATCAACCCGAATGAATATTGGGACTTTGTAGCGCCTTGCATGGAAGGAAGCACCGAAGGGAACTTTAGGTTTACATTGTTTCTCGATGAGGACACGGTGTTGTATTCTAATGAGTTTTCAGGTACGTTTAACCCGAAGCAGCTAATACAGGAGGAAGGACACACGCCCAATAATCTTATGGATCCGTACGAGAATTAAAACATTACTTCGGAAGAAATATCCAGTTAAATACAAAAGCCGCATCCATTGGATGCGGCTTTTATGCTATTGAAACTAAAACTAATTAGTCATTGCCAAGTCCAGCATGGCACGTCATGCACCTCGCTAAACATATACACTGAACATTTTATTCTAGCTCAGCTTCTTCTTCTTCTTTTTTCACTGTTAAATCAATACCCTTTTTCTTTACAGTATCAAAGAATACCGGAGTAGCAATAAACAAAGATGAATACGTACCTACAATCACACCTACCATTAAGGCGAAGATCAATCCACGGATCGATTCTGCACCAATAAAGAAGATACATAACAATACGATCAAGGTAGTAAGCGATGTATTTAATGTTCTACTCAATGTACTATTTAAGGCAGAATTTATAATACGATTCATTTTCCAAGAAGTATGTTCATTAAAGAATTCACGTATACGGTCAAACACAACCACAGTATCATTCAACGAGTAACCAATTACGGTTAGAATCGCCGCAATAAACGCTTGGTCAATTTCCATACTAAAAGGCATGATATTGTATGTAAGTGAGAATACACCCAGTACGATCAAAACATCATGGAATACAGCCGCAACCGCACCCAAACTAAACTGCCATCTTCTAAAACGCAATAAGATGTATAAGAACACAACTACTAACGAACCTAAAACGGCCCAGAAAGAGGCTTTCTTGATGTCATCGGCAATTGTTGGACTTACCTTATAATACTCCATTCTACCTGCTACCTTACCTTGGTCATCTTCCGTAAAGTTTGCAAGTGTCATTCCTGCTGGTAAGTTTGGTTTTAGACCTTCAAAAAGCATGCTTTCGATCTCCGCATCTACTCCTTCGCCGCTATCATCAACCTTATACTTTGTTGTAATTTTTAGTTGATTATCACTACCATAGGTTTTTGCTTCGACACTTTCGAACACAGAAACCAGATCATTCTCGATCAGCTTAGCATCTACATCTTTATCAAAACGAACAGTATATGTACGTCCCCCTACAAAGTCAACCCCTTGGTTTAATCCGTTGGTGAATAATGAAAATACACTCACTAGAATTAAAAGACCTGAAATCACATAAGCGATCTTACGTTTTTGAAGGAAGTTAATGTTTACATTTTTAAACAAGTTTTTGGTCATTGGCGTTGAAAAAGGAAGTGGTTTTCCATTCTTCGTGTAACGGTCAATAAACAAACGTGTGATAAAGATTGCAGTAAATAACGAAGTTAAAATACCGATCAATAATGTTGTTGCGAAACCTTGAATTGGTCCTGTTCCGAAGACCAATAAAATAAGACCTGTAAGTCCCGTAGTTATATTCGCATCTAAAATAGAAGACAATGCATTACTGAAACCATCTTTAATAGCGTCCTTTTGCGCTTTTCCTTTAGCAAGCTCTTCTCGAATCCTCTCAAAGATAAGTACGTTTGCATCTACCGACATACCAATGGTCAATACAATACCTGCAATCCCAGGAAGTGTCAATACAGCACCAAGCCCTGCTAGGATACCAAGAATGAAAATAATGTTTACTATCAATGCAACATCGGCAAACGCTCCTGCTTTTCCGTAGTAAAAGATCATCCAAAGCAATACAATTAAAAGTGCAATACCAAAAGATAACATACCACTATCAATAGCTTCTTGTCCTAAGGTTGGTCCAACAACTTCCGCCTGAATGATATCTGCTGAAGCTGGTAATTTACCCGCACGTAAAACATTTGCTAAATCTTGACCTTCAGTAATATCAAAATCACCTGTGATCTGGCTACGTCCTCCAGCAATAGGACCTGTAGTTACACCTGGAGCTGAATAAACTGTGTTATCTAAAACAATTGCTATCTGGCTTTGTGTATTAAAAGCTTTTCCGGTCATTTCTTCCCAGATCTTCGCTCCTGTTCCGTTCATTTGCATGTCTACAGAAACGGCTCCTCCTTGCGTATAAGACTGTTGCGCATCTGTTACAACGCCACCAGCCAATGGAGGCACATTATCACGACCCGCCTTAATAGCGTACAATCCAGTGATGTTTGTGATCTCACCTGTTTCAGGATTTTTACTTTCCTTCGGAAGTTCCCACATAAATTTGACATAACGCTGCTCACCTTGTAGCAATGCTCTAACCTGAGGTGCATTTAAATAGCCCTCAATTTCTTCAGTATCCTTTACGTTAAAGTACGCAAGTACCGGACTTCCTTGACTTCCACCAATAACGATTTTATCGAGAATCGGACTTAATTCGGCTGCTTCTTCTACATCATCACCTCCTAAAAGATCACTAATATCGTCATCTTCGGCAGTTTCGGTTGTATCAGTTACTTGTTCAGCTTCCACTACTTCTGGAGTTACAGTCTTTTTAAGGTCTTTAATCACCTCATCAGCCTGACGAATAAAGTCGGCCATCTCTTCCGCCTTATAAACTTCCCAAAACTCTAATTGAGCTGTACTTGATAATAACTTTCTGATACGCCCAACATCTTTCGCTCCTGGTAACTCGACCAAAATACGAGCCGATTTCCCTAAACGCTGAATGTTTGGTTGTGTTACACCAAATTTATCAATACGCTTTCTCAATACTTCAAAAGCCGAAGTAATAGATTCATCAATCTTACGCTCAATGATAGGCTTTACCTGCTCATTGGTCATACCATCTTCGATATCTTCTTCTAAATTTTTATTAAAAAAGATACTCGGAGAAGCCAAGGTATTTTCACCTGGAAGCGCTTCAAAAGCCTCAAAGAAAGACTCTAAATACGTATCTTGACTCTGTGTTTGCAATACATCGGCATTAGCCAATGCTTGTCTAAAAGCAGGGTCTTTAGAGTTGTTTGCCAACCCACCTAAGATATCTTTTACAGAAACTTGTAAGATCACGTTGATACCACCTTTTAAATCGAGACCTTTATTTAGCTCTTTCTCCTTGGCAGTATTATAGTCGATCCCCATAAAAACTGGAGCCTCTCCTAATGAATCTAAATAACGCGCTTCCGCGATATCACGTTCCTTATGTTGTGTTTCGTCAAATTTACTATTGGCGAAATCCTTCGCATCCTGCTCTACAGAGCCAGAAATGAATGTAAACGATAATTGGTACAAACTCACCAATCCGAATAGTATCGCAAACACTGTTATTAATCCTTTATTTTGCATTGTTATATTTTTTGGTCAAATTTTTAAACGGGCAAATATAGAATTTACCGTATGATCTGACAATTATATTTAGTGATTTATAGCTTTGTTTTCTACTGAATTAAAGCCTTATTTTAAAGAACGAGTGCTTCTTAAAGAAATAAAACCTTAAGCAATCATCGCTTTAAAAGAACGGTTATATGGGAAGTAATCTGAAAAGAATTAAGCCATCCCAACAAGATTGGGGCCAGCCCTAACTTCAGGAATGCAATGTGTGTTGTGATCGATGCCAAGCGCTACCTGACTATAAAACGAATACGCAATAACATCAAACACGTTTTGTGAAAAACCATCAATTCGAACAGCAGAGAAAAACAGATCTGGGATCACTAGACGATCGTTGGTTGGAAGTAGCTCGGCTAGCATCCCATCTACGTCGTATCCGGCATCAAAACTGCTTTGAATCTCACATATATTTAAGGTATATGTATCTGAACTGCTTAAAGGAATGTCCTTAGACTTTTGGTCACCTTGAGCGGTATAGTCTATTTTGAGTTTTTCTTCGGAAGAAAGTATTTCTTTGATACGAGAAATATCAAAGTCACTGTAATAGGTGATTTTTACATTTCCCCCAACAGATGCCTGTACATGAATATTGTCAACACCAGCGCTTTCTAATTGTCTTTTAACCAATGACACAGCGTGTTGAACAAAATCAACCGCTGCTTCATCGTCGTTAAATTGAACAACAATTTCCTGATTAGGAGAGGTAACTTGGTACCTACTAACGCCAAATACTGCAAGAATAAAAAATAAAGTACTTACGTACCATTTTGTTTTCATGCGTCAAATATAAAAAATTAAGGCTGATTAATGCTTTTCTGAAAGCTTATATCCTGCAAAATACCGAATTATATAGGCTATTTCGTAAAGACCAAAGCAAATAGCTGCGTTTAGAGTTTAATGGTATGGTGTAAGATCTTAAACTTTGAATCTTCAAACATGCTGCGAAAAAAAGTCGATTACATTGATGGTTTCAGATTTATTAAAAAAAGAGCGACTAAAAAGCCGCTCTCATATATTTATATAAAATATCTTTCTATAATTCTAAAAGACCATTAGTCTTTTTAACCCCTTCAGCACTTTGTTGCATATGAGCTTTTTCGGCATCGTTGAGTTCAATCTCTACAATACTTTCAATACCATTTCGTCCTAAAACCACAGGAACACCAATACAAAGATCGTTTAATCCGTATTCACCTTCAAGCATGGTTGAACATGGGTAAATTTTCTTTTGATCACAAGCAATCGCCTGAACTAGCCCCGAAACGGCTGCTCCTGGTGCGTACCAAGCTGAAGTACCTAATAATTTAGTAAGCGTTGCGCCTCCCACTTTGGTATCTTCCAACACTTGACCAAGTCGTTCTTCCGAAATAAACGCAGAAACAGGAACACTATTACGAGTTGCCAAACGTGTTAAAGGTACCATTCCCGTATCACTATGACCACCAATCACCATTCCGTCAACATCACTAATAGGAGCTCCTAAAGCTTCAGCTAGACGATATTTAAAACGGGCACTATCTAATGCTCCACCCATACCGATGATACGACTCTTTGGAAGACCCGTAGTTTTATGCACCAAATATGTCATTGTATCCATTGGGTTACTTACCACAATAATGATAGTATTTGGAGAGTGTTTGATCAGGTTTGATGAAACTGTTTTTACAATACCTGCATTAATACCAATAAGTTCTTCACGAGTCATTCCTGGCTTACGCGGTATACCACTTGTGATCACACAGATATCGCTATTCGCGGTCTTACCATAATCATTTGTAGACCCAACAATTCGGGTGTCAAAACCATTCAAAGAAGCGGTCTGCATCAAATCCATGGCCTTACCTTCGGCGTAGCCTTCTTTGATGTCTAATAATACTACTTCACTTGCAAAATCTTTAATGGCAATATACTCGGCACAACTTGCACCTACAGCACCTGCTCCAACAACTGTTACTTTCATCTTATTGTTTTAATGGGTTATTTTTTCTGAAATTGTTAGTAATCGTCTAACGCGACGCAAAAATACAATTATCTGTTAATTAATGCCGTACAATTTTTTATAATCTATTGCTAAAATTCTAATGAGCTTGAAGCTTCAGGATCGAAGCAGAAAGCACGCAGCGTGAGGTTAATTGTTAGTTATTAGGTGCTGGATGCTGGACGTTGGAAGTAAAAGCCTAAAACTTTAAACTTTGAACTGTAAACTTTGAACTATAAACTTTGAACTTTGAACTACAATCGATAATGCGCTCCTACGTTAAGATTAGCAAACTTTCCAAGAGTTACGTTGGAAGACAGATAAAAATTTCCGAAGTAATAGTTAACCCCCAGATCTCCTTTAACGCCACTTCTTGTTTCCTCAAGAACAACTAAGGTTCTATTAAAAAGATCAATAAAAGTACTACCATCACCTAGGATGGTATAATCAATGGCACTTGATGTATAGCCAATAGCACCTTGAACTTCTAGGTTATTCCATCGTTTTGACGCAATACCTTGAAATAATAAAGCATCGGCGTGAACCATTAGTCCTTTTATCACTGCCAAAGGCTCTTCATTTCCATTGGTAGGTGTTAGTTCAAGGGCGTCAAACAAAAGATTGGAATCAAATGCAGAATATGATGCTAATACAGCAAATTCAATAGGACTCACAGTTTCTTCTTTTC
This sequence comes from Ulvibacter sp. 2305UL32-6, assembly GCF_058148545.1. NCBI lineage: Bacteria > Pseudomonadati > Bacteroidota > Flavobacteriia > Flavobacteriales > Flavobacteriaceae > Ulvibacter > Ulvibacter sp. 2305UL32-6. Next base: position 13,199 of record NZ_JBYVKA010000005.1, read on the forward strand.
GGAAATACTGACTCACACTATGCTTTAGCGCTACTCCAAATATGCTATAATCTGAAACATCAATTTTAATTTTTGGAGAATATCGTACAGTAAAATCGGTTTCTTTCCACAAACCTACCGATGCCTGAATATAAGGATGATATACTACAGATTCTTTGACACCTTCAAAAGCCTGCATTTCGTAGGTTTCACCATCAATAACAAAGTCATAGAATTGCTCAGTATCTCCACCTACTGCCGTGGGAACTTCAGCAGTTGACGCATCGCGAATATCGAGGTTAGTGAATTCAGAATCTCGCACTGTAAACACTTTTTTTCCTTCGGAAATAGGCAAGGCATTAAAATGCAATGAAACATCAAATTCGAATTTATCTAGAGATTTCGCAGAACTATACCAAGCTGCTGTTGACTGATAAATAGAGGCGTCAGCAGCTGGTGTGATATAACGTTCGGAGACGATCAAAAGGTCGCCCAACACGTTTTCAATGTCAACAATAGCTTGACCAAATGAAAATTGCGAGCAAAGGCAGAAGACAATTCCGAAGAAAAATCCTAAAGATTTACGCATCGATGTTTGCGTAAACTGCATTCTTTTCAATAAACTCACGACGTGGTGGCACCTCATCTCCCATAAGCATTGAGAAGATACGATCTGCTTCGGTACCATTATCAATAGTCACTTGTCTTAAAGTTCTAAAATTAGGATTCATTGTAGTATCCCACAATTGTTCCGCATTCATTTCCCCTAGACCTTTGTAACGTTGAATTGCCGCACTTCCACCAAATTTCTCATTCAGATCATCACGCTCCTTGTCATTCCATGCGTATTCTTTCTTAGCTCCTTTTTTCACCAAATACAAAGGTGGCGTTGCGATATAAACATACCCAGACTCAACTAATTCTCGCATATAACGGAAAAAGAACGTCAATATCAAGGTAGAAATATGACTACCATCTACATCGGCATCACACATGATCACTACTTTATGGTAGCGCAGTTTTGCCAAGTTAAGTGCTTTACTATCTTCTTCAGTACCAATAGTAACTCCTAAGGCCGTAAAAATATTACGGATCTCTTCATTTTCAAAGACCTTGTGTTGCATGGCCTTTTCTACGTTTAAGATCTTACCTCGTAAAGGCAAAATTGCTTGGAAATTACGATCCCGACCTTGTTTGGCCGTTCCACCTGCCGAATCTCCCTCGACAAGGAATACTTCACATTTTTCAGGATCTTGTTCAGAGCAATCAGACAGTTTACCTGGTAATCCACCACCACTCATCACCGTTTTACGTTGCACCATTTCACGGGCTTTACGCGCTGCGTGTCGTGCTGTTGCCGCCAAAATAACTTTTTGAACAATGATCTTAGCATCATTTGGATTTTCCTCCAAATAATTTTCAAGCATTTCAGAAACAGCTTGGCTTACTGCCGCTGTAACCTCACGGTTACCAAGTTTTGTCTTAGTTTGCCCTTCAAATTGTGGCTCCTGAACTTTTACTGATATAATCGCGGTTAGACCTTCTCGGAAATCATCTCCAGAAATATCAAATTTCAGTTTATCAAGCATTCCTGAAGCATCTGCATACTTCTTTAAGGTAGAGGTAAGTCCACGTCTAAAACCAGACAAGTGAGTTCCCCCTTCATGGGTATTGATATTATTTACGTAAGAATGAAGGTTTTCGTTAAAAGAAGTGTTATAAACCATGGCAACTTCCACAGGTATATCATTCTTTTCCCCTTCCATAGAGATCACATCACCGATAAGCATTTCACGATTACTATCTAAGAATCGGATAAATTCCTTTAATCCTTCTTCACTGTGAAATGTCTCTCCAAGAAACTCTCCTTTTTCGTCGGTATGACGGCGATCTTCCAAATGGATTGTGATTCCTTTATTTAAGAAAGAAAGTTCGCGTAAACGACTCGCTAACGTATCGTAGTTGTATTCTAAGGTTTGTTGAAAGATCTGCGGATCTGGCTTAAACATCACTAATGTTCCGCGTTCATCTGTAGTACCTACCGATTTTACTGGGTACATAGACTTACCACGTTCATATTCCTGCTCATAGACAGTGCCGTTGCGATATACAGTAGCCTTCAAATTCATAGAAAGCGCATTCACCACAGAAACACCTACTCCGTGCAGTCCACCTGACACCTTATAAGAATCTTTGTCGAATTTACCCCCTGCTCCAATCTTGGTCATCACAACTTCAAGTGCCGAAACACCCTCTTTTTTGTGCATATCAACCGGAATTCCACGCCCGTTATCTTTTACGGTAACCGAATTATCTTCATTAATCCAAACATGAATGGTATCACAGTGTCCCGCTAGCGCTTCGTCAATGGAGTTATCTACAACTTCATAAACCAAGTGGTGTAACCCACGCACACCAACATCTCCAATGTACATGGAAGGACGCATGCGTACATGTTCCATTCCTTCCAATGCCTGAATACTATCAGCACCGTAACTACCTTTTTTCTGTTCTTCGCTCATATATTTTATATTCTATTACTTCTTTCGTTTTAATCAAAGCAACCCTAGAAGCGGGTTTCTTTACACAATCTTTTTCCGATTGTCTAACAAGACTTTTTCAGATAAAAAATTTAACAAACAAATATAACAAAACACCTTATAAAACATAGGGATTCGGACGTTCCATAGCGGTAAGTTATTAACAAATGATTGTGAAAAAAAGATACTTTAAACTTGCGTTTAGACTTTCACTTAAAAGGCCTATTAGTTCCTCGAACGAAAACAAACCAAGAGTAAACAACTCAGCATTAAAACTTTCACAATATTTTTAGATTTTTTTGGTTTCTGAAGGTGTATATTTAAACAAAAAATAAAATTGCTATGAAAAATACCCGCTTATTATTCGTTTTTATCTTTATGTGCTTTGCTTTTTCGGAATCAAATGCTCAAGAATTTCCGAAGATGGATGCGAGCCCTATGGATCTTACTATGGCACGTCCAGACAGAAACACCCCTCCAATGGCTCGTGTGATCTATAGCAGACCATCAAAAAAGGGAAGAGATATTTTTGGCGACCTTGTACCCTACGGAAAGGTTTGGCGCACAGGAGCTAATGAAGCAACCGAACTTACCTTATACACCCCTATGCTATTTGGAAAAACCAAATTAGCCGCGGGAACTTATACACTGTACACTATTCCAAATAAAGATACTTGGACCATTATAATTAATGGAGACACTAATGTCTGGGGATCTTACAGTTATAAAATTGAAAAAGACGTTGCGCGATTAACAGTTCCTGTTCGTGACGCAGCAGCTCCGGCTGAAATACTTTCTATGGTATTTAGACCCGAAGATGACGGCACTACGCTTATGATTGGCTGGGATAGTACGTACGTCGAAATTCCGTTTAAAAAGATCTAAGGTATATTCAGATATTTATGGGTTTGCAATGAAACTTTCCATTGTGGATTGCGCATTACGTAATCTACAATAAGCGGAATAACAGTTTCTCTTTTGCTCCATTCAGGCTGCAAATATAAGATACAATCACTGTTAACTTGAGTTGCTTGTTCTTCAGCAAATCGAAAGTCATCTTTATTATAAATGATCACCTTCAATTCATGAGCTTTTTTATACACTTCTGACGTAGGTAATTTGATTTTTTTAGGAGACAAACAGATCCAATCCCATATTCCCGTGAGTGGATAGGCTCCAGATGTTTCAATATGTATCTGCATCCCCTTCTCCTTTAAAATACCCGTGAGTGGTCCCATATCCCAAGTCAAGGGCTCTCCTCCTGTTACCACAACAGTTTTGGAGCTCAAAGCTGCATTATTTGCTATTGTTTCGATCTCAGTAGGTGGATGTAGCGCCGCATTCCAGCTTTCTTTAACATCACACCAATGACATCCAACATCACAGCCTCCAATACGTATAAAATACGCGGCCGTTCCTTTGTGAAAACCTTCTCCTTGAATGGTGTAAAATTCTTCCATTAAGGGAAGCATTTTACCTTCATCAACTCGCTTTTTAGTTGTTTCTAACATGCTGCAAAAATAGGGATATTATACCTAGAAAACATCTTAAAAATTAGGATTGATGCCATACAAATAAAAGTCTCTTAAAATTACGTTAAGACCCATGGTAGTTCATCGGTAAAAAGCCAATGTCAACGAAAACACGTATTTTAAAAAGAGAATTGCCCTACAAAACTTGGAATCACTACGTAGTAGCAATTACCTTTGGGATGTTAATCTCCCCTCTAATGAAAATTACGTATTATTTTATTTGCTTTTTGTTATTTCCCTTAATGGCTTCAGCCCAAGTAGGGATTGGCACTACAAGCCCTCAAGCTCAATTAGATGTCGATGGAGGCACCGTTCGATTTTCCGCCTACGGAACAGGTAGTATTAGAGGTTCTCAAACTTATTTATTAGGTGTTGAAGCCGACGGAGATATTATTGAAGTAACTAATTTACAAGGCACGCAAGGAGCTCAATATTACGCATGGGACACGGCAAGTGTTTCACAGCCCAATATTGATAACCCTCGTACTTTACGTGTACCTACAACTGCCGGAAGATACGCTGGCCCTCTAAACGATGCAGCGCGCGCAGCGGCAGATCCTTCCTCTAATGACGAAGGCTATATTTTACGTTTTGTAGCCACACTAAGTGTTCAAAATACCTGGAGTTTTACATTTAATTCAGATTCTGATGACGGATCGAGAATTTATATTGACAACATGCTAATTTTGGAAGATTGGATAGATCAGGGCCCCGGATCAATTGCATCTGCCTCCGTAAATTTATCTGCTGGAAATCACAGTATTGAGTTTTGGTATTACGAAAACTCTGGTGGTGATTTTATGAATTTTACTTGGGGAACGAATCCAGATGGCTATACAGTAAATAGTTCTATAAACACCAATGATCTGTTGGTGCAGTAGTAAATTGAGAGTACCTTGCTCTCAATTTAAAATACTAATACAAGATAGAAAGTATTGACAATTTTATTAACGAGTTAAACTGTAAGCTCCATAAAAAATAACGATCTCAAAAAAACTAAAGACAAAATTTCTTTCCCCTCATGAAACATACATATCACATTATCTGCCTTTTATTATTCCCATTACTGGCTTCGGCCCAAGTTGGAATTGGAACATCCTCACCAGATGTATCAACCGTACTAGATGTTAGCGCTACAGACAAAGGTGTACTTATACCCCGAATGACTACCACAGAAAGAGACGCGATTCTGAGCCCTGCTAACGGACTCATAATTTATAATACAGATACCGATCGGATTCAATTAAACACGAACACTCCTGCAACACCTATCTGGCAAGCCCTTAGCGCGGCTCCCGTTGCTGCCGCAATAATTGGTGACTCAATGAAATATTCTAATAACGACGTGACAACAAATGTAAATCCTGCCTCCTCAATAGATCTACCGCTCTTCGGAACAAATAACTGGAATGATAATACAGCGCTCTATGTTGTTAGCGGAAACCAAGTAGTCATCACTCAAACTGGACGCTACGAGGTCATTGTAAATGCATCTTTACAAAATGCAACCACAACAGATAGAAATGCTCCCGAAATTAGAATAGAATTGAATGGCGCAGGCATTGGATCTTATGGATCTACAGGTTATATGCGAAGTGCCAATAGTCACGAAGAATCTTCTTTGCATATTCGGGAAATTATTGAGGTAAGCGCAAATCAAATTTTAACAGTGGGTATTGTTCGATCTGCTAACTCAGGCGCTGTAAATCTACGCTCGGCAGGAACATCCAATATCTATATAGAAAAAATATTATAATGAAATTATTCTTAGCCTATTTTGCCCCGGTATTCCTAATCAGCTTGAGCACATTTGCTCAAGTTGGTGTAGGAACCACAGTAGTTGACGACTCAGCTATTTTAGAGATAGAATCAAATAATACCGGTGTATTATTACCGCGACTTGACAATAGTGATCGTGCCTCGCTTCTTACTCCTGCAAATGCTTTGATCATATTTAATAGCGACTCGCAGACGCTAGAATATAATAGAGGTACGACTATAACGCCTGCCTGGGTTGCAATCCAAACTGGCGCAACTGTCACTTCCAATACGCTACAATCTGCAAAATATACCTACGATGCATTAGCTATCGCAAATCTCAATACAACGGGGGGAGTGAATGCCCCCTTATTTACAACTGAACTTTGGAACGACAACACATCTTTATATGTCCCCAATACTGATGAAATAACAATTTCAGAAACTGGTCGGTATAAACTAATTAGCAACATATCTATTCAGAGCTCCAGTAGTGGAAGTAGGAAAGCACCCGAAGCCTATTTTACAGTAAATACGCTGCAAGTAGGAACTTTTGCAAGTACAGGTTATATGCGCGAAACTAATAATCATGATACTAGTTCGCTTCATTTAAACGAAATATTAGAACTCTCTGGGGGTGATGTTGTAAGTGTTCGAGTACGACAGGCGGCAAACGGTAACTTAGTAACTTTTAGAGGAGCCGAAGCATCTAACTTCTATATTGAAAAAATAGATTAATTAGATTTTACGGCTATAACTTCTATTTCAATTTTAGCATTGCGCGCTAAAGATTCAACAGCAAATGTAGTTCTTGCTGGTTTCTGCGGAAAGTAAGTAGTATATATAGCATTAAAACTTGAAAAATCATCTATATCATCTAGAATCACGGTGGCTTTGATCACATCAGTCATTTTGAGATCATGCTGTGCCAATACTTCTTTAATGTTTTCTAAAGCCTGTTTTGTTTCAGTTTTAATACCTCCAGATACTAACTCGCGTGTATCGTGATCCATGCCTATCTGACCCGATAAGAAATATAGATCTCCAACCTGCACAACATCGCTAAAAGGTGATCCTTGTTTTTTTGGCTCATGCGACTTGTGAAAAATCGGATTGTTATTCTGACGAATTGCTTCGGAAGAATGTTGTGCTTCTTCACTCCTGGCAGGTTCGTCGCAGCTTAGCATTCCGAAGAAAAACAAAACAGAGAGAAGTGCGTATAATTTCATAGTTTATTATTAATATGGAAAGGCTGTATTTCTAAAATTTAAAATACGTAATATTTCAATAGCTTGACTACAATTGTTATTTTTAACCAAAATTTCCACTATGGCAAATAAAGACGATTTCTTTAACTACATCAATGAAGGATATAAAACCAAAGGCGATGCAATAGATCTTGGAGCAGCAATGCTCGATGGTGAAACCGTTACCAATGCTATAGTGCGAATTCCTTTAAAAACATTAAACCGTCACGGCTTAATTGCGGGAGCTACAGGAACTGGAAAAACGAAAACTCTTCAGGTCTTAGCCGAGAATCTTTCAGAAAAAGGTATTCCCGTTTTATTGATGGATATGAAAGGAGATCTTAGCGGGATCGCCCAAGCCAGTCCGGGACATGCCAAAATTGACGAACGTCATGAAAAAATTGGCTTTCCATTTACGGCAAAGGCATTCCCCGTGGAAATTTTATCTATCTCAGATCAAGGTGGTGTGCGAATGCGTGCAACGGTAAGTGAATTTGGACCCGTTTTGCTTTCTCGAATTTTAGACCTAAGTGAAACCCAAGCAGGAATCGTCTCCGTGATCTTTAAATATTGTGACGATAATAAGCTGCCTTTACTCGATCTTAAAGATTTTAAAAAGATATTACAATATACAACCCAAGAAGGAAAAGCCGAATTCTCTAAAGACTACGGGAAAATTTCACCGTCATCAACAGGGGCTATTCTACGTAAGATCGTAGCATTAGAACAACAAGGCGGTGATCTCTTTTTTGGAGAAAAATCGTTTGATACCGATGATCTTTTACGTGTAAATGAAGAAGGCATGGGATATATTAACATTCTTCGCCTTACAGATATTCAAGATCGACCCAGCCTGTTTTCAACTTTTATGTTGAGCTTACTTGCAGAGATCTATGCAACCTTCCCTGAACAAGGTGACAGTGGCAGACCCGAATTGGTAATCTTTATTGATGAAGCCCACCTCATCTTTAACGAAGCTAGCAAAGCCTTACTAAACCAGATTGAAAGCATTGTAAAATTGATTCGTTCAAAAGGTGTCGGACTCTATTTCGTAACACAAAATCCAACCGATGTACCAGATGATGTATTGAGTCAATTAGGGCTAAAAATACAACATGCACTTCGTGCTTTTACAGCAAAAGACCGAAAGGCGATCAAACTTACTGCAGAGAACTACCCACTTTCCGATTACTATAAAACCGATGAAGTTCTTACTTCCTTAGGTATTGGTGAAGCTTTGGTTTCAGCATTAAACGAAAAAGGGATTCCTACACCTTTGGCAGCCACCATGCTACGCGCTCCAATGAGTCGTATGGACGTTTTGGAAGATGACGAGCTTAAAGATCTTTTAGATTCATCAAAACTCATTAATAAATACAATGAGGTTGTTGATAGAGAAAGTGCCTATGAAATGCTTAACAAAAAAATTGAAATTGCCGATCAAGAAGAAGTAAAGGCAAAAGCAAAAAAAGAACGCGAAGCTGCCTCTAGTAGTTCATCCAGACGATCAACCTCAAGAAGACGAAGCAGTTCTACCCAAAGCACCTTAGTAAAAACATTAACAAGCCCTACGGTAATACGCAGTGTATTAGGTATTCTAGGAAAAATGTTACGCTAAATACATTTCAATTAAAGTTTAAAAAAATAAAGTAAATTATAAATATGAAAAAGACCCTTTTTATTGCTGCCTTAGCCGGCCTCTTATTTGTACAATGCGGAAAAGATAAAGATCCATTTGCGATCACCAATGGCTCTATTGGACATTTGACCAAAGAGATCAAAATGAAACAACTCGATTCTATTTTTGCTCAAGATTCTATTGTAAAACTAAATCCCAGTGTAGACGCAATAGGTACGCAAGGGGAGGTTGAGATCTACGAAAAAGGAGGTAAAAAGCTTCTTCTGATCTCTCCAGATGATGAACGAGATCCAGAATCACCTATTACCTATATTCAGATCTTTGACGAACGCTTTACTACAGAAAAAGGGCTTAACAAAAACAGTACCTTTAAAGACATTAAAGCAAACTACGAAATTGCGGGCATTGAAAATGCTATCAATAGTGTTGTGGTCTTTTTAAAGAATAGTGATGTTTATATTACGATCGATAAAAAGGAACTTCCTGAGGATATTCGTTATAATTACAGTGCCAAAGTCGAAGCCACACAGATCCCCGAAACGGCTAAGTTTAAATATTTTATGGTTGGCTGGGATTTAGAAGAGCCTGCCGAAACTGAAGAATAACAAAAACTTAAACCCTCCCAAATGTGGAGGGTTTTTTTATACCTTAGTGCGGAAAGTTAATTATTAGAACTTTGCCTTATGCTTAACGCCACTGAAAAAAATACCTACCGCGAAGAACTCTTCCGTCATCTCGATGGAATTGCCGTTGCTCCTATTGCTTTTTCTTTAAAGGAAAATGGATTCTTAGACACTTTACTTGCTAAGAAAACTGCTTCGACACTTCAACTTTCCGAAGCATCTAACACTAATGAAGGATATCTTAATGTTGCGCTACGCGTTATAGCATCACAAGGATGGATCGATTATGAAGTTGACAATAAGCAGGATCTTGTCATGATTTCAACAAATACCAAGAGCGCCATTGCGTTTGAACATATTTCGAGATATGCTGATGTAGTGCACTTTATGAAGATTTCGGAAGCATTTCATCCACGGAAATTTGATCTTGAGCAATTTCAAGTGCTCGATAAAATTTACAAAAAGTACGTTTCAAAAGCCTATGCGCCCACTTCCGAAGAAAAAGAAATTTATACCATAGAAGCGCAAATTGAAAAACATATTGAAGGGGTTCTTGTGGGCCCAATGACGGTCTTTCTTGGCATGGACGGAATGTTCCACAAATATTTTATGGAAGCCTCTTTTAGCGCCGATGAGTTTCACGAAGATCCAGTGAGTTTTAGCAAGATCCTTGACTTTTTCACCTTCCTAGGGTGGTTCAGCAAAAAAAACGATCATTACCGTTTTACTAACAAAGGACTCTTCTTTGCAAGACGATCGTCTGCTTACGGCGTGACCGTATCGTATATTCCTACATTTCGGCGTGTAGATGAATTGGTCTTCGGAAATGCGAACATACTGCGTAGTTCCCTTCCACAAGCGACAGAAATTCATGTAGATCGAGAAATGAACGTTTGGGGAAGCGGTGGTGCACACGCGGCATATTTTAAAAAGATCGATGAAATCGTTATCGCTCTCTTTAATAAACCTATTGACGAACAACCCAAAGGCATTTTAGATATGGGGTGTGGAAATGGTGCATTTCTTATTCATCTATATGAAGTGATCGAACAACGAACCAAACGCGGACAAATACTGGAAGAGCATCCATTATTCCTTGTAGGGGTAGATTATAACAAGACCGCCCTTAAAGTCACGCGGGCTAATTTGGTCAAGGCAGACATTTGGGCAAAGGTAATCTGGGGTGACATTGGCGATCCAAAGCAGTTGGAAGAAGATATTCAGAGCAGCTATGAGATCGATCTTTCTGATCTACTAAATGTACGTACGTTTTTAGATCATAACAGACCATGGAGCGACCCTATAAAGGTTGAAAGCATCCCGCGAAGTACGTCTTCTGGTGCTTTTGTAAGCAGAGGCAAGCGCTTAAGTAACTCTATAGTAGAACAAAACCTCCGTGAACACTTTAGTAAGTGGGTACCCTATATTAATAAATTTGGACTACTCCTAATTGAGCTGCACACCTTAAAACCAGCACTTGTTTCAAAAAATTTGGGTAAAACAGCTGCCACTGCCTATGATGCTACACATGGATTGTCTGATCAATATATTGTTGAATTGGAAGTTTTTGAAAGCGTGATCGAATCAATTGGATTACATTCAAATCCTGATTATTTTTCTAAATTTCCAAATAATGAACTCGCTACAGTTAGCATACATTATTTAACAGGAAAAGCTATTTAAACATTACTTATGAGCACATTAAGACCTTTTCATCTGGCCATTCCTGTAGACGATCTGTCGGCTTGCAGAAAATTTTATCGTGACATCCTAGGGTGTGTCGAAGGCAGAAGCAGCGATCATTGGGCAGATTTTGACTTCTTTGGACATCAACTGGTTCTTCACATAAAAGCCACGACTTCTTCTGAAGAAAGCAGCAACCCTGTAGATGGACATGATGTTCCCATTCCACATTTTGGTGTTGTTTTAGATATGAATACATTTTGGAAACTTTCCGAAGCGCTCAAGGAAAAAAACATTACTTTTATCATTGAGCCCTACCTAAGGTTTAAGGGTCAAACCGGTGAACAGGCGACCATGTTCTTCAAAGATCCCTCGGGAAACGCTTTAGAGTTTAAAGCTTTTAAAAATATTGATCAATTATTCGCAACCTAACTATGTCTAAAGATAGCATTTCGCCAAAAATCATCCGACAACTCTTTATTTTGTTGCTCATCCTCTTTATGGGCATTCTCATATTCAGAGAGCTTCTACCCTATTTATCGGGTGTTTTAGGAGCCATCACCATTTATGTTATAATGAGACCTCTGATGGCTAAATTGCTTCGGAAACGTTGGAAACCTAATCTTGCCGCGACCTTACTCATGCTTCTTTCTTTTATAGGAATCTTAGTTCCAGTAACGGGTATTATTTTTATGCTCGGAAATAAGATAGGTGAGGCAACTCAAAACAGTGAACGTGTATTAACGGCTTTAAAGTCACAAATATCAACACTTGAACAAAAAGTAAACTACGATCTTAGCTCCCAGATTGATGTTGGTGCTATCTCAGGCTGGGTTTCTGAAAACCTACAAAGTTTTGCCGGCGGCACTTTCGATGTTTTTATCGCTGTAGGACTAATGTATTTTATGCTCTTTTACATGCTCACTAATCGTAAAATGCTTCGTGAATCTTTATATGAGTATATTCCTATCAACCGTGAAAATCTCAAAACCATTGGGAAAGAGGTTCAAAATATGGTTCGGTCAAATGCATTAGGAATTCCGATGGTTGCCATTGCGCAAGGTATCATTGCCTTAATTGGATTCCTAATCTTTGGCATTGAAGATCCTTTCTTTTGGTTTGTTATTGTAACCATAGGATCTATGATTCCCTTTGTGGGAACACTCATTGGAATACTGCCTGTGTTTATTTTAACCTTGTCTTCAGGCGATAGCTTTCAAGCATGGGGAATTCTTATCTATGGCTTGGTAGTGGTAGGATCAACCGACAATATTATCCGTCTTTATGTGCTTAAAAGAATTGATAACGTACACCCGCTTATTACCTTGATAGGCGTTATTGTTGGCGTACCTTTATTTGGGTTTATCGGACTTATTTTTGGACCCTTGTTAATAAGCCTGTTTATTGTTGTTGTACGTATATATCGCCAGGAATATGGCAAGCCTGTGCCAGTAAAGGAGGAAGAAGAATTATAGAATTTATAACAAAATTTTAAAAGACTTTAAATAAATTCTCTGCTATCTTTACGTAAAACTGCTTATATGCGCTTCGGAAAAAACAAAAAAACAGAAAAAGATAAAACCAAATTAGAACGTCTAATCGACGAAAAATTTGTGGGCGAAAAGGTCTCAAAAGTGGAAGACGGTGATGTTGAGATTCTTCTTGACAACCAAGAAGCTATAGAGAAAAAGCTAGCCGGGGCCAATTCTTTGACCAAGTATCTTGAACTAGGAAAAATCATGTTGGGTATGGTAAAAGATATCAAAAAAGGAGCCTATCAAAACGTTCCTTGGTTTACAATTGCAACCATTGTTATGGCTTTGCTCTATGTTTTAAACCCTATGGATCTTATACCTGATTTTATACCTGGCATCGGTTACTTAGACGATATCGCAATATTGTCTATTGGGGTTGGCTGGATAGAAACTGATCTCCATCGCTATCTCGATTGGAAGATTTCCGAAGGAAAAGGTATCTAATATTATTTAGCGCGTTGCTCTCTAGCAAGTAATGTATTTTTCAATAACATAGCAATAGTCATAGGGCCAACTCCGCCTGGAACGGGTGTGATAAAACTCGCCTTTTTACTTACGTTCTCAAAATCTACATCCCCGGTAATTACATAACCCTTTGGATGTGTGTCATCTTCTACGCGCGTAATACCTACGTCAATGATCACGGCATCATCCTTAACCATTTCAGCCTTTAAGAAATTAGGCACACCTAACGCAGAAATAATAATATCTGCCTGACTCGTAATTTGTGTAATATTTTTTGTATTGCTATGTGTTAAGGTTACCGTACTATTTCCTGGCCAACCTTTTCGGCTCATTAAGATACTCATAGGCCGCCCCACTATATGACTTCGGCCAATTACAACGGTATGCTTTCCTTTAGTATCTACATTATAACGCTCTAGCAATTCTAAGATCCCAAATGGAGTTGCAGGAATAAATGTACTCATATCCAGTGCCATTCTTCCAAAGTTTTCAGGATGAAATCCGTCAACATCTTTACTTGGATCAACCGACATCAATACCTTTTGTGTGTTGATCTGCGGCGGAAGCGGTAACTGAATAATAAAGCCGTCGATCTCATCGTTCTGATTTAAATCTTCAATAGTTTGTATCAATTCAATTTCACTGGTCGTGTGCGGCAACCGAATCATTGTCGATTCAAACCCTACACGTTTGCAGGAACGAACCTTACTTCCAACGTACGTCAAACTTGCACCATCATCACCCACGATAACCGCAGCCAAATGCGGCACTTTCTCTCCGTTCGCTTTCATTTTTGCAACTTCCGCAGCAATTTCATCTTTAATATCGTTGGATATTTTTTTACCGTCGAGAATAGTCATAGTTTCAGTTTTCAGTTTTAGTTGACAGTCAAAAGACAATTATTCAACATTAAACGTATTAGGATTATTTATCATGAAGTGTATTAACGTATCCTTTGCAAACCGTTTACTGCAACCGTTCACTTAGGCGAAACAAACGCTCTTGTTTATTTCATTTTCCCCATCATCTGCATCATCTTACGACCACCGCCGCCTTGCATCATCTTCATCATTTTGCTCATTTGGTCAAATTGCTTCAGTAGTTGGTTTACTTGAGTAACTGAAGTACCGCTTCCTTTTGCGATACGTTTTTTTCTTTGTCCATTGATCACTGAAGGTGTACTGCGCTCATGTGGTGTCATCGAATGAATAATCGCTTCAATATGTACAAAAGCGTCATCATCGATATCAACATCTTTAAGCGCCTTTCCAGCACCAGGGATCATTCCTACAAGATCTTTCATAGACCCCATTTTCTTAACCTGCTGTATTTGTTTTATAAAATCATCAAAGCCAAATTGGTTCTTAGCAATTTTCTTCTGAAGTTTTCTAGCTTCTTCTTCATCAAATTGTTCTTGAGCACGTTCAACTAAGGAAACAACATCTCCCATCCCCAGAATTCGATCTGCCATACGATTTGGATAGAAAACATCGATAGCATCCATCTTCTCACCTGTACCAATAAACTTGATCGGTTTATTTACCACAGATTTAATCGAAATAGCAGCACCACCTCGAGTATCACCATCTAGTTTGGTAAGTACAACTCCATCAAAATCGAGACGTTCGTTAAATGTCTTTGCAGTATTAACAGCATCTTGCCCTGTCATCGAATCGACCACAAAAAGTGTTTCCTGCGGATTGATCGCTTTATAAACATTTTCGATCTCGGTCATCATCTGCTCATCTACAGCCAAACGACCTGCGGTATCGACGATAACCACATTATGTCCGTTGGCCTTGGCATGCGCAATAGCATTGGTTGCAATGGCTACCGGATCCATATTGCCTTCTTCCGAATACACCTCAACTCCAATTTGATCACCAACTACATGCAACTGATTTATCGCTGCTGGTCTGTAGATATCACAGGCTACCAATAATGGTTTTTTTGATTTTTTGGTTTTCAGATAATTAGCCAGCTTCCCAGAAAAAGTAGTTTTACCACTACCTTGAAGACCCGACATTAATATGACCGATGGAGAACCCTGTAAATTAATTCCCGCGGCATCGCCCCCCATAAGCTCCGTAAGCTCGTCTTTTACGATCTTGACCATCAACTGCCCTGGCTGTAAGGTAGTAAGTACATCCTGACCTAGGGCCTTTTCCTTTACACGAGCCGTAAAATCTTTAGCGATCTTAAAGTTAACATCGGCATCAAGTAATGCACGGCGCACTTCTTTGAGTGTTTCGGCTACATTAACTTCTGTTATGCTACCGTGACCTTTAAGAACGTGGAGCGCTTTATCTAACTTATCACTTAAATTATTAAACATGTTGAATGATTTTTATCGGATTGCAAATATAATGATATGCCAAAGGGAAAGCAAGTGGGTTTTAATGAAAGTTATATGAGGAAAGTCTAAACTTTGAAGCATGAATAATCATTTGTATCTTCCTATCATGAAAATAACATTGCTTTTACTTACTACTTCGTTATTTTTATTTGCTTGCAAGCAAGACAAAACATACAATGCAATTGAGAGCCAAGGAATCAGTTTTGCAACAGTTAGACCCATTCAAGATACTATTGGGTTTGCTCAATATTCTTGGCAACTGGACAGTATTATCGACAGAATTGCCGCTGAAGACAAAACACCTATAGCAGCAACATACAAAGCAGCTATTTCTCCGCACGATGATTATGCGTATGCTGGCGGACTTTTCTACAAAACACTTAAAGGTATTAAGGCTAAAACGGTTATATTGATAGGTGTCGCTCATCGCGCTACAAATTTTGACCTACAAGACAAACTTATCTTTGACAGCAACACCTATTGGAATGCTCCCAATGGACATATTAAAATTTCACCCCTTCGCGATTCGTTGATCGCAAAGCTTCATGCCAATACCTTTATCGTTCATGATTCAATGATGGCTTTAGAACATTCATTGGAAGCCATAACACCTTTTCTTCAGAAAATGAATCCGCAAGTGGAAATTGTACCAATACTAGTTCCATTTATGAAATTTGAGGATATGAAGCGATTTTCCGAAGACCTTTCAAACGTTTTGGCGCAACAATTGAAATTGCAGAATCTGGCGTATGGCAAAGACATAGCCATCGTAATTTCTAATGATGCCATCCACTACGGAAATACAGACTGGGGAGGGGGCGATTTGGCTCCTTTTGGAGTTGATGAAGCAGGCAATAAAAAAGCGCTTGAAAAAGACAGACGTATTATTGACTTTTGTTTATTAGATCCCATTTCCGAAGAAAAAATAAGAACTTTCAATCTATTTACTGTGAACCCAAATGATTACAAATCTTACAATTGGACCTGGTGTGGCAGATATTCTGTGCCCTTCGGGCTCCTAACCGCAAATAAATTAAACCAAAAACTTTATGGAGAACCACTCTTTGGAACTCTTGTCGATTACCGTTCGAGTCTTACCGATCCGCACATTGAAGTAATTGATATTGGCATGGGACATACAGCACCAGCCTCAGAAACACATTGGGTGGCGTTTGTAGGTGTTGGTTATGAGTAGAATTGAGATTGAGTAAGACAACACTTTCCGACTTGGCATTTTTGCGAGAAAAAATATTTGAAGGCTGGGTATTAGGCCTTAGTTTTAAATAATATAAACTATCCATATTTCGTTCTCAATAACCAAAGCCTGGATCTTCCGTCATCCGCCTTTTTCCCCTTTCGAATTAGCTGATAAAATTTTAACGATTTTTTTCTAATACGTGATCCGTACTCTTATAAAAATCATATATCCAAAACTTTACGTATCTTAGGTAAGAATTGTACCCGCAAAAAAGATGTTTCGCGCTAAGAACTAAACGCCTTCAATTATAATTTTTGCAATGGGATGCCACATCACTAACTTTTAGGGTGATTCTCACTATTTTAAGTTTGCTTTCTTCGGAAGTCAAATTTACCCGCTACAAACCAAATAACACACTTTTATCATGAAATTTCAATTCACCTCTATGTTGTTGCTCGTTATTGCGGCAAGTTCTCCCCTAGTTCTTTTAGCACAGTCTAATACCGAATCACAGGCATATTGGGTTCATGAGGACCCTGTTTATCCCGCCAAAGTCGCTGAATATGAAGCATACTGTGAATCTTTAGCAGAAAATTGTGCTAAATACAATATTCAAAAAGCCAATTGGTTTACCGTTTCTACTGAAGACCTGCGCTATTTTCACCTATCTCCTATTTCCAACATGGCCGATCTAGATAAGAGTCGGTTTTCGGTCTTAGAAAATAAAATGGGAGCCGAAGAATTTGATGCTCTTTTTGAAAATTTTGACAGTTGTTACGACTCCCACAGTGATTATATTATTCATCTAGACCCAGAGCTTTCATATATGCCAAACGGCCTACAAGTCATTACAGAAGGCCAAGAATTTAGGGAACTTCAATTTTGGTATTCTACAGCTCAAAACTACAACAAACTGTTAGACATGGCCAGACAGTTTAAGGCGCTATACGAAAAGAAAAACTCTCCAGAACACTACCGCGTATATCGCAGCGGATTTGGTGCTCCAGGGCAGTTTATCATCGTTTCAATTTCTGCCAAAAACGCAGCAGAGTATGCACGCATATACGAAGAAAACAAGGTCTTGCTTGGCGCCGAACGCGATCAAATTTACAACAAGCTTTTAAGCTCCATTATTCGAGTTGACAAACTCAATGGTTATATGCGCATGGATTTGTCTTATTCGCCAAAATAAACAGCTGAAATATGCAGTAATCCATACTTAACTGGCTTACTGCATATTTTTTTTTCGCTAAATACCATGAGGTTTAACGCAGTTTTTTTCTAAAAACAAATAACAACCCAATTAGAACTAAAAAGAGTGGCCAAATGTGAATACAAAAAAGGACAATCGTCTCTATTATTTCCCACCCAAATGCAAATCCTTTTTTAGATTTATCGCCAAAGCTTTTCTCGTAACTTGTAGGCTCCTCTTTATATTCTACAGTTTCGAAAAGATCAACTTGAATGGTGCTATACGCAACTTTTCCGCTTAGGTATTTAAGTCGACCTTGTGCAGATTCAATTTCTTCTTGGAGCAAACGCAACTTATCTTCGGTTGCCAAAATATCTTCAACGGTCTTGGCGTTTCGTCTTAAAATATCCTCGTAACGCGCTTTAACTTCAAGCTTCGTTTTTAGGCGGGCTTCTATATCTACATACTCTTCTGTAACATCTTTGGTGCTAATATTTTCGAATTCAACAAAGAACGCTACGCTTTTAATTGAATCTATAACGGCATCGAAATGAGCTTGAGGAATCTTGATAGTAAACCGATTTTGCTTTTCATACAGAGTATTCTCAAAACGCAAGTCGGAAATATAGCCACCATAATCTGTAGCGATATCCTTCACTATTTTTGTAGCATCCTTAACGTTCTCTACTTTATAACGAGCATTGGCAGTTTTAATGATCTTAAGTTCCTTCGGAACAAATTGGGAAGGTTCATCTGTCGTTACATTAGGACTTGGGCTCATTTCGGCTCCCTCGAAAGAATCGGTTATATCAACTTCAGAAATTGCCATAGACTCTTTATAACTTCCCTGTTGATTACATGCGTGTAATGTGATTAACACCAAAATAACCATCCCCATTTTAGCAATTGATTTCATACCATTTGTCTTCATAATTTTATATTTTTAAGAATTATTAAAACAAACCTAGCCAATGCAGCGTGCGACCCTTTGTATAACAATTGCAAAACGATTGTAAACTATTTTACAATTTTTAATCATCTTATTTTCAACACCTTAAATTCATTTGAACGCAGCAGATTCACATCTCTTTTCTTTATTAAAACAGGCTGTTGCGCGTGTTTTTTTGGAGAAAAACCACGCGCCAAAAAACATTAGTGATTGGAAAGGAGAAGATATTATTGCTTTTCAGGAAGACCTGTTTGCAAAAACCAATGGTCGGGTGAGCGAAAAATGGTTCTACACCTATTTTAAAAACAAACCTACCAAGCTTCCGCGTATTGACATGCTCAACTTGCTTTGTACTTATTCCGAAGAACAAAACTGGCATGCCTTTCAGGCAAAACATTCCGAGTCGCAAAAAACCCTTCCGAAGAATAGACGCAGAGCACAATGGCTAATTTTTAGCGGACTCCTAATCGTTTTATTTACAATGTATTTCCTTCGAAAGAAAAATAATACCTTCCAATTTTGTATGATAGATGAGGATCGAAAAGAAGCGATCACCCAAATCCCTATCGATATTAAGATCCTTCAAAAGAACCTATCACCTATTTATATAAAAACCGATAGTTTAGGCTGTTTCACTTATGTTTCTTCGGAAGAGATCATTCATTTTGTAATACAATCACCCTATCATAAAACAGACACAATAATACGTCACATCAACGGGAACGCAAACAGCGTCATACCAGTTAGAACCGATGATTATGCGCTGATGTTACAATACTACAGCAATGGCAACACGGGCGAGGTTCAAAAGCGACAAACGCAACTGCGACAACTGATAGCAGCCGATGCAGAAATTTATCAATTATTCCCGCAGCACAGTGGTGTTGAGCTTTACTCGAAAGATGATTTTATAGCAAAGCTGTTGATCCCAACCAGTAGTTTAAAACATATTAAAATTTTGGATAAGCGCTATACAAATGGTAAGATCACCAAACTTAAATTTATCATTCAATGAAAAAAATAATGCTGTTCGCTTTTCTCCTGATCACCATTTCGTGTAGCAATAACCGTAAAATGGAGGAAACTATGACTATCAATGATGCCGAAAGCGCACCGGCCATTGAAACACTCGATCAAACCGCACGTATGGCCCTTGATTACAACTTTTTAGCAAAGCAAAAATTTCAAGACTATCTCGATCTATTGACACTACAAATAGCGCATCCAGAGTTTAATGAAAGTACTGAGGTCTTGCTGAATAAGATCGCTCCAAACACTTTGACAATACCTGCTTCGGAAGAAATAACACTTCAAAAGTTTGATGTTATACGCTCGGAATCAATAATAGCAAAAGAAAATATTTCACTTCTTTTTGAATACGAAATACAAACACCACAAGGCACTTATTTGGATACTATTGTAGGTGATTTTAAACGCACCCAAATTGTGTTAGATGATAAAACGACGACAAATACGCAATTGACATTACACAATTACAACAAGCAGAAAAATGTTCCTTAAGCAAATATTAGCTTCTATTTCTACTGCGATTGTTTCTACCTTGTCCTTTAGAGCCAGCAGGTTTTTTGTTGCGTGATTGTTGTCTTCCTCGTTGATTTTGAGCTTTGTTTTCAGCCTTTTTCTCTAAAATTTCATGTAGAGATTCGGTTGGTTCAAACCCTGACAGCACTTCACTTTCCAAGCGCTCACCCAAGAGTTTTTCGATCCCGCGAACATATTCATTTTCATCTACACTCACGATAGAAATCGCTTCACCGCTAGCTCCTGCTCTACCTGTACGACCAATTCGGTGTACATAGTCTTCGGGAATATTTGGCAATTCGTAGTTAATTACATGAGGCAATAACGGAATATCGAGTCCGCGTGCAGCAATATCGGTAGCAACTAAAACGTTAACGCGACCACTTTTAAAACCCGCAAGTGCTTTTGTGCGTGCACCCTGACTTTTATTACCGTGGATGGCTGCAGAAGAGATCCCAGCCTTATCGAGTTTTTCTGCCAAACGGTTTGCACCGTGTTTGGTTCTTGTAAAGATGAGCACTTGCTGCCAATTTCCTTCGGAAATAAGCTTGATCACAAGATCTGTTTTCATTGCCTTATTGGTACGATAAACGATCTGATCTATTTTATCTACCGTTGTATTCTCTGGGGTTGCTTCCACTAGCACAGGATTGTGAAGGAAGCTATTTGCCAATTGTTTGATCTCTTTCGAAAAAGTAGCTGAAAACAATAGATTTTGACGTTTTTTTGGCACAAGCGCCAGAATTTTTTTAATATCCCTCAGGAAACCCATATCGAGCATTCGGTCTGCTTCATCCAATACCAGTATCTCAACCTTAGATAAAGACAGGGCATTTTGATTTTCCAGATCTAATAAACGACCGGGAGTCGCTACCAGAATATCAACTCCTTGTCGCAAGGTTTTAATTTGTGGATTGGCGTTAACACCTCCAAAGATCACCATGGATCGAATATCGATAAATTCACTATATGTTTTTACATCTTCTAGAACCTGTGCCGCCAGTTCGCGTGTTGGAGTTAAAATAAGGGCACGGATAGGACGATTGCGAAGTGGTGCTTCACTACTTAATATTTGTAGCATAGGCAAGGTAAACCCAGCAGTTTTACCAGTTCCTGTTTGCGCCGATGCCAAAACATCTTTGCGTTCTAATATTTTTGGGATGGCTTTTTTTTGAATTGGAGATGGGGTAGTGTATCCTTTTTTGCTTACAGCTTTAAGCAGGGCAGCAGACAGGCCCAACGATTGAAATGACATAAAAATTGTTTGTAGCGCGACACCATGTAGGTGGTGCAATGCCTAATTGAAGTGCAAAGATACAGCTAATTTTCTGCGCAAACATTTTAATCAGTTCACAGTCGGATAACTTTACTTATATTTATTGAATGATTTTCCGCTTACGTCTAGCTTCAGAAATCAAAAAACCATACCTATAATTATGAAACAAATTGCATTTTTTAGCTTATTTCTTCTTTCGTTTTCAGTCCTTTTTGGTCAAACAGAAAAACAAAAAGTGATCCAAACAGTAAATAAAAGTACCATTGAAGGTCAAATTTATTTTTTAGCCGATGATCTACTCAAAGGTCGCGAAACGGGAACTCCGGAAAACAAAATCGCCGCCTCATATTTGGCAAATACCTTACGTGGATATGGTGTAAAACCCAGTCCGGTAAATGGGACCTACTATCAGACTTTTCAACTGGAAAAGGTGACTCCGCCACAAAAAATGAGCATGAAAATTAATAATATTACCTACAGCGATTTTGTAGCTATCCAACCGGCCGGATTAAATTTTAAAGGTGATGCGATCTATATGGGTTATGGCCTGGAGGATGATTATGCAAAAGCGAATGTAAAAGGAAAATTGGTTGTTATTGACGCTGGAAGTCCAACTACCAAAGATACCCGTGATGCATTTGACATAAGAGGAAAAAAGGCTGAACTTGCTGAAGCAGCCGGTGCTGCCGGTCTCGTAGAATTTGTAGATACGAATGAAAATATCTGGAACTTTATTCAACATGATTTCAACTCAAGCAAACTCAGTTTGTTAAAAGGTGCGAGTGATCCTTCTCAGAAAATGAATGGCTTTACTCATATTTGGGCGCTAAATCCAAATGGAGGTTTTACTCAAAAGATGAAGCCGCAAACCGATATGCTGGCAACGATACAAGTAGATGCAGCTAAGAAATCGCGTGTCACAACACAAAATGTTATTGGCGTTGTAGAAGGAACAGACCCAACTCTAAAAAATGAATATATCATCTACTCTGCGCATTATGATCATGTGGGTGTTGGTACGCCTGATGAAACTGGCGATACAATTTATAATGGCGCTCGCGATAACGCCATAGGAACAACAACCGTGCTTAGTATGGCCGCAAATCTCGCAAAATACCCTACCAAACGTTCCGCTCTTTTTATATTATTTACGGGGGAAGAAAAAGGATTATTGGGAAGTGAATATTATGTTGAGCATCCTGTATTACCTTTAAAACAAATGGTTTTTTGCTTTAACAGTGATAATGGCGGATACAATGATACTTCTTTGGCAACTATCATTGGGTTGCCACGAACCACCGCTGCTGCCAATATAAAGGCGGGGGTTTCAGCATTTGGCCTCACCGCTATTGATGATCCAGCGCCCGAACAAGGTCTCTTCGATCGAAGTGACAATGTTCATTTTGCAGCCAAAGGAATCCCAGCTCCAACGTTTTCATTAGGATTCACGGCTTTTAATGGCGATGTGACCAAGTATTATCACAGGCCCGGTGATCATGCGGATAATTTGGATTATGACTATTTAGAAAAATTTTTTAGAGCCTACGTGATGACAGGGCGTATGATTGGTAACGATCCGGTTACTCCTGTGTGGACCTCAGGGGATAAATATGAGGCAACGAGTAAAGCACTTTACAAAAACTAAAGTTTGAAAAAGAAACCACAACCCTATATTTTTCTGATCCTTCTCGGATTTCTTATACAATGTACTATGCCTGCTTCGGATTCAATAATTTATTATACTGATCAAAACAACAATAGGTACACGATCAGCCCTGACACCCTAAGCTATCTTCCTATTAAAAAAGAAAACAGTTCTTCCGGCGAATATGATGGTGGTGATTCTGCTACGGTAGCCTTATCGAAAAAGGAGTATAAAACGATCTCAGAAAAAGCATTAGAATTACTCGCCGACACATCAAAACACACTAATAAACGCATGATGATGACTTCTATTATTGCGTTAAAAGAGCCTTCGGAAAGAGCCACTTTAGTGAAATCAAAAAAACGAACCGACTTTGAGAACCTACTAAACGAACTGCTGAAGACAGATTGACTTGCCTTCCTTTTCGATCTTTAATCTAAAACCGCCAACAATTTTGTAAGGCGGTTTTTTTATTCCGAAGAAAAACAAATCCTTGAAATATCCTATACTTCATAAGGCTCAGAGGGCTTTTTATACATCAAAAAAGCCTCTAAGGGTTTTCATACATTTTTAAAACCTCACAGAATTCTTTGATACAGAGATGATTATGTGGTTGTAGTTTAGCACCAGAAATAATAATCAAATTATAATCTTTAAACCTTACATTATGAAATTAAGTATCAAATTAACAATCGTCGCATTCATTTTTGCAGCATTCACATTTCAAACACAAGCACAATCATCTTGCGCCAGAGTATTGAAATCAAAAACAGGAAAAGTATATTCGGCAAATCCTGGAGTTTTATCAGCCGTAGCAACTTCAAATCAAGTAACCGTACGTGTTCGTAAAACGGGAGGTAAAGCTGAAACCCAAATTAACATCTTAGTTAACGGGCAGATGCAACCAAACCCGATGGAATACGATAACGGGAAACTAATTCCTTCAGGCTGGAAAACTAGAACCATTAATAACGCCAACGGAAAAACCATTAAGGTGCAAATAGTAAACCAATCTGTTGCCAACACCTTTAGCTATGAAGCTAAGATTGAAGGTATGAGCGGAAACATCACAACAACTGGAGCTCCCGTAACAGGAACACTTTACGGACAAACAAACAAAACTATTTACACCAATGCTTCTTGTACCGGAAAAGCTCGAATCATTGTTCGTAGAACAAGTGGAAAAGCTAGAGGAAACATTCGTGTGTGGGAAAAAGTAGGGAGCAGTTGGAATTTAAAAAACGGAGCTGGCGAAATGCTAGAGCAAAATGAGGCTAACGACATTTTTGTAGTAAACTCAAGTCGTCCGTTAAAAATTGAATTGCGTAACGTATCAGTTGGAAACAAGGTAGGATACAAAATGAATGCAGTAGCAGCCAACTAATTTAGTTAATGCATTATTAGAAATCGGTTTTCAATGCATCTTGTTGGAAGCCGATTTTTTTCTTCGGAAGTATTTTAGAATAATACCAAAAGAACCTCATTATGAAAAATATACTCACTTTAATCATTTTGCTTTTTGCAATGCAAGCCGTGATCAACGCACAGGAATGTAGTAAAGATCTCGCCCTTGTCAACTCACTTTTTGAAAAGATTTCACTGGAACAAGCCCTTACCGATCCAGATGCCATTATCGCAGAATTTGACAATCTTAAAAGTTCGTTAGGTGGTCTATCGGCTATGAGCCTTAAAAAAGATACTCCTAAAATGCTTTTCCTAAATGGAAAGGAGAAAAAAGGAGCCATTAAAAAAGGTAAAAAACGTGTTTATGTTACTTCCTTAATTCCGAAGGAATCATTACTAATCACAGTTTCAAATCCGCTGCAAATTACGCAGGCCAACATTGTGATCTGCGCACATAGCAAAACTGGAAAGACCGAAAACCTTGAATACTACCAAATCACTGAAGAAACCGTGCTCGAAACGATGGAATTTCCTTTAAATAATATCAAAGGTAAGATCATTAGCATCACCATTAATAATAATCAAAGCGACGAAAAGCTCGCATTCACTATCAAAGCTAACTATATACTGTAAGTTAAAGACTACATGAAAACATGTAGTTTTTACCACTCATAGAATTCTTTGATAATCAATTCAATACCAAACGCTACCTTGTGGTAGCCTATAAATTTTACATTATGAAATATGCAATCATTCTTTTAATGTTTCTCCCTATGTTAACAAATGCACAACCACAGATTTACG
Organism: Ulvibacter sp. 2305UL32-6; assembly: GCF_058148545.1. NCBI lineage: Bacteria > Pseudomonadati > Bacteroidota > Flavobacteriia > Flavobacteriales > Flavobacteriaceae > Ulvibacter > Ulvibacter sp. 2305UL32-6. The sequence continues at coordinate 38,566 of NZ_JBYVKA010000005.1, forward strand.
CTATTGAACCCGTTCCAAATAATGAAGTTGCTTATACTGGTGATCTTTCTGAAGGAATTGTTTTAGACGATCTATCTTGGGCATGGGATAGCTCAATCGCTTGTTTTCCTGAAACCCAGCGTAGTAAATTTACCGGAAAACATTTGTTCTTTACGGGCATTATTCCAAAATACAGTGAAATGACCGTTACTGTTGTGCCAGATGACCCAACGGCAAATTTCAGTATCTATGCTTACGAAATTGGCGTAAACAACACCGACTTGGTTCCAAATCTGTCTAGTTGTATTCGTTGCGAAGCCGATCATAAACGGGAACGTAATTTTGTTGGAAAGGAACCGCAAAATCACACGAGAACAGTATCCAATTTGGTAGCGATCAATAGGGAATACCGTGTGGTTATTGGTGTAACAGGTGCTGATGGATTGGAAGAAGGAACGTTTACGTTGATCGTAGCAACGAAAAGCAGATAAACACATAACATTTACGACCTAAAAATTCATATCTTTTAAGTATGAATATTTAATGAAAATTTTAAAATCACATATTGCTATTAACTTCGGGTTGGCCCTTTTTTTAGGATGCCAACCCATCGTTTTGTTTGGCCAGCAAGATGCTAAAGCTCATATTGACAGTGTTCTTACCATAGTAAAAAAGCAAAATATAAAAACGCAGGATCAGACCTATGAAGATCTGGGTATTTTTATTCTTCGGAAATACAAACCCGACGACGCAACTCCATTATATCAATACTCGTTACAAAAAGATAGCACTGACCGTGCGAAACTTTGGTTATACGACTCCTATTCTAAAAATCTATCGCGACGAGGTTATCTTGACGAGGCTATTGCCCTAAAAGAACAAGGAATTGCCTTAGCAGAAAAACTTGAAGCAGAACGAGTCTATATATTTTACCATATTTCGTTAGCAAACTCCTATCTCTCAAAAAATAAGCCCGATAAAGCATTACAGCTTCTCAATCTGGTAGAACCTATTGCAGAAAAAGACGTAAATCGAGATCTACTTAGCAACATCTATTACAATAAGGGTATAGCATACAGTAATTTAAACGAACTTGATAAAGCCGAGTCCTTCTATCTAAAGATGTACGAGGTTGTTAAGAATTATGAAAATAATCCACGTAAACGATTTGCCATCTACGTCTTGGTCGATTTTTATGCTCAAATAGACAAACCGTTACAACTTACTAAGTTTACCGAACTGCTGTCACAATTATATCTCGACGCTCATCCCGATATGCCTGCGGGTCATATGCCCATAAAGCAGATCTTTGCCAATAAATTAGATCCTGAAAACATCCCCAGATATCAAAAAGCTATTTGGGTAAGTGATAGTTTAAAGAGCTACAACTCATTTTTACACACAACAGCAGCGCTAACCAATGTTTACAATTATATGGGGCAACCGCAAAAGGCGATCCCCTATCTCAAACATGCCGAAACCGTATTCAAATCTATCAACAAGCCATCACAATTATTAGATGTCTATACGCTGTTAACCACAACAGAAGCAAATGCTAAGAATTTTGAAGAGGCGTATAATTACAAGCTCTTACAGGCTTCCATGCAGGATAGTCTAACTTCGGAAAAAATGCAGCAAAATATTGCCGAGTTGGAAATTAAGTTTGAAACCGAGAAAAAAGAGCGAGAACTTGTTGAGCAAAAAATCGACCTTGATAATAAAACAAGAGAAAGTAATCAATCTCGCTATGCGCTAATTGCTCTGGGTATACTATCGCTGATATTATTGGTCTTCTTTCGGTATCGCTTAAAATCACAAAAGACTATTGCGTCACAGACCGAGGCGCTTCAGTTACAAAAAATAACCGATCTCCAGCAAAAAAATAAGTTACTCGCTATGAGTAGCATGATTGAAGGACAGGAGGCAGAACGTCTTCGTATTGCAAAAGATCTTCACGATAGTCTCGGTGGCTTGCTCAGTACGGTGAAAGCTCATTTTACAACCATACAAAATGAGATCATTCAGCTTGAAAAATTTAACCTAACCGAAAAAACCAATGTACTAATAGACGAAGCTTGCGCCGAAGTTCGCCGAATCTCACACAATATGATGCCGCAGGCCTTAAGCATTTCTGGCTTAAAAGGTGCCATAGAAGATCTAGGAGATCAATTACAAGAGCAAGGGTATATAACCACGGTCGAACTCACCAACCTTCCAGAGAAGATAGATCCCACAAGGGAAGTCATGATCTATCGGTTATTACAAGAGATTTTATCGAATATTCGAAAACATTCAAATGCAAAAACCATCCTGCTACAACTTCTTGGACATCAAAACGAAATAAACATTATTGTAGAAGATGATGGCGAAGGCTTTGACTATTCCGAAGAAATCAAAAAAGGAGGCCTTGGCCTTAAAAGTATTAATAGTAGGGTACAATATCTTGATGGAACAATTAATTGGGATACAAAACTAGACAAGGGCACAACCATTAACATAACCATTCCTGCTGATGTTTCATAAATCCAAATACCGTAGGACGCCCAATTCTTTAATTGCCTTTTATAGCGCAATTGCAATTATGATTTATACTTGCCCTAGCGCGCTTGCACAGACCAATAAAGTGGAAGATAGCTTGCGCATTCTATTAACTAATGCTGAAAGTGATTCGATACGAATAAGTATTTATAACCAACTTCGCAGAGCGACTTATTATAGCGACCCTGTTGCCTCTCAAGAATATACATTTCATTATTTAGAAACCGCAACAAAAGTCGAAGACTCACTGCAAATGGCACTAGCTAATTACTATGTTGGAAATTCATATGTAACTAGCGGTGATTTTGATGATGCATTGACCTATTACTTAAAAGCGGCCGGATATTTTGAAAACAAAGAAGATGCAAGCAGATTAAGTTCGGTTTATAACGGTGTTGCGGCGGCATATGAAAACAATGGGAATGATTCTTTATCGCTCAAATATTTTACGCTGTCTTATGACTTAAGCAGTAAAGCAGGTGACCCAAAACGCATGGGAATTTCTCTTAACAATATTGGTAATATATATAAAAATCGGGGTGAACCAAATAGAGCTATTGAGCATTTTGAAAGAGCCAGAATTCATTTAAACCAACCAAAATTTGAGATCTATTATAAAACGATTTCGCTCAATTTAGCTAATATCTATATTGATGTTAATAGAATTGCCGAAGCGAAGACCATTTTTAATGAGGTCATTGCAAAAACCGATACGCTTCAGGACGTTTACAATTATGCAACCGCCTTACGTGGACTAGGTAATGTGTATTTTAAAGAAGGTGACTCGAAGAACGCGCTTAAATATATGGAAAGTGCTTTCAACAAGTACAGTCAGCATAATTTTAAAGATGAACGTTATGAGACCATGCGTGATCTTATAGATCAATACCATAAAAACAAACAAAACACAAAAGCCGTGACGCTCTTCTATGAGTACAACACGATCAAAGATTCTATCTTTAATGCTGACAAAGACAAAAATTTGACAGAGGCACTTCAAAAATATGAAGCTGCCAAAAAAGACAAGGAGATCTTTGAGCAGAACCTCACTATTGAAAAGAAAAATCAGCAAAAAAATCGTATTCTATTTGGCCTTATAGCCGCCGCAGTAGCCCTGGTTAGTCTTTTTGTTTTCTTTCGGAAACGATTACAATATCAAAAAACCATCGCATTACAGCATGCCGCCCTTCAGAAGCAAAAGATCACAGATCTACAACAAAAAAACAAACTCCTCGCCATGAGTAGTATGATTGAAGGACAAGAAGCAGAGCGTTCGCGAATTGCCAAAGATTTACATGATAGTTTGGGCGGATTATTAAGCACGGTAAAAGCACATTTTACCACTATTCAGAACGAGATCAAACAATTGAGTGAGTTTAACCTTACGGGAAAAACCAACAATCTTATTGATGAAGCCTGTATTGAGGTACGTCGTATTTCGCATAACATGATGCCTCATGCATTAAGTATTTCTGGCCTACAAGGCGCTGTTGAAGATTTGGGAGAACAACTCAGCGAACAGGGTTATAACACCACTGTCGAGATTTCCAATATGCCCAAAAACCTCGATTCTACAAAGGAAGTAATGATCTATCGTTTGATTCAAGAAATTATTTCAAACATAAGAAAACACGCTAAGGCAGAGAATATCTTAATTCAACTTATAGGTCATGGCAATGAGATCAATTTGATCGTGGAAGACGACGGAATTGGATTTGACCATGATAAGGCAACTGCTAAAGGAGGGCTCGGTCTAAAGAGTATCAACAGTCGAGTACAGTACTTAGATGGCGCTATCCACTGGGACACTCAAGCGAATAAAGGAACATCATTAACCATTAATATACCCACATCATGATAAACGTGTACATAGTTGACGATCACAAAATGGTCATTGAAGGCATGCAAATGCTCTTAAAAAATGAAACCGACATCACTGTTGTAGGCAATGCCATAAGTGGTGAGGAGGCGATCGAGAATATCTCTGATCTAAAAATTGATGTCGTTTTGCTAGACATTAATATGCCCGGCATCAACGGAATTGAAACTTGTAAGGAGTTGCTAAAAATAAATGGAGACCTTAAGATCATCGCGATCTCTATGCACAAAGAAAGTAGCTTGATCAAGTTAATGCTTAGCAATGGAGCTAAAGGTTATGTGCTCAAAAATGCAGGACAAGACGAAGTTATTGAAGCGATCAAAACCGTAAATAAAGGAGATATGTATTTAGATGATACTGTGAACAGCATTGTGGTTAATAGCGTTGCAAACGGAAATCGTCAAAAAGTAGAAAGTCCCTTTCCAACACTCTCAAAAAGAGAACGAGAAATTCTTGGGCTCATTTTGGAAGAGCATACTACTCAGGAAATTTCAGAAAAACTTTTTATCAGTTTCGGAACGGTAGAAACCCACCGACGTAATATGCTTATAAAAACAGGGGCTCGTAACACTGCCGGCCTTGTAAGAATTGCTTTAGAATACGAATTAACATAACTAAATAACCATATCATGAAAAACACCATCACAGTATGCCTTGTAGTACTTCTTTTCGCTGCCTGCGCATCAGACTCAGAAAAGAAAAGTCTTGACAAAATCGCAGAGATCTACAATGCTAAAACCTCATATACCAAAAGTTTTAATAGCTCTGTAGGTACAGAAACCATGAAATCTTTTAATGTAAAAGTTTCTGAAAGTGTTATGATAGACAGCTTAGCCGCCACAGTGACTACGGCCAATATCGCCATGCTCGTCTACGAAGGATTAACTTCCGAAGAAAAAGACAACTATACCATCATTGACGTGGAACTTGTCAATGCGAAAAATGATACCGTTGCGTACAATTACCCTCTAGATGTACTTAAAGAAATAAGTGACAAGTCAACCTACTTTAAGACGTTTTCCGAAAGTATCATGAATAAAAGCTACAGTAAGATCGATGAAATTAAAAATGCACAGGACATTCCAGATCCACTGGGTGAAACAATTGCTAAAAAAATGGCCTATTTAGAGCAGGAATATGGAGCGCTGCAAGGATATAAGCCCTTTGGCGTAGCCGAACAAAAAAATGCAGCTGGCCAAACAGCCTTTCAATATCAAGGGATCCTCATGTTTAAAGATAAGGATATCCCATATTTAATTACGGCAGATGCCGACCCGAACGTAAAAGGCTTTGTAGGCGTTCGCTTTTTTAACTAATTACATCCGTTCAGGCACATTGATTCCTAACAGCGAAAATGCTGTTTTTATCACTTCCGCGACTGCCCCACTTAGGCAAACGCGGAAGTTTTTTTCTCTTTCAGAGTCTGCAGTAAATATGGGCACGTTTTGATAGAACGAATTAAATTCTTTAACCAATTCATAGGTGTAATTTGCAATCAACGCCGGACTGTAATTTTCAGCAGCTTGTAGCACCGTTTCTGGAAATAATTTCAAGGTCTTTAGCAACGCCTTTTCCTTTTCATGCAGAACAACTTCCTTCAAATCAGGTTGCACTAAGGTTCCCGCAGTTCGTAAAATAGATCGAATTCTAGCGTAGGTATATTGTATAAATGGTCCCGTATTGCCTTGGAAATCTACACTCTCTTCTGGATCGAATAAAATTCGTTTTTTAGGATCAACCTTTAGGATATAATATTTTAGCGCTCCTAAGCCAATGGTTTTATAGAGCGCGTTCTTTTCTTCTTCGGAAAAATCATCGGTTTTGTCAAATTTTCTTTCTTCGGAAATAGCTTTCGCCGTTTCTGACATTTCAGCGATAAGATCATCGGCATCAACTACGGTCCCTTCTCTACTCTTCATCTTTCCCGAAGGCAGATCAACCATACCGTAGCTCAAATGATATAAGTTTTTTGCCCAATCGAATCCGAGTTTTTTGAGTATTAAAAACAATACCTGAAAGTGATAATCTTGCTCGTTTGCAACGGTATAAATCATTCCGCTAACATCTGGATGATCTTTTGAACGTTGAATAGCAGTACCAATATCTTGGGTCATATAAACAGCTGTCCCGTCGCTTCGAAGCACTAATTTTCTGTCTAGTCCGTCCTCAGTAAGATCACACCAAACAGAGCCATCTGAATCTTGTTCAAAGACTCCTTTTTCCAGTCCAAGTTGTACAAATTCCTTTCCTAATAAATAGGTCTCGCTTTCGTAATAAAGCTTATCAAAATCAACACCCATCGTCTCATAGGTTTTTGCAAAACCTTCATACACCCAACCATTCATTTTTTTCCATAGCGCTACCGTTTCAGGATCACCAGCTTCCCATTTGAGAAGCATTTCTTGAGCTTCCACGATAACCGGAGCGGTTGCTTTTGCTTCTTCTTCGGTTTTACCTTCGGAAACAAGCTGTGCAATTTCTTCTTTATATTTTTTATCAAATTTGACGTAATAATTTCCAACGAGCTTATCTCCTTTTAGTCCGGACGATTGTGGAGTTTCACCATTTCCGAAGTACTTCCAGGCAAGCATACTCTTGCAAATATGAATTCCTCTATCGTTTATGATCTGTGTTTTATAGACTTTTTTCCCTGCTGCGGCTTCAATTTCTGCTACGGAATAGCCCAAAAGAATATTTCGAACATGTCCTAAATGCAAGGGTTTGTTGGTATTTGGCGAAGAATATTCAACCATCACCGCTTGATCGCCAACGGCTACTTTTCCGAAGTTAGAAAAATCGGTTACACTTCCGAAGAAATCTAAATAATAAGCGTCACTCAGGACCAAATTAAGGAACCCTTTAACCACATTAAATTTAGATACCACATCCACATTGGCCACCAAATAGTCACCAATAGTTTCCCCTATTTGCACAGGATTGCCTTTGACCGTACGAAGCATCGGAAATATCACAACGGTAACATCGCCTTCAAAATCTTTACGGGTTGCTTGAAATTCAACAGTTTCTAAAGATACATTGTAACTAGCTTCTACAGCTTTTTTGATGTGTTCTGAAAGGGTCTCTTGCAAATTCATGTGTTCATTTATTGAATAGGCAAAGGTACGTTTTTAACTATTTTAAGCGAAATGATTGCTATCTTTATACAATTACGAATCATACTATAGATTTATATCCTCAAATTTGCTTGTAAACGTTTCATATACTAATAAAGATACCACGCGTAAAGTGGACGCCCTTGTTGGAAAACCCTTTACAATTCGGGAGCGTTTTAAAATGGATGGCATTGGTTCTCCCCGACTCGTCATCGCCGAGGCAAGTATTCAGATCAATAATTTATTGCTATTAGACAATAATCGGAATTACTGTAATATCGAAATGCGCCCTGAAGGGATTATTATTGGTTTTCGTTCGCTCTTGGAATCGTATGCTCTGGTCATCCCATATTACAAACTTGTAATATACAAGGGAGATACTCAAATATATTCCCTTCATATAGACACCTATTTTATAAAGATCGAAACCCGACAAAATGGAAAGGCTATACATAAATTTATGACAAAATTGTTAGCCGCAAAGGCAGAAACATTACCCACACGCTTAGAAGATCTGTAGCTATCTTCTGTTCTTTAAAAAAGTGCCCGCCAATAGCGTGAGTACTCCTAGGCCTATCATCGCCAAAGTTTGATTATTTAAGCCCTCAGTTGCATTGACTTCTAACGGGCCAATATCTAATACTTCTTTTGGTACAAAAGCATTATAGAGGCCGAAAGCTATCAAACCAACACCTACAACTATCAATACTACTTTTAAAATTTTCATGATTGGGTTTCTTTTGTCAATGAAAGATAATGAATAAAATATAGCTTAACTACGTTTTAACGTATGTGCAACTTTTAGATTGTATCTTTAAACAAAATTCAACTTTTGAAAATATTACTTACAGGCGCAAATGGTTATATTGGTATGCGACTTCTACCTTTACTTCTAGAAGAAGGGCATGAAGTGGTGTGCTGTGTACGGAATGCAAATAGACTTTCACTTGACCCAAGCCTAAAGGAACAGATTGAGATCGTTGAGATTGATTTTCTTCAAGAAGCCACGCAAGATGTACTTCCCAAAGATATTGATGCCGCCTATTATCTTATTCACTCCATGAGTGCTTCTACAGATGATTTTGATGAAAAAGAGGAACTCGCGGCAAAAAACTTCAATACATATCTCAATCCAACGCAATGCAAGCAAGTGATCTATGTAAGTGGAATTGTAAATGAGACCAACCTTTCTAAACATCTGCGGTCACGTAAAAATGTTGAAAAGATTTTATACGAAGGCCAAGCACAACTTACCGTATTACGAGCTGCGATCATAGTGGGCTCCGGTAGTGCATCTTTTGAGATCATACGGGATCTATGCGAAAAACTACCTATTATGATCACACCAACCTGGGTTAAAACTCGCTGTCAACCTATTGCAATACGCGATGTATTAAGTTATCTAACCGGCGTATTGGGAAATAAGGCCTGCTATAATGATTCATTTGATATTGGTGGCCCTGACATACTATCTTATAAAGAGATGATGCTAGGTTATGCAAAATTTAGGGAATTAAAACTTTCAATAATTGATGTTCCTTTTCTTTCACCCAAACTTTCTTCGTATTGGCTGTATTTTGTCACATCAACCTCCTATAAACTCGCGTTAAATTTGGTCGATAGTATGCGAATAGAAGTAATTACGAATGATACTCGTTTGCAAAATCTCCTTGGTATTCAGCCCATTTCGTATGTCAAGGCGATCGAATTGGCCTTTAAAAAGATAAAGCAGAATCAAGTTGTTTCAAGTTGGAAAGACTCAATGGTAAGTGGACGTTTCAGACAAGATCTTAAAAAGTATGTACAAGTACCCGACGAAGGCTGTGTAAAAGATAAACAAACCATAAAACTCGATGATCCAAAACTTGCGCTTGAAAACATTTGGTCTATTGGTGGCAATAAAGGTTGGTACTATGGAAATTGGCTCTGGAAAGTACGGGGTTATCTCGATAAACTCTTTGGAGGGGTAGGTTTAAGACGTGGCAGAACCCATCCAGATAAAATTTTTGAAGGTGACGCTTTAGATTTTTGGCGCGTAATTTTAGCTGATAAAGAAAATAAACGCCTGCTCTTATTTGCCGAAATGCGCGTTCCTGGTGAAGCTTGGTTAGAGTTTGAGATCACCGATGACAACATGCTTCATCAAACGGCGACTTTTAGACCCAAGGGTCTTATTGGCCGCTTGTATTGGTATACTATGCTACCTTTTCACTACTTTATTTTTGCTGGAATGATCCGTAATATCGCTAAAACAAAATAGCGTTATTCTTTCTTCGGAAGAAAAACTTCAGCCATCATACATCGTGCACTGCCGCCACCACAAGTTTCAATAGTTTCAAGATCGCTACTTAAAATCCTACAATGTTTTTGAATAGCTTTCACCTGATCACTCTTTAAGCTATTTCTTGCAGCTTCACTCATGACCATAAATTTATCTTCTGCGCCTTGTACCTGTAACATATTACCAGCAAATTGGTGCATTTGAGCCTCGGTGATGGTTATGATCTCCTTTTTTGACTCTTTTAAGTGCCTTATAACATTTTTCTTTTCATGCTTATCATCAATACTATCTAGGCAGATCACCGCAAAATTTTCGGCCAAAGCCATCATCACATTGGTATGATAGATAGGCATTCGCTGCCCATTTACGGTTTGATTGGCAGTAAAAACAACCGGATCACATTCAAAATCTTCGCAAAACTCAATAAACAATCCTTCATCGGCACGCGGTGACAACGCACAATACGCTTTGTTATTAACACGATCCATTAAAATACTTCCAGTACCTTCTAAAAAGTAGCCTTCTTTTTCAGCCTCGGTATAATCTATAATATTTTCTATACGGAAACCTTCTTTCTCCAAACGCATAAAAACTTCTTCACGTCTTTCTCTACGTCTGTTTTCAGCAAACATCGGATAAATTCCAATATCGCCATTTGCGTGAAAACTCACCCAATTATTTGGAAAGATCGAATCTGGCGTGTCCATCAAAAGATCATCATCCTCAACCAATACATTTACCCCAACGGCGCGCAATTTAGACACAAAAGTATCAAATTCGACTTGTGCCTTTTTGTTGATCTCAGAATTTTTTAGGTCCAAATCTTCCTGAAAATAATTGTTTACAGCCGTTTCTTCGTTCATGCGAAATGCAACAGGGCGAATCATTAGGAGCGTGTTGGTAATTTGTTTCATGCTATTGTTCTATATACTTAGGGTAAGTTTGCGTTTTTTTTTCTGAAATAACACCTTCCAACATGCTATCTTCAGCTTGCAAATTTAAACGTTTTTCGCATGTAAACTTCAGCAGAATTGAACTAACTTTGCAGCCCCTAAATAAAACTAAATTTTTAAAGTAAAAGTTATGAATATTCACCCTTGGCACGACGTATCTATTGGCGAAAACACACCTCATTCTGTAAATGGAATTATTGAGATTCCAAAGAATTCAAGAGCCAAATACGAGCTTGACAAAGCTTCTGGAATGCTAATTTTAGACCGCGTGCTCTATTCATCAATCAATTATCCCGCAAATTATGGTTTTATCCCACAAACCTATTGTGATGATAATGACCCGTTAGACATTTTGGTCTTGTCACAAATAGAGGTTGTACCTATGTGTATTGTTGAAGCCAAGGTAATTGGAGTGATGCGTATGATCGATCAAGGAGAAATGGACGATAAGATCATTGCCGTTGCCGCTAACGACATGAGTGTAAATCACTTTAACGAAATTGAAGATCTACCTATTCATTGGATCAAAGAATTGCGTAGCTTTTTCGAAAACTACAAGGAATTAGAACACAAAGAAGTGGTTGTTGAAGAATTTCAAAACCGACAAGTAGCTATGGAAGTTATCAATCAAAGTGTGATTGATTACAAGAATAAGTTCGGCAAGTAATAGCCACTAAATTAATCCCTGATCAAAGGCATCGTGGTGCAGCGAAGTAAACCTTCTTGTTTCGAAATTTCGAAGTAAGGAACTTCCTCTACCGTAAAACCTTCAGAACGCAACCAATTATTTAATCGTGTAAAAGTTTTTTCGGAAATAATCACATCTTCAGAAATAGAAAAAATGTTGCTATTCATGTGGTACATTTCGGTTTTATCAATGTGGAAGCAGTTCTCTTTTCCGAAGAAATCAACCAACCACTGATACTCTTCTTGTTCCAGAAAGCCTTCGCGATGAATGATACATTTCCCTTTGCCAATAGGCTGAAAACAACAATCTAGGTGCAAGGCGTTGTCTTGAGCGACAGTAGCCGATTTACGTAAATTAAACGACTTGATTGTTTTCTGCGGAAAGATCTTCCGAAGATAATCTACTGCGATTTCGTTAGTTCGTGCCGTAATATAACTTGCATAATCTGCCTCTCGATAGGTGCCAACAAAGATATGATCACCATAAGGCATGACGTCGCCACCTTCAATATGAGCTTCTTCAGGAAATGTGATCACCTTTGATGGGTCAACTTGATCGATGACATATTGTATGGCATCGATCTCCTTTTCACGATCAGGCAGAATATTGGACTTAAAAAATTTGTCTTCAATTACAAATGCGATGTCTCGTGCAAATATTTGATTGTAGTCTTCTATGATTTTGGGACGAAATACTTTTACATCATACTTTTCAAATACCGCAGCAACCGCTTCCATTTCTTTGATCATATCGGCTTCCTTCGGATATGTACCAGCAGCGATATGAATAGCCGATTTTGGATCGTAGGCATCTTCCAAAGCAGGTGTTGGACCATTACTCTGTGCAGTGCCCAAAATTACGGCGCGTAATCTGGAGAATTCATTTGTAATATTTAAATCTAACATGGCGTAAATATAAAAAAAAGCACCTCCATTACGGAAGTGCCTCTCAAAATATATTTTAAGATGATCTATCTATTTTCGACAGATTTAAAAGGTCTTAACGTTTCACCAATATATACTTGTCTTGGACGACCAATTGGTTCCTTACGTTGGCGCATTTCTTTCCATTGAGCGATCCAACCTGGCAATCGACCTAATGCAAACATAGGTGTAAACATTTCAACTGGAATACCAAGAGAACGGTAGATAATACCTGAGTAAAAATCTACGTTAGGATACAGTTTTCTATCTACAAAGTAAGGATCTTCCAACGCTTCCTTCTCTAATCCCTTAGCTATGTCTAATACTGGATCGGCAATTCCTAAACTTTCTAACACATCGTCTGCAGATTTCTTGATGATCTTAGCACGTGGGTCAAAATTCTTATAAACACGATGACCAAAGCCCATTAAACGGAATGGATCATTTTTATCTTTGGCTTTTGCCATAAATTTCTTCGTATCTCCTCCATCTGCCTTAATCGCTTCAAGCATTTCAATCACCGCTTGATTTGCACCACCATGTAGTGGTCCCCAAAGGGCGTTGATCCCTGCTGAAATTGAAACAAACAATCCTGCATGTGAAGATCCCACAATACGAACAGTAGAAGTTGAGCAATTTTGCTCATGATCTGCATGCAGAATAAGTAATTTATCGAGTGCATCAACCACCTTTTTCTGAGGCTGGTAAATACTATTTGGCTTATTGAACATCATCTTAAGGAAATTGTCAACATAACCTAAAGAATCATCTCCGTAATGTAATGGCAATCCAGCTTGCTTTCTATATGCCCATGCCGTAAGCACAGGAAACTTTGCCATGATGCGCACGATCGCATTGTACATATCTTCATCACTATCAACATTGACAGAAGACGGATTAAAAGCAACTAGCGCTGATGTCAATGACGACAACACTCCCATAGGATGTGCTGTTTTAGGAAAACCATCTAAGATCTTCTTAACATCTTCATCAACATGAGACTGTGCTTTAATATCATTATGAAATTTATCAAGTTGTTCTTGAGTAGGTAATTCACCAAAAATCAACAAATAAGCGACCTCAAGAAAGTCTGCTTTTTCAGCCAGTTCTTCAATGGCATAGCCACGATAACGCAAAATACCTTCTTCACCATTTAAAAAAGTAATGGCACTTTCGCAAGAGCCTGTATTTTTATATCCTGGATCAAGTGTGGTTACACCACCTGTGACCGCACGGAGCGTTTTAATATCAATGGCAATTTCTTTTTCAGTACCTTCAATTAGCGGAAATTCATACTTTTTACCATCAATTTCTAGTGTAGCTATTCTCGACATATATCTTAATTGGATTGTTATTAAATTAAGGAACGCTAATTTACAAAATAATGACTTAATTTTTTAACATATCCGAACGTTTGTTAGGTTAAATAATCCTTAAAAAAATTGGAACGTCTTATTCCCTTTTTAAAAGTCGCATAAATAGCAAAAGCCCGCTGTATAATATACAACAGGCTCTGTTTTTTAATTTGAAATAAATTATATTTTAAACGCGGTACGACCCGGATAATAAGCTGTTTCTCCCAGTTGTTCTTCAATACGTAAAAGCTGGTTGTATTTTGCCATACGATCACTACGCGATGCAGATCCAGTTTTAATTTGACCACAGTTTAATGCTACTGCTAAATCGGCGATGGTATTATCTTCTGTTTCTCCAGAACGATGCGACATCACTGAAGTATACCCTGCGTTGTGTGCCATATTTACCGCGGCAATTGTTTCTGTAAGAGTTCCTATTTGGTTCACTTTGATCAAGATTGAATTGGCAATATCTTCGGAAATACCTCTTGAAAGTCGTTCAACATTAGTAACAAATAGATCATCTCCAACAAGCTGTACAGTATCTCCAATTTTTTCCGTCAATGATTTCCAACCAGCCCAGTCGTTTTCATCCATACCATCTTCGATCGAAATAATTGGATAATTGGCAGCTAAATCGGCCAAATAACTCGCTTGTTCTTCACTACTTCTGATCTCACCCGAAGCACCTTCAAATTTTGTGTAATCGTATTTTCCATCAACATAAAACTCGGCAGCGGCACAATCTAAAGCAATCATTACATCTTTACCCAACGTATAACCAGCATTAGACACTGCTTTTGAAATTGTATCTAAAGCATCTTCTGTCCCGTCTAAGGTAGGTGCAAACCCTCCTTCGTCTCCTACAGCAGTACTTAAACCGCGCTCGTGAAGTACTTTCTTTAAATTATGAAAGATCTCAGAGCCCATCTGCATCGCATGGGTAAAGCTTTTAGCCAATACTGGCATGACCATAAACTCTTGAAAAGCAATGGGAGCATCACTATGTGAACCACCGTTGATAATATTCATCATTGGAACAGGTAGCGTTTTAGCACTTACACCACCCACATAACGATATAACGGCAAGCCTAGCTCGTTGGCAGCCGCTTTGGCACACGCCAGAGAAACGCCTAGAATGGCATTGGCTCCTAATTTAGATTTGTTCGCCGTTCCATCAAGTTCAATCATGATCTTGTCGATAAGCGCCTGTTCAAAAACCGAAACCCCCATTAAAGTACCAGCGATCTTACCATTTACATTTTCTATAGCTTTTGATACTCCTTTACCCATATAAGCCGTTCCGCCATCACGAAGTTCAACGGCTTCATGTTCACCTGTTGAGGCACCTGAAGGTACCGCGGCGCGTCCCATAAATCCATTTTCAGTAATAACATCAACTTCTACTGTTGGGTTCCCCCGAGAATCAAAAATTTGCCTTGCGTGAATGTCTATAATAATACTCATAATTGAATGATTTAAGGGGTGGATTAAGTTTGTGGATTATAACGCCATCGTTTATTAATGAATCTCTAAGCAATTTGCAATGAATGTTTTTTCATATTGGCAATAAATTCATCAAACAGATAACTTGCGTCATGTGGCCCAGGGCTTGCCTCTGGGTGATACTGCACTGAAAATACAGGCTGATTTTTCATTCTAATTCCAGCTGCAGTATGGTCATTAAGGTGAATATGCGTAATTTCTATTTCAGGGTGCGCTTCTGCTTCCTCTCTATTGATCGCAAACCCGTGGTTTTGTGAAGTGATCTCACCTTTACCGGTAAGCATATTCATGATGGGATGATTGATTCCGCGATGCCCGTGGTGCATTTTATACGTAGAAATACCGTTGGCCAATGCTAATACTTGATGCCCAAGACAGATTCCAAATAATGGCGCCTTCGTTGCTAGAATTTGTTTTGTGGTTTCAATTGCTTCGGAAAGTGGCTCTGGATCACCAGGGCCATTTGAAAGAAAATAACCATCTGGGTCAAACGCTTTCATTTCTGAAAAAGAAGCGTTGTATGGGAATACTTTTATATAGCAATCACGTTCGGCTAAATTCCGAAGTATATTTTTCTTTATACCAATATCAAGGGCTGAGACTTTAAAAGTAGCATTCTCGTTTCCGAAGAAATAAGGCTCTTTGGTTGAAACCTGACTCGCAAGCTCAAGACCGTTCATATTTGGCACAACTGCAAGTTGTTTTTTGAGTCCGTCGATATTGTCAACTTCCGTAGAAATAACCGCATTCATAGCACCATGATCCCGAATATAGTTTACTAAAGCGCGTGTATCTACATCGCTAATGGCCAATAAATTATTTTTTGAAATAAAATTTTCTAAAGAATCGTCGGCTACTGGACGCGAGGTGTGATAACTAAAATTTCGACAGATCAGACCCGCAATTTTTACAGAATCAGATTCGTTTTCGTCGGCATGTGTTCCGTAGTTACCAATATGGGCATTGGTTGTTACCATTAATTGACCGAAATAGGATGGATCAGTAAAAATTTCTTGATATCCTGTCATCCCGGTATTGAAGCAGACTTCACCAAAAGCTGAACCTTCTTTCCCTCCCACAGCCTTTCCGTAGAAAATAGTGCCATCGGCCAAAAGAATGAGCGCCGATTTACGTGTTTGATATTTCATAGTATATATTAATTATGCAAAAATACTTTAATTGAAGCAGGTTTACAATGAAGGGTTTATAACTTTTGAAAAATAATCAAACATTCTATTGGGAATCATTCATCGAAAAATAGAAAATATAAAATGGATCATTTAGTGATTAAATGATCCATTTTATATTAAGGTTATTATCTATTAAGAAGTTTACTCTTTAATAAATTTTCCCTTTTGTATAATTTCATTGCTGTTTTTACTGGTGATCGTATAAAAGTAGATACCTGTTTCTAAGAATGCAATGTTTACATTTTCCTCCAGTGTATTTTTTTCAAGTACTAGATTACCATGAATATTAGCAATTGAGATTTCATAATGATCAATAGCATCGTATTTGAAATTGAGGGAAGTAGTCGCAGGGTTAGGAGATAATATTATTCGGTCGGAATTCAACATCGAATTATTATCTTCCACTAGTGCTGATACACATATCCCGCCAGGATAGTCTTCAAAAACAGCAACTCCGTAGGTTCCATCAATATCACAACGCATTATTAATTTGGCTTTTGTAATTGTGCCTAGACAGTTTCCGTATATTATTGGCGTTCTAACTTGACTATTAAAAGGGGTGCCTCCTTGAAAAGTCCAAAAATAAGAAATATTCGCCGAGTCAGGACTTTCTGGAAGAGCCTCAAATTTGAGATTACCATTACCTACATTTGTCTCTTGAATCCAATATTCAGTAAAATCACAAGCCGGTTCTACCACGGTAACTGTTCTACTACAGCTAGAACAACCGCTTTCGGTTAGCATATTTATTGAGAGGGTAAAAGTACCGGCACTGACTCCCGTAACTTGTAAAGTAGCGACTTGATCATTTGTTATTGATACTACTGAAGACGAAACATCCCAGTCATAACAATTAGAACATTGAGCTCCAGAATGTGAATAGGTTACTGTTTGCCCCACCTCAATCGTACCAGGACCATTAAAAGAACATCCCGGACCTTTATATGCATCATCTTGTGAATACGCATTGAGACTCAGTAGTGTGGAAAGCAAAAAAAATATAAACTTTGTTTTCATAATTAAATAAGTTTTAAATTAATTATTTAAAACTACCGTATATACAAGTTTTGAACAATAGCAAATACATAAGCGCAGTCTTATTTTGTATTACTGCCCCCTACGATGGTATAAACGCAAAAAGAGGAATAAACCTCTATGTTTATTCCCCTTTTATTTATTTTCTAATTACTTGTAATCCAGATCTAGCTTTAAGAAAGCTTACTTTTTGATAAATTTTTGAGTTAGAGTTCCTTCCGAATTTTTTATTTGAATGAAATAAATCCAGCTTTCTAGCTCTGAAACATTCATCGAATTAGAAACTTCTTTAAACTGTTTAACCAATTGTCCTAAACTATTGAAAATTGAAATGTGTAAATCATTTTCCGCTAGGTTTATATTTATTGTGTTAGCAGTTGGATTTGGGAACACTACTTATGGCAAAAAAAACCAGAGGGACTGTAAATCCAGGAACAACCCAAACACCTCCATTCTTAAAAGATGTATTACTTACCAAATTTTGGTATAAGCTATTTGGTGGGCTCAAATTGTACACACTTTGTGCATTGCCTAAATGAGCACAAAATACTAAGATCAGGCTAAGTTTTATTTATTTGATATTTTCGATTTATTAACAATTAAATAAAAGTCTCTAAAAGCTGTTTTAAGTTTAGTTTAATTGTCAATGCAAAATATAAATTGATGGTTATAAATTTCTAAACATCATTCTTGTGAAATTTTCAATAAAAAAAAGGGATAAACTAAACAGCTTATCCCTTTTTTATTTATTTCAGAAAAATTATTTATTCTTCTTCTTTTTTAGCTTCTGCCTTTGCTGGCGCTGCCGCTGCAGGCTTACTTCCACCTCGACGACTACGACGTGTCGTTTTCGTTTTAGTTGCTTTTCCAGCATTGTAGATCTCGTTGTAATCTACCAACTCGATCATTGCCATATCTGCATTATCTCCTAGTCGGTTACCCAACTTGATGATACGCGTATAACCACCTGGACGATCTCCTACCTTTACTGCAACATCTCTAAACAATTCTGTTACTGCATCTTTTTGACGTAAACGCGCCATAACGATACGACGATTGTGCGTAGTATCTTCTTTAGATTTAGTAATCATTGGCTCAACAAAACCTTTAAGGGCTTTTGCTTTGGCAACGGTAGTATTGATTCTTTTGTGCTCAATTAAGGAACAGGCCATGTTAGCCAACATAGACTTTCTGTGCGCTGTTTTTCTTCCTAAGTGATTTACTTTTTTTCCGTGTCTCATGACATTTATTTTAGTGCATCATCTTGCTACAACTCACTTTGAGGAGCAAACTATGATGACATTTGTAATTAATCTTTATCTAATTTATATTTTGAAAGATCCATTCCGAAGTTTAGTCCTTTCACATTAACTAGTTCTTCCAATTCGGTCAATGATTTTTTACCGAAGTTTCTGAATTTCATCAAGTCGTTTTTGTTATAAGATACTAAGTCTCCCAATGTATCTACTTCTGCTGCCTTTAAACAATTTAGTGCTCGAACACTTAAGTCCATATCTACTAATTTAGTTTTAAGCAACTGACGCATATGTAAAGATTCTTCATCATACGTTTCCGTTTGAGCGATCTCATCAGCTTCAAGCGTAATACGCTCGTCACTAAATAACATAAAGTGGTGAATAAGTGTCTTAGCGGCTTCAGTTAAGGCATCTTTCGGGTTGATCGATCCATCGGTAATGATTTCAAAAACCAATTTTTCATAATCCGTTTTTTGCTCAACACGGAAGTTCTCGATGCTATACTTCACATTTTTGATGGGAGTATAGATAGAATCTGTAAAGATAGTTCCAAGAGGCGCATTTGCTTTCTTGTTCTCTTCCGCAGGTACATAACCTCTACCTTTTTCAACAGTGATCTCAAAATTAAGATTCACTTTGCTATCCATATTACAGATAACTAGATCAGGATTCAAAATTTGGAATCCAGAGATAAACTTCTGAAAATCGCCAGCGGTCAGTTGATTACCACTATTCACAGAAACGGTTACCGTTTCATTGTCGATCTCATCAATTTGTCTCTTAAAACGAACCTGTTTTAGGTTTAATATGATCTCAGTTACGTCCTCTACAACACCTGCGATAGTTGAAAACTCGTGATCAACACCTTCAATACGAATCGAAGTAATTGCAAATCCTTCTAAGGAAGAAAGTAAAACGCGTCTTAATGCGTTACCAACAGTCAATCCATAACCAGGTTCCAAAGGGCGAAATTCGAATTTCCCTTCAAAATCGGTTGAATTGATCATGATAACTTTATCAGGCTTCTGAAAATTAAATACTGCCATAGTGTAGCTCCTGTGTTTTTATTATTTAGAATATAATTCAACGATAAATTGCTCGTTGATGTTTTCTGGAATCTGAAGACGTTGCGGCACAGAAACATATGTTCCTTGCTTGGTTTCAGTATTCCATGTGATCCACTCGTATACCTGACTTGCATTAGCCAAAGAATTCTGGATAGCTTCAAGAGATTTTGACTTCTCACGAACAGCTACCACATCACCTGCTTGAAGCTGGTATGATGGGATGTTTACTTTTTCACCATTCACAGTAATATGACGGTGAGAAACTAATTGACGTGCAGACGCTCGACTAGGTGCAATACCCATACGGAATACAACATTATCTAAACGTGATTCGGCCAATTGAAGCAAAACCTCACCTGTAATTCCAGGAGCAGCTGTTGCTTTCTTAAACATATTACGGAACTGACGCTCAAGAATACCATATGTATACTTTGCTTTCTGCTTTTCAGCTAACTGAATTGCATATTCCGATTTTTTTCCACGACGACGGTTATTTCCGTGTTGCCCTGGAGGGTAATTTCTTTTTTCGAAGGATTTGTCTTCTCCGTAGATCGCTTCCCCGAATTTACGGGCGATCTTAGTTTTTGGACCAGTATATCTTGCCATTTTAAATGTGTTTTGAAGGGAAAAACTAAATTAAGGTCTTACGTTAATCCTTTAGCTTTTAATTCCTTCAGATTGATATTCGTTATTTATTATTTCTGAAATGTCCCGTAAACGGAAACATCTTATTATACTCTTCTACGTTTAGGTGGGCGACATCCATTGTGCGGCATTGGAGTTACATCAATGATCTCAGTAACTTCGATACCTGAATTATGGACAGCACGGATAGCAGATTCTCTACCATTACCCGGACCTTTAACATATACTTTTACTTTGCGCAATCCTGCTTCATGTGCAACTTTTGCACAATCTTCTGCAGCTAATTGAGCAGCGTAAGGAGTGTTCTTCTTTGATCCTCTAAAACCCATTTTACCGGCTGATGACCATGAGATAACATCTCCCCCTTTGTTTGTCAAAGAGATGATGATGTTGTTGAAAGATGCTGTTACGTGTGCTTCACCAACAGACTCAACATTAACCTTACGTTTTTTTGTACTTTTTGAGCTAGTCTTTGCCATATCTCTAGTGATTATTTAGTTGCTTTTTTCTTGTTAGCAACTGTTTTACGTTTTCCTTTTCTCGTTCGTGAGTTATTCTTCGTACGCTGTCCTCTTAAAGGAAGACCTGCTCTGTGACGAATACCTCTGTAACATCCAATGTCCATAAGACGTTTGATGCTCAATTGAACTTCACTACGTAATTCACCTTCGATCTTGAAAGACCCAACAGCTTCACGAATAGCACCGATTTCATCATCGTTCCATTCGTTTACTTTTTTGTCTTCGCTTACTCCGGCTTTCTTGAGTATCTCTTCAGAACGGCTTTTGCCAATTCCAAAAATATACGTTAACGCGATTACACCCCTTTTTTGCTTAGGAATATCTACACCTGCGATTCTTGCCATAATTATCCTTGTCTTTGTTTGAACCTAGGGTTCTTTTTATTAATTACATATAATCTGCCTTTTCTGCGAACAATCTTGCAGTCGGCACTTCTTTTCTTAACTGATGCTCTAACTTTCATCTTAGTATCTATAAGTGATTCGAGCCTTAGATAAATCGTAAGGACTCATTTCTAATTTTACTTTATCGCCGGGTAGCAATTTAATATAGTGCATACGCATCTTACCCGAAATATGCGCTGTTACCACATGACCGTTTTCCAATTCTACACGAAACATTGCATTTGATAATGCTTCGATGATGCTTCCATCTTGTTCTATTGCGGACTGTTTTGCCATTCTTTTTATAAATTTTTAATATTAATATGAACTGTTGTATTCAATAGTCATACCAATATCTCAGGGCATGTATTATGCTACTGCTTTTCTGTTTTTACCTGTCTTCATTAGACCGTCATAATGACGATTCAATAAATACGAATTAATTTGTTGCATGGTATCAATGGCCACACCTACCATAATAAGTAGAGAGGTACCACCGTAGAACAATGCCCAGCCTTGCTGAATTCCAATAAACTTAACTACGATCGCTGGAAATACAGCAACTAATGCTAAGAATACAGATCCTGGTAAAGTGATTTGTGACATGATTCTATCTAAAAATTCTGCCGTATCTGTTCCCGGTTTGATCCCTGGAATAAAACCACCACTACGCTTAAGATCATCTGCCATTTTGTTCGTTGGAACAGTAATAGCCGTATAGAAATACGTAAAGATAATAATTAGAATAGCAAAGGTTATATTATAGGTCAATCCGAAGATATCAGCATAATTTACTTGTAACCATTGACCAGTGGCTGTATCTTTTAAGAAACTAGCACCACCAATAAGGTTTGGTACAAACATGATTGCTTGCGCAAAGATAATCGGCATTACTCCAGAAGCATTTAGCTTTAGAGGAATAAACTGTCTTGCACCAAAAATATTCTTTTCGTAATCTCCACTTGCTGTACGTCTCGCATACTGTACCGGAATCTTGCGAACCGCCATAACAAGCATAATACAAGCTAGAATTATTACAAACCAAATAACCAATTCAATAAGGATCATAATCATTCCACCATTCGACTCAACTACACGAGAAACGAATTCCTGTACAAATGATTGAGGTAATGTAGCGATAATACCTACCATAATTAAGATAGAGATACCATTACCAATTCCTTTATCAGTGATCTTTTCACCCAACCACATAGCAAATACACAACCAGTAACCAAAATAAGTACTGCAGGAATATAAAACATGGCTGTTTGACCTAAGATAAATGCTTCAGCCGGAACCCCTAAAGCTGGTAAACCAGCAAGGTAACTAGGCGCCTGAACCAAACAAATACCAATAGTCAACCAACGTGTGATCTGGTTGATCTTCTTTCTTCCGCTTTCCCCTTCCTTCTGTAATTTCTGAAGATAAGGAACAGCGATTTGCATTAACTGTACTACAATAGAAGCAGAAATGTAAGGCATAATACCCAAGGCAAAAACTGATGCATTCGCAAAAGCTCCACCGGTAAATGCATTTAATAAACCTCCCAGACCTCCGTCAAAATTTCCAGAGAATGCAGCAAGCTTATCAGCATCAATACCTGGTAGAGTTACCTGCGCACCAAAACGATACACCAATAACAATCCCAAGGTAACCATGATACGGTTTCTTAGCTCTTCTATTTTAAATACGTTCTTAAGGGTATTAATAAACTTCATTGTGTGTCTTATATTACAACGTTACTACTTCACCACCAGCCGCTTCAATTGCTTTTTGAGCTGTAGCAGTAAATTTGTGACCAGATACAGTTACTTTTGATTTCAATTCCCCTCTTCCTAATATCTTCACAAGTTCGTTTTTACGTGCAAGACGTAAACTAACTATCGTATCAAAATCAAGTGTATCTTTTATTTTCTTTTCGTCAACCAACTGCTGAATTGTATCAAGATTAATTCCTTGATAATCCTTACGGTTGATATTCGTAAAACCAAATTTAGGAACACGACGCTGTAATGGCATCTGACCACCTTCAAATCCTAATTTCTTAGAATATCCAGAACGAGACTTGGCTCCTTTATGACCACGAGTTGCAGTTCCGCCTTTACCAGAACCTTGACCGCGACCAATGCGCTTTCCTTGGGTTTTAACCGCACCTTTTGCAGGCTTTAAGCTACTTAAATCCATTGTTTATATCTTAAACGGTTTCAATAGAAACCAGGTGTTTAACTTTATTTACCATACCAAGAATGTTTGGCGTGTCTTCATGCTCTACAACTTGACCGATCTTACGAAGGCCTAAAGCTTCAAGTGTTCTCTTTTGGTTTTTAGTACGGTTAATCGCACTCTTCACCTTTTTTACTTTAATTTTTGCCATCTTGTTATGTATTATCCTTTATACAATTTCTCTAGAGAGATACCACGTTGTTTTGCAACGGTATGTGCGCTTCGCAATTGTAACAAGGCATCAAATGTTGCCTTCACTACGTTGTGCGGGTTCGAAGAACCTTGTGACTTAGAAAGTACATCATGTACTCCCACAGCTTCCAAAACAGCACGTACTGCACCACCGGCAATCACCCCTGTACCAGGAGCTGCTGGCAAAAGATTCACTCTTGCTCCACCGTATTTACCTTTTTGCTCATGCGGAAGAGTTGATTTATTCAACGGAATACGAACTAAGTTCTTTTTAGCGTCTTCAATTGCTTTTGCTATAGCACTAGCAACGTCTTTAGACTTTCCAAGACCGTGTCCTACTACTCCATTTTCGTCTCCAACAACTACAATAGCTGAAAATCCGAAGGCTCTACCACCTTTTGTTACTTTCGTAACACGTTGTACACCTACTAGACGGTCTTTTAATTCAAGACCTCCAGGTTTTACTAACTCTACGTTTTTATAATCTTGATACATAGTATTTAGAATTTTAGCCCTCCTTCGCGAGCGCCTTCAGCTAATGATTTTACTCTTCCGTGGTATAAGTAACCTCCTCTGTCAAATGAAATGGCTTCAACACCTTCCTTTTGAGCCTTTTCGGCGATTGCTTTTCCAACTAATTTTGCCGCTTCCGTTTTGTTTACTTTGGAAGCGTCTATGTCTTTATCTCTTGAAGATGCAGCAGTAATGGTTTTTCCACTTACATCGTCAATAAGTTGTGCATAGATCTCTTTGTTGCTTCTGAAAACAGCCAAACGTGGACGCTGTGCTGTTCCAGTAATTGTTTTACGTATTCTATTACGCAAACGAGTTCTTCTATCTTGTTTTGATAATGCCATAACGTTATTTCTTATGCAGATTTACCTGCTTTTCTTCTAATTTGTTCTCCTACGAAACGCACACCTTTTCCTTTGTAAGGTTCTGGCTTACGGAAGCCGCGAATCTTCGCTGCCACTTGTCCTACCAATTGCTTATCGTGAGATGTTAATTTTACGATCGGATTTTTTCCTTTTTCTGAAATAGTCTCCACTTTTACCTCTGGCGCAATGTCCAATACGATATTATGTGAAAAACCAAGTGCTAAATCTAATTTCTGCCCTTGATTGCTGGCTCTATAACCAACCCCTACTAATTCTAATGACTTTGTCCATCCAGTTGTTACACCTTCAATCATATTAAAGACCAATGATCTGTATAGACCGTGCTTTGCACGATGATCTTTATGATCTGTAGATCGCTCCACAATCACGCTATCGTCTTCAGTTTTAATAATAACATCTGAATACTCCTGCGTTAATTCTCCTAATTTCCCTTTAACCGTAATTACGTTGTCTTTTACATCAACTGTAACTCCTGCTGGGATTGCTACCGGGTTCTTACCTATTCTTGACATCTTTTGTCTATTTTTAGTATACGTAACATAATACTTCTCCACCTACATTCTGCGCTTGCGCTTGCTTTCCTGTCATAACTCCTGCTGAAGTTGAAACAATAGCAATACCCAAACCGTTTAAGATACGTGGCAGCTCTTTCGAACCTGCGTATTTACGTAAACCTGGTTTACTAATTCTTTGAATTTTCTTGATCACGGGATCTTTGGTGAGCTTATCGTATTTTAAAGCGATCTTGATAGAACCTTGTGGTCCGTTATCCTCTTCAAATTTATAACTCAAGATAAAACCCTGATCGAACAAGATTTTTGTGATCTCTCTTTTTAGATTGGAAGCTGGCACCTCTACTACGCGGTGTCCTGCTTTCACTGCATTTCTAACTCGCGTTAGATAATCTGCTACTGGATCTGTTGTCATTTATGTTAATTTGCGGAAGTGGTTTTCGCCGGATTCTTTCCGAAGCGAACCTTCAACCAATTTATATTTTTACCAACTTGCTTTTCTAACTCCCGGGATCAAACCTTGATTGGCCATCTCTCTGAACATTACACGAGAAACACCAAATGTTCTCATATAACCCTTAGGTCTTCCTGTTAATTTACAACGATTATGTTGACGAACTGGAGACGCATTTTTAGGTAGTTTTTGCAAACCTTCCCAATCACCAGCTTCTTTTAAAGCTTTGCGTTTTGCGGCATATTTCTTCACCGTTGCAGTTCTTTTACGCTCGCGGGCTTTCATTGATTCTTTAGCCATATCTTAGTTCTTTTGAAAAGGTAAACCTAGTTCAGTTAATAATGCTTTTGCCTCTTTATCTGTATCAGCAGTAGTTACAAAGGTAACATTCATTCCCTCAATTTTCTTTACCTTATCGATATCGATTTCAGGAAAGATGATCTGCTCGGTAATACCCAAAGAGTAATTTCCTCTACCATCAAAGCCAGTAGCTTTGATTCCGTTGAAATCACGAACCCTAGGCAATGCACTTGTTACGAGTCTGTCTAAAAACTCATACATACGCTCCCCACGAAGGGTAACACGCGCACCAATTGGCATCCCTTTACGAAGCTTAAAGGTTGCAACATCCTTCTTAGAAATAGTTGCCACTGCTCTTTGCCCTGTAATATTTGTAATTTCATCGACAGAATAATCTATCAATTTTTTGTCAGCTACAGCAGCCCCTACACCACGAGACACAACAATGCGCTCAAGTTTTGGTACCTGCATAATATTTTTGTAGCCGAACTCGTCGGTAAGAGCATTTACTATTCTGCTCTTGTATTCCTCTTTAAGTCTTGGTGAATATCCCATAACTATAATACTTGATTCGATTTTTTGGAAAATCGTACTTTTTTACCATCTTCCATTCTATATCCTACACGTGTTGCATCACCTGACTTAGGGTCTACTAACGATAGGTTAGAAATATGAATTGGAGCTTCTTTTTCTGTAATTCCACCTTGAGGATTAGCCGCACTTGGCTTCTCATGTTTCTTTACAGTATTTACTCCCTCTACTATTGCTTTATTCTTGTCAGCAAATACAACCATCACCTTACCTTCAGATCCTTTATGATCTCCAGCAGTAACAACAACCGTATCGCCCGATTTTATTTTAAGCTTTGCCATCTTACTTTCGTATTAAAGCACCTCTGGTGCCAATGATACTATTTTCATAAATTGCTTATCACGAAGTTCTCGAGCAACCGGACCAAATACACGTGTACCTCTCATTTCCCCTTGAGGACCTAATAATACACAAGCATTGTCGTCAAAACGGATATAAGATCCATCAGGTCTTCTCACTTCTTTCACGGTACGCACCACGACTGCTGTTGAAACAGCCCCTTTTTTGATGTTTCCGTTAGGAGTTGCCTCTTTTACAGTAACAACAATTTTATCACCGATAGAAGCGTATCTTCTTTTTGTTCCACCAAGTACTCTAATAACTAAAACTTCTTTAGCACCTGTGTTGTCTGCGACTCTTAATCTTGATTCTTGTTGTAACATAATTACTTCGCTCTTTCAATGATTTCTACTAGTCTCCAACTCTTGGTCTTCGATAAAGGTCGTGTTTCCATGATCTTTACAGTATCCCCTTCGTTGCAATCGTTCTTTTCGTCGTGTGCTACGTATTTCTTCGTTTTTAAAACGAACTTTCCATACATAGGGTGTTTTACTTTCTTTACTTCAGCAACAACAATAGATTTCTCCATTTTGTTACTAGTAACAACACCAATACGCTCTTTTCTTAAGTTTCTTTTTAATTCTTCCATCTTACAGTGGGTACTATTGTACGTCTCTTTTAGTTAGTTCGGTCGCAATACGAGCAATGGTTCGTCTATGCGCTCTTAATTGAACTGGATTCTCCAACGGTGAAATGGTGTGAGCCATTTTTAAGTCTGAATACATTTTACGTGATTCAGCAAGTTGTTCTTGAAGTTCCGCTGTTGATGCTTCGTTTATCTCTGATTGTTTCATCTGTCAAAAAATTAAGCTTGGTAATCTCTAGAGATTATGAATTTTGTTTTTACAGGAAGCTTTTGAGCTGCAAGTCGTAATGCCTCTTTGGCTGTTTCCACAGGTACTCCAGACACTTCAAACAACATTCTACCAGGTTTTACAACAGCTGCCCAATATTCAACTGCACCTTTACCTTTACCCATACGTACTTCAAGAGGTTTCTTTGTAATTGGCTTATCTGGAAAAATCATGATCCAGATAGAACCTTCTCTCTTCATAAAACGTGTGGCGGCAATACGTGCTGCTTCTATTTGACGCGCTGTCAAGAAATTTGAATCTAAAGACTTTATACCAAAGGTACCGTAGGCAAGCTGGTTACCACGACCGGCGTTTCCTTTCATACGGCCTTTTTGTTGTTTACGGAACTTTGTTCTTTTAGGTTGTAACATCTTCTTCTATTTAAAAAATTACTTTCTACGACGTGGTTTGTTGTTGCCACCTCGTCCTCCGGAATTACCACCTTTTCCTCCTTTTTTGTCTAAACCGACTAGGGGAGAAAGTTCTCTTTTTCCATATACTTCGCCTTTCATGATCCATACTTTAACACCCAATCTACCATAGGTAGTGTGCGCCTCAACTAAAGCATAATCAATATCGGCTCTAAATGTTGATAAAGGAATACGACCGTCTTTATAAGACTCCGATCGTGCCATTTCAGCACCATTTAAACGTCCAGAAATCTGAATTTTGATTCCTTCTGCATTCATTCGCATTGCTGCGGCAATAGCCATCTTGATTGCACGACGGTATGAAATTCTATTTTCAATTTGTCTTGCAACACTAGCTCCCACTAAAAATGCATCAAGTTCAGGTCTCTTGATCTCGTGGATGTTGATCTGTACTTCTTTACCTGTAATCTTCTTGAGCTCTTCTTTTAACTTGTCTACCTCTTGACCACCTTTCCCGATAATAATACCAGGTCTTGCAGTAGTGATAGTAACGGTTACAAGTTTAAGCGTACGCTCAATGATTACTCTAGACACACTAGCTTTTGATAAACGAGCGTGAACATATTTTCTAATCTTATCGTCTTCGGCTAATTTATCGCCGTAGTCGTTTCCGCCGTACCAGTTGGATTCCCAACCTCTAATGATACCTAAGCGATTCCCGATTGGATTTGTCTTCTGTCCCATTTATTAATTACTTTGTGTGTTATCGTTAGCTCCTAAAACCAATGTAACATGGTTGGAACGTTTTCTAATTCTGTGTGCACGACCCTGAGGCGCAGTACGAAGTCTCTTCAACATCGTGCCACTATCTACTCGGATCTCTTTAATGAAAAGATCTGCATCTTCAACAGAAGCATCTTCATTCTTCGCTTGCCAGTTTGCAATTGCAGACAATAGCAATTTCTCTAAACGTTTTGAAGCTTCTTTTGAGCTAAATCTTAACAAGTTAAGCGCTTTATCTGCCTTCTCACCGCGAACTAAATCTGCCATAAGACGCATTTTTCTTGGTGATGTAGGACAATTATTCAATTTAGCGAAGTACTGAGTTTTCTTTGCCTCTTTGATTTGTTCTGCTCTTTCTCTTTTACGAACTCCCATGGCCTATTATTTTTTACCTTTATTTTTTGCACCAGCATGACCACGGAATGATCTCGTAGGTGAAAATTCTCCTAGTTTATGTCCTACCATGTTTTCTGTAACATATACAGGAACAAATTGTTTCCCGTTATGTACCGCGATGGTTTGCCCAACGAAATCTGGAGTTATCATAGAAGCTCTTGACCAAGTCTTGATCACGGTCTTCTTATTTGAATCCACATTTTGTTGTACTTTCTTGTCTAACTTGTAGTGAACGTACGGTCCTTTTTTTAATGATCTTGCCATAGCTTATTTCTTTCTACGTTCAATGATATATTTATTACTCGCTTTTGTTTTAGAACGGGTTCTAAATCCTTTAGCTGGAATACCGTTTCTAGAACGTGGATGCCCACCTGAAGATTTCCCTTCACCACCACCCATTGGGTGATCAACTGGGTTCATCACAACTGGTCTCGTTCTTGGTCTTCTACCTAACCATCTAGATCTACCCGCCTTACCAGAAACTAACAACTGATGATCACTGTTTGAAACAGCACCAATAGTCGCCATACATGTTACTAATATTAAACGTGTTTCTCCTGAAGGCAATTTCACTGTAGCATACTTACCATCACGTGCCATAAGCTGTGCAAAAGCACCAGCACTACGTGCTAATACAGCACCTTGACCTGGATGTAATTCGATACATGAAATAATAGTACCAAGTGGAATACTTGACAATAACATTGAATTTCCAATTTCTGGAGCGGTTGATTCACCTGAAACAATATTTTGTCCTACTTGAAGACCGTTTTGTGCAATAACATAACGCTTTTCACCATCTTGATAGTTTAATAAAGCGATAAATGCTGTACGGTTTGGATCGTATTCTATAGACGCTACAGTTGCAGGAATTCCTGCCTTTTCGCGTTTGAAGTCGATAATTCGATATTTCTTTTTGTGACCACCACCTATATAGCGCATGGTCATTTTTCCTTGACTGTTTCTACCACCAGATCTCTTGTTCGGAACGAGTAAACTCTTTTCCGGCTTATCAGTTGTAATGGCGTCAAAACCGTTAACAACTCTAAAACGCTGACCTGGGGTGATAGGTTTTAATTTTCTTACTGACATTTTTGTCTAATTAGATCTAAGCAGAGCTTAGATGTTATTGTAAAAATCTATTGTATCACCTTCCGCCACCTGTACAATTGCTTTTTTATAAGCATTTGTTTTACCAGTCTGGACACCCGTTTTTGTATAACGAGTCTTCCTGTTAGGGCGGACATTTAATGTGCGAACTTTTTCAACAGAAACACCGTAAGCAGCCTCAACTGCTTTCTTGATTTCTACCTTATTCGCCTTTGGGTTTACAACAAAACCGTAGCGGTTGTTAACTTCCGCATCGTTTGTCGCTTTTTCCGTAATAATAGGTTTTATTAAGATACTCATCTTGTTTCTATTTACTTAAGTTTGACTCAATTCCTTCCAAAGAACCTTCAAATAACACAACGCTATTTGCATTCAAAATTTGATAAGTACTTAAATGTGAGTTAGTTACAACTTCTGTACCTTTCAAATTTCGCGAAGACAAATATACATTATTATTCGACTCTCCCAACACAAACAAAGATTTTTTATTGTCAAGACCTAAGGTCTTTAAAACAGTAATGAAATCTTTTGTCTTTGGAGCATCAAAATTTAGATCCTCTAACACCATGATGGCCTTGTCATTAGCCTTCATACTGAGGGCAGATTTACGAGCAAGACGCTTTAGGTTTTTATTCAATTTAAATGAGTAATTTCTAGGTCTTGGTCCGAACATACGTCCACCCCCTTTAAATACTCCAGATTTGATACTTCCCGCACGGGCAGTACCAGTTCCTTTTTGTTTCTTAATCTTTCTGGTTGAACCAGTGATTTCAGCACGCTCTTTTGCTTTGTGCGTTCCTTGGCGCTGATTTGCCAAGTACTGCTTCACATCAAGGTATACAGCGTGATTATTAGGCTCAATTCCAAACACATCTTGAGAAAGTTCAACCTTTCTACCTGTGTCTTTTCCGTTAATATCTAATACAGCTACCTTCATTATTTCTGAATCATTACATAAGCGTTCTTATGTCCAGGTACACACCCTTTCACAACAAGTAAGTTCTTTTCAGCAACTACTTTCAACACTTTTAAGTTTTGTACTTTCACCTTTTCATTCCCCATTTGACCGGCCATCTTCATTCCCTTGAAAACTCTCGCAGGATATGATGCCGCACCAATAGAACCCGGCGCTCTTAAACGGTTATGTTGACCGTGCGTCGCTTGACCCACACCACCAAAACCATGGCGTTTTACAACCCCTTGAAAACCCTTACCTTTTGAAGTTCCTGAAATATCAACGAACTCTCCTTCAGCAAAATGATCTACAGTGATTGTATCACCTAATTTGTACTCCGCATCAAAACCTTTGAATTCGGCGACTTTCCGTTTTGCAACGGTTCCTGCTTTTTTCGCATGCCCTTCAGCAGCTTTGATCGCAGTCTTTTTGTCATCGAAACCGAGTTGAAGAGCTTCATAGCCGTCAACTTCGTTGGTTCTGACTTGGGTAACAACACAAGGGCCCGCTTCAATAACGGTACAAGGCATATTCTTACCTTTCTCGTCAAAGATGCTGGTCATCCCTATCTTTCTTCCAATTAACCCAGACATAATTTATTATTTATTGATTATTACTATTTTTTATTATTGCTTCTGAAATCTTCGCTACCGAAACCTTTTCAGAAAAAAACAGGGTCAAAATAAATTCAACCCTGAATGTTATTTTGTTACCGTTTTTCCCTCGCACGCAGCTCAGGACATGTCTTCCGAATTGCTTCGGAAAGCAATTACACTTTGATCTCTACTTCTACACCACTTGGCAACTCCAATTTCATTAGAGCGTCAATTGTTTTTGAAGAAGAACTGTAGATGTCCAATAAGCGCTTGTAAGAACTCAATTGAAACTGCTCTCTACTCTTCTTGTTTACGTGCGGTGAACGCAATACTGTAAAGATTTTTTTATGTGTTGGTAAAGGTATTGGTCCTGTTACTACAGCACCTGTACTCTTTACGGTCTTTACGATTTTCTCAGCAGATTTGTCCACTAAATTATGATCGTACGATTTTAACTTAATTCTAATTTTTTGACTCATTGCTGAAATATTATACGTTAGCGGTTCCTCTTGCTGCTGCGATCACTTCTTCTGAAATATTAGAAGGTGTTTCAGCATAGTGTGAAAATTCCATAGTTGATGTTGCTCTACCTGAAGATAACGTTCTCAATGTGGTTACATAACCGAACATTTCAGAAAGTGGCACTTCAGCTTTAACAACTTTGGCTCCTGCTCTATCGCCCATGTCATTTACTTGACCACGACGACGGTTTAAGTCACCAACAATATCACCCATGTTTTCTTCTGGAGTAATTACCTCCAACTTCATGATAGGCTCAAGAATTACAGCTCCTGCTTTTTTAGCTACTGCTTTAAAGCCCATTTTAGCTGCAAGTTCAAAAGAAAGTGCATCTGAATCCACAGGGTGGAAAGATCCGTCTTTCAATGTAACCTTTAAACTATCAACTTCAAATCCAGCTAATGGTCCATTGACCATTGCCATCTTGAAACCTTTCTCTACTGATGGAATAAATTCTTTTGGAACGTTTCCACCTTTAATTTTATTTTCAAATTCAAGACCTTCTTTACCATCTTCTGCTGGTCCTAATGTAAATACGATATCAGCAAATTTACCACGACCACCAGATTGTTTCTTGTACACTTCTCTGTGATCCGCTTCACGGGTTACAGCTTCTTTGTACTCAACTTGTGGTGCTCCTTGGTTTACTTCAACCTTGAATTCACGTCTAAGACGGTCTACAATAATATCTAAGTGAAGTTCACCCATTCCAGAAATAATAGTCTGGCCAGATGCTTCATCAGTACGCACTGTAAAAGTAGGATCTTCTTCAGCGAGCTTTCCTAAGGCCATACCTAGTTTATCAACATCGGCTTTTGTCTTAGGCTCAACAGCAATACCAATTACGGGATCCGGGAAGTCCATACTTTCAAGAACAATTGGGTGCTTTTCATCAGACATAGTATCACCAGTCTTGATATCTTTAAATCCAACTGCTGCTCCAATATCACCCGCTTCGATAAAATCGATCGCGTTTTGTTTATTAGAGTGCATCTGATAGATACGAGAGATACGCTCTTTTTTTCCTGAACGGTTGTTCAAGATGTAAGAACCTGCATCAAGTCTACCTGAATAAGCACGGAAGAATGCCAAACGACCCACAAAAGGATCGGTAGCGATCTTAAATGCTAAAGCAGCGAACGGCTCATTAACATCTGGCTTACGCAATTCTTGTTTTTCAGTATCAGGATTAATACCAATGATACCTTCTTTATCTGTAGGAGATGGCAAGTAACGACAAACAGCATCCAATAAGAATTGAACTCCTTTGTTTTTAAATGCAGATCCACAGATCATTGGAATGATAGACATATCCATTACAGCAGCACGAAGAGCAGCATGCACTTCATCTTCAGTAATAGAATCTTCATCCTCCATATATTTTTCAAGCAAGCTCTCGTCATACGCAGCAACTTCTTCAATAAGAAGACCACGATACTTTCTTGCTTCAGCTTTCATATCGTCCGGAATATCTACTACATCAAAAGTAGCTCCCATAGACTCATCATGCCAGATGATCGCTCGGTTTTTTACCAAATCAACCACACCTTTAAAGTCACCTTCATCACCAATATTCAATACAATTGGCACAGCATTAGACTTCAACATATCTTTAACCTGCTGACAAACTGCCAAAAAGTTAGATCCTTGACGGTCCATTTTATTAACAAAACCAATACGTGGTACTTTGTAGTTATCAGCAAGTCTCCAGTTAGTCTCAGACTGTGGCTCAACGCCATCAACCGCACTAAACAAGAATACTAAACCATCTAACACACGTAACGATCTATTTACCTCTACAGTAAAATCAACGTGACCAGGAGTATCAATAATATTAAAGTGGTAATCTTTTGTATCTGGTGTTGGCTCTGCATTTTCCAAAGGAAACTTCCAAGTACAAGTTGTTGCAGCAGACGTAATAGTAATACCACGTTCTTGCTCTTGCTCCATCCAGTCCATCGTTGCAGCACCATCGTGTACTTCACCAATCTTATGACTTACCCCTGTATAATAAAGGATACGCTCTGTAGTTGTAGTTTTACCAGCATCAATATGCGCAGCAATACCTATATTTCTCGTAAATTTTAAATCTCTTTGTCCCATTTTTTAGAATCTGAAATGTGAGAATGCTTTGTTTGCTTCAGCCATCTTGTGAGTATCTGTACGTTTCTTCACTGCAGCTCCTTCTTCTTTAGATGCAGCTAAAATTTCAGCTGCCAATTTTTGCGCCATCGACTTTTCGTTTCTCTTACGAGAGAAAAGGATCAACCACTTCATAGCAGTTGAGATCTTGCGATCTGGACGTATTTGCATAGGAATTTGAAAGGTTGCCCCACCAACTCTACGACTACGAACCTCTACGTGAGGCATTACATTTGAAAGTGCGTCTTTCCACACTTCCAAACCTGATTTTTCTTCGTCTGTTTTTTTCTCTTCTACAATGTCAATTGCATCGTAAAACACTTTAAAAGCAACCGATTTCTTACCATCCCACATCAAGTTATTTACAAAACGTGTCACCAACTGGTCATTAAACCTTGGATCTGGTAAAAGCGGTCTCTTTTTTGCTGCTCTTTTTCTCATGTCTTCTCTTTAAAAGTTTTTTTTACTTCTTTGGGCGTTTTGCACCATACTTAGATCTACGTTGTGTTCTACCTTCAACACCAGCGGTGTCTAAAGCTCCACGAACGATGTGATATCTAACTCCTGGCAAATCTTTTACCCTTCCACCTCTAACCAATACTATCGAGTGCTCTTGTAAATTGTGACCTTCACCAGGGATGTATGCGTTTACTTCTTTACCATTAGTCAACCTTACCCTTGCTACTTTACGCATAGCTGAGTTTGGTTTCTTTGGTGTAGTAGTATATACACGCGTACAAACACCTCGTCTTTGAGGGCACGAATCTAGAGCGGCCGATTTACTCTTCTTGGTTATTTTGGACCTTCCTTTTCGTACTAATTGTGAAATTGTTGGCATATAAAATATGTATTATACTTAATTTAATATAAAATACCCCTTTTTAAGGGCTTGCAAAAATAGAAATAATATTGGAAGTATCAAACCATTACAGACTAATTTTATCATACAAATTATTATTTTCTGATAACCATATTAAAAAACAAGTTGAAGCGTTAGCTTTACAGACAAAAACTACCGCTTTTTGAAGTACATATTTTACATATTTTTATACCTTAATATATATACTATTTTTTCTTCGGAAGGGATAGCGCAACAACTTTATCTTGAGATCAAGGCAGAAACCGATGTTTCAGAAGCCCTCTTAGACTCCCTTTCGGTTACACGAAATTTTGAAAATTATATTGCTTTAAAGTCTGAGACCGATTCTTTACAAGTTCGATTACTGCGCTATGGTTATATTGAAAGTCGTTTAGACACACTGGTCAAATACAATGATTCTGTTTACACGGCCAACTTCTTCTTCGGAAGGAAATTCAATGTCGTTAAGGTGTATTACAATTCGGATGAATTTAGCAAAAAGGAACTTCAGCGAGTCACTTCCGATATCACAGATACCTATTTTACGATCCCCTTTAGCGAAATAGAAATCGCTCTTCAGAAGTTAAACGAAATCAAAACTGAAAAAGGAGACGCCTTCGCCTCTACTCGTCTCAAAAATATTTCCGTAGAGAACAATACTTTGGCCGCAACCATAGACCTACAATCTGGAACCCAAAAAACAGTTGATGCTATTGTTGTAAAAGGATATGATAAATTTCCAAAATCCTTCCTTAAATATTATGCGGGAGTTAAAATAGGTAAGCCCTTCAGCAAACAAAAGATCATTAGCCAAAATGCCGTGATCAACAATCTTGGTTTTGCAACAAGCATCAAACCCCCAGAGACTCTTTTTGAAAAAGACAGCACAACCGTTTATTTTTACTTTAAAAAGCAACCTAACAATCTATTTGATGGTGTGATCGGGTTTGCAACAGACGAGGATACAAACAAATTAATCTTTAATGGTTATTTAGACCTTGTTTTAAACAACAACCTCAATTTTGGCGAACAGTTTAGCTTAAATTATAAGTCGGATGGAAACGATCAGCAAAATTTTAAGGTAAACACCAAATTACCCTATCTTTTTAAATCACCTGTTGGACTCGAACTTGAATTAAATATTTTTAAACGAGACACCACTTTTGTAACTACAGAGCAAAAAGCTTTGGCTACCTATCAACTGAACACTTCGTCTACAGCCTTTGGCGGCTATAAAAGCTATGAGTCGAGTAATCTTGCAGACGCAAATTTAGGCGGAACTGCAGTAACCGACTACAAGGCTGATTTTGTTGTTACCGGACTTGATTACAAGAAATCACAACCCTCTACGCTATTTCCTTTTAAAACGAATGTGATAATTACTTCGGAAATAGGCAAACGTGCTTCTGAAGGGATGTCTGAAAATCAGCAAAAATTTAGCGCAACAGCCAGCCATATCATCAACTTAAATTATAAGAACTCGGTTTATCTAAAAAGCAGCAGCAGCATTTTACTGAGTGAAACCTTTCTAACGAATGAACTATTTCGTTTTGGTGGAATTACAAGTATTCGGGGATTTGACGAAAATAGCATCGATGCTTCCCTCCTGTCTGTTCTAAATACAGAATACCGATATCAAGTAAACGAAGGCGCCTATATACACAGCGTTATTGATTTTGGATATTTTAAAAATGAAGTTGCTATAATTACCGAAAAATTGTATAGTTTTGGCGCTGGAATTGGCTTGGCCACCAAAGCCGGTGTATTTAGGCTTATTGTTGCTAACGGAAATACAGAAAAACAGACCTTTAGCTTCAATAACACCAAAATTCATCTTAGCTTATCTTCGCGATTTTAAAACTTAGATAGGTAAAACCCGATAATATGTATAGGGGTTTTTCCTATATTTTAACGTTTAAAAAGTTGCAAGACTAAGAATTTATGGTCAAATTTGAACTGAATTAATTTAAACAACAAAAGTATGAAACAAAAGTACACAGTTATGCTATCGGTGTTATTGTTATTTTTTGTGCAAATCTCTTTTGCTCAAGACAAAACAGTTACCGGTACAATAACAGACGACAATGGCGTGCCGCTCCCTGGAGTGAACATTATTATTAAGAATACCAGCTCTGGTACGCAAAGTGATTTTGATGGAAACTATTCCATCACAACCGCTGTAGGAAAAACATTAGTTTTTAGTTATGTGGGTTTTGAAACCCAAGAAGTTAAAGTAAATGTTTCTAATACAATCAATGTCACCTTAAAAGAAGGGGCTTTATTACAAGAAGTAGTGATTACAGGTTACTCAAGTAATAAGAAAGATGTACTTACATCTGCCGTTTCATTGGTAACGGCTGCCGAAATTGAAGAATTGGTTTCAACCACATCGGTGGATAACCTTATTCAAGGTAAGGCTGCTGGGGTTCAAGTAACCGCAGCAAACGGTAAGCCTGGTGCTACCGCTTTCGTTCGTATACGGGGAACAACTTCGCTTACTGCTGGTGCTTCTTCACCTTTATATATTGTTGATGGTGCTCCTCTTGACGAGCAGGATCTTAACGGTA
Organism: Ulvibacter sp. 2305UL32-6; assembly: GCF_058148545.1. NCBI lineage: Bacteria > Pseudomonadati > Bacteroidota > Flavobacteriia > Flavobacteriales > Flavobacteriaceae > Ulvibacter > Ulvibacter sp. 2305UL32-6. The sequence goes on from NZ_JBYVKA010000005.1 coordinate 76,541, forward strand.
TTTCTAGTAACGAAATTGAAAGCATCTCTATCCTTAAAGATGCTGCTACAACTTCTATCTACGGTTCACGTGGATCAAATGGGGTTGTTTTGATTACTACTAAAAAAGGTAAAAAGAATAAAGAAGCTACTATTAAAGTAAGCTCTAGATATGGTATTACATCAAAGATCGAAGATAACTGGACGATGATGAATGCCGAGCAATTATTGCGTTATGAAGCTGAAATGTATGCTTTAGGAGTTGGACAAGCTAGTCTTCCGGGTGTTTCAGCAACACCAGAAGAAAAAGCCTTCTTAATTGCTAATCAATTAGACTGGGAAGACCGCATCTTAAGACAAGGTGTTGTTCAATCAAACAATGTATCTTTTTCTGGTGGTGAAGAAAAGAGTGATTATTACTTCTCTCTTGGTCATGACAGAAACACAGGTATTATTGACGGTGTTAGTGGTTTTGAAAGACTTAGTGGACGTTTAAACGTAAACTTCGAAGCTAAAAAATGGTTAGACGTTGGTGCTAGTATTGGTTATTCAAGATCTATTTCTGATGAGCCACGTGATAGAAACAACGTGCAGAACCCATTTAGAGCGATGTATGATTACAATCCGTATGAAACAGAATTCTTACTTGATGAAGACGGAAATGTTATACTAGATGAAAACGGTGACCCACAGTATAACTTTGGTAGTACTGGTTTCTTAGTAACAGAAGCAATTGCAACAACACCAGAAGTTGAAATTCAAAACTTAACGTTGTTTAGTACTTATGCAACTGCTAAATTTTCAGATCGATTGAGCTATAGAGTTCAATTCTCTTTAAATCATGAAAACTATCGTAGAGAATACTACGTACAACCAGGAAACAATTTGGATATCATTGTTGGAAATCCAAACTTCCCAGGGATTAAAACAGACAACGGTTTTCAAGAAGTAGATTATACAATTAGTAATACTTTGAACTATAACTACACTAGTGATACTCACAACTTAAATGCTTACGGTTTATTCGAATTCAATCAAAACGAAGAGAATAGATATAGTGTAAGAAGTAGTGGTTTCGCGTCATCTTTATTAACTACGCAAACAAACGCTGGACGTGTGGATGCAGGTAGTACTAATAGAACTCGAATCACATTATTATCTTATGGTGTATTTGCTAACTACGATTACAAAGAAAAATACTTATTGGCTGCTTCAGCAAGAATAGATGCTTCATCTAACTTTGGTACTGATAATCAATACGGACTTTTCTATAGTGGTAGTTTAGGTTGGAACATCGCCAAAGAAGATTTCTTCGATGTTAGTTGGGTAAATGACTTTAAAATTCGTGCTTCTTACGGTACCGTTGGTAACAGAGGTGCATTAGGTAACTATGCTTCTCAAGGAACTGTAGCTTTTGACTCATATGTTGGAGGAAGTGGAAGTCGCCCAGAAAACATTGCGAATCCTAATTTACAGTGGGAAGAAACAGCTATTACTGATATCGGTATTGAATTAGGTCTTTTTAACAATAGAGTGTCGGCAGTGTTCGATTACTTTGAAAAGACAACAGACAAGCTTCTTTTCAGCGTTCCTGCTCCTGATGAATCGGGTATCCCTGGTTTTTCTATCAACAGTAACTTAGGTAAAATTGAAAACAAAGGTTTTGAAGTTGAATTAACTGCAGATGTTGTACGTAATGACAACTGGAAATGGACAGTTGGTGGAAACGTTGGATTTATTCAAAACAAAATTTTGGAGCTTCCTGACAATGATGGTGATGGTGTTGGTGACGATATTGAACCAAACACATTCAACACTTTGTTTAGAGAAGGTGAAGAGATCAACGCATTTTTCTTAACACGTTATGCAGGTATTGACCCGCAAACTGGTCGCCCTATGTATTATAACGCTGCTGGTGAAATTGTTACTGCTGATCTTTTAACTGATGACGATACAGTTTTATTAGACAAGTCTCCAACGCCAGATTTTGAAGGTGGATTCTTTACTAATGTTACTTACAAAGGATTTGGATTACGTACTGACTGGGTATTTAGAGGTGGTAACTACATCAACAACTTCGTAAGAAGTAACATTACCGCTGATGGAACAAACCCTGGATTCAACCAAGCTACAGCAGCATTTAACTACTGGAAAAAGCCTGGTGACACCAATGTACTTCCAAACCCTATTTATGGAGATGAAGCACAAACAATTGTTAGTGATCGATTCCTTGAAAAAGGTGATTTCATTCGTTTACGTAACGTAACTTTATCTTATACTGTACCAAGAAAGTACTTAGAGAAAGTTCCATTTAATTCATTTAGAATCTACGCACAGGGTCAGAACCTATTGACATTCTCAGATTTCTTCGGAGATCCTGAAGTTGGTATTTCATCTGGTGAAACGATTGATCAAGGTGCTGCGGTAGCTCCAGGTGAAGCTACTTTGTATAGCTACCCAACTTTGAAGTCAGTTTCTGTAGGAGTAGATATCTCATTCTAAAAAAAAAAAATTATGAAAAACATATATATTAAAATAACAGCAGTATTGGCCTTGGCCTTTGCTGTCAGTTCATGCGAAAATGAATTGAACCAGATTCCGTTCGACGAATTTGGTGTTGAAAATGCCTATGTTACCGCAGCAGATTTCGAGAATGCAATCAGAGGTAATTATTTAGGCCTAACAGGAACTTCATATTATGGAGGAGCGTTTCTTTCTGTACCAGATGTACTTTCAGACAACGTAACTTTATCTGAATATGGCCGTCAAACTAAAACTATCCTTCACGAATGGCGTTATGACGCAAATTCAGGATACAGAGGCTTGTACCAAAACTGTTACACTACTATATATCGTGCAAACCTTATATTAGAGAACATTGAAAGTTTTGAAGGTGATAACAAAAACAACATCACCGGAGAAGCATTAGCTTTACGTGCCTTAGCACACTTTGACGTTGCACGTACTTTTGCTAAAATCCCTACGCAATCAGCTGATGCAAACGGAAGCTTAGGTGTTGTTTACAGAACAGATACTGATCCATTGGCACAATTGCCAAGAATTTCAGTTGCTGAATCGTACCAAATGATGGTAGATGATCTTGAAATGGCTAAAACGTTAATTAACGATAGCAATCCAGACGCGCGAATGAACAAAGAAGCAGTTTCGCTAATTTTGTCTCGTGTATACCTTTACATGGGTCGCTGGCAAGATGCTATTGATGCAGCAAATGAAGTAACAACAGATGTTGCAGCTAGAGATAATGTAGTAGACGTTTGGACAGACGATAGTAGAGATGGTTTGATATTTTACATTGAAAATGCTGAAGATGTTCTTAACCTTGGTTTAGGGGTAGAATGGAGTCAAGCAGGTCAGAATAACCTGATTCCTGAATATGTTGCTTCTTTCCAATTGAATGCATTATATGACAATGGAAATGACATCCGTAGAGATGCTTATATCTTTGATGGAACTGAAGCCGGTGGAAACCCTGTAAATGGAATTAAAAAGTTGTTAGGAAAAGGAACTACTTTTTCAGGAAAAGTTGATATTAAGCTTTTCCGTGCGGCTGAAGCATCTCTTAACAGAGCTGAAGCACATTTTGCACTTGGTCAAGAAGGACCTGCTCGTGCAGCTTTAGATGAAGTTAGAACACAACGTTACCTTACCCCTCCAGCAGGAGAAACGGGAACAGCTTTACGTGATGCTATTCGTTTAGAGAGAAGATTAGAATTTGCTTTTGAATCACAAAGATTCTTTGACCTTAAGCGATGGGGACTTCCAATCGTAAGAGGATCTGAAGGAGGTAATGCAGATGGAACAGGACAACCATCTAATGCATTATTACTTGACGCAGGTAACTTTAGATTTCAATTACCAATCGATTTATCATCGATCATTGTAAATCCAAATCTTCAACAAAATCCAGGTTACTAATCTTTAAAATATTCTATTATGAAAAATATTAAATTCATACTATTCACAGCTATCCTTGCATTAGCAACGGTTTCCTGTGAAACTTACGACGAGTTTTCAGATTTAGACGTAGCAGACAGAGAGTTATCTGTTGGCTTTACTAAAGGTTCACAAAACGTAACCGTAAATGGAACTAAAGACCAAGCATTACAGGTTTTTGTTTCAGACTTCGCTAGCGTTGATAGAACATATAACGTTGTAGTTATAGCTGAAGGAAGTGAAGTTGCCCCAGAAAACTATACGTTTGACCCTGCGGTAACAATTCCAGCTAACGAAAAATTCGGAGAGTTTGTAATGAGCTTTACAGACGTTTCACTTCAAGCAGAGGCTCAGCCTTTGATTGTCGCTTTTGAAGAATCTTCTGAATACTTTTCAGCAGGAAGAACAACAATGAACGTTAAGAAGAACTAGTCTTTCTAGATTTAACTATCATATTGAAAAGCACCTACATTATGTAGGTGCTTTTTTAGTTTATGTCAATACCATCCAACATCCTATCACTAACTTACAGTAGTCGCCCTCGTTATAATAATTCCGTATAAACCTAAAAAATAACAATTAATTAAACTTATAATTGCCTGCAATCTCAAAAACCAACACCTACTATTATCTCTTTTAAAAAAATATTATAAGCAATTATTACAGTACCACGCATAGAATATAGTCATTCGACAGATTGCTACTTACAATACCCTAAACCAAAATATACTCGTAAAAAGTTGTGTAATTAACTTTTTATTAAGATTTTTGACATTGGCTAATTCAAATAATTTATAAAATGAGAACAAAGTTTAGTGGAATTTTGACGCTATTATTGGCGTTTGTAGTGCAAATATCCTTTGCACAAGAAAAAACTATTTCGGGTAATATCGCTGATGAAAGCGGTTTACCGTTGCCCGGGGTAAACGTAATTGTAAAAGGCACAAGTACGGGAACACAGTCTGACTTTGATGGTAACTACACCATTCAAGCGAATGTTGGACAAGCTCTCGTATACAGCTATGTTGGGTATCAATCGCTTGAGCGCCCAATTACTGCAGGTTCTTCAACAATTTCGATATCGATGGAACCTGACACTGCGGTGTTAAATGAAGTAGTTGTTACTGCTCAGGGAATTTCCAGAGAGAAAAAATCGCTTGGTTATGCTGTTAGTACAGTTTCCAACGAACAAATTGAGCAACGATCCGAAGGTGATGTAGCTCGAGTACTTGAAGGTAAAACTGCTGGGGTTTCTATTACAAACCAAAGTGGTCTTTCTGGATCAGGTACTAGTGTTGTTATTAGAGGATTTAGTTCTTTTAGTAGTAGCAACCAGGCTTTGTTTATTGTAGATGGTGTTCCTTTTAGTAGTGACACTAACTCACAGTCTCAAAATGGTACTGCCGCAAGTTTTGTTGATGGTAACACTGGATCAAGTCGATTTTTAGATTTAGATCCTAACAACATTGAGAGCATCAGTGTTCTTAAAGGTCTTGCAGCAGCAACACTTTATGGTTCTGCTGGACGAAATGGAGTTATTCTTATTACTACCAAAAATGGTAAAACAAAAGAAGGTCCTGCCAAAACAGAAATTGAGATTACACAATCTGTGTTCTTTAACAAGATCGCTTCCTTACCTGACTACCAAAACAGATTTGGTGGTGGTTTTAACCAAGGAGAGGCAGACGGATTTTTCTTCTCAAATTGGGGTCCTGGATTTTACGCAGACGGTTTAGGAGGTTATAACGGAGATCCAACCGTTGACGAAAACGCTACTCTTCCACACCCTTACCTTTCAACTAACTTTACAGAAGATCTTCCTGAAGGTTTTGTACCGGAACGTTATGATTGGAAACCACGTGAAAACGTAACTGAGTTCTTTAGAACTGGTATCATTTCAAATACGAGTGTTAACATTCGCGGTGGTGGTGAAAATGTAACTTATAACACAAACTTTAGTCACTTAGACGAGGTTGGTTTTACACCTGGAAATGGTTTACGCAGAAACACTTTTGGTGTTGGAGGACGTGCTAAATTATCTAACAAATTTACTGTATCGGGTGCGCTTAACTTCGTAAAGAATGATTTTAAAACGCCTCCAGTTGCTGCAAGTGGTGGTAGTGGAGCTCTTGGAACTGGTTCATCAGTTTTTGGAGATGTATTTTATACTCCACGTAGTATTGATCTTATCGGACTTCCATATTCAAACCCCAAAGATGGGTCTAGTATCTACTACCGTACAGGTAACGATATTCAGCATCCACTTTGGACCGTTAACAACGCATCGAACAGTCAGTTGACTCATCGTGTTTTTGGTAACGCAGCCATTCAATATGACTTTACTGATAATTTAAACTTAATCTACCGTGTTGGTGTTGATTATTACAATGAGCGTAATACAAACTATCAGAACAGAGGGGGTCGTAATGACGACGCTACTTACGCATCTGGAGTTTATGCCGTTTGGGATAACAACAATACTATATACGATCACAACGTAATCTTTAGTGGTGATTTTGACCTTTCAGATAAAGTTGGAATGAACTTTAACTTAGGTGGAACTACCAGAGGTACAAGTTTTGATCAAAACGGTTTATTCAGTTCAGGTCAAGTAGTATTTGGTGTGTTACGTCATAATAACTTCCAGAATGTTCAACCTATTCAATACACTGAAGAGAAAAACATTCTTGGTGTATACGGTTCAACATCTTTCGACTACGACAATGCTGTCTATGTTACTGTTTCAGCACGTAATGACTGGGCATCAAACTTCAGTAAGGAAAATCGTAGTTTATTCTATCCTTCAGGAAGTTTAGCGATCATACCAACGCAAATTTTTGACGGACTTCGTTCAGACGGTGGAATTAACTTTCTAAAGATTAGAGCTGGTTACGGTACTTCCGCTAACTTCGACTCTAGTGCTTATCCAGTATTTAACGGATTACAAACTAACACTACAGGATTTGATGCACCGAACTTCGGACAATTAACTACGAATTCAACTTCTAGTTTATTATCAAACCCGAATCTAAAACCAGAACGTCTTTCTGAATTAGAATTTGGTGTTGAAGCAAATCTTTTTAACAGAAGAGTTAATTTAGATGCATCTTACTACGAAAGAACAACTGAAGATCTTATTGTAAATCAACCATTACCTCCATCATCAGGATATACTTCTACGAATACCAATATTGGTAAAATTGAAGGTGACGGTATAGAAGCTTCTATTAACGTTGATATCTTTAAATCTGAAGGAAATGGCTTCTCATGGAACTCAGGTGTAAACTTTACAAAAAGTGAGTCAATTGTAACAGAACTTGTAGAAGGTACAGATCAAATTGTATTTGCTGGTTTCACCAACTTAGGTAATGCTGCTCAAGTAGGACAACAATTAGGTATCATGGTTGGATCACAAATACAACGTGTAGATCAAACAAACCCTGCACTTATTGGAAATGCAATTGTTAACTCAACGGGTGATTATGTTGCTCTTGAACAAACTGAAGATGGTTTAATCCCAATCATTGGAGATCCTAATCCAGATTTCATCATGTCTTATAACAATACTATGAAATTCAAAAATTTCAGTTTAGGCGTATTGGTTACACATCAAAGTGGTGGAGACATCTACTCAGAAACAATTGCTACCCTATTAGGTCGTGGTTTAACTACTGATACACAAGATCGTTTAGGAACTTATATTCTTCCTGGTGTGAATGTTGATGATGATGGCGTTGTAACAGGTGCTAATACCACTAACATTAATAATGCAAACTTCTACTTCAATAATACTTTTGATGCTCCAGATGAGGTTAAAGTATATGATGGGTCTATTATCAGACTTCAGGAAGTATCTCTTGGGTATTCATTCCCTGCAAAAATGCTAGAAAAGACTCCTTTTGGATCTTTCTCTATCAAAGTATCAGGAAACAACCTTTGGTATGATGCATATAATACTCCAGAAGGAACAAACTTCGATTCTAACATCGCAGGTTTAGGAGTTGGAAATGGACGTGGATTTGATTATCTTAACGGACCTAGCTCAAAAAGATATGGTTTCAGTGTAAAAGCTACCTTTTAATAATTTAATTTATGACAACGATGAAAAATTTATTTAAAATATTTTCTATTGCACTGGTAGGATTGCTCATGTCTTGTGAGACAACCGAACTAGACCTTAGAGACAACCCAAATGAAATATCACCAGATCAGGCTGATGTTGAATTCTTATATAACTCAGTACAAATTGAGTTTGGTGATTTTGTTGATCGATTAAGCGAGATCTCAGGAGAATTGGTTCGTATTAATTATATGTTTGGTAGAAACTATCAAAGTGCTTACTCTCCTGCTAATTTTGACACTCGCTGGAGTCAAGCATACCAAACCATGTTTACTGATATGGATATTTTAGAGCCATTAGCTATAGAACAACTGAAATTTTACCACTTAGGGCAAATTCAAGTTATGAAAGCCTACACCCTTGTGTCGCTAGTAGATATATTTGGTGATGTGCCATTGAGTCAAGCTGGAAACCCTGCTGAATTTCCAAATCCAGTAGCAGATCCAGGTGCAGAAGTATACGCTGCAGCGATCGACCTTTTGGATTCAGCTTTAGCAAACCTAAATGGTGAATCTACAGTTGGACCAGAAGTTGACCTTATGTATGGTGGAGAAACCGATAAATGGATAAAAGCTGCAAATACATTGAAGTTAAAAATCTATTTAACAACTCGTCTTACAGATGCAAGCGCAGTTTCTAAATTCAATGCGATTATAAACAGCGGAAACTATATTGCTAGTTCAGCAGATGACTTCCAATTTAACTGGGGTATTAATCCTGTAGAGCCAGGTGTTTCGGCACATCCTAGATATCTTGCTGATTATTCAGCGAATGGTCCTGGAAACTATCGTTCAAATTCACTTATGAGTTATATGTTAGGTCCAGACAAAGAAGATTATTCTGATGATGACCCAAGAATCCGTTATTATTTCTATCGTCAAAGAGGAGATACTCCTGGTCAACAAGGTGTTCCTGCAAATGCTTCAGCATTACCATGTAGTACACAAACAAAACCAAGTCACTACGGTCCAGAAAATTCATTTTGTGCACCACCAAATGGTTATTGGGGTAGAGATCACGGAGATGATGACGGGATTCCACCAGATAATACAAGTAGAACTGCTATTGGTGTTTATCCAGCCGGAGGTCGCGTAGATGCAGACCAATTTGCTAATGCAAGAGCTGGCGAAGGTGGCCTAGGTGGTGGTATTACACCATTGATCCTTGCTTCTACCGTAGATTTTTACCGTGCTGAAATTGCATTGTTTGTAAATAACAGCCCAGGAAATGCGCTTAACTTTATGAATGCGGGTATTACAAAATCTGTTGCTAAAGTTCAAGGATTTCAATCTCTTGATACTAGCTTAGATGCTGATGACCAAGCAGTATTGGATACAGTTCAATCTGTTGGTGACTTTATCACACAAGTACAGAATGCATACAATGGAGCAAACGACAATGGAAAGAAAAACGTTTTGGCAAATCAGTTCTTTGTGAACTTATACGGAAACAGTTTTGATGCCTATAACTTCTATAGAAGAACTGGCTTCCCAACAAACATTCAGCCAAATCTTGAGTCAAATCCTAGTGGATTTATTCGCTCATTTTTCTATCCAGCAAATGAAGCAAACACAAATCAGAATATTAACCAAAAACCAGATCAGACGGTACAAGTATTTTGGGACAACAACCCAGGATCTCCAAGTTTCCCTGTAGGTAATTAATATCAAAAAGTATAAAAATTATGAAAAATATAATTTTCAAATGTATGTTAGTTGCTTTAACACTAGGCGTTGTGTCTTGTAGTGAAAGTGATAACACAATCGATAACCTGTTAGATCAAGTTGAAACAGGTGCAATTGTTAGAACATTAGAGGAAATCTCTGATGAGCTTAACTTAAATGACCCTAGTAGCAGCTACGCTATTCGTGTAGAAGAGCAAGACGAAGAGTTTGGTGGTTTATTTGGTAGTTTAGATATCTATGTAACTTTTGTTGGTGACGTAGACGTTCCTGAAACTCTACTTAAGACCTATACTCCGGCAGATGCTACACAAAGTGATAACGGTTTACCAGAATTAATGTTATCATCAACTTATGCTGAATTTCTTACCGCACTTGGTATAGATCCTGCAATTGTGCAAAATAATGACCGTATGGACTTACGTTTAGAGCTTAAGTTAACAGATGGTCGTGTTTTCACAAATGATGATGTAAATGCTGACGTTTCTGGAGCTGGTTACTTTAATGCTCCAATGGAATATACACTTCGAGTTAAAGACCTATAGTCTTAACGATTCGTATATATAATACTAACGGGATGTTCTTTACAGAACATCCCGTTTTTCTTTGTTTATAACTACATTTGCATCATGAAAAAAGAAAAACACATATTCGGTATCCATCCAGTGGAAGAAGCGTTAAAATCTGACGTTAAGCTTGATAAGGTTTACATTCAAAAAGATATTCCCAATCAAAAGATCACTAATTTGATTGCTTCTTTGGAAGCAAAGAATGTTACCATAAATGTTGTTCCTGAAGAAAAACTAAACCGACTTACACGCGGAAATCACCAAGGTATCGTTGCAGTGACCTCCCCTATCACTTTTGCATCACTTGAAGATGTTGTAGAAAAAGCGCTTGAAAAAACTGAAGCACCTCTTTTTATCATCCTTGATCAAATAAGTGATGTGAGAAATTTTGGCGCTATCATTAGAACCGCAGAATGCACTGGAGTTGACGCCATTATTGTACAGAAAAAAGGCGGCGCACCAATAACCGGAGATACGGTAAAAACATCTGCTGGCGCAATATTTAATCTGCCCATATGCAAGGTAGATCATATCAAAGATGCAATCTTTTATTTACAAAGCTCAGGGATTGCAACGGTTGCAGCCACCGAAAAAACAGAAACCACCATTTACGATATCGATTTCAAAAAACCTGTCGCCATTATAATGGGTTCTGAAGGAAAAGGAGTCTCAAAATCGGTGCTTAATTTAGTTGATGAAAAAGCAGCACTTCCGCTTCTTGGAGAAATTAACTCGCTAAATGTTTCGGTTGCTTGTGGTGCTTTTCTTTATGAAATAGTTCGTCAAAGACGCTCATAAAAGGTCATTGTCTTTGGGTAATGAATCCTTTTTAAAGGTATAGACAACTCGTATATTAGTTGTATTGGTATCATCTGTATTTAGTAATTCCGACTCCTCAGGATCTGGTATCCGCTCTATAAAATTCCCGTTTTCATCAAAATGCTTTAGGAAAGGATCGTTTTCGGGATCATAATCTTCTCGTTCCCATGCATACTTCGTATTCTCAATAGGATTTCTTCGGAATACAAAGGCAAATAGTAATCCCACGGCAAATCCAGACAAATGCCCTTCCCAAGAGATCTTTGGATCTATAGGAAATAAATACCACACCAAACTTCCGTAGAGAAATACAACCACAAGAGACAAGGCAATTAGTTGATATTGCTTCGAAAGGATTCCTTTAAAAAACAAAAAAGAAACAAGCATATAAACTACCCCACTCGCCCCTATATGCACTGCTGGCCTCCCAATGATCCAAGTCATTAAACCAGTTAGCAACAAACCACCTAATAACACCCTCCAACGAATACCCCTATAAAAATAGAATAAGGAAGTTGTGAGCACAAACAGCGGCACCGAATTATTAAAAATGTGTTGAAGATTACCATGTATAAAAGGACCCAATACAATTCCACGTAGTCCTTCCATTTTCAGTGGATAAATCCCCAGGTAATTAAAATTAAAATTGAATCGCGATTCAACCCAAAAAACTAGCCAAAGCATAGACACAAAGAGTAATGGATAAATTATTACATCTTCTGAAAACCACAATCCCTTCTTCTTTCCCATGAACTTCTTAATTCAAAAAATACGCCCTTTCGTAAATGTATGATAAATTGTCAGTACTCCTGATAATCAATTTTAAAAGAACTTAAGTTTTTCGCATAAAAATTTGTAACTTAATCGAGCGTTCCCACCCTTAAAACTTGTTACTATGAGATTACCTTATAAAGCCCTTATTGTAATCTGTACATTTTCTTGGTTCTCTAATGCTCAAGTAATGTTAACAGATGATTTTGAATCTTATGATCTTACATTTCTGGCGGCACAGGCCGATCATTGGAGGATGTGGTTTCCGAACTTCGACGGACCCGAAGTTTCTACTTACAACGGTCCAAACCAAGTTCTTAAGATGCAAGGATTTGCAGGAGACGGCGATATATTATTGTTAATTCCAGAAAGACCACAAACAGAAGTCCACGCAATTCAATGGGATATGTTGATCCCAGAAGGCCAGGAAGCTTTTTTTGGTATGGAAGGCAAATTTTTTCCTAGTAATGGTGATTGGGAAACTAATTTAAACGGTGGGCCCGTATTTTTTAATCGAGATGGTGCAACTCCTGGAGTTGGAACTATCACTGGTATTCCTGGTCAAGCATTTCTTTATCCCGAAGACGAATGGTTCACAATAAGAGCTGTATATGACCTTGACAGTGGCTTTTGGGCTATGTATATCAATGATGTTTTACAATTTAACGATCAGGTGATAGATGACTCGATACAATATCCATTTGTGGAACTTGCAGCAATTGATTTTTATGGTTTTGATAGTAATAATGAATATTATTTAGACAACTTTAATGTAGAAACAAATCCAGTGGCTGGAATTGAGGATCAAACTCTTCCCCAAGTATCTGTGTTTCCCATCCCAATGAAAAACACAGTACATATTTCTTCCAATGGAAATATCTCATCAATTACCATACTTAACCTACTAGGGCAAGCATTAGTTGAAAAAAAGATAGACAATGTCTTGGAAACTTCTATTGAAACTACTCAATTAGCTGTTGGCACTTACTTTATTAAAGCCACCGTAGATGGCACAGAGCGCATCGTCAAAGTGATCAAAGAATAGTTATTCATTCTTCTAGATTACAAATATTAGAAAATATTTGAAGTATATTTCATAAAAGTACGAGACAAATATTTGTACTTTTATCCCCTATGAGTGCACCCCTAGCCGAACGTATCCGCCCCAAAACCCTTGACGAATATTTAAGTCAACAACATCTTATCGGACCTAACGGCGCTTTAAGTACACAAATTAAAAGCGGTGTACTTTCCTCTATGATCTTTTGGGGACCACCTGGAACTGGAAAAACTACCCTTGCTACAATTATTGCACAACAATCTGAAAGGCCATTCTATACATTAAGTGCAATTGATAGCGGTGTTGCCGCTGTTCGCGAAGTGATACAAAAAGCTAAAAAAGGTGACGGACTCTTCACAACAAAAAATCCTATTTTATTCATTGATGAAATTCACCGTTTTAGTAAATCACAGCAAGACTCCCTTTTAGGTGCCGTTGAAAAAGGCTGGATCACGCTCATTGGGGCAACAACAGAAAACCCAAGTTTTGAGGTTATTCCGGCCCTACTCTCACGTTGCCAGGTTTATATATTAAAAGCTTTTAGTAAAAGTGATTTAGAAGCCCTTTTAAGACGCGCTCTCAAGAAAGACGAGGTATTGAGTAAAAAGAAGATAAGCCTTGAAGAAACAGATGCGTTATTGCGTCTATCTGGCGGTGATGCACGAAAGCTACTCAACATTCTCGAATTGGTCATTCTTTCTGAAAATAAAGAAGATGTTATTGTTACCAACGAACTCGTCTTACAAAAGGTTCAAAAAAACACGGTACATTATGACAAAGCTGGTGAGCAACATTACGACATTGTTTCAGCATTTATAAAATCAATTAGAGGAAGCGATCCCAATGCCGCTGTTTATTGGCTGGCTAGAATGATCGAAGGTGGCGAAGATATTAAGTTTATAGCCAGACGTCTGGTTATTCTCGCTTCCGAAGACATAGGAAACGCCAATCCAAACGCACTTTTACTTGCAAATAGCACCTTTCAGGCGGTAACTTCCATTGGCTTTCCCGAATCGCGCATTATTTTAAGTCAGTGTACCATTTACCTTGCAACTTCCGCAAAAAGTAATGCTTCGTATCAGGCCATCAACAAAGCTCAGCAATTAGTTCGTCAAACAGGCGACCTCTCTGTGCCGCTCGCTATTCGAAACGCGCCTACTAAACTTATGAAAGAATTAGGATACGGCAAAGATTACGAATACGCTCATAACTACGAAGGAAATTTTGTTCCGCATGAATTCCTTCCTGAGGAGATCACTGGCACCACTTTGTACAAACCCGGTAAAAATGCTAAGGAAAACCAATTAAGATCGTACTTAAAAAGTCTTTGGAAGGATAAATACGATTTTTAAAACTAACGCTTAAAAAGCATGGTAATTAAACTCTTTAAGCCTTCAACTTCGCGCTCAACAATAAAAGTATTACCGCTTTTATAAGCAACTCCATAAAATTGGGTGGTCTTAACCAAAAAAACGCCCTCTTTAGAGGTGGTGATCAAAGCTCCAATTAACGTATCGTCATAAACAATTAGATAGTTACTGTTATTTTTAACGATAGCATAGCTCTCAAAAGAGTAAACTTCATCTTCATCATTTTTAATGATATCTTCTTCCACTATCTCAATTGGCATCTTTTTTTCTTCGGAAACTTTAGTGTCTATTTCTACTTTTGCCACACCAGGTTCTTGAATACCTATAGGCACCGTGATTTCGGAAGATTTTGGCAGCTCAATAGTCGTTTCTTCCATAGGAATTATTGTCAATGCACTTTTTGTAAAGTCTTGTAATGCATTTCGAATAGCTTGGTGATACGCTTTTTTATAATCTTTAAGCTTACTCTTTCCTGTATTAGTCCTAACTACTTCGGCTCCTTTGCAATTCCGAAGAATCAGGGTTGCTTTCGTAAAAATCATTTTGTTCTCCATCTCCAGATCTGCAAAAAGCGCTTCGCATCGATCATAATTAGTTAACTCTTTTGGAGATACAACATTAAAGCCATTCTTTTTCAGCAAGAATCTGGTAAGATCATTGATATCATAGCTATTTTCTGCCTTTTGAAAATCAAATTTATCAGGCACGATAACGTATGTAAACTCAGGAACTTCTACCTGAGCAAATACCCCTAAAGTGCACACCATCAAAAGACAAATTAATCCTAGTTTCCGTATCACTCTTCTGCAATTTTAATGTTAAATCCGAATTGTAAAGATACGCTTTTTGCCTTGGCAATATTGCCGTAGCTCAAGAGGTTATCGGCTGCAAAGTAAAAATTGAACTTTCCAATATCAGTAACAAAACCCAGCCCAACATTTGAGTTGGTATATGGATCAACTGTATATGTAGCCTTAGCTGAAAGAAATTCAAAAAGATTTCGATAGTAAAATAATGTTCCTGCCATTTGAGGACCTTTAGGCCTAAACTGACTAAAAAATTGGAGTCCGATAGCTTGATTGCGATCTAAGCCGCCACCCATATTTTTACAATCGCAAGGTGCGCCCTTCCCTACTACCCGACCAAAAGAATATTTTAAACTGGCATTCACTTTGACAGGACGCATTTGTGTATATCCCCCTTTTAATGTGTCAATAGGTATTTCACGCTCCAAAGTATCCTCCAGATCATCATAATATGGAAACGTGGGTTCTCCAGGCTCCAAAGGTGGAAAAATTAGCTCAATACCATTAAGGGTGTAATCACCTTTAGCATGGTAGGTTTCCACATCCTTTTGATGAAAAATTGCCCCTAGGTCGAGAATGCTAGCACTAGCGGTAAGATTTTCTGTTACCTCATAGGTAGCTCCAAGGTCAACCCCAACACCAACATTTCCACCAAATAATGATCTCCCGAGTATTTCACTAGTCACTTGATTTGCACCATCAAAATCCCGAAGCGAAGCATATCCTGAGGTTTCTACTGTAATATCGGCATTTTCTATGGTGTGATCGTAAATGTTCACACCTGTGTCATTTAACCGTGTTACAAATGAGCCGCTATTACCCGTACTTCGATAGCTAAACATGCTTGCATACAATTTGGCTCTCACACCAACCGTTAGTCTATTGTTGATCTGCTTGTTTGCACCAAAATGATACACCATTAATAAATCTCCTGTAGTGCTTACTTCTCCCAAATCAAACTCATAATCCAGATACTGCTGATTGCCTTCCCAAAACAAAATTGCCAGATCGCGCGGAAAGTAACTAATGAAATCGAGTTCTTGATAAACCCCTCCCGAAAAATAGATCTCATTACGCGCCCGCCATCCAAAACTGATCAGTTCCAGTTGTTGGGTAGCAGTAAAGAAGTCGGTATTCTTCATTTCGAAGATCTTATTTCGAATACGGGTATTTATGTCGATATCACTCTTTCCGAAGATATCATAAACAGACACCCCAGACGCTCCCCCATTAATGTGAACCTGAGATAAAAAAGGAATACCAAAATGAGCTTTTTGGTTAACCTTTATTCCGGGATTGAGCATTAATGATTGTGGCGCCTCCTCAAAACCGTATAAAACCTGCTTGTTTTGAGCAATAGCGGTCACTCCCATTAGGGCTAAAGTATATATAATTAAAATTCGCATGGTATTATAGCTCCAGGTAGTAGGTCGTTTTAGATTGAAGATTTAGGGCGCCACCTAAACCTGTATCGGTTGATGCTATGGTTACAGAAACAACCACTTTACTTGCCTGTGTGAGATCTAACAAGCTTTCTTCCAAAACATCTTCTATAAAAATTGTTTGAACAGCAGAATCTACCGAACCACTATTTACCAGTGTTTGAGTAGTATATGTAGTATCGTTTTGTTCACTTAAAAATTGAAAATCTACTTGAAAATCGCTTGAAATGCTATTAGTAAATTTAAATAGAAATTCTGCCCGCTTTAATTTGTCTTGAATTTCAGAATCATCTAAAAATTTGATTTCCGTGGTATCTCGTACGGTTAATCGGGCTGTATTGGTTGTTGCGTCATAAAAGTCGCCGCCATTGAGGTCGAAAAATATCAAATCCAGTTCTACTATTGGAGTAGGTGCAATAGCATCGGCTTGATCAAAATCAACATCCTTGATACATGAAACTGTCAGTAATAAAACGAATAAGCCTAAAGTAGGTATAGCCAGGTTTGTTTTCATTATTTGGGGGGATTTAAATAAATAACGCCTCAAAACCCGCAATCGTATGCTATAAAATATTTTTTATTTCAAGTAAATGATTAACTATCTGATATTTGGACGGAATAGACTCACTTCGATAATTATAAAAAATGGTCTCCATCCCAACCGATTCTGCACCTAATATATCGGCTTCAAACGTATCTCCGATCATTACACTTTGTGTGGCGTGTACTTTCGCCTTTTCTAAAGCCTTTTTAAAAACTAAGGGGTTTGGTTTTTTTACGCCAACTTCTTCCGAAGAAGTAACCGTTCTAAAATAGCGTTGAATCTCACTTTTCTCCAATTTTATGTGCTGCACCTCGTGAAAGCCGTTGGTAATGATGTGAAGCTTATAACTGGTAGCAAGGTATTCTAGAATTTCTAAAGCTCCGTCAAAAAGATAGTTATTACCCGGTAACTCTTCAATATATGATTCAGCCAACACATCTATTTCTGCTACTGAATACGATTGACCAAAGACAGTAAAGGTATCAACAAGTCTTCCTCTCCGCAATTCTTGCTTTGTTACGCGTTCTTCGCGAAAATGCTTCCAATAATCAAAATTGATGGGCTCATACACACTCATAAAGGCATGTATATCTAATTTAATACGATGTTTGTGAAAGACCCGTTGAAACGCTAACGCTGAATTTCGATCAAAATCCCAAAGGGTATGATCTAAGTCAAAAAAAACATCGGTGATCTTACTTTTCATGTGCGTGGAGTTTTTCTGAAAAAAGGGTTCGCCAGTATTTTGTATGGTTTTCCTCGGAAAAATCACGATTTGAAAACAATACTGTAAAAGTTCCATTAACTGATGCCACGGCATCAAAAAGTGCATTAACCGTATGCATCGTTTTTACTTCCGAAGTATTCTTAAAAGCATGGGTTGTTGTGGCAATAGGATGAATAGTTAATGGTGTTTTAATTTCGTAATCTAAATCATAAAAAAGGAAAGGAGTACAGGTGCCAGCCCTAAAACCAGAGGTATTGGCATAGGTCATCGTAAAATCACGTTGCACTTCCAGTTCGACCAAATTCCTATAAATATCTGGCAGATCTACAAGCAATTGAGCATTCATTGTACTAGAAAGCGTTCTATTAGTAATTTCTTCAATATGCTTTTTTTGTTGTTTTAACTTTTCAAAATCTGCCAGTGCATCAAACGAAAATAAGAGACCGATCTCCTTATAGTCACCTACATACTTTACTAGCATTTTATATTTTTTACGATTGGAACTAACTCCATCAACAAAATTTATAGACTCTCCCAGCATAAAAAATACGGTGACTTTAGCCTTATTTCTACTTGAGGCAGAAACCATCCATTTAAAGCGATCATAAGGGTCGCGACGCATCCCAATGATCACTTTAGTACGTTCCATGATATCCCGACCTCGCAATTTTAGGGCATCAGAAACATACCCTAGTATATTCCTAAATATTCCCTTTTGCGAATAGGCGAACGGTTGACTCGCTTCAACCACCGAATGTACGGTCATGGATTTCTTTGGAAAAGCAAGTTCAGGAAAGTTTTCTAGTAAGAGCTGTTTCAATTTATACGCCCAGATGTCAACCACGGGTTGCATCAAAAAATTATTCTTTCCTGCGATACTTTCGGAGGCCACAAATCGTCCTTTGTCATCTTTGACATGTGGAAGATATTCTTCATAACGACTCAAAAGATAGAATGATGCTGCAAAGATATCGAAAGGTAAGGCACTACGGGCGCTCACCGGAAAGAAGCCATAGGTCTCCTCCCACTTCTTTACGGAAATATCAACACTTTCAATCCCTTGCTGACTAAGCAAATCAACACTTTGAAAGAAAAGTTCATTACCCATGGGCTGCTTACCATACGAAATTTTTGGTCCCGCATGCCCCAACCATTCTTCTAAGGTTGACGTAAACTGAATCTCAATACCTAAAACACGTGTAATCAAATGTTTAAAAACATAAGTGATTCGAGCAGTAGGTTTTTGAGTGAAGATTAATAGCATAAAGACTAGAGCAGGTTTTCATCTGCAAAGCTAAAATACGCATTTTCGGTTATGATAAGGTGGTCTAAAACCTTAATATCAAGACTCTCTCCTGCGGTTTTTAATTTCCGTGTCAAGTTTTTATCAGACTCACTAGGCACCAAAGTACCGCTAGGGTGGTTATGTGCTAAGATCATAGCCACAGCTCCCAATTCTAAAGCCATTTTCAAAGCGAGTCGTACATCAACCACAGTACCCGTCATTCCTCCCTTGCTCAACTGGCTTTTCTGAAGGATTTTATTAGAATTGTTGAGATAAATAATCCAAAACTCTTCGTGGTACAGTTCGCCCAAAATAGGCTGTAATAATTCAAAAACTGCCTTGCTAGATTGTATTTTTTTCTTCTGAAGGGCTTCAGATTCACGTCTGCGTCTTCCTAGTTCTAAGGCGGCAGAAATGGTTATTGCCTTCGCTTCACCAATGCCACGAAATTCCATAAGCGACTTTAACGACATCTTACCCAAGGCATTTAGATTGTTTGAGGCGGCCGACATAATACGTTTACTCAAACCAACTGCAGTTTCATTTCTGCTGCCCGAAGCGATCAATATCGCTATCAATTCGGCATCGGTAAGAGCAGCTTTACCTTTCAGTAAAAATTTTTCTCGCGGACGATCGTTTTCATTCCACTGTTTAATAGAAAAGGAAGTGTTCTCTTTCAAAGGTGTATATTTCACTTGAAAGATAATCTGTATATTTATAGAACAAAAATATCTTCATAAAGTACTACAGCTAATTCATGAATAACGATTCTTAAATACGACACTATGAAATCCCTCTTTGAACCTGAAGTCCTCACCGAAATACGTACGCGATTACACCAATTTTCAGAAGACAAACCACGTCAATGGGGCAAAATGTCACATGGACAAACCATGGCGCATTGTCAAGGCCCCTTTAATATTATGCTAGAAAAAAAAGATTATGGGATGAAACCCAATTGGCTGATCAATCTATTTTTTAAAAAATCGATGTATAATGATAAACCGTGGCGCAAAAATTTACCAACAGCTAAATTCTTAAAACAAACAGAGCCTCGTGACCTTTCTGAAGAGAAAGCGAAACTCTTAGCCCTTCTCGATGAATTCGAATCACAGCGTGAACGTAATGATTGGAAACCTCATCCTGGTTTTGGTCATTTTACAAAAGAGCAATACGGACAAATGCAGTACAAGCACTTAGACCATCATTTAACCCAATTTGGCGTCTAGGCATCGTGGTTTTCAATGCATTTAGATCTTAAAAAACAAAAGTCTGTGACCTATCCACCTCCACATCATCAATCGGAAGATAAAGATAAAATGATTGCTCTTATAAAAGCATATCCCCTGGGAATGCTAGTAAGCGCTTCAAAAGAAAAACCTTTTGTAACCCACATCCCAATTATTTACAATGAAACCTCGGGTAAGTTGGTGGCGCACATTGACAAGTTTAATCCGCAATTAGAAACATTGCAAAATGGCGATCAAGTCACCGTTGTATTTAAAGGGCCAGACACTTATATTTCGCCTAGCATATATACCACTAAGCAACTACCCACTTGGAATTATATCATCGTACATATTACAGGCCATATTTCTCAAATTAATGACCCGGAAGCAGCCAAAGACACTATGATCGCCATGACCGAATTTTTGGAAGAGCCAGACCAAAAATTTGTATTAAAGAAAGATAATAAATCAATGGATCGTTTTGTAAATTACATTCAGGCCTTTGAAATAATTATCGAGCATTGGGAGGGCAAATTCAAATTATCTCAGGATAAGAACCCTCAAGATCGTGAAAACGCAATGAAGGAAATGATGCTTCAATCTTCCGAAAGATCACGTAAATTCATCCAAAAGTATTTCAGTTAGCATCTCGATAAATTCACCTTTCATAAGTCATAACCCCTTTATCCTATTGGGTTTATAGAGTTTTAAAAATTTCTATAAAACATTTTTCTCAACTATTTATACCTATATTTATAATCTAACTCTAAACATAGATTATGTATAAAAAACTACACGCTATAGTTGTATTGTCCCTTTGTACGCTAGGTATGACTGCACAAACTATTGTAAGCACTACCGCCGAGAACCGCAAAGTCGTTCTTGAAGAATTTACAGGAATTTATTGTGGCTTTTGTCCAGATGGTCATGCCATTGCACAAGCCATCAAAGATGCAAATCCAGATAATGTGTTTTTAGTTAACATTCACCAAGGGGGTTTTGCTTCACCAACAGGAACGGATCCAGATTTTAGAACTCCTTGGGGTGATGCAATTGCCAATCAAACCGGACTTTTAGGCTATCCTGCTGGCACAGTAAATCGTCAAAATTTTCCAGGATTAGAAATGGGTGATGCTGGTACAACGGCTATGGGCCGTGGTGATTGGGCTGAAGCCGCTAATATTACATTAGCTGAAAACTCATACGTAAATCTAGCAGTTGAAGCGACCGTAGATATTCCTACAAATTCTATGGAAATTCATGTTGAAGGTTATTATACAGGCAACAGCCCAGAACCAAGTAACTTTTTAAATGTTGCTATTTTACAGAATAATACTTTAGGACCTCAAAGTGGTGGAAATCAAGGTAACAATTACAATCATCAGCATCGTCTTATAGACCTAGCTACCGGACAATGGGGTGAAGAGATTACAACTACTACACAGACAACATTTGTTGACCGAACGTATAACTACACCTTCCCTCCTAGTATTAATGGTATAGCAATTGACTATAACGAATTAGATGTAGTTGTCTATATGACCGAATCAACTCAGAATATCATAAGTGGAAATCAAACAACACCTGTTGTCAATCCATTAACTTCAAATGACGATACAGCATTGCTTGGTTTAAACGAAATAGTAAGTGCTTGTGGCCCTTCTGAAGTTACCCCTGTAGCCAATATCTTAAATTCAGGATTAAATGCAATTACAAGTGTTGATTTTACGTATTCAGTTAATGGTGGAACTACACAAACCTATACTTGGACCGGAAATTTGGCTTCCCTTGAGTCTGCAACTGTGGAGCTCCCTGCCATCGCATATACCGCACAAACGGTAAATACAGTAGATGTTTCGTTAGACAACGACGATTTTAATGCAAACAACACGACATCGGGTTCATTTGATGATATTATTGATTCGGCTGGAACCGTTATCCTTACTATTACTACAGACCAATATGCCGATGAGATTTCGTGGGAATTACTTAACAGTGCGGGAACAGTCTTATTTTCTGAAAGCTTAACAGCCTCAGACAATAATCAAACGCTAGAATTTGAATACGATCTCCCTTTAGATTGTATTACTTTTAATATTGTTGATTCTTACGGCGACGGCATCCTTGGAGGTGGCGGAGTTTCGCTAATCGACTTTGAAGGTGTAGAGATCTTTCCTTTTAGCGGAAACTATAGTAGTGGAGCAACGGAGCCATTTTATTCAAATGGTGTTTTAGGTGTTAATGACACAACTTTAGATACTGTTTCCGTGTACCCGAATCCAGCAAGCGATATTCTAACAGTTACTAATGCTGAAGGTTCAAATATTGAGATCTTTAATATGCTTGGACAACAATTGAATCTCCAGAACAATATTAGCGCTCAGGAAGATGTAAACGTTTCAAACTTAACTACAGGTGCATATTTTATTAAAATTACGAACGGAACTGCGATCACTACAAAAAAGTTTCTTGTAGAGAAATAAGTTCTCATCAATTCCCCTCTGCCAAAAACTCCAAGTATATGATTGCTTGGAGTTTTTTTTATTAGATCTTTTTAATTGACTTCGGAAATGAGCACAGCATGCAGCACGGTCTTCTCATACAATTTAGATCAATTGCTTGAGCTCTTCTAGATCTAGCCCACCATAATCACCACTACTCATTAGCAATAAGGCCGTTCGGTCAAATTTTTGAGTGTAAAGATAGGTTTTGAAATCGGCTGGATTTGTAAACACCATCAGATCTTCGCGCTGAAACGCTTCTGTGATTTGTGACTCTTTTATCTCGGCCAGGTCTTTGATCATAACCGCATGAGGTGAATAAAATACAATAGCAACATCGGCTGCATCTAAAGCACCTTTATATTCGCTTAAAAATTCTGGATTCAAACTACTATAGGTATGTAGTTCTAAACAGGCGATCAATTTTCTATCAGGATACTGACCCTTAACTGCCTCTGTAGTTGCTTTTACTTTGGAAGGTGAATGGGCAAAGTCTTTAAACGCGATCGTAGTTTCACTTTCGGCAATTTTCTCTAATCGTTTGCTAGCTCCCTTAAAAGTTGCAATCGCCTCATAAAAATCGCTCGCATCGATCCCCATCAACTGACAGATCCATCGAGCACCCTCTAAATTGTTTAGGTTGTGTTTTCCGAAGACTTCTATAGGCATAGAGCCTTCTGGAGTATCTAAAAATGTAACACCATCTACTACCTCATAATTGGGCGTGTGATACGGGTACTTTTTAATAAGACTGTCACTCGCCTCAACCACGCGCTTTACCTCAGCATCTTCCTCATTGTAAATAATGGCGCCACCGTTTGTGATTTCGGTTAAGAAGATCTCAAATTGCGCTACATAGTTTTCATAGGTTGGAAACACATTGATATGATCCCAAGCAATTCCGCTAAGCAGTGCTATATTAGGCTTATACAGATGAAATTTAGGTCGCCGATCTATGGGCGATGATAAATATTCATCGCCTTCAAGCACCATAAAATCGTTTTCTTCTGTGAGGTGTACCATGGTATCAAACCCTTCTAACTGGGCACCCACCATATAATCTACCTCTTTATTGTGATAATGCATTACATGCAAAATCATTGAAGTAATAGTTGTTTTACCGTGAGAACCGCCAATAACCACACGCGTTTTATTTTTTGACTGCTCGTACAAAAACTCGGGATAACTGTAGATTGTGAGTCCGAGTTCTTTTGCCTTCAACAACTCCGGATTATCAGCTTTGGCGTGCATTCCTAGAATGATAGCGTCAATATCTTCGGAAATTTTTTCAGGAAACCATCCGTATTCATCAGGCAAGAGCTCTTTGGCTGCTAATCTACTTTTGGAGGGATCAAAAATTTCATCATCACTCCCAGTTACTTCTTCGCCTTTGTTGTGTAGCGCTAACGCCAGATTGTGCATGGCGCTTCCGCCGATAGCAATAAAATGTATTTTCATAATGTGTACCGCGATTGCGGAAAATTTATTGATATAAACGTGTTTCTTCGGAATTCTTCTACGAAGGTAAATATAATAGCCGAAGCCCGCAAAAGGGATAGAGGCGGCATCTCGCGCCCGAGGAACGAGCGGCGGGAATACAGCCGAAAGCCCGACCCATAGCGCCCGCTTCCTATTACATTTGAGCATAAACGTAGTAAGCGTATGGGATTTGCCCTAATACTTTTTCAAAAGCTTTTACAGACTGAGAATATCTGCTTTCTCTTGCTTGGCTTCTTTAAAATCTGGACGTTTTGAAAGCGCCTTATTGATCCAGCTCAGGGCTTGATTTTTCTCACCTAAGTTTTTATAGATCTGTGCGAGTCGAAAATACGCCCAATCTTTAGGCACCCCGTCTTTTGCTGAATGATTTTGGATATAAGCCTGCAAGCAGTTGATACCCAATTCGGCATCGAGATTATATTGAGCGGCGATCTTTCCTATTTGATAGTTGAGTTGATTGCGTTTGTGAATCTGTAACGATTTTGCGGCGGTTGCAATTGCTTCCTTTGGTTTGTTGCGCTTTTCGTAATGTTCGGAAAGTTTTTCGTAGGTATGTGGAGAACCGCCTACATCGATCGCTTTTTTATAGAAGCGTTCGGCGTCTTCAGAACGATCACTGTATTCTGCAATATAGCCATTTGCCAAATAGCCATCTACCTCACTAATGCGACCGAGTTCATTAGCATATTTTATCGCTTTGCTTTCGCTTCCACCAATGATACCTGGCAACTGAATGTAGAATTCAACCAGTGCCCAACGGACTTCTATATGCTTGGGATCAAGTCGCGCAGCGATTTCAAATTGTTCTCTGATATCGCCAATATAGGTCGCCGCGCGAATTCGACTAATTGAAAGCGCTTTCATGCCAAGTGCACCACCATATTTAAAATGGTAGTTTGCGTTGTTATCGTCTTTTTCAACCAATACTTCATAATGGTCTATGGCCGTGTCCCAATCTTTTTCATAGCCTGCAATATCACCAAGATATTCATGTGTTTTATCATGTCCGGGGTGCTCCTTTAAATATGTCTGGAAGATTGGTTTTGCTTTGCTGAATTGTTCGGCTTGAAAATACTGCTCAGCGCGCTCAAACGATGTTTGAGAAAAAGCAATTGCCGGGATACAGAGAAATAGAAAAATTAAGTTTTTCATAAATTTTTAAAACCTGAATATTAAATATGACAACGAGATTATAGGATCTTAATTGTTTATTGTTCTGGTGGGTATTTCTTTAGCATTTTGGAAACTACATTGAAGTAATAAGCATCTTTTTGCGCTGGGGTGGCTTTTTCTTTAAGTTCACCATCATAAATCGCTTGCCAAAGTAATTTTCTGCCCGAGTCAGCTTCGTAAAATTCCATCGTGAAACGCTGATTAATGATCTTACCACCAATAGGGATGCCAATACCGCCACCTACGTTCACATTTCCGCCTCCACTTCCCAAACCAATACCGATGGTATTTCTAGAATTGCTTAGGTATTCTTCTACGAAGAAATCGATATAGAATTGATTATAATCTGTTTTTTGGTAGCCTCGTGCCTGAAAAACGCTGTCTATAGCACGAATTACACGCTTATCGTCTAATTCATTTAAGCCTGAAGATACCTGTTCTTCACCATTTGGTCCCGCGTGGGCTTGGGAGAATTGGTAGGCTGTAAATTGCGACCAATCGGTTCCTTTTTCATAATCGAGAGCTACTGATGATCCACATGAGACAAACACAATAGAGATCAAAAACATGTACATAAATTTCATAGCAAGATATTTCTAGTAAATTTACGCAAAAAACACGCCAAGGGATTGCGAGGCACTATTCTTTAACTATTTTTTGGGTGATGAGTCCTTCGGAAGTGTTTAGGTAAACGAGGTCGTCTTACTGTTGAACCGAAGTTCCATTGAGCATTTCCCAAAGCTTGTCTTTGAGTTCCATAAGACCTTGCTGTGCTACAGACGAGAAAAATAAATACGGAATTCCTTTAAAATCTTTATCCAGCTGTTGCTTCATTTCGGCTTTCAATTCGTCATCAAGCATGTCGCTCTTCGAAATTGCAACCAAACGATCTTTATCAAGCATTTCAGGATTATAGCGACGAAGTTCATCTAAAAGAATATCATATTGTTTTTTAATATCGTCTGCATCTGCAGGAATTAAAAAGAGCAGGGTAGAATTGCGCTCTATATGACGTAAAAAATAATGTCCGAGACCTTTCCCTTCTGCAGCACCTTCAATGATCCCAGGAATATCGGCCATCACAAAGGTTTGATGATCGCGATAATCAACGATCCCTAAGTTAGGCTTCAGTGTTGTAAACTCGTAATTTGCAATTTTTGGCTTGGCAGCTGTAATTACAGAAAGTAAGGTAGATTTTCCTGCATTCGGAAATCCTACAAGCCCTACATCAGCCAAAACTTTCATCTCTAATGTGATGTTTGCTTCTTGGCCATCCATTCCGGGTTGTGCGTATCTAGGGGTTTGATTGGTTGACGACTTAAAATGTGCATTTCCACGACCTCCCATACCACCTTGTGCAATGATAAGCTCTTGGCCGTGTTCCAAAATCTCCAAAATAATTTCTTGGGTTTCTGTATCTCTAACTACTGTACCCAGCGGCACCTCAATATAAACATCGGCACCATCTGCACCCGTACTGGTAGATTTACTTCCTGCACCACCTTGATCAGATCTATAATGACGTTTATGCTTTAAATGCAACAGCGTCCACATATTCCTATTCCCCTTGAGTATGATATGACCTCCTCGACCTCCATCACCTCCGTCAGGGCCTCCTTTCGGAATGTATTTTTCGCGACGCAAATGCGCACTTCCTTGTCCTCCCTTTCCGGAAGTTACATGAATCTTAACGTAGTCTACAAAATTTCCTTCTGTCATATCTGTTTCCCACGAAGGGAAGAATCTTTAATTATAATTTTATTGGATACAAAAATCTCAATAAGCACTTTGGCAGTATTTAAAGCGAATACGCATCAAATCTCTGCTGATGGTGTTTTTAAAGTTTATCTATAACCGCGCTTAAACGGTCGGTAATTTCTTCAATGCTTCCCACTCCATCTACACCAAAGTATTTATCTTCTTTCATATAGAATTCTTTTAGAATGTCTGTTTTACGATAGTACTCTGCAATACGCTCACGGATCACTTTTTCATCAGCATCATCGGCACGACCACTAGTTTTACCCCGTTCTAATAAACGTTGCACCAAGATCTCATCATCTACTTCCAATGCAACCATTGCATCTATATTGGTATTTTTCTCTTCTAAAAATTCACGTAGCACTTCTGCCTGTGCTTTGGTACGCGGATAACCGTCAAAAATAAAGCCATTTGGTTTAGTTTCTAGGCGTCTATTCACTTCGTCCTTAAGCATGTCGTTTGTTACACTATCTGGAACCAAATGTCCCTTTTCAGTATAACTTTTTGCCAAAGTTCCTAAGGCAGTGCCGTTTTTCATATTATAGCGGAACATATCACCTGTTGACAAATGTATCAAGTGATACTTTTCTTTTAACACATCGGCTTGTGTTCCTTTTCCAGCACCTGGAGGGCCAAATAATACAATGTTTTTCATAGCTTTTGTACCCGATTTCGAGTCACTAATTTTTGCTGCTCTATGCGCTTTTCCGAAGAAATTCAAGATCCAATTCCACATAAAAAAGAGCTAATTGCAAAGGTTAATATTCAATAAGCTGCAAAGATAACATTTACAAAGAAGATTGTACCTTTGTGACATGGCAAATTATTTTTCTTCCAAATTCACCTTAGGTATTTTAGGCGGAGGCCAACTGGGCAAAATGATGCTCTATGATACCCGCAAATTTGATATCACCACGCATGTTTTAGACCCAAGCGCCGAAGCACCATCTCGTATTTCCTGCGATCATTTTGAGCAAGGAGACCTAATGGACTTTGACACTGTGGTTAACTTCGGAAGGAAAGTAGACGTACTTACTTTTGAAATTGAGAATGTAAACATTGATGCTTTAGCTGCCCTCGAAGCGGAAGGAAAAAAGGTATACCCTTCGTCCGAAACCTTGCGCAATATTAACGACAAGGGGGTTCAAAAGCAATTTTATAAAAAACATAAGATCCCAACGTCGCCGTTTGTTTTGTTTACCGACAAAAACGCGCTCAACGAAGCGATCGTTCGAAAAGAATTACACTATCCCTTTGTTTGGAAGAGCTGCACAGGTGGCTATGACGGAAAAGGCGTAAGTATTATTCGTGATGCTGAAGATATTATTCCGCTGCCAGACACGCGCTGTATTGCTGAAAAGATGATCCCTTTCAAACACGAATTAGCGGTGATCGTTGCTCGTAACCCAAGCGGTGATGTGCGAACCTATCCTGTGGTTGAAATGGAATTTCACCCAGAAGCCAATCAGGTGGAATACGTTATCTGCCCTGCACGTATTGATGATGCGGTTGCAGAAAAAGCAAGAGCCGTGGCTACGCAAGTTTCCGAAGCATTTAAACATGTAGGTTTATTGGCAGTAGAATTATTTCAAACACAAGACGATGAGATCTTGGTGAATGAAGTCGCTCCAAGACCACATAACAGCGGTCATTATAGCATTGAAGCCAGTTATACCAACCAGTTTGAACAACACTTACGCGCTATTTTAGATCTTCCTTTAGGAAAAACAAGTAGCAAGCTTGGTGGAATTATGGTCAATCTAGTCGGTGCCGAAGGTCATACAGGAGAAGCGATCTATGAAAATATCGATACTATTCTCGCTATGGATGGCGTAACACCACATATTTATGGCAAAAAACAAACCCGTCCGTTTCGAAAAATGGGTCATGTAACTATTGTTAACGAGAATATTGAAGAAGCGCGTAGAATCGCCCAAGAAGTAAAGAAAACAATACACGTTATTAGTAAATAAATACTGAAATTTAAACATATGAAAGTAGCAATCATTATGGGAAGTACGAGCGACATGCCTGTTATGCAGGATGCCATCGATATTTTAAAAGGCTTCGATATTGAAGTAGATGTAGATATTGTATCTGCTCATCGCACACCCGATAAACTTTTCGATTATGGTAAAAACGCCCATACTCGTGGTATTTCGGTAATTATTGCCGGGGCCGGAGGCGCGGCGCATCTCCCCGGAATGATCGCTTCACTTTCGCCCTTGCCTGTTATTGGTGTACCCGTAAAATCAAGTAACTCTATTGATGGCTGGGATTCTATCTTATCGATCTTACAAATGCCTGGCGGTGTTCCTGTAGCAACGGTCGCTTTAAATGGCGCTAAAAATGCGGGTATTCTTGCCGCACAAATTGTTGGCGTTGCAGATAAATGCGTTTTAGACAAAGTTATCGCCTATAAGGAAGGCCTAAAAATGAAGGTCGAAGAAGGAGCAGCACAAATCCGCAGTAAACAGTAGCCCCTTTTCTTAATCCAAATTACTTTCAAAACCTCAAACGCTTACAGCACTTATGAATTCGTTATTAGAAAAATTTGACATCGCCCCATTTTCAAAAATTAAAAATCAAGATTTTCTCCCTGCCATTAAAAAACTCATTGAAGTAACGAAAGCGGAAATTGATACAATCACGAAAAATACGGCTATTCCTACTTTCGAGAACACTGTTGAGGCTTTAGAAAACACAGGACTTCAATTAGATCGAGCCACGAGCATTTTTTTTAATCTGAATAGCGCCGAAACCAATGACGAAATTCAGAAGATAGCACAAGAGGTCTCTCCTTTACTTTCAGATTTTTCAAACGACTTGCTTCTCAATGAAGCACTTTTTGCACGTGTCAAGACCGTTTACGACCAAAAAGACGCTTTAGACCTCAACGCCGAACAGCAAATGCTGCTCGATAAACAGTATAAAAGCTTTGCTAGAAATGGCGCTAATCTTTCAGAAGAAAAGAAGAAGCAACTGCGCACTATTGATGCCGATCTGGCCAAACTAAAGCTCACCTTTGGTGAAAATGTACTCGCTGCAACTCAAGCTTTTGAAATGCACCTTACTTCGGAAGAGGATCTTGCCGGCCTACCAGACGGTGTAAAAGAAGCTGCGGCTCAAACAGCCAAAGAAAAAGACAAAGAAGGTTGGGTGATCACCTTAGATTATCCCAGCTATATTCCGTTTATGACCTATGCCGAAAATCGGGCACTTCGGAAGGAGCTTTCGCTCGCATTTGGGTCTCGCGCCTTTAAAGGCGATAAAAACGACAATCAACAAAATGTTTTATCGATTGCAAATCTGCGTCATCAGCGAGCGCAGTTACTGGGTTATAAAAGTCACGCTCACTTTGTGCTCGAAGAGCGAATGGCCGAAACTCCAGAGAAAGTACAATCTTTTCTTCAAGAATTGCTTGAAAAGGCGAAACCAGCCGCAGAAAAAGAGTTTGACGAATTGGAAGCATTCGCTAAAGAATTGGACCAAATCGACCGACTTGAAAAATGGGACAGTTCTTTTTATGCTGAAAAACTAAAACAAAAGAAATTTAGTCTCGACGACGAACAGCTAAAGCCTTATTTTAAACTTGAAAACGTCATAAATGGTGTGTTTACCGTAGCGCAAAAGTTATTCGGACTGAAGTTTAAACTTGACGAAACGATCGATGTCTATCATAAAGACGTAAAAACATATCGCGTTACTGACGCAGAAGGTGAATTTGTGGCATTGTTTTATGCCGATTTCCATCCGCGTGCAGGAAAGCGTGGTGGTGCCTGGATGACAAGCTATAAACCACAACAATTGATCAATACAAAAACAGGCGTTGTAAATGATCGTCCGCATGTGTCGATCGTCTGTAATTTTACAAAACCCACTGCAACCAAGCCATCGCTACTAACCTTTAATGAAGTAACCACGCTCTTTCATGAATTTGGGCATGCGTTACACGGAATGTTGGCGAATACGCAATACAAAAGTCTAAGCGGAACCAGCGTATATTGGGACTTTGTTGAATTACCAAGCCAGATGTTAGAGAATTGGTGTTATGAAAAAGAAACGCTTGAACTTTTTGCGACTCATTATGAAACTGGAGAAGTCATTCCGATGGAACTAATTTCAAAAATCAAAGAATCGGCTGCGTTTCACGAAGGAATGCAAACGCTACGCCAGCTAAGTTTTGGTATGCTTGATATGAAATGGCACGGACAAGACCCTTCCGAAGTTAAAGATGTTAAAGCCTTTGAAACGGAAGCATTTAAAGAGACTAGTTTATACCCAGACACGCCAGAAACTTGTATGAGCACAGCTTTTTCACACATCTTTCAAGGAGGCTATTCGGCGGGATATTACAGTTATAAATGGGCTGAAGTATTAGATGCAGATGCTTTCGCTTATTTTCAAGAAAAAGGAATTTTCAACAAAGGAGTTGCAGACAAATTTAAAGCCTTCGTTTTGTCGCAAGGCGGAACACAAGATCCCATGGAACTTTATGTAAAGTTCCGCGGAAAAGAACCAAATCCAGATGCATTGCTAAAGCGCGCGGGATTGATACAATAAAAAAAGCTGCCTAAAAAGGCAGCTTTTTTCTTCCGAAGAAATTGGATTTATTTTAAAATGACCTTTTTACTAATTGTTTTGTTGTTGGCTAATTGAAAGCTAACTACATAAACACCATCAGCATATTTTGCCAAGGAAAGCGTTCCCTTATTATCATGAACGTTCGTTGAGACCACTTCTTTTCCTGAAATATCATACACTGAAATACTTTTAAGTGCTGAAGCGTTATTGAGCACTTCATAAAGCAACACTCGGTTATTTACAAACAAGGTGTATTCATTATTAGGAAATTCAGATACAGAAAGTTTATCTTCTCCTTTTGAAGTTTCAATTAAATATTCGGCACAGAGCTTTGCAAATTTAGTAGCGTGATCTGCCGTTCCCGAATATGTATCATTTGGCGTGTGAATATTAGGGTTGTGTTGTCCGAAGTTAGCTTCAAATGGAAAAGCCGCCATATACCCTTCATTGGTCCAGCTAGCATGATCTGAGCAGCCATAATTACAAACAGATGTTCCGTAGCTAACTTGATGCGGTGCCGTGGTGTTGTAATGATCGAGAAGTTGCATAAGGTAACTATTCAGTGTAGCATCAGTAAAATCTGTAACAAAGGATACATCGTTTGCAGAACCGTTGTAGTTGGTCATATCAAATTGAACTGCTGAAATTACGTTTACACTATTGTCATCGTATTCATCAGCGATTTCCGCAGAACCAACCAAACCGATCTCTTCCGCAGCATAAGCCATCACTTCGATCGTTCTTTTAGGTACAAAGTTAACTTCAAAAAGAGCACGGATAGCTTCCGTAATGGTTGCAATACCTGAGGCGTCGTCATCGGCTCCTGGCGCATCGTTATTTCCTTGGTTTGATGTAGAATCTAAATGTCCACCAACAACTACATATTCATCGGGGAATTCAGATCCTTCAATAGTCATAATAACAGAAGGCATTGGCGTATTTTGATGTGTAAACAGACGAACACTTACATCGGTTCTTCCGTAGGTTGCCGCCATAGCTTCCCATTTGGCTTTTAATTCGGTTGCCGCTTGGGTTGCGGCTGCTCTGTTATGAAAACGTGTTCCATAATCTTCCAACTCCATAATATGATCTTCAATATTCTGTGTGCTTATTGCATTCATCGCATCATACACCCAAATATCTTCAGTGATCGTAAAAGGTAGTAAGACACGTTGCGGACGAGCCTTATCTTCAAGCAAAGACTCTAATGCATCTTCAAGAGAGGCTTTAAAAATATATCCTGGTCCGTGCATTAAAACACGTTCATGTAATTCATGACCGGCTTTTTGGGTCATGTGAACCACAGCTTCATTCTGTTTGGTTTGTAAAATGTCAACTTCATTGGGGAAATCGGCTTTTAATTCTTCTGCATCTCCTAATGCCATCATGGCATAAAATCGCCCGTTTTCTTGAGCAAATACTGAGAGAGAGATAAAAAGTGCAAAAACACTAGTAAGGAGTAATTTCATAGCATATAGGGTTTTATAAAGAACCAAAGCTACTTAATTTTACGCTTAAATATCATGTTCTGCACACACTTTAACGTTAAAGTTTCAATTTTTATTGAAACTTTAAAATAATATGGTATATTTGCCTTATGGATTATAAAGAAGCGAAGAATAAATTTATAAGCACTTGGGGTGCTTTGGGCACGTTATGGGGAATCAACAAAGCTATGGCGCAGATACACGCTTTGCTTTTTATTTCGCCTCATCCTCTATCGATGGAAGACATCATGGAAGACCTTGGAATCTCTCGAGGTAATACTAGTATGAACCTTCGTCATTTGATGGAATGGGGTATTGTGCATAAAGTGAATATCCCAGGAGAACGCAAAGAATTTTTCGCAAGCGAAAAGGATGTAACCGAGCTTTCAAGACAAATAGCGAAGGAACGCAGCCGACGAGAACTGCAGCCAACTATTAAAGTTCTGCGCGACGTTTCTAGCATCAAAGATGACGGGTCCGAAAAAACAAAAGAACTTATTAAACAAACCAAAGCCATGCACGATCTGGCCGATACGGCAGATACCATGCTTAACCGAATTGTTAACCAAGAACAAAACTGGATCACAAAAACGCTGGTGAAATTTCTGAAATAAAAATTTTCAAGAAAGCTTTATAAGGGAACATTCCCTTATATTTTTAATATATAATTTCAATTATTATTGAAACTTTTAAATATCTAAAATAAAAACACTCTATCAAATCAATTTAATCGCACTTATAACCACTGTGGTACTTTATATCCCTGCATTATTAGGTATGTTTCTTCATCCATTATTAGGGCTTATTCAAATCATCTCATTACTCGTTATTCTCAGTAAATATCAGTCGGTTTCATCAGTTATTAAAAAACATATAACGATATATATGATTTTAGTGACGTTAATAAGCATACCCATGTTATTTGGTGGCGACATTGTTCTTATGGTCTTTTTTATTGGTTCCCTGGTCCTAGCGATCTACTTTGTCATCATCACCTACTTACTGTATAAAAGCAAAAAATCATGAAAATCGAGCTCCTTAAAATTGCCATCATTTTGGCTGGTATTGGACAGATACTGACCGCTATTATCTATCCTTTTGTACGCTACCGTGTTCTCCACTGGTTTGATGACCTAA
Organism: Ulvibacter sp. 2305UL32-6; assembly: GCF_058148545.1. Lineage (NCBI taxonomy): Bacteria > Pseudomonadati > Bacteroidota > Flavobacteriia > Flavobacteriales > Flavobacteriaceae > Ulvibacter > Ulvibacter sp. 2305UL32-6. The sequence goes on from NZ_JBYVKA010000005.1 coordinate 111,040, forward strand.
AAAATTTAAGTCCGTTGAACCACGCTATCGCAAAGACCTACGGATACTATATTCAAGGAATCAACTTCTCTTTTGGGCTGCTTTCGGTGTTTCTAGTTAAAGATCTTTTGGTTACTAATAATCTTACTACAGCATTAGCTGGTTTTTTAGCAATTTATTGGATTGGCCGAATCTCCTTTCAGCTAAAAGATTACTCTTTTCGAGAACTTAAAAATCAAAAGAACTATCGCGCCGGAATCTGGAGTATGAACTTACTAATTACCTTTTTTGCAATAAGCTATATGGCTCTTTTTGTTAATCATCTTTTAAACATTTTATCATGAGCAAATTAATCATTGCCGGCGGAAGTGGTTTCTTAGGAAATGTGCTTATTGAACATTTTAAAGATTCTTTTCGCTCTATAATTGTTCTTACCCGTACAAGTCAGCCAGATAGAGGCATTGTAAAATACGTGCTTTGGGACGCTAAGACCTTAGACGCTTGGGCCAAAGAGATCGATGGAGCCGATGTTTTGATCAATTTAACGGGAAAATCTGTCGACTGCCGCTATAGCGAAAAAAACAAATCGCTTATCCTCTCTTCCCGTCTAGATTCAACCAAAATCTTAGGTGAGGCAATTATTGCTGCTAAAAACCCTCCGCGAATCTGGCTTAATTCGTCAACCGCTACCATTTATAGACATTCGCTTGATATGCAAATGAACGAAACAACTGGCGAGATCGGAGATGGCTTTTCGGTAGATGTTGCTAAAGCCTGGGAGAAAGTCTTTTTCAGTTTTAAACTTAAAAACACGCGTCAAGTGGCGCTTCGTACTTCTATTGTCTTCGGAAAAAAAGGCGGCGCATTTGTACCTATCAAAAAATTAGTCAAGCTTGGCTTTGGCGGGAAGCAAGGTGGCGGAGATCAAAAAGTAAGCTGGATCCACCAAACCGATTTTGCTCGTAGCATTCAATTCATAATCGAAAATAAAGCACTCTCGGGTTATGTAAACATTGTTTCACCTCAACCCACCACCAATAAAATTTTAATGGAGAAATTGCGCAATGCTGTTGGTATGCCTTTCGGAATTCCTATGCCTACTCCGCTATTAAAATTTGGCGCGAAACTTATAAAAACCGAAACCGAACTCATTTTAAAAAGCCGAAATGTAATTCCGCAGAAATTGCAAGAAAGCGGTTTTCATTATTCCTTCGGAAGTTTAGATGAAGCTATAAACGATTTAATATAAACCATGACAACGCTCCATTTAGAAACAGAGATCGAAGCGCCCATTGAAAAAGTTTTCGATTTAAGCCGAAGTATTGATTTTCATATAAATTCTGCTTCTCAAACTCAGGAAGAGGCCATTGGAGGTAGAACATCTGGTCTAATAACTTTGAATGAAACGGTCACTTGGCGCGGGAAACACTTTGGGGTATTTCTAAAACATACGAGCAAGATCATTTCGTTTCAGCAACCTACACAATTTACCGATATTATGATCAAAGGACACTTTACGTATTTTGCGCATCAGCATTTCTTCCGAAGTGAAAATGGTATAACGCTTATGGAAGATGTCATAAAATATAGAACGCCTTATGGTTTCTTCGGAAGATTTTTTGATCGATTTTTTCTAAAAAACCACCTTTTGCGATTTATCAAAACACGAAATCAGGCGATAAAAGCACATGCTGAAGCCTCTCAAGACTGCTAAAAGCATCACAAAATGAAGGCGGTAACGGAATAATTATTAAAACTTCATTATTTTTGGTATTGCTGAAAAGAAAAATAAAAAATGTCTAAACATTCCATTGATGCTAACAAATGGGTTGACCGCTACTCTGACTATCTCTATAATTATACGATCGTTCGGGTAAATGATCACGAAATTGCTCAGGATCTAATTTCTGAAACTTTTTTTGCCGGATTAAAATCGATGAACAATTTTAAGGGGGAAGCAAGTGAACGTACTTGGCTGATCTCTATTTTAAAACGAAAGATCATTGATCATTATCGTAAAACAAATTCCAACAAAGGCAAGGCCGAGGTTAGAATCAATTATAATGATGAAGATAGTGAAGGTGATTGGTTGGAAGAACGTGTAAGCGATCCATATGATATCAATGCTGAAGATACCTTTGAAAATGCAGAGTTAGGATTGGCTATTCAAGCGTGTTTAGATAGACTCAATGAAAAGCAAGCCACGATCTTCAAAATGAAAACCATTGATAATTTTGACACCGAAGCTATTTGTAATGAATTTAAAATTACTCCGTCTAATCTTTGGGTTATCATCCATCGCGCAAGAACATCGATGGCCGATTGCCTAGAAAAGAACTGGTTAAATTAATTATGAAGATATTTTTGAAATGCGACGAAGCCAATCATTCTTGTGATAAAAATCAATACAAGGAGGCTTCATTTATGGAGTTGATCAAGTTGAATATACACTTGATCTACTGCAGGGCATGTCGCAAATACACAGCCCGAAACACAAAATTGAGTAAAGCATTAAGACGCAATACACCAAAGGGTATGCCTTTAAGCGCAAAGCAAACGCTCAATGAGCGCTTACGAAAAGAAATAAACAAATAGTAAATAAAGGCCGAGCCATAAGATCGGGATGCCCTCAACAAAAAAAGACGCAAAATAGCGTGATTGTTTCATCTTAGAAACAACAAGCAAACCACCTAACAAGACACAAACAAGAAAGAGACTCCATAGATGCGGAGAGGCAATGGGGTGCTTAAAACCTTCAAGTAACATGCAGATGACCAACAGCATAATGCCTATTCCTTTTACTTTTTTTATTCCAAATTGCTGCGGAAGCGTTCTTAAAGCGGCTACATCAAATGCGAGATCCCTAACTTCAAAGGGCAAGATCAATACAATGACTAAAAGTATCCGCTGAATAAAACTGAGCCAAATCGATGTACTCAATAGCATGCTTTCAGATACAACAGGAACTATAACTGTTACTCCCGCCCACACAACAGCTACGATAAAAATTTTAAGGCCGCCTTGCCTGCGTAGATTTTTATACTTCGGAATTGGAACGGCGTAAAAGAAGGTAAGCGCAGCGAAAAGTGCTGTAATTAAAAGAGTAGCTTGAGTTAATTGCAATGCCACATATCCTAATATTCCGAAGGAAACAAAGGAAAAGATCTGAATCGACTTCAACATTCTTGTTAGGCTGCGGTGATGCAATCCCGCAATGCCTGCATACTTGACAAAGTTATAGCCCGTAACTGTTCCGAAGAAAATAAACAACCAAAGTGCATTAGAAATTTCTAGCTGATATTCCAAAACAGTAATACCTGTTAAAGCGCAAACAGCCAAAGCAACGTGAACACTGCCGTTTATATAGAAATCAAAAATACGCGCCAAAAGCTTCATCGCGTAAAAATAACGAAAGTGTTAGTAACCTTGTTTTTTTGGTTGAAAAGTTATGAGCGAGGCACTCACTTTTAACCGATTTTTGTGACTTAAATATCGTAATTTTGCACTGCTTATTACGAGCATAAAACAGGGTTATTAATTTGAAACACCCACTATCGGGTATATCCTATGAATACAGATTCTTTTGCCTATCGACATATTGGTCCGCGTAGATCAGACCTAGATTCCATGCTAAAAACCGTTGGTGCTTCTTCTATGGAGCAGCTTATTTCTCAAACCATTCCAGATGATATCCGTTTAAAGGAAGATCTGAGTTTGGATACAGCCATGAGCGAACACGAATATTTGGAACATATCACTGAATTATCTTCAAAGAATCAAGTATTTAAAACCTACATTGGTTTGGGATATCACCAAGCCATCACGCCTCCGGTTATTCAGCGTAATATTTTAGAAAACCCGGGTTGGTATACCGCTTACACGCCTTATCAAGCTGAAATAGCTCAAGGTCGTTTGGAAGCCTTGCTCAACTACCAAACCATGATTACCGATCTTACTGGTATGGAATTGGCAAATGCCTCGCTATTAGATGAAAGTACGGCTGCTGCCGAAGCTATGGCTTTATTATTTGCAGTGCGTGAGCGGGAACAAAAAAAGAACAACGCTAATAAGTTTTTTGTTTCTGAAGAGATCCTTCCGCAGACATTATCCTTATTGCAAACTCGATCAGAGCCATTAGGCATTGAACTTGTTATTGGAAATCATGAAACATTCGATTTTTCTTCGGAATTTTTTGCAGCTATTTTACAATATCCAGGGAAATCAGGACGTGTAGTTGACTATAAAGAATTTGTCGCTAAAGCCAAAGACGCACAAATAAAAGTAGCAGTTGCTGCCGATATTTTAAGCCTTGTAAAACTAGAAGCGCCAGGACATTTTGGCGTTGACGTTGTTGTTGGAACTACACAACGTTTTGGTATTCCTTTAGGTTACGGCGGACCGCACGCAGCCTATTTTGCCACTAGAGAAGAATATAAGCGAAGTATTCCAGGTCGAATTATTGGAGTAACCAAAGACACCGATGGAAACCGTGCTTTACGTATGGCGCTTCAAACACGCGAGCAACATATAAAGCGCGATAAAGCAACTTCTAATATTTGTACTGCGCAGGTTTTACTTGCTGTTATGGCGGGAATGTACGCTGTATATCACGGTCCAAAAGGATTGGAATTCATCGCAACAAAAATTCACAACTTAGCAGCAACACTTGCTGATGCCTTAGAAAAAATAGGACTACAACAAGTGAACGAAACCTACTTTGGTACCGTAGCTGTAAAAATTGACATTAATAAAGTAAAGTATATCGCTGAAACAAACGAGATCAATTTTTATTATCCCGACGAAGAAACTGTTTCTATTTCGATCAATGAAACAACAACACTTCGTGACTTAAATAAGATCCTTGCGGTTTTTACAGAAGCCTTGGCTCTTAATTTTGACAAGATCACAGAAGTTATTGTTGGTAACGCTATTCCTAAGTCGGTTGCACGTAAAACAACATTTCTAGAAAACGAAGTGTTTAATAGCTATCATAGCGAAACCGAGTTGATGCGTTATATCAAAAAGCTAGAGCGCAAAGATCTTGCTCTAAATCATTCAATGATCTCATTAGGTTCTTGTACAATGAAATTGAATGCCGCTGCCGAAATGCTTCCGTTAAGTGATCCTATGTGGGGCAATATGCACCCCTTTGCTCCTACCGAGCAAGCAGGCGGTTATCAATATATGCTTCAGAAACTAGAAATGCAACTGACCGAGATCACAGGTTTTGCAGGTACATCACTACAGCCCAACTCTGGCGCACAAGGTGAGTACGCAGGTTTAATGGTAATTAGAGCGTATCACGAATCGCGTGGAGATCACAATCGTAATATTTGTTTAATTCCCTCCTCTGCCCACGGAACAAACCCAGCTAGTGCCGTGATGGCAGGAATGAAAGTAGTAGTGACCAAAGCTACTGAAGATGGAAATATTGACGTTGATGACCTTCGTGCAAAAGCGGAAGAACACAAAGACAGCTTAGCAGCTTTAATGGTAACATATCCATCTACCCATGGAGTTTATGAATCGGCCATTAAAGAGATCACAAGTTTAATTCACGAAAATGGAGGTCAGGTTTATATGGATGGCGCCAACATGAATGCACAAGTTGCCCTCACAAACCCTGGTGCTATTGGTGCCGATGTTTGTCATCTAAATCTACACAAAACATTTGCTATTCCTCATGGAGGTGGTGGCCCGGGAGTTGGACCTATCTGTGTTGCAAAACAGCTTGTTCCATTTTTACCGAGCAACCCAATTATTGAGACTGGAGGAGATCAAGCGATCACCGCCATTTCAGCAGCACCTTGGGGAAGCGCCTTAGTTTGCCTTATCAGCTATGCCTATATCTGTATGTTGGGTGAAAACGGACTTAAAAAATCGACCCAATACGCTATCCTAAATGCAAACTATATTAAAGAGCGCTTAAACGGTCATTATGATGTATTGTACGTAGGTGAAAAAGGACGCGCAGCCCACGAAATGATCATTGACTGCCGACCTTTTAAAGAGAATGGTGTTGAAGTTACGGATATCGCAAAACGCCTTATGGACTATGGTTTTCATGCCCCTACGGTATCTTTCCCCGTTGCAGGAACGATGATGATCGAACCCACCGAAAGTGAAAGCAAGCAAGAACTAGATCGCTTTTGTGATGCCATGATTTCCATTCGTAGAGAAATTAATGAGGTAAATGTAAATGATGTAAATAACGTACTCAAAAACGCACCTCATACTCAAGCAATGGTGACTAGTGATGTTTGGGATTTTCCATATACCAGACAACAAGCAGCATTTCCATTAGATTATATCAGCGATAATAAATTTTGGCCTTCGGTACGTCGTGTAGATGATGCTTACGGCGATCGAAACCTTATCTGTACGTGTGAGCCTATTGAATCTTACATGGAACTAACAGAGTAAATCATTTACGGTTAGCTATTTACACAAATTCTATTCGTATAGTCTTAAAAGCCTTTCTCTGGAAAGGCTTTTTTTATGAGGCTTACTGGAATATTTGCGTATGTTTGCAACCTTTGCCCCCGTACCATTGAGACTACTATTTATATACATATTATTGCCTTTCCTCATGCCCTTTCAGGGAATGGCGCAGGAAATTCCTATAAAATACACTCCAGACGATCAAGAGGCATTACAACAGTATCTCACTAAAATTACCAACCAAAAAATAGCGACATACCAAGGTTCATACCGCAAACAAGCTGAGGAACATTGGAAGAAAAGAACCGAACATTTTTTAGATAAAATAACCGACAGTGTCTTTCTATTCGACCAAGAAATCACGACCGAATTACAACCTATTCTTGACGAAATTTACATATCCAATACCGAGATCGACCCAAGTAATTTTCGATTTTTCATCAACCAATCACCAGTGCCAAACGCGGCCTGCTATGGAAATGGGGTTTTTGACATCAACAACGGACTCTTCTCATTGACAGAAACCGACGCCGAACTCGCGTTTATTCTCTGCCACGAGATCGCACATTATCAATTGAATCATGTGGAACTTGCAGTAGAACAATATTTCGATGCCTTAGAATCGAAAGAAGGAAAAGCAAAGATCAAAGCAATTTATAGAGAACGCTATGGTCGAACTACAAAGGCACTAGAATTCTTTAAAGATTTTGAATATGCTCAATACGAGACTTCGAGAAAAGCAGAATCGGAAGCAGATTCTTTAGGACTCCTCTATTTCAAAAAAACGAAATACGACGGTAGCGCAAGCATGAAGATCTTGGCAAAACTCGATTTTGAAGACAAAGCTATTTTAGACGCACCCATCGCCATAGAAAAACACTTAAACACCAAAAACTATCCCTTTAAAAGCGGATGGTTAAAAAAGGAAGACAACACACTTTTTGATCTTGATGAAGTTTCTAATGATTATGCTTTCGATAAAGATTCACTCAAAACTCATCCCGATATTCCGAAGCGATTAGAAATTTTAAAAGCTTCCTTAAATACTTCGGAAATTTCAGGAGAAGCCAAACTGTTAAGTCGAGTTAAATTACGAAGCCAGCAAAATAGCATTACAGCAGCCATGGACAACAACAAACTCGATGTGGCTTTATATTTTCTGCTTTCGTTTTATAACAGTGAAAAGCTAGATGCTGAGACCTATTATTTTAAAACAGCTCTACTGCTTCGGAAGTTGTACGAATCTAAAAAAGACCATACCCTCGGAAAGCATGTGGCTCCTATTAGTCCTTTTTCCGACGAAGAACAACTCAATGCAATTCGACGATTTTATGAAAATATCGAATTAAAACATCTGCGGAAGTTGGGATATTGGTTCTGTATAGAAAACAAAGAGCATTTTCCTTCCGAAGAAGAATACAACACTATTTTTAAATTTTTCAAATCACTTAATCCAAACATACAATCAAATTAAATCTCCTTATGAATAAATTTTACATTTCCGTACTTGCTGTTTGTTGCTGTTTTGGTGCCATAGCACAGTCTAAAAAGATCAATGAGATCACCGAATTCAAATTGCGAAATTCTGGTGCTATCATGACCAAAGAAAATAGTGTTAATGGCTACTACTTCTTCTACCTTATTGATAAACTCAAAAAAGGTGAAGCAGAATACGGGATTAAAATTCTCGATAACAACCTTAATGAAGTGGCTCTTAAAAAGCATGTTGCCTCTAAGCATCTTTACTTGATGGAAACTAAGTTCAACAATGACGCCCTTATGTTTTCATTTATTGATAGAAAAGAAAAGATGATTCATTTGGTGGGTTATGACAATCAAGCCAATAAACTAAAGACAGAAAAGGTTGAACTGAGTAAAAAGGAGCTCATTTATATGGCGCAATTAAATCAGTCGAACGATTATAATATGTTGTTTCCCGTTCCTAATGGAGGTTTTCTTCTGAATCGTATTAAAGACAACCGCAAACTAGGTTATGTTATTGACTATTTCCCAACAAATGGAGGAAAATCTTGGTCGTACGGTTCTCCCGAAGAATCAAAAGAGATCATTATGGCAAACCCAATTGAAGTAAACGAGCGCTATATGGTGCTTATGGAATTCTCTCGTCCGGGAATGCTTTCTCAAAAGGTATCCCTAACCACGAAAGTTATTGACGTAGTAACTGGAAAATTGATCACGCAAATTGATCATGATGACGAAGAACCTAAACTAATTACGAATGCTTTTCTTGATGCCGATGACCAATTGGTTCTCTTAGGCGAATATTTTGAAGCTGGTGATAAGATCATGAAAGCCGAAAGTCAAGGTCTTTTTGTTCAAGTATTGAACAGCGAAGGAACTGTGGTAAAGCAAAGTCGCTCGAGTTGGAAAAATGAAATTGCTCCCAAGCTTAAAAACGTGATTGAAAAAGAAAACTACTATGTTTACTTTCACGATATCGTACCTACAGCAAATGGTCATTATTATGCCATTGGGGAAAAATTTAGAAAAACGGCAAGCGCTGGCGGAATTGCCATGGCAGTACTTTCACGCGGCCAGAGTCCAGTGACACAGCTAACGATTACCGATGCGCTTATTTTCGATTTCGACGCAGATTTTAATCTTCAGAAAGTTGATCTGTTTGAAAAAGGAACTTCCCGCGCCCCAAGTGTATCAGATTTTGGGAGTCCTCAGTTAAATGCTCACGCCTTGGTTAATTTAGGTGGTTTTGATTACGAATACACTCAAATTGATCGTGAAAACGATCGTTTTTACGCTTGTTTTACTGATTACGAAAGACTGAAGGGTGAAAAGAACAAGATGGCCTTTAAGACGATTATTTATGATGAAGGTGAATTTTCACAAGATAAAATCTATCTTGATGAGAAGGGGAAATTTGTAAGAATTTTACCTGCTAAGATTGGAAATGTGGTTCTTTTAGAATACGATCGGAAAGCAAAGGAGCTTGAAATTCATATGGAAAAACTGAATATCGAGTAAAATTTCTTCAGAAAAAGCTAATTGCAAAAAACCTGAAAATTAACTCTTTTCAGGTTTTTCATTTTCACGACCACCTTTTTAAGAAAATTGGCAAAAGGAGTCTAAAATTGTATAATTTTGTAATTATTATTCAAATAATTTCAGAATACATTAGAATACAAGCATTTCCTCGCTTTTACGATAATTACGTTCGAAGTTTTCAGTATTTTTATCAAAATTTTGACACATGAGCACTAAGATAATAGGCGTTGGCAGTTATATCCCCCAAGGCGTCGCAAAGAATGAATCTTTCGAGAATCATCGTTTTTTTAACGAAGACGGATCGGAATTCGGTCATGAAAATGATGTGATCATTGAAAAATTCAAAGCCATTACGGGTATTGCCGAAAGACGCTACATTCAAGACAACCTCACAACCTCAGAAATCGCGGCAGTCGCAGCACAGAAAGCAATTGATAACGCAGGGATCGATAAAGAAACCCTTGACTATATAATCGTAGCACATAACTATGGCGATGTAAAACACGGTCATGTTCAAAGCGACACGGTTCCTAGTTTGGCTTCCCGTGTCAAGCATTTACTGAAAATTAAAAATCCATATTGTGTAGGATACGATGTGTTATTTGGTTGTCCAGGTTGGGTAGAAGGAATGATTCAGGCACATGCCTTTATAAAAGCTGGCATGGCAAAAAGATGTCTTGTTATTGGTGCCGAAGCACTATCGCGGGTAGTTGATCAGCATGATCGCGATTCAATGATTTATAGTGACGGGGCGGGAGCTACTGTGGTAGAAGCTCAAGATGGTTCATCTACTATTCTTGCTCATAAAACAGCCACGTACGCCTATGATGAAGCACATTTTATATATTTCGGTGAATCAAATAACCAGGAAGTTACTGATGCGCGGCGTTATATTAAAATGTACGGACGTAAGATTTACAATTTTGCATTGAGTAATGTTCCGGAAGCAATGAAAGCGGCTTTAGACGAAAGTGGTGTGTCGATAAAAGATCTCAAAAAGATCTTTATTCATCAGGCCAATGAGAAAATGGATGAAGCCATTATCAAACGCTTCTACAAACTGTATGAGTTAGAAACTCCAGACAATATTATGCCAATGAGTATTAACAAGCTTGGAAATTCTAGTGTAGCAACTATACCCACGCTATATGACCTTGTGCTTCAGGGAAAGATGAAAGGACATGAAGTAAAAACAGGAGATGTTATTATGTTTGCCAGTGTTGGCGCGGGAATGAATATTAACGCTATTGTTTACAGGGTTTAGATTATGTATGAACATATTCCGAAGAAACGCTACAGACACACCCTTGAGTTTGTTCAGAATCATATAAAGACAAACGAAAAAATTTTAGATCTTGGGGTTAAAAACCCGTTTTCAGAAATTCTACAGTCTCAAGGCTTTCAAGTTATCAATACAAAAGGCGAAGATCTCGATCTAGAAACTTCCGCAGTTAAAACAAACGATTTTGATGTTGTTACCGCTTTTGAGATCTTTGAACATCTCGTTTCTCCTTTTAACGTGCTCAAAGATATTCAGGCTAAAAAACTCATTGCTTCTGTGCCATTAAAGTTATGGTTTGCATCGGCATATCAAAGTCCGACTGACGAACGCGACCGCCACTATCACGAATTTGAAGATTGGCAATTCGATTGGCTTTTGGAAAAAGCAGGCTGGCGTATCAAACAACGCGAAAAATTTACCAATCCCGTTCGAAAAGTTGGTATCCGCCCCATATTAAGAAGATTTACGCCACGTTATTATTTGGTCTATGCCGAACGTGTTTAGATGAAATACTACATCGTCATACCTGCACACAACGAAGAGGCTCATCTTAAAAAGACGCTAGAATCACTTGTGGCGCAGACCGTCTTACCAACAAAAATTGTAGTGGTGAACGATGGCTCAACAGATGGAACACAACAAATTATTGATAGATTTTCTCGAGATCACCCTTTTATTTCGGGCGTTGTAAATGCTTCGGAAACGGAACACGCACCAGGCAGCAAAGTAATTTCTGCCTTTTATAAAGGCTTTGAGACCCTAGATACCGATTTCGATGTAATCTGTAAATTTGACGCAGACTTGATCTTTCCGAAGAATTACCTAGAAAAGATCACTAAATTATTTCAGAAAAACAACAACTGTGGCATAGCAGGAGGTTTTTGCTACATTGAGCGCAACGGAAATTGGGAACTAGAAAACCTAACCAATAAAGATCATATTCGCGGAGCCTTAAAAGCCTACACAAAAAAGTGCTTTAAAACGATTGGCGGATTGAAAAACGCGATGGGCTGGGATACAGTTGACGAGTTGTTAGCGCAATATCATGGATTTACTATAGCCACTGATGAATCTTTACATGTAAAGCATTTAAAACCCACAGGCAAGGCTTATACCAAGGCAGCCAGATATAAACAGGGCGAGGCATTTTATAAAATGCGCTACGGAACAACGCTTACTCACATCGCTTCACTAAAATTAGCACTTCGGAAAAAGAACCCTAGTTTCTATTTTGACTGTATTAGCGGTTATTCAAAAGCAAAAAAAGAACAACTCCCCTTTCTAGTTTCTGAAGAAGAAGGCGTCTTTATTAGAAAACTTCGTTTTGATGGTATTAAAAGAAAGCTTTTCTAAATAGCTAACCTTACCGTAATACAAGTATCAGAGTTTCTTGTTATTTTTGCACCACCTTAAGGTCACTTTCATGAAAACAATCCCTACACTTATTCTCGTTGCGCTTCTTGTGGTTTCTTGTAGTTCGCAACAAGCAATCGTTTCAAGCCCAGAAAACGGCTCACAACCATCACAAATCGATGTAAAATATCCAAAAAACATCATCTTGCTCATTGGTGATGGTATGGGGTTAAGCGAGATCTCGGCCGGATTGTTTTACAATGATGCCCCTTCAAATTTTGAACGTTTTCAGACCATCGGACTCATAAAAACATCTTCTTCAAGTGATTTGATAACCGACTCTGCCGCTGGAGCAACAGCGTTTTCCGCAGGAATAAAAACATATAATGGAGCCATTGGAGTTGACAAAGATCAAAACGCGGTCGAAACTATTGTTGAGATCGTTTCCAAAAAAGGTTTAGCCACGGGTGTCGTTGCAACTTCATCTGTGGTTCACGCAACACCTGCAAGTTTTTACGCACACGAAAACAAGAGAAGACTGTATGAAAATATAGCGAAAGATCTCGTCTCTTCAGATATCGATTTTTTTGCCGGAGGAGGTTTAAAATTTTTTAATCAACGAAAAGACGGATTGGATCTTTTAGCTGAATTAAAGCAAAAAGATTTTGAAATCCACACAACACAACTACCAACTTCTATGTCAAATAAAAAGCAAGCCATTTTGCTAGCAGAAGACGGGATGCCTAAAATGATAGAAGATCGAGGGTCATTTCTGCAAGATGCCACAACTTTGGCAATACAGAAAATGTTGGAAAATAAAAATGGGTTTTTCTTAATGATAGAAGGATCACAAATAGATTGGGGCGGACATAATAACGAAGCCGATTATCTTATTGGAGAGCAAATTGATTTCGATAAAACCATTGGTGCCGTGCTAGATTTTGCTGAAAAGAACGGTGAAACTCTCGTTATTGTTACCGCAGATCATGAAACAGGCGGATTCACCTTAGCGACAAAAAATGGCGATTATAATCAAATTGAGCCTGCTTTCTCAACGGGAGGGCACTCTGCCACGATGGTTCCGGTATTTGCGAAGGGACCAATGGAATCCTATTTCGCCGGAATCTACGAAAACACGGCTATTTTTCATAAAATGGTGGAACTCTTCAATCAAAACAAAAAACAATAGGAATCTGTTCAAGAATCATCCTAATCAGCAACTAACACTCACGTAATTTTGTTACTTTAGTGCATCGTAAGAATACTTAAAAACAATTCCACTTGAAGTACATTGAAGATATTGGTTCTTATTTCATCATGCTTAAGAAGGTCTTCGGAAGCTTTACTAAAAGATCGGTACTTCGCGAGCTCATTTTTAAAGAAATTGATGATCTGATCATTGGTTCCTTAGGAATAGTGGTATTTATTTCCTTCTTTGTGGGAGGTGTAATAGCCATTCAGACCGCCTTAAACTTAGAAAATCCGATACTGCCAAAATCACTAATTGGCTTCGCAACCAGACAATCTATTATACTTGAATTTGCCCCAACTTTTATGTCGATCATCATGGCCGGAAAAGTTGGCTCTTTTATCACCTCAAGCATAGGATCCATGCGTGTTACTGAGCAAATAGATGCCCTTGAGGTCATGGGGATAAATTCATTGAATTATCTGGTTTTTCCTAAAATTGTAGCCTTGATGCTCTACCCTCTTGTTATCGCTTTATCTATGTTTTTAGGAATATTAGGAGGATGGGTAGCTGCTGTATATGGCGGATTTTCTAGTTCAACTGCTTTTACGAGTGGACTTCAGGAAGATTTTACAACTTTTCATCTCGTTTACGCATTTTTAAAAACCTTTGTATTTGCCTTTATCTTAGCTACTGTACCTTCTTGGCAGGGTTATTACATGAAAGGAGGGGCCCTAGAGGTTGGAAAAGCCAGCACTAAAAGTTTTGTATGGACCAGTGTCTTGATCATTCTATCTAATTTTATAATAACCCAACTTCTTCTAAGCTAATGATCAAAGTAGACAATGTAAAGAAGCGTTTTGGCGATGAGGAGATTCTAAAAGGGATCACCACCGTCTTCGATAAAGGAAAAACCAATCTTATTATTGGACAAAGTGGTAGTGGAAAAAGTGTATTGCTCAAGTGTCTTTTGGGCCTTTTTCAACCTGAGGAAGGAAAGATCTACTATGAAGAGAATGCCATACAAGACATGAACGATGATGAAAAACGGGCGCTGCGTGAAGAAATAGGGATGTTATTTCAAGGCGGAGCTTTATTCGATTCTATGACCATCGAAGAAAATGTTATGTTTCCTCTTCGCATGTTTACTAAACAGCGAAAAAGCGAAATGTTAGACAGGGTGAATGACGTGCTTAATCGTGTTAACCTAGAGAACGTTAATAAAAAATATCCCGCCGAAATTTCTGGAGGTATGCAAAAAAGGGTTTCTATTGCTCGGGCAATAGTCAATAAGCCAAAATATCTTTTTTGCGATGAACCTAATTCAGGTCTCGATCCAAAAACAGCCACGGTAATCGACAATCTCATTCAAGAAATCACCCATGAGAACAACATTACAACAGTTGTGGTAACTCACGATATGAATTCGGTAATGGAAATTGGTGAAAGTATTGTTTTTCTGAAAAATGGTCTTCTGGTTTGGCAGGGAACTCAGGAAGACATTTTTAAAACCGACAATAAGGATGTAACCGATTTTGTGTATTCTTCCGATCTTTTTAAGAAAATAAGACAGATTCAACAACACGATTAATTCAGACCTAAGTTTGTGCCCCTTAGTTTTTTACAGTACATTTAAACTCTAAAAAACACATTTTATATGAAAAAAAGCGTACTTCTGGGTTTTGCCCTCTTATTGAGTGCTACCCTTCTTGCACAAGTCTCGTTTACTAACCAAAGTGCATTATTAGGCAATTACCCCGACACTTCGGAAGTTGCTGTTGACATGAATGGTGATGGACTAGACGATTATGTTCGTGTTTCAAACAGCGGCGTTGGTATTGATTATCAACAAGCTGATGGATCATTTACATCAACTTTATACAATATAACCATTGCCAATGTACCCAATTGGAGTGTTGCCGCGGGTGACCTTGATGAAAACGGCTTTAACGACCTAGTTCTTGGTAACGGCCAACGTGTTTCCTTCCTGATGGCAAACGCAACAGGAACAGATTATACCGAAGTAACACATCCAGAATTTATTTTTTCTCAACGTTCAACGATGGCCGATATTGATAATGATGGCGATCTAGATTCGTTTGTATGTCACGATATAGATCTTAGTCATCCATATCGCAACGACGGAAATGGAAATATGACCCTAGATCAAACTCTTATCGAAACCTTAGACCGCCCGGGTAATTACGCGGCGATCTGGGTTGATTACGATAATGATGGAGATAGTGATATGTATCTCACCAAATGTCGCGGTGGTGCTGCACCAGGTGATCCAAATCGTGATAACGCCATGTATACAAATAATGGTGACGGAACTTTTACTGAAAACGGACTCGATATCAACATGCGTGACAATGCACAATCTTGGGCAACAGTATTTGAAGATTTTGACAATGACGGCGACTTCGACGCATTTATAGTAAATCATGATTTTGAAAACCGATTGATGGAGAATGATGGTACTGGCATGTTTAACGATGTTATCAATGGCTCAGGTATCAATCCACTTGATCTAGGTGCATGGGAAAATCAAAGTGCCGATTTTAATAATGATGGATTTATTGATATTTTTTCTGAAATGTCTCAGGAATTATATCTCAACAACGGCGATATGACTTTTACAGGTCAGAATCTTTCTTTTGATGAAGGCGCTATTGGTGATTTCAATAACGACGGTTTTCTTGATGTTGTTAACGACGGAAACTTATATATGAATGATGGCAACAGCAATAATTATGTAAAATTCTTATTAGTTGGAACAGACAGCAACCTAAATGGTATTGGAGCTCGTATCCAGATCAATGGTGACTGGGGAAGCCAAATTCGCGAAGTACGCTCAGGACAAGGTTTTAGTCATATGAACTCCTTAGTTGCTCATTTCGGACTTGGAACAAGTACAACTATAGATACTATCATTGTAAACTGGCCTTCTGGCAACGTTGACCAATTTGACAACCTTGATATCAATGCACAACATGTGTTAGTGGAAGGTAGCGCACCATTAGCGGTAACCGACTTTCAGAAAGACGGTATTTCAATTTACCCTAATCCAACAGCTGATATCATTAACTTCTCCTTAAAAGGGCTAGAAACGACTCCAGCTTCTGTTGTTGACATTAACGGTAAAACAGTTTTGAATACGGTGATATCTGCAGATAATAATATCAATGTTGCGAACCTAAGCAGTGGTGTTTATTTTGTGCAGTTTGAAATTGAAAAACAAGCCGTTCAGTATAAATTCATTAAGAACTAAGATTGTTTAAAATATAAAAAAGGCGCCAATTTGGCGCCTTTTTTATTGTTCTACAATTTGTAACGTATCCAATTTCAAACGAATTTTCAGCAAAGCTTCCATCTGTTTCATTTGGACCTGTTTATCTTTTACTCTGATCTTTTTATTCCACTCAACAATAAATATTGGCACCGTATCTACACGTTCAAAGTTAGTGATGACCTTACTGGCATAGCCAAAACGATCTAAGTTTTCATAAGATACTTTAAGCTCTTTGCTCACTTCTTCAAAAGGGATATCCTTAACTTTTAAACGAGCCACTTCGTTCTCTAGGAAATCAATTCGATCATCTTTATCTCGAATACGCTGTTCGTTATTTACATAAAGTTCACTCAAAATATCAGCTTTTAGATCGCCCGATATCTTTTCTGCCAGTTCACCACTTTGATCTGCCCCTTGATAAACTCGCAAATTAGCTTCCTCCAATTTATCTGTTTCTTGTAAGTTTTTTAACCAAATGTTGATTTCCGCCTGAGGCACCGGACGCCCAATAAGGTATACATCAATATTCTTGGTTTCATAATTTTGGGTGAACTTTACAACCTCCGCACCGTCATACTGAATAACCTCATTCACAAATTGCTTGGTGCGTGTCTCAAATAGCTGCTCATCCAATAGATTGATAAACAACCAAACACTAGGCACCATAACTATCAGGGCAACCAAAGACGCAATCTGTGCGATGCGTCGACGTCGTTGAGAATTTGCATATCGTACCAACGGAAAACGCAGGATCTTCGCCACAATAAAGGTTGCCAAGGCAATAAACACAGCGTTAATCGAAAAGAGATACATAGCTCCTCCTGCGTAATTCAAATTGTTTATGGCCAGTCCGTAACCTACGGTACATAATGGTGGCATTAAGGCCGTTGCAATTGCTACTCCAAAGATCACACTGGCAATAGTACCACTCTTTGTTTTAGCAACAATTAACCCCAAACCACCAAAAATAGCTACCAATACATCCAGAATGGTTGGATAAGTACGAGCAATTAATTCGGGAGTTTCTTCTGTAAGTGGTGATAATTTGAAATAGAAAAATGCTGTGAGCACACTCAGCACAACCATGATTGTTAAATTAATAAATGAACGCCGCATGGTTTCAACGTCGTTGATTGCCACTGAAAGTCCGATACCAACAATAGGCCCCATCAATGGAGAAATTAACATGGCGCCAATTACAACCGCTGTGCTACTAACGTTAAGTCCAATAGAAGCAACAAAAATTGAAAAGATCAAAATCCAGGCCGTATGCCCTTTAAAAGGGATATCCTTTTTTACGGCTTCAATCGTAGCATCGCGATCTGTATCCTTATGGATATCAAAAAGTTCTACAAAGAACTGCTTAATACTATCCCAAGTATTCAGTTTTACGTGCTCAAACTCCTCATCATTAGGAGTGATATTTATATCATTATTGGGATCACTCATCTTAGGTATATTTTTTTCCGAAACTTTTAGAAATTTCAGCTAGTAACGTTTTGATCTCTTGTTCTTTCTTCTTCGGAAACAGCAAGAGTACATCTTCCTTGTCAACAATGATGTAATCACTAATACCATCAACAACCACCAATTTGTCAGTGGCGGTATAGATCATATTACCTTTTGCATCTGTTAAATGGGTTTTGGCTCTAACACAGGCATTTTCTGATGCTTCCGAAGTCATTTTATCATGTAAAGCTCCCCAAGTTCCAAGGTCATTCCAATCGAAGGTAGCTTTCTTTACAAATACATTCGCCGCCTTCTCTAAAATTCCGTAGTCAATAGAAATATTTTCAGCTAATTCGTAATTCATAGCGACAAACGCCTTTTCCTTCTCAGTATTATACACCGGACCGCCTTCCAAA
Organism: Ulvibacter sp. 2305UL32-6; assembly: GCF_058148545.1. Classification (NCBI taxonomy): domain Bacteria; kingdom Pseudomonadati; phylum Bacteroidota; class Flavobacteriia; order Flavobacteriales; family Flavobacteriaceae; genus Ulvibacter; species Ulvibacter sp. 2305UL32-6. The sequence goes on from NZ_JBYVKA010000005.1 coordinate 129,462, forward strand.
AAAAGTGCATTCATTACAGGTAAATAATTTTCAAAAGCGTTTGTAATGGACGCAACGCTCCAAATAAATATCCCCGCATTCCACATAAAATTCCCTGCCGCCAAAAATTGTTTTGCGGTTTCGTAGTCTGGCTTTTCTCTAAACTGTTTTACTTTCTGTATTGAAGTTCCTTGAGTTTCTTCTGATTCGATATAACCGTATCCTGTATTAGGAAATGTAGGCTGTATTCCCAAAGTCATTAAAATATCTTTACGCTGTGCAGCGTCAAAACAAACTTGCACATCACTTATAAAAGCCGCTTCATCTTCGATCCAATGGTCACTAGGCGCCACGAGCATAAGGGCATTGGGGTTTTCTTTTTGGATTTTTAGTGCTGCCATCAATATACAGGGAGCCGTGTTTCTCATGGCAGGTTCTAAAACTACTTGCTTTTCTGAAATTTCTGGCAGTTGCTCTAATGTTAGATCTAGGTATCTATCATTGGTAAGGATATAAATATTTTGTGATGGAATGAGCATATTAAGACGTGAAAAAGTCTTTTGCAATAAAGTTTGCCCTGTTCCAAGCATATCGTGAAATTGCTTCGGAAGATCAGTAGTGCTTACTGGCCAAAAGCGAGAGCCGATACCGCCGGCCATAATTACTGCGTAATAATTGGTATTCATATTTAGGTCGATTTCAAAAATTCTACTTCAGCATTTGGATTAAATAAGTACATCCGTCCTGTAGCTACTTCCAAACATTCATAACGTTTTACACGTTTATTCCCTCGTTTAAAGACTTTCCCATTATACAAACGAAACAATCCACCAGCGGGTATTTCAAAGATATAGTTTTTATCATTGGGTGGGTCGTATTGTTTTAAGGCAATGGCTAACCTTGCGTCTGTATCGCTCGTGGCCTTAGGATTTTTAAAGTGTAAGGCTAGTAATGGTAATAACTCCTTCGGAAACACCTGCGGTCTTATAAAAGGCAGCATCAAGACCTGAAAGCTGTGCTTCCATTCCTTTCCGTGCGGCTTGATATTTCTCCCGTACTTTTGAAATGCCACAAGATGTGCAATTTCATGAATAAGTGTGATAAAAAACCGATACGCATTAAGGTTGGCATTCACTGTTATTTGATGCTGTCCGTCGGTTAACTTGCGGTAATCTCCGTGCCGTGTAACGCGTTCATTAACGATCTTGAGATGTACATTGTTTGCTTTGATCAATTCAAATGTTGAAAAAACGGCCGCCTGCGGAATATATTTCTCAAGTACTTCTGTCATAGATATTAGGGAGTTGAACTAGAAACTTCAAGCACTTTTCCGTTATAGAATTTTTGCCCATTAATTGAAAAATCCATAATATAATTTGCCATTTCCCGAGCCGTTAAGGGCGCTTCATATCCTGGAAAAGCCTCTTCCAGCATTTCAGTCTGAACAGCGCCAAGAGCAAGCGCATTAAAAGACGGCCCAGTTTCTTTGTATTCTTCAGCAAGCACTTCAGTCAAAGTGATAATAGCTCCCTTACTGCTACTATACGCAGCCAGACCAGGAAACTTTGCACTGCCTTGTACTCCACCCATACTACTAATATTAACTACATGCCCATCCTTTTTCATAAATGGCAAAACGGTTTGCGTAAGCATGGCCGCTCCAAAAACATTTACAGCGTAGCTGTCTTGAAAGTCTTCCAATTTTAATTTTGAAAAAGGTTTACTAACTAAATAGCCCGAATTATTAATGAGTATATCTACATGTTTCCATTGCTCTTTAATAAAAGTAGCTACTTTTTTAATGTCTCGAGCATCGGTGATATCACAAGAAAAGCACTGACAGTTTGAAATATCTAAACCCGATACAGGCGCCGCATTTCGGGATAATGCCAATACATTATGGCCAGCATCGGCTAACAACGGAACCAATTCATAGCCTATTCCACGGCTTGTTCCGGTAATAATAATATTCTTCTTCTTCATATTCTAAATATACAAAATCCCGCTAGCAACAATATGATGATAGCGGGATTATTATTTTCAATTTCGTGTGTTTAGTACTCACTATTTCCGAAGGAAATCCTTACACAAACATCGTAACTGGATTTTCAATATAGTTTCGTAAGGTCTGTAAAAACTGTGCTCCCGTGGCTCCATCAACCGTTCTATGATCACAGGCTAGGGTTACAGTCATTGTGTTTCCAATAGCAATAGCGCCATTTTTTACAACTGGCTTTTGAATGATCGCTCCAACCGATAAAATAGCCGAATTTGGCGCATTAATAATAGAGGTGAACTCTTTAATACCAAACATCCCTAGGTTGGAAACTGTAAAAGTACTTCCATCCATTTCTTGCGGTGTGATCTTTTTATTTCTTGCCTTACCAGCTAATTCTTTTACATTCGCTCCAATTTGTGAAAACGTCATTTGATCTGCAAATTTGAGTACAGGAACTAACAAACCTTCATCTACCGCCACCGCTACTCCAATATGGATATGTTTCGCTATACGAATAGCATCTTGTGTCCACTGACTGTTCACCTGAGGGTGTTTTCGCAATGCCATGGCACAGGCCTTTACAATCATATCGTTATACGAGATCTTAACATCCGGATCGCTATTGATCGCTGCACGCGAAGCCATAGCATTATCCATATCCAACTCGATAGTCAAATAATAGTGTGGTGCCGTAAATTTAGATTCTCCCAGACGTTTCGCAATTGTTTTGCGCATCTGCGAGTTTTTGATTTCTTCAAAACTCTCGGTTCCCACAGGCTGATACGAAGCCGCTCCCGAAGCACTTGGCTGGTAACTTTCAATATCGCTCTTTACAATACGACCATTTTCACCACTTCCTTGTACATTGCTGAGCGAAATACCTTTGTCCTCAGCCATTCTTTTAGCTAAAGGTGAGGCAAAAATTCTTTTCCCATCTGAAGCAGAAACTTCTTTCGATTTTGTGACTGGTGTTGCTGTTTCTTTATTTTCTTTAGCTTCTACCTTTTTCTCTTCGGAAGGTTTTGCCGCTACTTTTTTCTCTTCGGTTTTGGTTGGTTTTCCTGAAATACTAGAAACATCGGTTCCTTTTGGCCCAACAATGGCGAGCAAAGCATCAACTTTAGCGGTTTCGCCTTCGGCGATCCCAATTTTTAGAAGCGTACCCGAGTAGAACGATTCAAACTCCATCGTTGCTTTATCGGTTTCTATTTCTGCAAGAATATCACCTTCTTCAATGGTATCTCCTTCTTTTTTTAACCAACTTGCCACAGTTCCTTCTTCCATGGTATCGCTTAAGCGCGGCATAGTGATAATCTCAACACCTTCGGGAAGATCATTGCTTGTATTTTCTTCTGAAGACTTTTCGGCCTTGTCATCTTCTTCTTCAGAAGATGGTGAATCATCTTCCTTTTCTTCAGAAGCACTTTGAGTATCCGTTTCCGAAGTACTTCCACTACCTTTTAAAATATCAGAAATATCTTCTCCTTTTTTACCAATGACAGCCAAAAGCGTATCTACTTTAGCAGTTTCCCCTTCTTGGATTCCGATATGTAGAAGCACACCTTCGTGAAAGGATTCAAACTCCATCGTTGCTTTATCGGTTTCAATTTCAGCAAGAATATCACCTTCTTCAACGGTGTCTCCAACCTTTTTTAACCATGTTGCAACGGTTCCTTCTTCCATGGTGTCGCTAAGACGCGGCATATTGATTACTGTTGCCATAGGTTATAATTTATGCGGTAAAAATGGATAATTCTCTTGGTCATAGACAACGTCGTACATAACATTCTTCTCAGGATATGGAGATTCCTCAGCAAATTTTTCACATTCGCTTACCATCTCTTTAACACGTTTGTCTATTTTTTTGATATCAGCTTCTGATGCCCATTTATTTTCGTAAATGGTGTGTAAAACATAAGAAATAGGATCTTCCTCTTGTTTTTTAGCCACTTCTTCTTTTGTTCTATAATGTTGTGCATCACTCATAGAATGACCACGATAGCGATAAGTTCTTATTTCTAAAAATGTTGGTCCGTCGCCACGTCTTGCACGTGCAATGGCCTCATCCATTTCCTTTGCAACAACATCGGGTTTCATTCCATCAATAGGTTTACAAGGCATCTCATACCCTAAACCTAGTTTCCAAATATCTGTATGGTTGGCTGTACGTGCTACTGAAGTTCCCATGGCATAACCATTGTTTTCAACACAAAAGACAACTGGTAATTTCCAGAGCATGGCTAGATTAAATGTTTCGTGTAATGAACCTTGTCGTGTAGCTCCGTCACCCATATAACATAAAGTTACCGAATCTCGGTCGTGATATTTATCACCAAAAGCTAATCCAGCCCCTAGTGGTATTTGTCCACCAACAATCCCATGTCCGCCATAAAACCGATGTTCTTTCGAAAAAATGTGCATAGAACCACCTAAACCTTGCGATGTGCCTGTTCCTTTCCCATAGAGCTCTGCCATGACGCGTTTAGGATCAACACCCATACCAATAGGTTGAACATGGTTTCGGTAAGCCGTAATCATACGATCTTTGGTAAGATCCATAGCGTGCAATGCGCCCGCTAAAACGGCTTCTTGTCCGTTATATAAATGAAGAAATCCTCTTACTTTTTGGTTGATATATACTTGAGCTAATTTATCCTCAAACTTGCGCCAGAACAGCATATTTTCGTACCAATCAAGGTAGGTCTTTTTTGTAATTTTTTTCATCTACTACAGTATGTACATTACTGAAAAAGGCTTCAGTAAATTTTTCGCAAGTAACAAAAATACTATAATAAAATTTTCTATGAAACTTTAAATGCCGAAAGTAGAAAAGCGAGCTGTAAAAGTCAAAATTACAAATACTACAAGTATGAGCTGTCGAAGATAAAAGGCAATAGATCTTGAACCGAATTGGCTTTAACCACTTTTCCTGTCTCACCCATAAAGTAGATCGCGATGGGTGTTTTTTGGTTGCTTTCATACTCGGCGAGCGCTTGTCTGCAGGCTCCGCAAGGAGGCGTAGGCTTATCGACCGTGTGATTTAAAGATTTTACGGTAATCGCCATATACTTTACCGTCATATGCGGATAAACAGCACCCGCGTGATAAATAGCGACCCGTTCTGCACACAATCCAGATGGATATGCTGCATTCTCTTGATTACTTCCGAAGATGACCTCTCCTGTTTCTAATTCAAGTGCAGCGCCCACTTTAAAAGACGAATAAGGCGCATAAGCATTTTCACGTGCTTGCTGCGCCTTAGTCATTAGATTTTGTATCTCGGAGGGTAATTCAGAAATTGTATCGTAAACTTCCAGATACGTTTCAATTTTTATTTTTTTCAAGGTATTTAGTATTCGCTATACTCGTCTCCAAAATTGAAAGTTAGTCCAAAACGAAGTGTACCTTCCAAAGGACTCACCACTTTCGAAGTAGAGAATAAGTATGAAATATCAATATTAATGGTAGTATACTTAAATCCAGCTCCTAAAGAGGCAAACTTTCTAAATCCTTTTTCTTCGCTTTCATTGAAATATCCAAGGCGAAATGCAAAGGCATCTTGATACCAATACTCTGCACCTAATGCCCAAGTAAATTCTTTTAACTCTTCGCTAAAGCCATCTGGAGCATCTCCAAATGATGAAAAGATCCCACTAAAAAAGCTTTCATTGTAATAATCATCCTCGCGGTCAATTGTACCATCATTGTTGGAATCACTAGGAGTTGGAACTAATAGTTTATCAACTTCCATTGTAAGACCTACTCTATTGTACTCATCTAGGATAAAGTCGAAACCACCACCTAAAGACATGTTTGTTGGCAAGTTATTTTCTTGACCTGTTTCGTCATATTTAAACTTCGGACCAATATTCGAGAAATTAAAACCTGCTCTCCAGCGCCCGTCGAAGTCATTATAAGCTACTTCTTCACTTTGGTAATAACCAGAGATATCAACTGCAAAGCTACTAGCCGCAGTTGCATCTTCATTAGAAGCTTGAATTTTCAAGTTAGAATTAAGGTATCTACCAGTAACCGCCATAGAAAAACGCTCACTTAATCTCAATGCATAGGTAAGATCAAAAGTAAATTCGTTAGGTTTTTGCAGAAGCGGTAGCTGGTCTATTGTTTGTCTCAACTCAACTTCTCCTAAACTAAAGTAGCGAAAACTCGCTGCTACAGCGCTCTGCTCATTAAGTCTGTTGTAATATGTTACATTTCCTAAGAAAATATCATTTACCAATTTGCTTAAATAAGGAGTATATGTAACCCCAATACCTTGCTTTGAAATTGCAAAGGCGTATTTAGATGGATTCCATTGTTGTGAAAATGCGTCTGTAGAGGTTGCAACTCCCATATCTCCCATTCCGGCGGAACGAGCATCGGCTGCAATAAACAGGAACGGAACTCCTGTGGTAATCACTCTATTATCAACATTTGAATTGGTTGGTGGATCATCTTGCGCAATTGCGTTTAGCGCAAATAAGCCAATGAATATTGGCATTAAAACTTTCTTCATGAGGTCAAATTTTGGACAAATATACTTTTAATTTTTAAAGGATAACAAGTTTTTCAAATTTTTCAACTTGCTTGTTTGTTAACGTAGATTTAACAGTAATCTTATATACATAGACACCTTTTCCTATGCGATCACCAAAATCATCTCGGCCATCCCATGTAATTTTTCTAGATAAGAAGCCTTCAGTTGTATCAATATCGTTTCTGGTCCAAACCACCTTACCAGTGATGGTAAACACCTGAACCTGTATCTCTAAGGGCTCAAAAGGCCGGTTGTGATTGAACCAAAACTCGGTGTAGTCAACAAACGGATTCGGATAGTTTAGAACACGTGTAATTTTTAAGCTATTATCACCCGCTACAATAAATTGAATTTCGGCAGTTGAAGAATTATTATAGACATCCCACGCCTTAAATGTCAAGGTATGTAGTCCTTCTTCCAGATCACGCAATCGATACGACATGTTTCCCCGCATATAGTCATCTACATCTGCTTGGTAATACTCATTTAAAACAATAGGATTGGCTTCATCTCCATCTAAGATCGCGATCATGTCATGACCAATTCCACTTGCCGTATTCAAACCATTTTCGTCTTCCAGTTTAGCAATTAAAATAGGAGAATCATTGGTGTACCCTCCAGACGCAAAACTTTCGTCATTCATAAAAAGACTTATAAGTGGTCCCTGATTATCTTCCGCTGCGTTTTCATTTAAGCCTCCTACTTTAATAGCCAAATTAAAACCAGCCTGATCTTCAAATTCATTTTCTTTTTGAGAATACAAACTAACTCGGCCGCGACCTACAGGTATTTGAATATCCCTTGGCACTACAAAATCAAACTCAAATAAGCCATTTGTAACAGAAGCCTTTCCGTTGAACAACCCTTCACCAAGCGTCTTAAAGTTTAGTTTTACAACGTTGTTCGTATCGCCGTCGCCATCATAATCATTCGCATCATCTTTTGTTCCGTCATTTCCCAAAGTTTCGCGCTGAACGTATTTGTCATATACTTTAGCTTCCAATGTTCCATTATAGTTAGTCAAAAGATTACCAACCTCATCAACCACTTCACCCCCCATTCGAACTTTGCTTAAGGCCTTCAAGGTATCTGAAACTAAACTAATAGGCTCTCCATTTAATGTTGTTAGGCGAATACTGGGTTTAGGGAAAGCCAATTCCATGGCCGGATCCCCTATATAAAAAACCACGCGTTTTAAAACATCGCTACTCAGTTCATTTTTCGAAAGCATTAACGCTTCGGCTGGCGTTACGTAATCACTTGTTCCGTAGCCAAAAAGAATAGGAGCTAAAACTTTATTAAAGGTCACACCAAGAGTAACTCTTATGGACCGGGTTGTAGTAATAAGACTTACAGCCCCACCCTCCCGGTTGTCGTACATCAATTCACCTGCTGTGATACGGATCGGGTTATCAAATCGGGTATATTCACAGGTTACTGTGACAAATAATGGCAACCTATCTCTATTTTGGAGTGATTGGGCGTCGGTTTTAGTAAATATATATTCTTTAGCCAATCCATCTTCACCTCCATGACCAAAATAAGTAATGATCAACGCCCCTACATCGATCGCACTGTTCATAGCCTTTGTCACTTCAGGATATCGATCTCCTCCGGCAGAAGCTTCTTGCTGAAAGGCATCGGTATGGATCTTTTTTACATTGATAAACCCCTTATTATCACCAATATCATCTCCAATTTCATCGAGTGTAACTTCTAAAGATCCGTATTCGTATAGTTCATCAACATCATCTGAAACCAATAAAAAGTTATTTCGCCAGTTTCCATAAGAGCGTTTTGTACTGTAATTAATGATCTTATCGACCATCGCATTGGCAGAGGCCACATCATCACACAATATACGGCCAACAGCAGCATCCATTCGATCACTAGCTTCCATCTCACCAGAAGTTGGATCAAAACATACAAAAAAGTCATCCGATACAAATGAAGTTGTGGTACTGATACTTTCTAAGGTATGCCAAGACGGAACAATATTATCGTTACCTGCAATTCGATCTTTATAGTCTACGGAAGTATCTCCCAAGAGACCTACATATTTCAATTTATCGGTTACTCCGTTGTCATATACATATTTAAGAAAGTTACGAATAGCCGAAATATCTTGCTTCCCAGAACTGAATTCTTCATAGATCTTTTCAGTAGGAACAACTTTTACACGTAAACCCCTCAGATCTTTATGATGTTTAGCCAACCTCAAAGCTGGTTGAATCAAAAAAGAAGGTGCTATAATGATATAATCTACATCTTGAAATGCCCCAGAGGCATCCTGAAAGATAGTCCCCTTTAAATTCTGATTTGCAACCTGTGACTGAGCTATTTTGATGGGAGTATAAAAATCTGTCTTGTGAACAGCCACATAATCCCGGATCTCTCCAAGATTAGCTTTAAAAGAAATACTCGATCCATCTTCATTGGGTTTAAATCCAATATTTCCTTTATTTGTCACATCCCACACCGCTTGATAATCGGTCATATTTCCTAACTCGTATGCCCCAACACCGCTCAAGGTTTGTGCATTATTATAGCGAAAATTGAATTGAGACCCTGTACCTATAAGCTGTGCCAAAGCCCTAATTCGAATATAATCAAGGTACGCAATGCTTGAGGGATTACCCGCATTACTGTATTCTAAGTCTACAGTAACTTCTCCAGAATTTGGAGCTGGTATCTGCCCTTCATAACTCTTTACACTCAAAATATCAGAAATTGAAAACATTAATGGGTTTACGCTAGTACCATTAATAGAAATAGCCATTGAAGTTGAAGTTGCCGAAACTGCACCAGCTTTCACCGTGACATCCATCTGAGAACCCCCTACCAGATTTTGAAAAGCAAAAGAATACGACTGGCTACTCTCAATGTCAAAACGATTCCCAAACCATTTTCTCCCTACTTTACCTGGGCTTTCTTCATCCAACTCATGAAATTGATATGCATCATAGCTCGTAATAGTAGTAGTTGGAGCGGCTGATGGCTCAACCATGGGTTGTATTCGCAAACCCGGATCGCCGTCGGCTGTAATATAATAATAGGCTTCATCACTATACGGATTAATATGTGAATCAATGTTTTCGTCGGTCTTTCGGTCAAAACCCAGTGTTCCTATTCCGTAGAATAACACATAATCTTCATTATCAAATGAACCATCTTCTTCGCCGATGACCTGAATAGCATTTTGAGGAAGATCGTATTCACTATTTCTTGAAACTAAGAGAGGAAGCGGCTTTCCACCATGTCCGTACACCTTTAATCTTCTGGGATCAAGGTTAGATGTATTCATTCCGAGGTCATTTAAAAAACTTTTGCTCAAACGATAGATTCCTGTTTCACCAATTTGAAACTTGTACCATGCTCCCGTAGCTAATACTGAATTTGAAATAGGCATTCTAACGTTTTGTGGCGCACTAGACCTATATGAATAGGAGATCTCAAAGGAAGTGACCTTCTGAAAAATTCCGTTTCTTTTTACCACAGGCGAAATACTCACCATAGTATAAATAACCCCACGCCCTTCTGTACTAATAATATCGTAAGATATGGTCTCTGGCACTAGCGTTACATCGATCTTTTGTTGTTCTTCCGAAGAAAGCGCAGTGTATTGCACATTGCTGAGCTGCAATGAATTTTCATTAGCATACCCGGTGTCCCCCCATTGCTCGCGATACGTAAACACACCATTTGCGTATGAAAGATTTAATCGGGCAATGGCATCCTTACGACGCTCTTGATATGTTTTCTTATCTGTTAATTGAGTCGAATTATTAGCGTCCGCAGATAGCGGCAGCGTCTCTGAAATCGAATTCCAATCGATAGAAATACGCTTTACCTGAGAAAAAGCAAATAGCGGTAAGCATAGTAAAGTAAGTAAAAAGAATGTTTTTTTCATTATAGTAGTAACGTGTCAAATATACACTTAGTATGAAGGTTTTTTCAAAAGTTTTATATGAAAAAAGGTATTTGTGCATACTAATTAAAAAAGTAATACGTTTGCAATTGGGTTAGTGAGTAAAAATCACTAGACCTAACAAGCAATATTCACAAAATAATATTGCAATTTTATCGTTAATTACTATATTGCGAACCCAATTTCTTCATAATTGAAACTATGAACTTGACAAAAACTCTGGCCCTTAGGCTACTTATGGTAGTAATTTTTTCTACCGTTTTAATCAGTTGTAACAAGTCACGAGACTATAAAGATAGTTCCCGTGCTACAGGATGGAAACTAAACTCTAAAGACGGCGGATTTCAGTACAATCCGAAAGCCAAAGAACAAGAAACTGGCCCTGGCCTAGTCTTCATTGAAGGTGGAACGTTTACCATGGGTAAAGTACAAGATGACCCAATGCACGATTGGAACAACTCTCCTAATCAGCAACACGTTCAGTCCTTTTATATGGATGAAACAGAGGTGACCAACTTAATGTACTTACAGTATCTGGATTGGATCAAGAGTGTATTCCCTCCGGAAAACGAAAATTATCGTAAAATTTACGAAGGCGCACTACCCGACACTTTAGTTTGGAGAAACCGCCTAGGTTTTAACGAAGTGATGACCAACAACTACTTACGCCACCCTGCATATGCCGAATATCCTGTTGTAGGAGTTAGTTGGGTGCAAGCTGTTGAGTTTAGTAGCTGGAGAACAGACCGTGTAAACGAATTAATCCTTGAAGAAGAAGGAATTACTGCTCGTGGCGCCCGTTATGACGTGGAGCCTGGTCAAACTTTTAGCACAGAAACTTATTTAAATTCTCCAACATCTGCCTACGGCGGAAGCGACTCTATCACACGTGGTGGAAAACGCTCAGAAATGTTAGCGAAGAAAAGTAAAGACAGTACCAATTTATACATTCAACGTAAAGACGGTCTTTTGTTGCCCGGATACAGACTTCCAACGGAAGCTGAGTGGGAATATGCCGCTTTAGGTATGTCTAGTTTACGCAACTATAATGTTTATAGAGGAAGAAAGAAATATCCTTGGGACGGTCAATATACACGTTCAGGAGCTAGACGATCACGTGGTGACCAATTAGCTAACTTTAAGCAAGGTGATGGAGATTACGGTGGAATCGCTGGATGGAGTGATGACGGCGCTGATATTACTGCTGAAATCAAATCATACGAACCTAATGATTACGGTTTATATGACATGGCAGGTAATGTTGCCGAATGGGTAGCTGATGTATACCGCCCGATTGTAGATGACGAATTTAATGATTTCAATTATTACCGTGGAAATGTTTATACCAAAAACGCTATCGACAAAGACGGAAAAGTTAAGATCGTAACCACCGATTCTATAGTATTTGATACTTTAAGTAACGGAAAGATCGTAGCTCGTAACCTTCCTGGTGAAATTCTACAGGTTCCAGTTGACGAAAACGAAACGTACTTACGTACAAACTTCTCAACAAGTGATAACAGAGACTATCGTGATGGAGACAAAAGCTCAACACGCTACTATCAGTCGTTTGGTGAAGAAGATGAACCAGAGGATGAGAACAAGCGTATGTACAACTCACCAAAACACAGAGTTGATTCGGATAGCACAGGAACTATGGATCGTCAATTTGACCAAAATACAACCCGTACTACACTTGTAAACAATGAGGTGCGAGTTTACAAAGGTGGTTCATGGAGAGATCGCGATTACTGGCTAGACCCAGCACAACGTCGCTATTTCCCACAAGATATGGCTACCGATTATATTGGTTTTAGATGTGCAATGTCACGTGTTGGATCAAAATCTAAAAAAGGAAAAACGCCTAGAGATTAATTAGGCACACTAGCAAATAAACAAACCCTCTCTAGCATATGCTTCAGAGGGTTTTTTTGTATCTTTAATTTAAGCTGAAAATTTTAGTTTATAATCTTTAATCGCAAAATTATATTGAAAATAGAAACTCTTCACCAGCATTTCCTCAACAGCAGCGGTATTTGCACTGATACGAGAAACATCAAAGAAAACTGTCTTTATTTTGCACTAAAAGGCGACAATTTTAACGGCAACCAGTTTGCTCAAGAAGCCTTAGACAAAGGTGCATTAAAAGTAATTATTGATGAAATAGGCTCACACAAGAACACAGGCGAAACTATATTGTGTGCAAATAGCCTAAAACTACTGCAAGAGCTTGCCACCTATCATCGGGAATATTTAAAGGTGCCAATCATTTCACTCACCGGCAGTAATGGAAAAACCACAACAAAAGAACTCATTAGTTGTGTACTGTCGAAAAAATATCAAACCGTCGCAACCAAAGGCAATTTAAACAACCATATTGGTGTACCTCTTACCCTTCTTTCAATGGATTCACAAACTGAAATTGGAGTTGTTGAGATGGGCGCTAATCATATCAAAGAAATTGAAGCACTTTGCAAGATCGCAAAACCAAATTACGGTTATATTACCAATTTTGGGAAAGCTCATCTTGAAGGTTTCGGAAGTATTGAGGGAGTTATTCAGGGGAAAAGTGAACTATATCAATTTTTAATAAAAAACAAAGAAGCTATTTTTCTGAATGCCGATGATCCTATTCAGAAAAAATTATTGCTCAATTATGCTAAAAAGTACGGCTTTAGCGAAAGCGATCCGAAATATTTTAAAATCAGTTATAAAACAGCAGATCCTTTTGTTGTTCTGGAAGTTGATAACACTGTAATTACCTCCAACTTGATCGGTAAATACAATTTCACGAACATAGCTGCAGCAATTATCATAGGACATTTTTTTAACGTTCCAATTGCCCACATCAAAGATGCAATAGAAGAGTATATTCCTACAAACAACCGGTCACAACTTATTGAAAAAGCTGGACATAAGATCATACTCGATGCCTATAACGCAAACCCCAGTAGTATGATGGCTGCATTGGAGCATTTTGAAAAAAATGCAGGTGACAACAAAGTTGTTTTTCTTGGTGACATGTTTGAATTGGGCAATGATGCAGCGCAAGAACATCAAAAAATCTTAGATTGGTTAAAGGAGCATTCATTTACCCAATGCTACCTTATTGGTCAAAACTTCTACCGTACCAAAACAGAGACTCCTTTTTTGCATTTCTTTAAAACTTTTGATGATCTAAAAGCGCACTTAGGCACGGTATCATTGACACAAAGTGACATCCTCATCAAAGCATCTCGTGGTATGGCGTTAGAACGGATATTAGATCTATTAAAATAATTGAAATAATTTTAAATTTATGTTTGCCAAATAATAAAACTACCTTATATTTGCCCTCGCTAACAGTGAGGGCGCTTAGCTCAGTTGGTTCAGAGCACTTGGTTTACACCCAAGGGGTCGGGGGTTCGAATCCCTCAGCGCCCACTTCATTTAGGAAATCCCGATACAAATTTGTGTCGGGATTTTTTTTTGCATTCACCTTACCCGAACGATATAACAACAGAGGCAGTCATTTAGAAAAAAAACATGACTTAATCATTTCAATATTACGTACTAAATAGTTTATTAAAATAATTTGACAAAACTTTAAACTATTCGACCTACAAAATTGTACTTTAGTACTACTTATTCGTACTCGTATAAACGGCGAGAAAAAGTATTCGGAGTGTTAGCTCAGTTGGTTCAGAGCACCACCTTGACAGGGTGGGGGTCATTGGTTCGAATCCAATACACTTCACTGAAAACCCAACGCAATATTACCTAAACAACTTCAGCAACAACAAAGGTACTTCCTCCTATAAAAATAAGGTCGGTTAATTCAGCGGTATCTAACGCTTGTAAATATGCGTCATTTACAGAAGTAGAGACCTCTCCTACAAGATCAAAAGCTCGCGCCCTTTCTTTTAATATCGCTGCTTCCATACCTCTTGGAACATCGGGCTTACAGAAATAATACCGTGCTGTTTTAGGAAATAATGGCAATATCTGATCCAGATCCTTATCACTTACAACACCCAGAACAATATGCAAGTGTTTATAATTTTGTTCTAATAACTGCGGAATCACCCACGACAGCCCCTCAGCATTATGAGCCGTATCACAAATCACCTTCGGGCTCTCCCTTAGCGTTTGCCATCGGCCAAGTAAGCTCGTATTCTTAACCGTTTGTAACAGACCCTGTGTGATGTTTTCTTCCGAAATAGCCCAACCCAGCTTTTGAAGCATTTGTATTGAAGCTAAGACGGTCTGTTTATTTTTCTTTTGATAGCCACCTTTTAGATCAGCATTATACGGTTTAAACATTATGTCTTCAGCAAAAAGGATAGCAGCTTCTTTTTCTTCGGCAATTGCAATGAAAACTTTTGCTGTTTCGGGATGGCGTTCACCTATAACCACAGGAATCCCCTTTTTGATAATGCCCGCCTTTTCCGTAGCAATTTCAGGCAGCGTATTCCCTAAAAATTGTGTGTGATCTTTTCCAATATTGGTGATCACAGAAATTTCAGGTGTGATCACATTGGTACTGTCCAGACGACCGCCCATTCCAACTTCAATTATAGCAATATCAACTTGCTCTTTTCTAAAATAATCAAATGCCAAACCCACAGTCATTTCAAAGAATGAGAGTTTATTCTCCTCAAAAAATAATTTGTGCTTCGATATAAAAGACGACACCGCTTTTTTTGGCATCATCTTCCCATTGATCTTAATACGTTCTCTAAAATCTTTTAAGTGTGGCGAGGTGTACAAACCTACCTTGTATCCCGCCTCTTGAAGCACTGATGCCAACATATGACTCGTACTCCCTTTCCCATTGGTGCCTGCCACATGAACGCTCTTAAAGGCATTTTCTGGGTGATCTAAATATGCCGATAAAACTAAGGTATTTGACAAGTCGGCTTTATAGGCTGTTTTCCCTACTCGTTGGTACATGGGCAACTGGGCATACAGCCATGCTATCGTTTCTTTGTATTTGATGAGCTTATTTTTTTAGAAGTTTTTTAATAATTTTTGTGTCACCATCTGTGATCTCAACGAAATATTGCCCTGAAGCCAAGTGTGCTATATCAATCTGGCTATTGTTTCCTTCGGAAATTATAGCGCGAAGAGCGGTCCGTCCTAATACATCAAAGAAGATCATTGAATTCGCCTCAAATGATTCAGGCCAAGATACATTTACATAAGTTGATGCAGGATTGGGCGCTATTCGTAGATCTATAGCAATAGTTTCTTCAGAATTACCTAAAATCACACTAGACAGGTCGATCTTATAACTTGAGCGTCCATAAGTAGCTATATAAAGTTGTTGTGATCCTTCGTGAATATGCATATCATTAACAACCACCGACGGTAAATTACCGCCAATTACCTCCCAAATACTTCCTTCGGTACCACTTCCGAAAACACCTACATCGGTTGCAACATACAATCTTCCTTCACTATCGCGAACAATATCATTGACAGGAATATCTGGTAATCCAGCGGAAATATCATACCAAAAAGCACCTCTATCTAAGCTTCGATATACATGCCCCGTATCTTCACCATACCGATAGCCAGAATAGGTCACATATACCGCATCTTCATCATCCCTCGATGCCAAAACCGAAGTCACCCAGCGGTTCGGAAGGCTTGCTGAAATATTCTCCCAATTGTCTCCGCCATCTTCAGTAATCCATACGTTACCGTCATCTGTTCCTACATAGATCAAATCACCATTAAAAGGAGAAACGCTAATACTTGTGATCGTTCCATAAACCAAATTCCCTGTATATGGCCCACCTGTAAGCTCCGGACTTATTGCAGTCCAATTTCCAGCGCCATTTGTTGTTTTGTACAGCCTATTAGCGCCGTAATACAATGTCTGAGAATTGGATGGATCAAATGTTATTGGCGTATCCCAATTTTTTCGATCTCCATTTGGAATTCCATTGGTTGCATTACTGAAGTTTATACCGTTGTTAGTAGATTTCCCGAGGTTTCCATATTGCGATAATGCATAAATAACATCCGTGTTTTCTGGATCCACTAAGGGCTGGAATCCATCGCCTCCAAAAATAACATCCCAATCGTCATCGTTCCCTGTAACCGTTCTAATCGTACTATTATCTTGCGCTCCCCCATAGATCTTATCATCGTTCTGTGCGTCAACATAAAAACGATAAAACTGTGTGATAGGTAAGGTTTCATCTTTTACTGAAGTGGCTCCGTTATTATCGCTAAGATAGAGTCCGCCGTCATTTCCAAGCAATACTCCACCAGGAATCATGGTGTTAAAAGCAAGCGCATGCTGATCGACATGTACATTCGGAAAGGCGGCGCTCCAGTTCATTCCCCCGTCGGTTGACTTTTGCACTTCAAAATCTACGTTATAGAGCACATCTTCATCGGTTGGATCAATATATATTCCTCGAAACCACCAATGAAAACCTACATTGCTCAATTGATTTGAATTGCGTTCTGTCCAGATGTCTCCACCGTCATTTGTGCGATAAACACCTTGAATGCTTCCGTTGGCATCGGCATATCGCGCAAAAAGCACATCGGGATTCGATTGCGAGATATCAATACTAATTCGCCCTTTCTCTGTTGGATTCGATGGCAAACCATTGGTCATTTCATCCCAGGTATCACCTCCATCATTAGAACGCCATAATCCTGAGGTTTCACCACCATACTGACGTGCAGCAGGTCTTCGAATACGTTCCCAGCTAGCAGCATAAAGTAGATTTCCATTATTTGGATGAATTACCATATCGACAATGCCTGTAGAATCACTAATAAATAATTTCTGTTCCCAGCTTGCACCGCCATCCGTTGTTTTATAAACACCTCGATTTGTATCTTTTCTGAATAGCGGCCCCATGACACCAGCATAAACCACATCATTATTGGCTGGATCAATAAGTAACTTTCCTACGCTACCCACATTGGGGAGCCCTTTGCTTTCCCAAGTAAGTCCGCCATCAGTTGATCGATACATTCCATCGCCATCATACGCTAGTGATCCTCCTCCTGCATTTACTTCACCAGTTCCAACCCAAACGATATCTGGGTCTGTTTTTGAAAGTTCAATATCGCCAATAGACAACATTTCCTGTTCATCAAAAATAGGAAGCCATGTAGCCCCTGCATCGGTAGTTTTAAAAATTCCTCCGGAGGCAGCACCAACATAAAAAGTAGCACCATCATCAACTGGAATTTCAATATCAGTAATACGACCACCTACGTTTACAGGCCCTACAAACTCCCAAAGAAGACCGTTTGCCGCACGTTTCGTTTGTTGCTTTTTCCATTGCACTGCCTTGCGATAGGCATCAGTTTTTAGCTCACCTGTGGGGTAAGCTCGCTGTGCAAACATAATATCGTGTGGTTTTTTTTCGAAATTTTCTTCGGAAATTTTAATGCTCCCTTTTTCGTGACAGGCGAACAATATCAAAGATGGAACAAGAAGGAGTATAAATTTTTTCATGATGGCAATTTTCTAAAAATAAAGATAGTGAAAAAGACAGAAGGATGACAGATGTTAATACTGCAGGTAAGGTGTTGGGTGCTGGGCGTTGCTAGATGTGTCATTCTAAATAGCATAAGAAAAAAATCATCCACGACTTGCTTATAAAGCACAGTTCGAAAATTACAAAACATTCATAGTCTCCAAAGCATAAAGCGTAATGCCTAAAGCCACCAATTGATCAATTTCGTTATCTTTATGCTTAGGAAACAGCACTATAAAAAACGATTAAAATGAACAGAAATAAAATTGCTTTAGTAACTGGTGGAAGTCGGGGTTTGGGAAAAGACATAGCCATAAATCTAGCTAAAAGAGGTGTCGATGTGGTACTAACATATCATTCTAACAAATCCATGGCTGAAGAAGTTGTTAAAGAGATCACTGCTATAGGGCAACGTGCTCACGCTTTTCAATTAGACACAAGTAAAGTAGACACCTTTGATACTTTTTTTAAACAATTAAGCACCTATTTAGGGCAAGAATACGGAACATCGCATTTTGACTTCTTGATCAATAATGCTGGAACGGGAATCTACAAACCCTTTATGGAAACTACCGAAGAACAATTTGATGAAATGTCGAATATTCATTTAAAGGGTGTGTATTTCCTTACGCAAAAAGCATTGGCCTTTATGCCAGACGGTAGTAGCATTATAAATATTTCATCTGGTTTGGCGCGTTTTACCTTTCCGAATTCTTCCGCTTACGCAGCAATGAAAGGCGCTGTAGAAGTCTTTACACGTTACCTCGCAAAAGAATTAGGCTCACGTAAGATTAGAGCAAACGTAGTTGCACCAGGAGCAGTTGCGACCGATTTTGGAGGAGGAGAAAATAAATCGAACGACCAAAAAAGAGCACTTGTATCTAATGTAACGGCTTTGGGCCGTGTGGGTGAACCCGAAGACATTGGAAGCGTGGTTGCTTTTTTATGTAGTGATGATGCAAAATGGATCAACGGGCAGCGTATTGAGGCTTCTGGAGGATGTATGCTTTGATTAGCTAAAAAGCTAAAAAATAGGCTTTCAAAAGTTGATTAGAATTTACCAATCACTAGTCACTGTTCACTGTTCACTAAACTATAGTGTATGGAAATAATGCCTTTAGAAATAGAAGCTCATCAAACCCACTACTCCCCTAACTTAAAATTATAGATGATCTTACCGATCTGTTTGGCAGGAGCATTGGCATCTTGGTTAAACTTGGTAGCGCGTGCATTTTCCTCTGCCTTTTGAATAAGACAGCGCGTATTATTAGTTGTACCGCGAGCGCCACCTTTGGCAGAGATGACCTTTCCGTTGCGGTCTACTTCAATACTAACCACAACCAAGCCCGCTTCATTACATTCTTGCGGGTTTCTAATTTTATTAACGGCTTTTCGACCGCCTAAAAGATAATTTCCATCGCCATCTAAACCTTTTCCCGTTCCGTAGTAACTCTGTGCGTTGGGATCACCATTTGGATTCCCTTTGTCACCAGGTTTTGTGTCGTCACCTTCTCCGCCTTTAGCGGTTCCGTCACTTTTTGGTCCGTTAATTAGATTAGACAAGGCATCGCTGGTGGTTTTGTCTGGTTTTGGATCTGGCTTCTTTGGAGGATCCTTTTTAGGTTCTACCTTTACGGGCTTTTCAACCTGCTCGGTTTTGGGTTTGTCTTTTTTAATTACTGGCGCGTCCTCGGTATCCTGGGTAACTACATCTTCCTTAATGTCGCTTTTGGGTTGCTCAACCGGTGGTGGTGTATTTTGTTTGGGTGCAGATTTGATCGCTTCGGTAGGTTGAATGTTTCCGGAGCCTTCATCTGTGGTTCCAAAGTTAACAGCGATACCATTTTCTGGCGCTGGATCGAGATATGTTAGTCCGACGAAAAAAAGCAATAGCAAAATGATCACGTGTAAAATTACCGTGATGGTCATGCTCTTTTTCTTATGTTTTGTATCTAAAAGACTCATTATATTATTTAGTACCAAAAGTTATACCGAAGCCGAAACCCGCGTTAGGGATTGAACGATGCTACCCCGCCTTCACGTTCATTGGACGGGCAGGCGTGTAGCAGTGAAAGCCCGACGCAGACCAAGCGTAGCGAGCGTCTGGGTAACGCCCAAAAACTTAATTAGGACGTACTGCTAAAACGACTTTAAAGTTATTTTTATTGGCGATGTCCATTACAAAAACGGCATCTTCAATAGGCACGCCTTCTTCGGCACGCAAGATCAAGGTTGGTTCTGTTTGTCCGGCCAAAGCACTTGTTAAAGCTGACTCGAGGGTGTATTCGCTTACACGTTCTTTATTGACATAGTAGGCACCGTCTTTTGTAATACTGACGGATGCTTTTTGAGCATTGGTGCTTTTTCCTTTAGCTTTAGGTAAAATAAGGTCTAAAGCGTCTGGGGTGATCGCCGGTGAGGTCAATAAGAAAAATACCAATAACAGAAATACGATATCGGTCATGGAGCTCATGCTGAATTCTGGGCTGACTTTATTTCTTCCGCGCAAATTCATACTAAGCTGGCTCGTTTAAAAGGTCTAAGAAATCTACTGCTGTGGCCTCCATTTGATGAACGACCTTATCGGTACGCACGACCAAGTGGTTATACCCCATATAGGCAATGATCCCTACGATCAATCCTGCTACAGTGGTTGTCATTGCTGTATAGATACCTTCAGCAAGGGAACCCATTTCTGCTTGTCCGCTACTAGTTGCCAATTGATGAAAAGCCAATACCATTCCGATTACGGTACCAAGGAAACCGATCATGGGTGCTGCTCCTGCAATCGTTGCAAGAACACTAACGTTCTTTTCTAGTTTGTAAACTTCGAGACGTCCCGCATTTTCGATGGCTGTATTGATATCTTCCAAGGGGCTACCTATACGAGAGATTCCTTTTTCGGTAAGACGTGAAACGGGACTATTTTGTTGGGCGCACAATACTTTTGCACCTTGCAGATTTCCTGTCGCTACGTGATCACGAATTTGATTCATAAAGTTACCATCCATTTTGGAGGCTGCTTTGATCGCAAACAAACGTTCAAAGTAAATATATACAGCTACAAACAGTAAAATAAAAAGTACTCCAATTATAATTTGTCCGCCAAGGCCTCCATTTACGAGGAGTTCCATGATGGAAAGGGTTTTTTCGGTTACTTCCGGTTCTAGTAATTCAGCATCTTGTGCAGTTTCCTGCAAAAGGGTATTTAGCATAGTGTTTAAGTTTAGGTCAATAACGAGATTTGGCGGCTAAAATTGTTAGGCATGGTGAAATATAACTCGCTCGAAAAGCAAGAAAACACCAGCACCAGCGATAAAACCAACGAAAGCCAACCAAGCAATTTTTTTAAGGTACCAGATAAAGTCGATTCGCTCCATCCCCATAGCAGCTACACCAGCGGCAGAACCAATGATAAGCATACTTCCACCTGTTCCTGCAGAATAGGCAATAAAGTGCCATAGCACCGAATCGGTTGGACTGTCGTACATTCCTATAGAAGCTGCTACTAGCGGTACATTATCAATAACTGCTGAACAGATTCCAAGTAGAATAACCACAATATCTTGGTTTGGTATTGCAGCCTGTAATACCTCAGCTAAATAGCGAAGGGTTCCCACCGGGTCGCCATTTTCGGCAACGCCATATACCAAACTTTCCAATCCAGCTACCGCCATCAATATTCCTAAAAAGAAAAGAATACTAGAAATTTCGATACGTGATAACGCTTTATGAGCCGAATATAAATGTCTTCTTTCTTTGCTAAAATCTTCTTCTGGATGGATATATTCTGAAACCAACCAAACAATCCCTAAGGCAAACATCATCCCAACATAGGGTGGTAGATGTGTAATTGTTTTAAAAAGCGGAACAGAAACGATCATTCCTAACCCTAAAAAAAGCATAGTTTTACTACTTAATAAACGTTCTGCATCTTCATCTTCTGTGTTATCAACCTCTATTTGCCCTTTAAAAGCTGGTAAATAACTTGCAATTAAGAACGGTAATACAAAACATACGATAGATGGCAATACTACAAATTCGATCAATCCTGCTGCGGTTACCTTTTTGGCAATCCAAAGCATGGTTGTAGTAACATCACCAATGGGTGACCAAGCACCACCAGCATTGGCTGCAATAACAACCATCGCGGCATACCAAAGGCGATCTTCACGTTTTACAATAAGCTTTCTTAATAAGGTAATCAATACGATCGTTGCGGTAAGGTTATCGATGATCGCTGAAAGAATAAACGCCAAGATCCCAATGATCCAAAGGAGTTTTCGCTTACTCTTTGTTTTTACAGCTCCTTTAAGGATCTCAAAACCACGATGGAGGTCGATAATCTCGACAATAGTCATGGCTCCAATAAGAAATATGAGAATTTCAGCAGTTTTTCCTAAGTGATGTAAGAGTGTATTCTCGAATCCTTCCGAGGCCACCTCACCACCGCTTAAAAAATTGAAGGCTCTTTCATGAGTGTCTATTACATCAAACCAACCTGCATGAAACCCAACGGCTAAAACAGCCCAAATAAGCGCTGCCATGATAAGTGCAGGTACCGTTTTGTCTAGCTTTAAGGGATGTTCTAACGTTATAGAAAGGTATCCAATGACAAAAATTAAGATGATAATTGATTCCATAGTGTGAGGTTATTATGACCCAAAAATTGAGAAATTATTACTTATAGTAACTCCTTCAAAGCAATTTCGAAGGCAGTTTTGCTAATATTTGTTTTAGTGCTGTTATTGTCGAATGTATTCTGAATTGCATTCTTTATGGTGATCGACGTATCGTTAAAGATAGCCTCGTCGGTCATTTGTACTTTTCGCTCCATAAAATAGGCAAAAACACGTGCCATCCCGCAGTTACTAATAAAATCGGGGATCAAACTAACACGTTCGTCTGTTGACTCCATAATACTTCCGAAGAAAATTTCTTTATCGGCAAAAGGCACATTGGCACCACAGCTAATCACTTCCAGCCCTGTATCGATCATCCTCGATATCTGGTCTTGTGTGATCAAACGGGAAGCCGCACAGGGTGCAAATACCTCACATTCTAATGACCAAATTTTGTCATTGATCTCTTCAAACGACATCATATTATCTGCAACAAGGGTATTTCCATCCTTCTGAAGAAATAATTGTTTAATTTCCTCAAATGTAAATCCGTCTTTGTTTATAATTCCACCAACACGGTCTATAATTCCAACCACTTTAGCTCCCATTTGGGCCAAATAATAAGCGGCCGCAGCTCCCACATTTCCGAAGCCTTGTACGATTGCGCGCTTTCCTACTACATTTCCACCGTAAATATCATAATAATGACGAACTGCTTCGGCTACCCCGTAACCGGTTATCATATCGGCTACTGTATATTTTCTAGAAACATCGGGTGAATAATTGGTGTTTTCTAATACTTTGATAACACCTTGGCGCAACTGACCAATACGATTGATCTTGTCTGCCTCAGTTGGCGCAAAATGACCTGTAAAAACACCCTCTTGCGGATGCCAAACGCCACTCTGCTCTGTTATTGGAATCACCTCATGAATTTCATCTACGTTTAGATCGCCACCTGTGCCGTAATACGACTTTAACAAGGGCGAAACCGCCTTATACCAGCGCTCTAAGACTCCCTTTTTTCGCGGATCACTAGGGTCGAAATTAATTCCACTCTTTGCACCCCCAATAGCAGGACCAGAAACGGTAAATTTTACCTCCATGGTTTTAGCAAGTGATAACACTTCATTTTCATTTAGACCAACACGCATACGTGTTCCACCGCCAGCAGCACCACCTCGCAAGGAGTTGATAACCGTCCAGCCTTCGGCTTCGGTTTCGGGGTCATTCCAGTGAAAAACAATTTCGGGTTCTTTATTCTCGTACTTTTTAAGAAGTTCTTTCATGTAGTAGATTAGTTACAACTCTCCAAATTCTAATTTGGGAATAACACGACAAATATAAAAAATTGAAAAAGGGTTTAGATTGATTTTAAGTAAAATTTGACAAAAGTATCGTTTAGCAAAAAAAAGCCCCCTAAAGAACGCAAGAGACGCCTAATAATTAGCATAACCTTCTTCTATCTCTTCCATTAACTTTGAAGCTCTTTGTGTAGCCTCCGAATTTCGAGAAAGGTCTTTCCAAATTTTTTCTGATTCGGTTTTGTGAGATTATTCCCTTCCTCTACCAAATTATCCAAGAGCTCCACAGCATCGGCGCGCTTTCCGTGGTCTTCCAGAAATTTTACTAAAACAAGTCGCTCTTCGTAATTTGAATACCGCCGATCTATCTTTCGAAGAATTTCTTCAGCTTTATCTGTTTCCCCTAATTTGAATAATGCTTGGCCGTATAAAAAATTCCCGCGTGATTTTTCAAATTCTTTATGAGTCTCAATTTTTTTGGCCACTGCAACAGTTTCCGCATACTTTTCTGAAGAAAACAATGCCTGCATTAATTGAGCATTTCCATAAAAATCGTCACGATGGCTTCCGCTTAATGCTGTTTCGTAATGTGACACCGCATTCGCAAAGTCGTTTAACTCCATATAGGCATCAGCCAGATCCAATCGATTTTGAAAAGTATCTGAAAACGCGACTTTCTTCTCAAGATTCTGAACTTTTTTTGTAGGATTTATAACTGCAGTTACCTCCTGCTGCACCTTGTCAACATCTCGCTTTGTAAAGACTTGTGTAACCAGATAAATAGCAGATCCAATTCCCGGCGCCAATATTATTGCCAAATACCAATACGCATTATTTTTCGTGGAATACACATGATAAGCACAATACAATTGCAAGGCAATAAGTAAATAATAGATCATTTTTCAAATGTAAAGAATCAGCCGCTATAATCAAGATACTTTTAAGCATCCTTTACCCTTCATATAGAATTACTGCCGTTTTATAGAAATAGTAATATTAAAGAGAAAATTATATTGGTGCATAGATCTTCCCAGACGAATGATCTCGCTTTGCTCCTGTAACAGTGGCCAAACAATTTATATCATCGCGTAGCTTTAACACACCCAACAAACCAAAGATCAAAGCTTCTTTATACTCAACCATTGACGCAGTAGGCACAACCAACTCTACATCCTTAGATTGCTTTATTTTTTCGAGCAAATACGTATTATAAGCGCCTCCACCTGTAACGAGCACTTTTGATCCTTTCTGAAATTGCCTAGCAATCACCGAAGCAATATGATCTGTAACGGTTCGTAATTTATATTGATCGCCAAACCGACTATCATTGAGAATTGGTAAAAAGTTATTCTGAACCCACTCCAACCCTAACGATTTTGGCGGGCGTAGCTTATAGAAGGGTATTTCTCGCAAGGCAGAAGACAAAGTCAGACTAAATTTTCCTTGTCGTGCCATGGTTCCACCATCATCATAAGGCTTTCCGTAGGCTTCGGCTAAAGGATTGAGCACAATATTTACAGGACAAATATCATACGCAATACGTTCTCCATCGCGCTCAAAAGAGCAGTTGGCAAAACCCCCTAGATTTAGACAATAGTCGTAATCACCAAAAAGCAGCCTATCGCCAACAGGAACCAAAGGCGCTCCTTGTCCGCCAAGCGCCACATCAGCGACGCGAAAATCACAAACAACCGTTTGGTTTATCTGTTGCGCTATTTCCGGTAGGTTTCCAATTTGCAGCGTCAATCCGTTTTCGGGTTGATGCAAAATAGTATGTCCATGACTACAAACCGCATCTAGATCTTTGATGTCGTTGGAAGCGATAAAGGTGTTGATCACTTCGGAAAGCAGCTTGGTATAATCGGTATTCAGTTGCTGCAATTGTTCTTCGGAAAAAGAAACCGCTTCTTTCAATCGCAATCGCCATGTTTCGGAATAAGCAACAGTTTCCAAACTTCCGAAGGCAAAAGACCAGCCTTCTTCCGAAGAAAATTCAAAAAATATTTCAGCTAGATCAATTCCGTCAAGAGAGGTTCCGCTCATCACACCTAGCACGTGATATGTTTGTTTATTGCTCATAGTAATTTAAAAAACAGCTATTTTCAAAGATAGTATTTTGCACTGTTTAATTCAGATTTCGCAATTTGAGTTTTGAAATGAAAAAAGCTATCTTTGCACGACTTAAAAAAAACACCCTATAAATAATAATTGCTATGGATTTCAGTCTTTCCGAAGAACATTTAATGATACGTGACGCAGCACGTGATTTTGCTAAAACCGAATTACTTCCGGGGGTTATCGAACGTGATAACAAACAGGAGTTTCCGAAAGAGCAAGTAAAGAAAATGGGCGAACTTGGATTCTTAGGAATGATGGTCGATCCTAAATACGGCGGTGGCGGTATGGACACGGTTTCTTACGTGCTCGCCATGGAAGAACTCAGCAAGGTAGATGCCTCGTGTTCTGTGATCGTTTCAGTGAACAACTCATTAGTATGTTACGGGTTACAAGCCTACGGATCTGAAGAACAAAAGCAAAAATATTTGACAAAATTAGCAACAGGTGAGTCTATTGGCGCCTTTTGTTTGAGTGAGCCAGAAGCTGGAAGTGATGCAACTTCACAGAAAACTACTGCGATCGACAAAGGCGATCACTACATCCTAAACGGAACAAAAAACTGGATCACAAACGGCGGTACAGCCGATTATTATTTAGTTATCGCGCAAACCGATAAAGAAAAAAAGCACAAAGGAATCAACGCTTTTATCGTTGAAAAAGGTTGGGAAGGTTTTGAAATAGGACCAAAAGAAGACAAATTGGGAATTCGCGGAAGTGACACCCACTCCCTGATCTTTAACGACGTAAAAGTGCCTAAAGAAAATAGAATTGGTGAAGATGGCTTCGGTTTTAAATTTGCCATGAAAACATTGGCTGGCGGACGAATCGGTATCGCTGCGCAGGCCCTCGGAATCGCTTCTGGCGCTTACGAATTGGCTAGAGATTACTCGAAAGTACGCAAGGCATTTGGGACTGAAATTTGCAATCACCAAGCCATCGCTTTTAAATTAGCCGATATGCACGTGAGCATTGAAGCTGCACGTCATATGGTCATGAAAGCTGCATGGGACAAAGACCAAGGCAACAATTATGATATGAGCGG
This sequence comes from Ulvibacter sp. 2305UL32-6, assembly GCF_058148545.1. Taxonomy (NCBI): domain Bacteria; kingdom Pseudomonadati; phylum Bacteroidota; class Flavobacteriia; order Flavobacteriales; family Flavobacteriaceae; genus Ulvibacter; species Ulvibacter sp. 2305UL32-6. The sequence continues at coordinate 156,484 of NZ_JBYVKA010000005.1, forward strand.
CGCTATGGCAAAATTATACGCTTCGCAAGTGGCCATGGACGTTTCAGTAGAAGCAGTGCAGGTTCACGGTGGAAACGGTTTTGTAAAAGAATACCACGTAGAACGTATGATGCGTGACGCTAAGATCACACAGATCTACGAAGGAACTTCAGAGATCCAAAAAATTGTGATCTCAAGAGGGTTATTAAGAGACTAACAAACCTAACTTAGTAAACTTATTTAAACCCGGCAGCTGTCGGGTTTTTTGTTTTTAGGGCGAGCCGCAGACCCTCGCAAGGCTCGGTCTGGGCCGCGCTTTCGGCAGTCGCTTCCAGACAACATTGTCTGGAGAGCTCCAACAAAGCCTCAATCGCTCTCGCGAGCTCGGGCATTTCCGAAGAAATTGTAACAAAAAATAACCTCTTGCGACTAATCATGCAAAGCTTTTCAGATTTGGGTTTTCAAACTCAAATTTTTTACCGAAATTGACACTCCATAATTTTATTGTTCAACACACTTAATATAGCCATACCTATGTCTGATGATTTCGATTTACTAGAAACCGACGCCTCCGAAAAAAACCAAAAAGTAGACGTAAACTGGGGCAAAGCCGTAGACCAGATGAAGTCGAAGCTTGCTCAAGAAGATGATCCAGAAGCACGCCAAAAAATATTGAATGCCACCCTCGATGATGTAGTAGGAATGGCCGAAAAAGACCGAACTTCGCTACTCGATGCCATCAAAGACCTAACCGACTACCAAGACGAGGTAGGAATCATTTTTGAAAAGTTCTCAACACTTAATGCCGATGAGCAAAAGGTGATCGACAGTGCACAGAAAGCTTTAGAGCGTGCAAAAATGGAACTTGAAGATGCCGAAAATGTAAAAGATAACTGGTGGAATAACCTTTGGGGTCGTAAAGCGAAAATTCGAAAAAGCCAGGAAGAGGTGGTTGCAGCACAAAAATTACGTGATGGCGCAGACATGAAAGCAAAGCAGATGTTTCAGGAACGCATTGAAACAGCCGACGTTAAAACACTTCTAAATGAACTATCTTATAAGAGTCAGGCAGCCGTAACACGTTTAAAAAATCGTGAAGTTGAGATCAAAGAGGTTGAAGAAAAATTACAAGTAGCTATCGTAGAAGCCAGTAAAAATCATACCAAAGCTTTAGAAAAGAAGAAAGAAACCGAAACAGAACTCGAACAACAATACGCCCTACTCAAACAAGCGCGTCAAGAGTTGGAAGAGATCTCAGACAAACAATCTACTGCCTATTCCGAAGCCATTGGAAAAGTAACTACCATCGAGCAAAAAGTGGAAGAACTAGAAGGTCTAAAAAATGCTTACACTACACTGGCTGCAAGTAAAGACAGCTTTGTACATAAGCATAATCTTACCATTAAAGTACTTACTTCCTTACGAAGTAACTTACAAACACATCGTGCTAAATTAAAAAGTGATACTGATGAACGTCTTAAATATTACGACGGTTATGTAGTTGCTTTAAAAGCACGTACCGACCAAGAATTTGCCGCGATCTTAGAACATTTGGGTGTAAAAACTGATGAGCACATTGGAGTAACGCTTGCAGCAATGCATTCGGCGAGTGCAAAAGCGCGCCAGGAGATGATGGACAATATTCCTGTACACGAAAAAGTGATGCAGGGTGTCTACGGAAGTTATGCCGAGTCGCTTCAAGAAATTCGTCAGAAAGATCAAGAAATTCAAAAGAATTTTGCAGATCGCTATGGTATTGACATGAAAGAGATCTTTGAAGAATACTATGCCGACAAGAACAAACCTGCGCCTAAGGGTGATGATGGTAAGAAAGATGCTCCAGCACCACCTGCACCACCAGCTGAGGATGATCTGTTAGGGTAATCGTAGTAGTTATAATAGAAAACGCCCTCCCTTAATTAGGGAAGGCGTTTTACCACAGCCAAACAAAAGGGTGACCGAGCCCTATGATCACATATTAATTCTGCTCATTAAATCACAGAACTTTGTCCATAAACAACATCGTTACACCACTTGATAGTGCCGTACTGGAAACAAAGGAGCAGTACGTGACCTACTTTAGTATCATTCAACATGCGTTTGAGCATTTGGTAGATCGCATTGCCAAGCAGCAACTCTGCAATGAAGCGGAAGCGCTGTATATTGAACAATACTGTGAACTAATAACCTATTCACTCGAAGCATTCCGATTAAAATACCTCTTCGACGATGAAGAAAAAATGCGCCTAGATCTAACCGAATCTGGTTTACCCAATTTTCTTGAATTTCGGTATTTATTAAATGATCTGGAACTAAAGCACGAACATATCAGTAAACTTCCAAAGGTGGAAGAACTCAAAGCTGAATTTCTAGAAACGCTGATCAAAGATCGACAGCCTATTTCAGATAGAAAATTACACCAAGCATCATCTATTGTGTATTATTCTTCCGTAGAGAAAAACTATATTTTTAAGCGTTTTGTCCAAGGAAAGATAACACCAAATAAAATGGACGACAGTGCTCAATTTATGGTAAGCTGGGCATTTTATGACATTGCTCACAACAGACCGCTTATCTGTTTTATGTACTTTGACATGCATAACACAGAAGTTTCTGAGTATACCGAGCAAATTTACGATGTGTTAGAAACAGTAGCCGATAGGGACATGAGTCTCGATATGATGGCATTCGCCATTGATAAAAAACTTCCGAAGGTACTTCCGAAGAAATTGAGAAAAATTGATCTAGGACCACTGCATAACGTCTTCGCAAAAGACGAATTGGAAATTACGCACACCTTGCTAAAGGCCATATTTGACAAGACTTTAGATCTTACTTCGTATGCCATTACCTTAAAAATTGACGAAACCAATTCAACTGGATCGTTCACCGAGGGAAGTTTCTTTAACAAGCAACATTTACAAGTATGGAATGAAGAAAAACCTGAACGCTATTTATTGACCTCGCATCGTGCCATGCAAGTTTTGTATGATACCATTCCGGAAACAATTCATGCGCTCACGCGGAACCCCATAGAAATTCCTGCCTTAAAACAATAAACATGGAACACAACAGTACTTTTCCTATAAAACACAATGAACTTGAAGCCCTTCGCGATGAAGCGACTTCATACTTAAAAGGCGTACAATGGGAACAGGGAAGCAAAGCAAAAAGTAGAGATAAAGATCAAAAAGACACCTCTATCCTACTCTATCTTTCAAAGGCTAACGGTAATTCTTCAGGAAATTTAGTTTCCGTTTCAAAAACCATTTTAGCCCTTAAAAAACGATTACTCCCAGATTCGGTTGCGATCCCTCTAAAACTAAATCAAGCCCTGCTTGCGTTGCAAGAAGGACTCACCATGGGAATTTGGCTTAAAGATAATTACTACGACTCATCTGGCTTTTCGCATTTGCAGGAACGTAAAGATATGTTAGACGGGCCACAAAGACACGAATTTGACGCGAAGATGCAAACGGCTACGGCTTTTATGCTCTACGGAACCGCCTATCGCATTTTATTTGATCTGCAAAACGCCGTAAGTGATGATCTATCTGTCATGAAAAATAAGTTTGCGGGTATTCCCGAATTATCGCTTATGTCGCCACTTAAAGGGGTTTCGTGTATGTTATTTTACTATGACAAGTATCTCAATCATCCTGAGATCATCACGAGCGATGCCGATGTTGTTAACTTTACGGCTGTATTTTTCCAAGCAGTTGTTGCGGAAATTCAGCAACGCATAGCTGCCTTAGACTATACTGAGACCATTACAGACCGAACATACAAACTTGAAAAAAGTGATTTCGCTGTTGCTGGCTGGGAAAACGTATTAGAAGGTACCGCCAAAAGTGTTGAATTCAATAAGATTGAATTTGAAGAAATTGTGGGAAATCGCGATGCAAAACACTTTGCGCGTCGCCTTACGGAACGGATGTTGAGCTACGATTTTACCGCCAAAAAGAATCCATTTCTAGAACTCGGCGGATTTATGCCGGTTTTTATGGGCTACGGAATTCCAGGTACGGGTAAAAGTATGTTGATCGCAGCAATTGCTACCCGACTCAAAAAACACTGTGAAGTTTTAGATATTCCATTTTTATTTCATCCCATGCCAGACACGTTAATATCTACGTTTCAAGGAGGTTCTGCCGAAAAAATGGTGCAATGGATGAAACCTTTGCAAGATCCCACAAAACTTATTTTCGCGCCCATTGATGATGCCGAAAACAATCTACAGGAACGAACCGCACAAGGTGTTTCAGCAGGTGTTAAAGAAGTCATTGGTGTGTTTCTTCGGTATACCGAAGGTGCTTACGCAATCAACTACGGAAACAGTTCCATCGGACTCTTTACCAATTTACCAGAAATGCTCGACAAGGCGGTGATCAATCGTGTGCAGGGCCGCTTTAAAATTGACGGTGCTCAAACGATCCCTGATTTTATTGATCAAGATTATATTTGGTGGCGTAAGTTCGAAAAAACCATGCCCGATTTTGTAAAAATGAAAAACCCGAAAGATTATGATTTTCTTTCGGCTCAAGGCCTTGCAAAGAATTTAGGTGAAATTCTCAATGTAAATGAAAAGCCTTCCGAAGCAAAAGTGCTCGAGATCTATGAAAAGACCGAAGCTGCATACAAAACAGACGAGCATTTATTTTATGCTGAATTGTATAAAAACATTCAGAAAGAATTTCCTTTCTTCTCGTCTCGAGATATTCGGAATATTCAGAGTGCCATTTCGTTACGCCTAACCGATTTTGACCTTCCCGAAGCTTGGTTTGAAGATCCGTTACTATACTTTAAAAAAGATTACGACACAAAGTATAAAATGTTACAGGATTTGATGAAACAAAACATGAAAGGCCTTGATTTTAGTGACATCAGAAGGCAGGAAGTTGTTCGCTACTTAGACAATGTTGCCACCATTGCAGATACCGACTTTAAACGTAAAGTTGAAGGTCGCGTGCACGATATGCAGATTCAGATGGAAGCGCGACGCATCATGGAAAATAATTAATAAACATGCAAAAACTCAAGGATGCAGGATTATTTGGAGGCGCATTAGTACGCGTGACCGGTTCGTTGGCAAAACGCTATAACGAATGCTTGGCTATGCTGGGCGTTGCACCAACCTCGCTTTCGGACTTCTCTATTGACGTTATGGGCTGGAGTCCTGAAATTGCCGAAGAAAAACAAGAGAATTATTATCTAAATACCGGCGAGGCCAACACTAATGCCATTATTCTCTCTCCATCTCAGCAAGGTAAGCCTTCACATATGCCGTCACATAGTTTTGATCGCGACCTTATGAACGCTGTTTTTGTAGCATATGAACGACCTATTCGAGATATTACTAAAGATTCGGCTCTTTGTGTTCACTTAGATCAAAAGATCGATGCCTTTTATGAGGCTTTTGATCTGCTTCGATACAATACCATTAGTATCCAATTTCAGTTACTTCACCAATTAGATAAAAAGCAAGACGAACAACTGGCATTGATCGATCAGTTTAACAAGGGCAACCATTTTATTGATCGTAATTTGCATCATAAAATTCTCGAATCTGCCAAAGCATATGGTGATTTGCGTAGCAGAAAACTAGATCTACAGCCTATGTCGCTAAAAGTAAGTTCCTTTTATACGAGGGCTTTTGGCGGCGTTTTTGTGCTGAAAGATTTTATCAAGGACATTCTTATTTTTGAATCTAAGGAAACATTTAATCAAGCAATTAAAAATGATTCGGTAGACGTTATGTTATTTCATATTGAACATGACGAACTCATACCTACATTGATTGATCATCTTATTCTTGAAAGTGATCTTAAAAAATCAATTAAGAGCAAGCGATTTGATCGTGTTAAAAAGCATTTGTTTGCAACACATATTAAAAATCTGGAACATCCTTTAAAAGAAATTTTATCGAGCCATTTTTTATTTCTGAAATATTTGAACACTTTAGATATTGACATTCAAAAGAAAATAACTGGGCCCGAATTGTATTTTCAGAAACTAATTATAGACAAAGCGATCAAGCAGGCAGACTATATTGATCCTATTTATTTAAAGGCTTTACAGCAGCCCCATTCTTCTTTGGAAGAAGAACACAAAGATCTAATTTGGAAACTTTTAGTAAAATTGGCTCCCCTCGATCCCGTTCACCTTTTTTGGTATGATAAGAGTACTTTTTACAAGGAATATCAAACCTGGGATACGAGCTATCAAAATTGGGTAATTGATTGTATCTTAGAGGCTAACCAAAACGAATCGCACACTTAAAATAAGGCATATGACACTCGAAATTATCATATTTATTCTAGCCATTCTCTTCGGAATTGTTTGGTATTGGAGAGAATCAAAAAACAACACCATTTATCGTTTCTTTAATAAAGTAACGCACTCAAAGGAGCTTCAAATGAAGCCCGAAGACCAAAAGGGTTTTATTCACAAACAAAACTTACTAATCCGTCTTGTATGGATCACCTTGTTATTGGTCGTGGTTAGCGGCATTATAACTTTTGTGATCCCTATTGATATGTCGTTCATACAATTCTTTGCTTCCGCCGTAGTAGGTATTCTTATAGGAACCTATATCGCATCCGTTTTCCTTTTTGCTAAAGAAAGCACCAAAAAAGAAAATCTTTCCAAAGCATTTGATAAAGGCAAGGATTTCGTGGAGGATATTTCCGAAGATATTCAAGATCGGTTTGATAAGGATGATGTTACTCAGGCCGAACCAGAACCTCTTAAAAAAGACGAACCCACTAAAAAAAGTGCGCGCGATCGTTTTAAGGATAAAGGCATGATCAAGTAAATGCTTAAAGCCAATAAAACGATTAAAATTTTAATACCTAAAAAATAATCAAATGAAATTAGTAAAAACAGCAACTGCTCTTGCCCTTTTAGCTCTCGTATTTGCATGTGATAAAACTGCTAATTTGAATGAAGCAAAAAAGCAAGAGAAACATTTCTTACAACTAGAACCTTCGCCAATAGGTATTGAACTTATTGAAACTCAAGCTGAGTTTGTGAGTCCGCCATTTAAATCAAATAACCAATTTGTAATCGAGTATGAACTCTCCATTGTAAATAATTACAAGCGTAGTTTGACATTGAATCAAATTGAAGTGCTTCATGCTGATATTAAAAAGACACCAATACTCACTTTTGACAAGAACTACCTAAAGGATCATTTTAATCTCTTAGGAAATAGAAACGAATTGGACAGCATCTCCATTGAACCCGGAAGAAAAGGAGTTGCGACACTTCAAATGACCTTTGAAAAGGCTGACGACGTTCCAAAAAGTATATTTCATCGTTTATTTGTAGGTATTTCCAATAAAAATGGAAACGTTATGGATGTTCCTTTTGAAGTAGCCATAACGGAAATTCCAGATCCTACAACAATTACGTTAGGTCTTCCTTTTAATAAAGGAAAATGGTTTTACTCGGCAGAAAGTCACAAAGACTCCAGGTTTATTTCACAAGGAAAACCTTCGTATCCACAGCGATATGCGATAGATTGGGCGTTTATTGAGGACGACGGCACATTTGTAAATGGTGATTTTAAAAAAAACGAAAGCTATCCAACCTACGGAAAAGAATTACTTGCCGTTGCCGATGGCGTAGTCAAAGAAATTAAAGATGGTATTCCAGACAACGTTCCGAAGCAAATTGATATAAAAATCGATCGCGAAACTATTTGCGGTAATTATTTGGTTTTAGACATAGGAGATAACACAAATGCAGTCTATGCGCACCTCATTCCGAAGAGCTTTTTAGTAAAAATTGGCGATACAGTCAAACAAGGACAAGTACTTGGATTACTAGGAAACAGTGGCAACTCAGACGATCCTCACCTCCATTTTCATTTGGAAACCGATAGCCCAATGACCTTGGGTGGAGAAGGGATTCCTTATGCATTTGAAAAGTATAAAATGTTGAAATCATTTACTTCGGAAGACATGAATCGTATTTTCGAAAGTGAAAAACTTGAATTAAAAGATGTGACAAACGATGATGTTAGGCTGAATGAAATCCCAATTGGTAATGGCCTTATTGAATTTGAATAAGAACAGATTGAAGCGCATATTGAATTAGAGTAACGAGCAAAAAGGAATCAACATGATAAAAAAATATTGGCAAAAAGGTGGTAAGCAAAAGCGAATTGTGATCATTAGCGGGATCGTGCTTGTATTGCTTTTATTTTTTCTTAGAGATGATTATCAACCTGCCTTACTCTTTCTTCGGAAGTATATCTTTATGATCCTACTAGCCGGATTATTTTTAGGATTTACCCTAACCAAGTTCCGAAGTGCTGCCAATAGTGGGAAACGCATCCTTATTCTTCTCGGAATTCTAGCATTCTTTGCCACCGGCTGGTTCTTCGGATGGAAAATAGAATTGTATAAATACATGCAAACCTATAATGTATTTAACAACCTGAATCTTGTAGAACTTCAAGAACTTCCACTTACCCGCAATGAGCGTATTCAGCCATATAATAATATTGTTACCATGGCCTATGAATCTATTGGCGAAACACAGGAAGTATCACCACCGCAACTGGTTCGCGTTGATAGCACCAACCAATGGACCATGGCTGTGCAACCTGCCAAAGAGTACAGTTGGCAGCGTATGAATGATAATACGGAAGAAATTTTCTCAGTGGAAAGCACCTCCCCGTTTCCACGGTTTTCAGACACCAACCGGATTCCTGTCACATTTTCTATTGGCGAATCCCTCGCGTTTAGCCGAAATACCTACAATGCCGTAGTTCAACGTTTTAACTTTTTTCAACTCTTCACGATGGAGCCTAGTGAGGTTTTTTATATGAAAGACGATAGTGGTCGCTGGGTACAAGTGGTAAGCTTGATCAAATGGAAAGGCTTTTTCTTCCCCTATCCATCTTATGGTGGTGTCATGGTCATTGAACCAGGCATCCACGATGTAGGAGATTATTTTGAACGAATTACCATAGGAAAAGGTACCTACATACCTCCTTCGGAAATAGAGAATCATCCGTTTTTAACACGTCAAAATACCCTCGCGGAACAAATTTCACGCCTCGAAGCACAGTCGTTGCAATTTTTAGGTGGCTTTACCGATCCGCTTCCGTGGAATATGGAAACGGCCGTTAAGATCCCCGATTTAAAAGATGATCAGAATCAGCAACCCTTTGTAACCGATTTCGATTTTACAGGAATGAATATAGATGCAAACAATGGGCTTCATCATTGGTTCGGACTCGAGCCTATTGGCGAAGAACGTACGAGCTTATCTTTTAGCGTACTCATTCCAGCTGACGGAACCGACAAAGTATATTATTATAATCACGGGGCGAAAAAAGAAGGGTTAGCGGGCGTTTCGGCGATGCCATTAAAAGTTATTGAATCGAGAAAAGAATATGATTGGTCGGTTAATAAACCGGTAGAATTTAGACCCTTCGTAAAGAAAATAGCCGGCAGAAAACGTTTGTTTGTAATTAGCACCATTGCCGCGGTACGCGATGATAGTAAGAAATTTGACGGAGCGGCTACGCCCGATCTCGCGTTGGTTGATACCGAGTATCGGGATGTGATCTGGGTTGATGCAAAGCATCCTTCTAATTGGGAAGAAACCATTTTAAATCAATTGGGCGAAACATGGAAGGCTTCAGAGCGATTAACCGATGAAGATCTTTACCCGAATAGAAAGGACATTGATGTTATTCCACCTACGGAAACAGACTCGATCAACATAGATACCATGCAACAGCGCATTCCTGTGAAGGCGTTAGATTCTTTAAGACAGTAAAGCGTTGCTTTCGGCAGTATTTATCGATAGACTCAAAGTAAATATATTATGCTATAAAATCGCAGAATATATTTCAGAAGAAAAGGCAGAACATCTTATATTTTGGTAAAACATTAAAAAAACGTTAAACGGAAACATTATTACTAAACGATTGTTTAGTTTTGTTGTGTACTTAGAATTAATGGCTAGAAAGAAACAATATAAAGAAGAAGAGGTTATTGAAAAAGCAATGCATTTGTTTTGGCGAAATGGATATGAAAATACCTCAGTCCAAATGCTTGAAAAAGAAATGGGCATCAATAAATTTTCTATTTATTCTAGTTTTGGGAGTAAACATGGCGTTTTTTTAGAAAGCTTAAAAAGTTATAAAGCGAAGACTAAAGAAATGTTTGATAAGTTCAAAAAAGCGTCCAACGGTGTTGAAGACATCAAACAGTTTTTTTATGATTCGGTTCATATAGGATATCAAGATGGTTTTGAAAAAGGGTGTTTGGTAACAAATACTTATAATGAATTTTCAGAAAGGGAAGATTCAGAAATTAATGATCAGATGACCTTATTTATGGATAATCTAAAAAGCCTATTCATCGAAAAGTTGAAGATAGACCCTACTAAAGATGAAGATACCATATTAAAACAAGCCAATTTTTTAGTAGTAGCCAAGCACGGTTTAGCCGCTGCAACGCGAGTAAACAGTAAAAAAGAAATTGAAGATTATATTGAAATGACCTTCAAAAATTTATAAACATTTTTTTTAAATAATAACTAAACTATCGTTTAGTTATTTCAGAATAACCTTAAATAAAAAAGAAATACTATGACAACTTTAAAAGTTCACAACCTTGAAACGGCGCCCCAAGAGAGCAAAGCATTATTAGAGCAATCGCTAAAAGCCAACGGAATGATCCCTGGCTTACATGGTGTATTGGCCGGATCTCCAGGAATTTTAGAAGCATATCAAACATTGCACAAGCTTTTTACTGAATCTTCATTCAACAATGAGGAATTAACCGTTGTATGGCAAACCATCAACGTAGAACACGCTTGTCATTATTGCGTGCCAGCGCACACTGGTATTGCTAAAATGATGAAAGTAGACGATGCTATAACTGAAGCGCTCCGTAACGAAACACCGCTAGAAAATCCAAAATTAGAAGCCTTACGCACCCTAACTCTAACCGTAGTTCGCAATCGCGGACATGTAACTGCAGAAGACCTCAATTTGTTTTATGCGGCTGGCTACGAAGAAAGACAAGTATTAGAAATTATACTCGGACTAGCACAAAAAACCATAAGTAACTACGTAAACCATATCGCAAACACACCTGTGGATGCTCCCTTTCAAAAATTTGCTTGGTCTAAAGAAAGTGTAGGAGTCTAATACTCCTCTTGTTTGATTGATTAATCAATTGATTGCAATAAACCTTCCGTTTTCTGCGGAAGGTTTATCTTAAAAAAAAAGCTATAACTCAAAATATGACTGATAAATTAAAAATTGATATCGTTTCCGACGTGGTTTGCCCATGGTGTACTATTGGTTACAAACGGCTAGAAAAAGCCATCTCAGAATTAGGCATAGAAGATCAAATTGAGATTGAATGGCAACCTTTTGAACTCAACCCCAATATGCCCGCGGAAGGACAGAACGTACAAGAGCATATTGCAGAAAAATATGGTACTACTTTAGCCCAGCAAAAAGAATCACAGCAGCGCATGATAGATGCAGGTGCTGAACTTGGGTTTACCTTCGATTATTTTGACAATATGCGCATGGCAAACACCTTTGACGCTCACGTGTTACTGGAGTACGCAAAAGATTTTGGTAAACAAACCGAACTAAAAATGCGTCTAACCGCTTCCTTTTTTAGTGAGCGTAAAGACGTTTCCAAAAGAGCAATTTTAAAACAAGCCTTACTTGACGTAGGCCTAAATGCTGAAGAAGCCTTAGCGAAACTTGATGATGACAATGCCCGTAGCGCAGTTCGCACCAAGGAAGATTATTGGAAAAGTCTAGGTGTAAATTCTGTACCAACCATTGTTTTCAACAGAAAAAGTGCGGTGACCGGTGCGCAACCTATCGATGTGTTTAAACAAGTGCTAACAGAATTACTTGAGAATAAATAAAACTAAAAAAAATGGAAATAAATAAAGAGGAAGTTGCATTGGATGCCTTGCTAGAACTTCAACGTAAAGCAGGTGCCGCAAAATTTTCAGAAGAAAAAAAGCAGATTTATGCCGATGGTATCGCAAGTATAGAAGATTCTGGAATTCTTGACAAGGCCTTAAAAGTAGGAGATAAAGCTCCAAATTTTACGCTAAAAAATGCGCTAAATAAACCTGTTTCTTTATATAATGAACTAGAAAACGGATCTGTAATTTTAACTTGGTATCGAGGTGGTTGGTGCCCGTATTGCAATATCACATTACGTCAATTACAAGCAAAATTGCCAGATTTTAAAAAAGCGGGAGCTACACTCATAGCATTAACTCCAGAACTACCAGACAACTCTTTAAACACTTCAGAAAAACACAATTTAAAATTTACAGTTTTAAGCGACATAGGCAATAAAACTGGAAAAGAATACGGGCTTGTTTTTAAACTAACTAAAGAGGTCGCGTCCATTTATGAAACGGCATTTGGCTTAAATGAATACAATGGCGATAAAAGTGACGAGTTACCTCTAGCAGCAACCTATATCATCGATCAAAACAGGCTAATCCAATATGCGTTTTTAAATGCAGATTACAGAAAGCGAGCAGAACCGAATGATATCATAAAATTCTTAAAGGAGATGAAATGAAAAACGATCGAAGAAAATTCATTAAAAACATAGGAATTATGGCAACAACAGGAATATTACTCCCTAACCTAGCTTTAGGAAGCACACAAGACAAACAGAATGATACAAACGAAAAGACACGTCCGAAAGTTTTATTTTTTGATGTAAACGAAACCCTCCTCGATCTTACCGACATGAAAAAAAAGGTGAGTGACGCTTTAGGCGGAAGAGAAGATCTACTATCATTATGGTTTACTACCATGCTACAATACTCCCTAGTTACTACGGCAAGCGGTCAGTACGAACATTTTGGATACATCGGAGCCGCAGCACTACAGATGGTAGCGGCTAATAACGGACTTTCAATTACCGAAGCAGATGCTAGAAATACAATTGTAAATGCATTACGCGGACTCCCTGCGCATCCCGAAGTAAAAACTGCACTAGCCCAATTAAAAAAAGATGGATACAAATTAGTTTCATTTACCAATTCATCTAATGAAGGAGTAAAAAAGCAATTTGAAAGTGCTGGTTTAACCGAATATTTTGACGAAAGATTAAGTGTTGAAGACGTGGGCAAATTCAAACCCTTTTCAGACACCTATGCGTGGGGCGCTCGAAAGATGGGCGTTAAACCCGAAGAATGTATGTTGATAGCTGCTCATGGCTGGGATGTTGCAGGAGCGCTCTGGGCTGGATGGCGGGCTGCTTTTATTAACAGACCCGGACAGCAAGCCTTTCCGCTAGCACCAAAAACAGAAATTGTTGCATCTAACCTAAAGAAAGTGGCAGATATTCTCGTTACTTATAAATAGCTTTTAAGTATTTCCTTCGGAAGACAATTACAAAAAGAAATTCCAAACCAATCCGAAGCGAATTACAGGATCGCGATAAGGATAGCCCGGTGCCGAAAAATATTCATTTGTATTGCCAAACAAGGCATTAACATGCTCAAATTTTACATAAATTCGGGTTTGACGAATCTTTGCATTAAAGAAAATATCAACCAAAGGGAAAGCTCCAAATTCCTCGCTATTTTGAACATAAAATTCTGCGAGAACAGGATCATAAGCATTCATATTATAAGATGAAAAATACTTAAAATTAACGCCCGTTTGCAAAAACAAGGCTTTTTTAAACCACTCATCTTCGTAATACACCGTGTTTCTTGTTACTATTTGCGGTACGTTAAAAACATCTTCTCCGTTAGCAACTTGCTGAAATAACACTGTATTCACCAGACCAAATTTACCATAACGAAACTCCTTCCCTACTTTCACTTTTAAATAATCAACGCGTTCTTGTGATTGTATAGGCGTAGGCGTAGAATCATTTGGTTTGAGTCCGAAATACACATAATCATCAATTCCCGTATAGCTAACCTCAGCATCAAATAATTTCTTCGATTGTAATTCGAATTTCAATTCCTGACGCTTCACATTGTCTAAATTATTCTGCCAATTGTAGTTTACATAATCACTTTGATAAAGCAAAAAGTTAAAATTTGGCGCCACCGAATGTGATGTGATTGTTCCTTTTAATTGGTTTTCGGCATCTAGTTCGAAACCTGCTCCAGCGCTGATATAATTTCCATCAAAATCACCAGACACATTCACCGCCGCTTTTCCGAAGAGCTCAAACCCGCGATATTTCTTTTCGTACTCTGCACCAGCCTCAACCAGATTTCCTTTGAGTCTGTTATTAATACGACCCTCATCTAGTATTAAAACCGAATTATACCCATAATTATAGTCGGTATAACCAACAAATCCCCTGATTTTTCCGAAGATATTATTATTGAATGACACAAAGGCCTTCGCGTTAAAGTCGTCTAGCGACACTCTATCATTAAGATCGGCTGTCTTATAAGAGTCTCCAAACTCGCTAAAAGGGGCCGTTTGAGAGTATCGATAATATTTTTCTTCAAAGCTGATACTATTTCCCAATGTAAGTATCGTGTAACTTAGACTGTCTTGTTTCCTGATCAATTCGTATTGGTGATCCATATAATAGCGCACCCCTTTGATGATATTCTCAGCATTTTCAAAATTCACTTCCAACCTCCCGCGGTCTTCAAAATCTGGATCGTCATTGACAAACAAAGGAATAGACACATCTTGCAATCCGCCATTCTCCTCATTCGTAAAATCCTGTGAAGTTACGTGTGCTCTAATGTTGTAGCGCTTATCTTTTGTGTGGTAGTTTGTGGTAAAGCGGAAATTTCCTGTACTCGTTAAAATGTGCTGATAACTACCCAACGAGCGAACTCCTTTATATGCCACCGAAAAATTAAATTGTTCGGTAGTATTTACTGTAAAAAAAGCATCCAATTGCTGTCCTTGTTGAAAGGCGGTTTTAAAGTACAATTCTGTTAGCGGAGTAGGTACGTGATAATAGCTTATATCCTTGGCATCTAAGTAATTAAAATGATGCGACTGTGCTACAAACTTGGGTTTTAAATTGAGATCATCAAACGTGTATGCCAATGAATTATAGGTTTGACCAACATTTGAAAAAGGTAACAACTCAAAATTATCTCGGCGTAAATAGTTGAATTTGTATTCTTTTTCTATACTTAGCGTAGTGTCAACAAAAGTAGTATCTCGTACTGCGGAAATAATTTTATAAAGGTCAATAGGTGGTTTTTCAATCTCCTGTGTTGATTTAGCACTGTTCTCAGCAGGTCGAGAACCGTTTTGAGGCTTTGTAAGTTGAGCGAACACTGATGCCGTAACGCATAAAAAAGAAAGTAGCAAAAGAGTGTTTCTCATTCGAAAGGAATTGTTGACAAATATAGCAGATTGCTTTTAAAACCGATAGTCTTTAACGGCTAGAATATACGTAATGTTGTTTTCTTCGGAAATAAAACATCAGCTTATTTTTGTTGGGAATTAGCCGCGCTTCTTTGTATTTTGCTTGCTAGATGCTCAAATTAAAAATACATCATCACCTGTTAGAATGTGGCACAGACGAAGCTGGGCGTGGCTGCTTAGCTGGTCCCGTTACAGCTGCTGCTGTGATCCTACCAGATGATTTTACTCATCCGTATTTAACCGATAGCAAGCAACTTTCAGAAAAAAAAAGGCTCCTGCTAAAAGATATCATAGAAGCGGAAGCTTTATCGTATGCTGTAGTGCATGTTTCTATGGAAGAAATTGATCAAATAAATATTCTAAATGCATCTATCTTAGGAATGCATCGATCTATAAAAGATCTAAAATTAAAGCCACAGTTCATTGCCGTTGATGGGAATCGTTTTAAACCCTTCGGAAAAACGCCATACGAATGTGTTGTTAAAGGCGATGCAAAATTCTTACATATTGCCGCTGCCTCCATTCTCGCCAAAACCTATCGCGACGCCCATATGAAAATGCTTCACGACCAATTTCCAATGTATAATTGGCAGAAAAACAAAGGTTATCCAACGGCAGAGCATCGAGATGCCATCCGAAAATACGGTCCTACAGACCTGCATAGAAAAAGTTTTAGATTACTGCCAGAGCAGTTAAAACTAAAGCTCTAATAATAGTTCACTATTGTACAATTTCAGAATAATCTTAATTTCTGAATGTGTGGTTCCATGTTCGCAGGCCAGTCTCCTACTTCCTAATCTTATTTCGCTCGTGCTTTGACTCGATCAACAGTATTTCTGCTGCTTGATTACCTTCTTATGCATTTTAAATACTCAGAACAACATGCCTAAAATCACATTAACGTGTGATTGACTCGTACGCACTTAACAAGTAATTTTAAAACTAGAATTACACTATCAATATACATTACTAACTAACCAAGTTAATTATGAAAAAAGTAGGTATTATTGGTGGCTCAGGCTTTATTGGAAGTCATATCACCAAGAAAATTTTAGAAAATAACCTGCAGGCCAAAGTGGGCGTAACAGATATTTTTAAAAAGGAAAAATATAAGCACCTAATTGCCCTCGATCCAAACAATTTGTTAGAATTTTTCGAACTCAAAGTTGAAAACAAAGAACAACTAAGAGAATTTGTTGCCGATTGCGACATTGTTATTCACGGTGGCACACCTTTCCAGTTAGATGTTACCAATCCACAAATCGAATTATTTGACCCAACAATTAAAGGCACAGAAAATTTTCTGGAAGTCGTAAAGCAAACTCCCACCATTGAAAAGGTTGTTTTTATAGCATCTGTAGCAGGCTGGAACACCAATTTTCCTATGCCCGCAGGAGGTAAAGATTTTTCAGACCTTTACGATGAGAACGACGAGCGATTTACAAGTACGGAGAGTCATCCATATGCTCAAGCAAAATTTATCGCCAATCAGGTGGTATTAAAGTTTATGGAAGAACACCCTAAACTGCATTTCGAGATCACTACAGTTTCTCCTGTGGGAGTGATGGGGAAATCCTTGTCAAATCGTGAAGATTCAACCTCTTCCGGACTTCAACATTTGATCAAAAACAAAATAGCTCCTAACGATTTTATTCAAAGTTTGTACGATAATAACGTGCCTTTTGCACTTGTAGATGTACAAGATGTTGCCAATGCTATTTATAAAATTGCTACAAAAAACGGACTCCATGGTAAAGATTATTTGCTAAGCAGTGAAACCTATCCTATTAGTGATATGCATCAAATGCTCAATGGTAATCCGCCCAAAGGAAAAGGTGTGATACGTTATAAGAACGATCTGGCGAAACGCGACTTAAACATTGACTTCAGACCCGTTTTCGAAACCCTAAAAAATTACTCTGAATAATGAATCGCTACCTCTCTATACTCAAAGCTATCGTTGTACTACTTTTTATCAGTAATACAATGTATGCACAAAATGCAGATCCGCATCAAAATATTGGTTCAGAAATCACAGGATCACCTCTTGAAAAGACACTCCTTATTCTAGACATATCGGTGCATGATTCAATTCAATACAAACAATACCAATCACACCTTAAACCCATTATTAAAAACTATGGTGGAACTTATTTAGTGCACTCAAGCGGAATAGGATTAGAGAACGAACCAAAGAGGCAAATAATTCCTGCCGAAGGGAATTGGAATCCAAATCATTTGATCGTATTACAATGGAATTCGATGGAGGCGCTTCAAAATTTTTTAAGTTCAGAAGCTTATCGGAAGATCGATCCACTACGAAACAATTCAACAACAATACGATCACTCATCGTTTCAGAATATAAAAACTAACTAAAACTTATAAAATGAAAACATTACTTAAACTAACTTTTACAACTTTATTATTAGGTAACATTCTTCTTAGTTGCGAACAACCTAAAGAGGAGATGGCCAAGAACGAAATGAACACTGCCGAAGCTGTGGTAGAAGCTAAAAATCATTCCGAAAAACCAGAATATTTTTTACTGCGACCCGAAGTTGAAAAAGCGTATGGGTATTCGCACGCTGTAAAAATTGGCAACTCCATAAAAGTTTCGGGCGCTGTAAGTATGGATAACGAAGGAAACCCTACAGCCGTGGGTGATTTTGAGCAACAGATGAAAAATTGCTATGCCGATCTGGAAAAAGTTCTAGCACATTATGGAAGCACCTTCGACGATGTCGTCGTCGAAAATATTTTCACCACCGATATGTCGAAATTTCTAGAGGTAGCTGCCTACCGAGCAGAGATCTACAAAAATCAATTTCCTACGGGCTCTTGGTTGGGTGTAAAAGAATTAGCATTACCCGAATTTTTAATCGAAATAGAATTGGAAGTTCACCAATCTGAAAACTAAATAAACCATAAAAACAATTATGAAACATCTAAAAAAAACACTCGTTTTAGTCTGCTTCTTAGGACTCGCATCTTTCACGTATCAAGCCAATGCTCAAAGTGATGCAATAGCCGAACTACATCAATTGTATATCACCACGATAAACACTTCGAATATTAACAATATTGACGCACTATATACTAAAGATGCCTCCATTAGAAATTCTGACGGAAGTATGATTTCGGGCGTAGACAATATTAAAAAACAATATGCTGCCACCTTTGCAGCGGGAGAATATGATATTACCCTAACAAGCATAGACGAATCTGTTTTGGGAAAGGATTATATGTTTGTTAGTGGCAGCTTTGTTTATAACAAACTTAACGAACCCAAAATGGTTTTAAGAGGCGAATTTGTAAACACCTTAAAAAGGGTGGATGGTCATTGGAAAATCTATAAAAGCTCTAGATTTCTAACCCCCACAAATAATACGAGTGTAGTTGAAGGTCTATACAACGCATTCGCAACGGGTGATATTCCAGCCGCCTTAGGCGCTATGGATGCTAAAATTGTTTGGAATGAGGCTGAAGGAAATGCTTTAGCGGCCGGGAATCCGTACATTGGCCCAGATGCTGTGTTACAAGGTGTCTTTGCAAAACTTCCCGTTGATTTTAACGATTTTAAGTTGAGCGATATCGAATTGCACGAAATGAGCAATGATCAAGTACTCGCTACTCTTCGCTACAATGCCACATCAAAACACAATGGCAAAACTTTAGATGCACAAGCAGCTCACCTTTGGACCGTAAAAGACGGAAAATTAACAGCATTTCAGCAATATGTTGACACCAAACAGCTAAATGAGATGATGATGAAATAAGGTGATTTTTATACTATATAAGCCAACTTCAGTAATTGAGGTTGGCTTTTTTGTTTTAGACTGCTTTAGAAATGCTAGTAAACTTCATACATTTAAAACTCTTTTAAAAGGCTTTTTGTCTGTTCACCCCCCAAGAATTTCCGTTCAAACAATTGTTTTTTCGCGTGTTTGTGATATGATGTAATTTCAGTCATAATCAAAAAACACTACTATGAAATCAATCTTACTTTTTATTCTTTTAAGTGGTTTACTCTCTACTACAAAGGCAGCAGATCTATTAGTCCCATCTCAATACGTCACAATACAATCGGCTATAGATGCCGCTTCCAATGGTGATGTGATCATTGTATCTCAAGGCACCTACTTTGAAAACATCGACTTTCTTGGAAAGAGTATTATAGTAACTAGTAACTTTCATACTTCGGGAGATGTTCTAGACATTAGCAGAACTATCATCGATGGCAGTATGGCCACCGATCCAGACAAAGGCAGCGTTGTATCGTTTATTACGAGTGAAAATGCCGATGCGGTTTTAAAAGGCTTTACCATCACTGGCGGAACAGGAACCAAAACCTACAATCCTGCCGATGATGCCTACTTTAGAACTGGCGGAGGAATTATTATCAATCAGTCATCTCCCACAATTATTTACAACATCATTACCGATAATGTCTGTGTTGCTGAAGCTGGTGTCACAGGTGCTGGTGGCGGCGGAATTAGAATGGGTTTCGGACTCCCAACGATAGAAAATAACATTATTCAAAGGAACACCGGTGGTTACGCAGGCGGGATCATGATCGCCTATTGCGGTGGTGCCGTGCTAAAAAATAACGTGATCTCAAATAATACAGCAACCGGTTCGTTTAACGGCGGTGGCGGTGTGTATGTAGACTGGGAAGCAATAACATTAGAAAATAATACCATTGTTAACAATCATTCTGGCGATCGCGGTGGTGCGATCATCTCTACAGGCACGTCAACAATTATCATCAATTCAATTATATACGGAAACACCTCAGACAATGGTTTCCCGCAAATTTATAAGCGTTTTGGTGGAAATGCGACCATGACCTACACTAATATTGAAGGCGGATTTGATGGTATTGGTGACGAAGAAGGTGTTATTGATAACAATCCCGATTTTGATAGTGACCGAACCTTTATCTTAAAACCTACCTCTCCCTGCGTTGATGCAGGAGATGCCACAAATATTTACAACGATATTGAAGACCCCGCGTCACCAGGAAATGCACTTTATCCTGCCTTCGGAACCATCAGAAACGACATGGGCGCTTTTGGCGGACAAGGCGCTGAGGCCATACTTTCGGTCAACGATACCGTTTTACAGAAAAAGATAATTAATATTACCTATCAAAACCCGTATGAGAACAACGGTCTGTTTATAACATCAAAACTGGCAATGACGCTTGACATTACAGTACATTCAATCGATGGTAAGCTGCTACTAAAGCAGCCCGGGCATAGCATTAAAAGTGGTTTAAACATAGTTCCACTAAAAACTGATTCGATGGCAATAGCCGTTTTACATTTCAGCAATGGATCTACCCAAACCATCAAACTTATTAAACAATAATTATGTTTGTCTAGAGATAGTTTTATCGCGCTTCAGTTAGAGCTACATTTAGGTTGTTAAAACATCCTTTATGTAGCGCTTTACTTATGATATCTACCTTTCAAAATCAAACCCAAATTCAGCCGCGTTTTAAATCGCGATTCTTTGCAAAGATCAATCACACAGTATATTCGATTGCAATAGAAGACATCAGCTATTTTGTATTTGAAGATCACGTCACCATTATGACCACGAATACCAAACAGCGCTTTGTGATCAACCAAAGTATTGAATCGTTGGAAGCGGTTTTAAACCCGATGAATTTCTTCAGAATTAACCGAAGGTGTATAATTCACATAGCAAGTATTAAAAAAATGAATCTTCTTTCTAAAAGTCGCATAGAAATAGAACTCTCCACAGGCTTAAAGGACATTGTTAGTCGGTCGCGAACCACCCCATTCCGTTCGTGGCTTGACCTGTAAATACTAAGTTTCATTCTTTTTTGAATCTAACGCCAACTCACCAAATATCGTAATTAGCGTCGCCTGCAATTGCAATATTCTATTGTTAAAAACCCGTCAATAAACATTTCAAAGAATTTTCTATTTAGCGATCAAATCATGCTACTTTTGTTTTATGAAATTGTTTCAAAAAATCTTTGTCCTTTTCGTTAGTATCTTATTCCTTTTGGGTTGCGAAAGTACAACTCCAAGGCAGGGATCACTTATCGATTATATTCCCGAAAATGCAAAGATTGTCTTCAAGGTTCAAAGTATCGACCGACTCACATCAGATATTAAGAACAACGATTTTATTGCTGCTTTTAACAAGACAACTGCGTTTTCCTTTTTTTCTGAAGAGGCTTCGCTATTAAAACACCTTCATCCATCGGGAGAAAGTGTGATCGCTATTTCAGAAGTTAATGATAGTACTACTGTCTATACTTACATTACAAAACACACCCCTACGCTGTTTGTAAGTGATTCTATTAAAGACAAAACAATAGAAACACTAACATATGGTGACAAATCAATACAGCGTGTTACCATCGCTAAAAAGATAGCCTTTACCGCGATCCAAGACAGCGTGTTTATCGCGAGTTCGTCTCAGCAAATTTTAGAAGGAATTTTAGATAAAAAAACACTGAAGGAACCCACATTTGCGAAGGTTTATGGTATGAATACAACCTCAGATTTCAATATTCTATTACGATCTAATGAGGTACCCCTTTCAGATAGCACACAAGTTGTCTTTGCTAATTGGACAGCTCTAAAAACACAGATCCTTCCAGATCGTATCACCGCAACTGGTGTGTCTTTAGCGCGTGACACTATCCCACAATTGCTTTCTGTTTTTGAAGGGCAAATTCCTCAGCAAAACGATATACAGAATATCACACCCCGAGAAACACTTGATGTTATTTCCTTTACTTTTAACGATGCCGAAAAGCTTATCAAGAATCTTAAAACATTCCGAAGTGATAAAACAAATTTTCAAACCAACGGCTTATTTGATTCAGCGAGCGAAATAGGCTATATTACTCTAAGCACAGGTAATGCTGTGGTATTAAAAAGTATCGATCCGCTGATCACAAAAGAGGCATTGGCCCGGTTTATTTCAGAAAAGGAAACCTTTAGAGAGGTTGTTTTATATGATTTTAACCAACCTGATCTTTTCCATAAAGTATTTGTTCCACTACTTCCGGCAACTTCGTTAAGCACCGTATTTCAGGTCGATAGTTTCTTTGTTTTTACGGACACCGAGGGCACTGCGCAACAGATCATTTCGGCATATAAAAATAATGACTGTCTCAATAAAACGCCCTATTTTGAAAGTACGAGCACAGAAATAAGTAACGCTTCTTCCTTGTTTATCCTCAAAATGAAATCGGCTATTTCTCCCGCTTTGGCAGCTTTCTTCGGAAGCGGATCACGTGATGAAATTGCGAGAATTCAAGTAAATGCATATCCTTTGGTAGCGCTTCAATTTAGTTATGATCGTGATTTTGCTCATGTCAATTTAGTGTGTAAATCGGCTTCAGAAAAAGTGCAATCCATAGGTACGGTAAGGGAACAATTTAATGTGAAACTAGACGAAGCTGTGATGGGGAACCCAGTATTCTTCAGTAATTATACAACGCGAGAAAAGGATATTGCTGTTCAAGATATTGCCAACACCCTCTATCTGCTTTCAAATAGCGGAAAAACACTTTGGAAAAATAAGCTCGACGGACCTATTTTAGGTGAAATTCAAGAAGTTGACCTTTTAAAGAATGGAAGAAAGCAACTAGCTTTTGTGACCAAAAATACATTTTATATTCTCGATCGTAAAGGTAAAACGGTAAAGCCATTTCCGCTAAAATTTAAGGATCCCATAACCCAGCCATTGGCGGTTTTTGATTATGACAACAAACGTAATTATCGCTTTGTCATTACGCAAGGTAAAGAGGTTTTTATGTACGATAATGAAGCGAAAATTGTCAAAGGATTTACGTTTAAAACTGCAAAATCGGAGATTGTTTTGGCGCCAGAACATATTCGTATGGGCAACAAAGATTATATTGTCATTGCTGAAAGTAATGGTTTACTAAATATTCTGAGTCGCGTAGGAAAATCACGTGTTAGCGTTAAAGAAAATATCAATTTTTCTGAAACTCCCGTGATGAGAGAAGGCAAAAATTTTGTGATCATCACTAAAGACAAGGAGAAAAAATCCATTACCCAATCTGGCAAAGTAAGTACACAAAAACTAGATGTCACGGCTTCTTATAGTTTTGCTGTTTTAGGAAACACCAAGGTAACACTAGATGATAATTTACTTAGAATTAATGGCGTTTTGGTTGAATTACCCTTCGGAATTTATTCAAAACCTGCGCTCTTCCAGATAAACCGTAAAACCTATATTGCTATCACCGAAACACAAGAAAACAAGGTGTACGTTTTAGATCGATCAGGGAAGATTGTAAAAGGATTTCCCGTATACGGAACAGACGCAGCACACTTGAGCGATGTAAAGAACAATAAAAAGATAGGTGTTGTGGTTAAAGGCGCCACCGATGAGATCTTACTTTATAGCGTTGAGTAAGTTGTGACAATGTAACTAGCTTTTGTTACAATAGTCCTACAGCTAAACAATTGAATGACATATTATTGCGTATCTTTAAGTTACTAGCTAACTTAGATGATGTATCATCCCTAAAGCCACTGCAATTGGTAATGTCTATAGCATTCTCTTATAAATTTAGATTTCAACTGATTTTAGTCTTGGCTTTTTTCGGTGCAATTTTTACAACCGAAGCCCAGTTAAATAGCATTCCGGATGAAGAAACCTTATACGATTTAAAAGAGGTCTCGGTATATCTCGACAGCAGCAGAACGCAAAGCTTTGAAGCCATAAAAGAACAGCAATTTGCAACCTTCCTAGAGCCTAATGATGACACTCAAGCAATACATTGGTATCGATTTCAACTTGAACATGCTTTTGACAGCAATTACCTAACTATATATTTTTGGGGAAGTGATCTGGCCGATGTATATGTTCCTTCTCAAAACGGATATTACAAACTGCAAACGGGGAGAATCGCTAAACAACAGATCAATTTTCATCGTTATGAACGTTCATCAGTTACGCTAGCCATAAGGTCTATCGATTTCTCAAAACCCTTTTACGTAAACAAACAACCCCTGTCATTTTGGGGAAAAAAGAACCTTCAATACCCCATTAGCGTCTTCTTTTCTAAAAATAAAATGTATAGTAAAAATGCGCTGTCACAAGATAATAAGGTGCTTCGCTATTACAGCTTTTTAAGTATTTTCTTAATATCATTTATTTTGCTATTGGTCACTTTTTTTATAACCAAAGACAAGAATTATCGCAATTACAGCTTCTATTTACTAGCGTTGATTTTACTGTTTATAGGGCGTATCCCGTTCTTTTACAATTTGCTGAATCAACTACATCCCAAGATCTACTTATATCTAACACAAAGTATGCACATTGCTGCTGCTGGGCTCTATCTCTATTTTGTGGATTGTTTTGTAGACTTTAAAAGTAAATCCCTTCGTTTGTATAAACTCTCGCGCCTCACGCTAAAAGGTATGATCGTATTGGGAGTTATCGCTTTGGTCATTATGATCTTCTATCCGTATTTTAAGTTTCGATATATACTTGCTATTGGTTTCGAAATAATCTTTACAAGCATCAGCTTTTACTTATTTACACGACTATTATTTAAAAAGCCGAGCCTGATAGAGATCATCGTTCTTGTAGGGAGTCAACTACTTGTTCTTGGCAATATCCTAACTGTAATTTATAACAATAATTCGCTTTTTATTATCACTGCCATTGCGGAGATCATCGTATTCTCTTCTGCTTTAACCATTCGAAACAAGGCCAATGAGCAAAAACGGCTTGAAACCAAATATTCTTTGGAAAAAGAACGAGATGAGAAACAGGCCATGAAGGCCCTGAGTGATCTTAAATCATCCTTTTTTACAAATATTTCTCATGAATTTAGAACGCCTCTATCACTTATTAAAGGGCCGTTGGAAGATCAACTAAACAAAAATGATCTATCTGAAAGCGAGGTGCGTAATTTAAAAATAGCACAGCAAAATACGGCTAGAATGGAACGACTCGTTGCTCAGTTACTGGCGTTGGCAAAACTAGAAAGCGGAAAGTTAAAACTTAACGTACAACCTGGTACAATAGATACCTTTGTAGCAGCTCAAGTTGCTGCTTTCGACTTCCTTTCGGCAGAAAAAAACATTTCACTTGTATCAGATCTAAAACCGTCAAATACTTCAGTATGGTTTGATCGTGATGCACTAGAGAAAATACTATCAAACTTGTTAGGCAATGCCGTTAAGTACACCCCAGAACATGGTACCATTGAAATAAAAGGCGAACTTATTCAAGACAGCTATCATTTCATCATTAAAAATGCGTACAACAAGAACACGGTTGTTCAATTAGACCAACTTTTCAATCGATTTTATCAAAGTAGTGATTCAAATAACGGTAGCGGAATCGGATTAGCTTTAACGAAAGAATTGGTTGAACTTCACCACGGCAAGATCACCGCAACGATTCCAACAAAAGGAATCCTTCAATTTAACATTATCCTTCCTATGCTTGCTTCGGAATTTTCAAACGACGAAAAACTTTCCAGCGAACTGCACTCTAATGTTGATTTTGAGGAAATTTCAGAAAATACTTTCCAAGAAAATGAAAAACAAGAACTGGATGCTCCTGTTCTGCTCATTGTTGATGACAATAAAGACATTCGAATCTACCTCAGCGGGATTTTTGAAAATGAATATCAAATTCACACTGCAGAAAACGGTGATATAGGCTTTAAGAAGGCTCAAGAACTCATTCCCGATCTCATTATAAGTGATATAAAAATGCCCGTATCCGACGGCTATACCTTAACAAAAAAATGTAAATCTGCCGAATTCACCTCTCACATTCCTATTATTTTACTCAGTGCCAAAGACGAAAATAGCGACCAACTAAAAGGTCTTGAATTGGGTGCAGATGCCTTTATTTCAAAGCCCTTTAGCTCATCGTATTTACAAGCAACCGTGGCGAGTTTGCTTCAAACAAGACGCGCTTTACAGGAGCGCTTTTCAAACGAAGTGATCCTAAAAACAAAGGATATAGCAATTTCTTCTTCGGAAGAACAATTCTTAACCAAATTACAAGAGGTCCTGGATGAATATCTCACAGACTCCGATTTCTCTGCGAGTCAGTTTAGCGAAAAAATGCTGATGAGTAGGATGCAATTGCATAGAAAACTTAAAGCATTAACCGGGCAATCAACTTCAGAATTTTTACGAACTCAGCGTTTACGATCAGCCGCGCAATTAATACGTCAAGGTAAAATATCTATTTCTGAAGTTGGCTATAGCGTTGGCTTTAATGATCCATCCTATTTTACCAAGTGTTTTAAACAAGAATTCGGTGTTTCCCCTACTATCTACGGAAAAAACAATCAATAAACCTACTCCAATTCAAGCTTTTTAGCCGCTGTTACATAGATCACAGTCTTTGTTACATGGTTTATAGTCAACCCTTTGATTCACAACTACTTTTACCAAAGGGTACTTCCTCAGCATTATGAAAAAAAAAAGACTTACACATTCGGGCGACCTACCTACGATGCCTTCAGAGCGCATCTTACTCAATGTGAACTATTTAAAAAAAGGAGTGTACACCCTTAGTATTATGCACAAAAATAAAGTTATAAAACAAATAACCTTTAAAAAATGAAACACTTTCGCAACTTCACGCTCATCATCTTAATACTCATCAGCTATAACATTATGGCTCAAGTGGGTATTGGAACAGTATTGCCAGATCCATCTGCTGCTTTAGATATTACGGCTTCAGATCAAGGACTATTAATTCCAAGAGTTTCTTTAAACGATGTTAGCAACACTATGCTTGATGGTGTAAATACCGCTGCCGACGGACTCCTAATCTGGAATTCGAACGCTGCAACAATTGGCGGCTCGGGTGTTGGTTTTTATTATTTTGAAGGAGGCACATGGATCGCTATAGGATCCAGTACGGGAGGTGACGCCGATTGGTTTGAAGAAGGAACAACGAGTCCGCCAAACTCTATAGCTGATAACATATTTACCAATGGAGCTGTGGGAATCAATACAAATGCAGTCGTATCCCGTGGATTAAATATTTTATCATCAACTACTGAAACTGGATCAAATTGGGGAATTTTTAACCAAAGTCTGAATAACCTCGCGGGAGAACATATTGGTATTGAAAACCGAATGAGCGGTACAGGAAACTCTCGAAAATACGGTACACTTAATGAAATCACCGCTAACGGTTTCTTTCCTAGTTATGGTACTTTTAATCGAATAAGTGGAACGGGTGCAGGCTTTATGTATGGTTCGTACAATGAAATTAATGGCGCAGGTACAGGCTCGCACATTGCAAATTATAATGCTGTAGCGAGCATCTCAAATGATAATTTATACGGAAATTATAATTCGATAAGCGGAAACGGTACAGGACCACACTTCGGCGCGTATAATGTGCTTAGCGGAAGTGGTAGCGGTGCGCAGTTTGCTACTTATAACGATGTAAACGTGGCTGGTAATGGTATCCATTACGGATCTCAAACTGTGATTTCAGGTAGCGCAGATGCTGAAAAATACGGAAACTCGGTAATTATTGATAACACTGGTGGAGGCGCTCACATAGGAAGCACAAATTCATTAGAAGGTGCGGGCACGGGCACACAGACGGCTACAAATAATATTATTAACAATACCGGCAATAGTATGCATATTGGAACAAGAAACACGTTGATTGGAACAGGTTCGGGTAGTCATTATGGAACTCGAAATATATTACAATCAAGTGGTACAGGTTCGCAATACGGAATTTTCAACGAGGTTCAAAATTCAGCAAATGGCATTCATTATGGCTCTAGAAACCGCCTCACAGGAACAGGTACTGGTGCAAAATATGGCTCTCACAATTATATTGACCCCGCAGCGGGTGGCAATCACTATGGTGTATATTCCGATGTATTTAGTGCAAGTGGTTTTTCAGGTTATTTTAAAGGAAGGCTCGCCGTTGGCACAAATGACGCCACAGATCCTGTTCCAGATTTTTACACATTACCTCCAAGCAGAGGAATGGCTAATCAAATTATAGAAACAGATGGATTGGGCGCGAGCTACTGGACAGACAATCCGGCTATTTTAACTGCCGAAAACGGATTAACAGAAGCCGCAGGAGTTGTGCGCCTAGGTGGGACCCTCAATCAAAATACCACCGTTGCACAAAGTACATTCGATATTAATTTTAACTTATCGAGCACGGGAGATTTCAATGTGCAGGATAACGGGATAAATCATTTTCAAGTTCGTGACAATGGTAACAGCTATTTTGGTGGTGAAGTTATCGTAACCGAAAATAATAACGTCACTGGTGCTAATATAGGGCGTATGTTTAACATCGCTGCACAAGATGGCGCCTTATACCTATACCGCAATGGGACTCCGCAACACAGATTAGATGCTGGGTTTATCACCGTCTTTAACGAACAAGGTATTAATGTAGATTTTAGAATAGAGTCTGAAAACAATCCCGAAGCCTTTGGTGTCAGTGCTGCCGAAGATATTATGTTTGCTGGGACAAGTACCGCTAGTCTTACCAATAACGGTGCAACTGTTAACGGCACCACGCTCGAATACGTGGCGTCATTCTACCGAAATGATCTAACAAATGGTACCGCTATTGGTATTGGTTCAACAGAATATATCAGTGATTTTGGCAATCTCATTAGTGGACCCTTTGGCGCATGGGCTCCTATTGTTGACAATACCTATGATTTAGGAACAAGTACCTTCCGCTGGGATGACGTCTATGCAACTGCAGGGGTTGTTAATACCAGCGATATTCGGTTAAAGAAGAATATTAAGGAATTGAATTATGGTTTGGCGGAAGTGATGAAACTGGAACCTATTAGCTATCAATGGAAGCATGATAGAAATCCTTCCGAAGTAAAATTAGGGTTTTCAGCACAACAA
This sequence comes from Ulvibacter sp. 2305UL32-6, assembly GCF_058148545.1. Taxonomy (NCBI): domain Bacteria; kingdom Pseudomonadati; phylum Bacteroidota; class Flavobacteriia; order Flavobacteriales; family Flavobacteriaceae; genus Ulvibacter; species Ulvibacter sp. 2305UL32-6. Next base: position 185,768 of record NZ_JBYVKA010000005.1, read on the forward strand.
CTTCTTGAAGTCATTCCCGAAGTGGTCAAAACCCATGATTACATATATCCCGATGAAAAAAACCCAGGTGTTTTAACTCCAAATGAAAATTTAGGAGTGTATTACAGTGACATCATTCCCGTATTGACAAAAGCCATTCAAGAACAACAAAAGATAATCAATGCATTGGAGCAACGACTTAACGCACTTGAAGGTAAATAAAACTCAAAAATTTAAGGTTTTTCCCCTGTTAATTATCATGTATTCACTTCCAAAATTACAAAGCAACTTAGCCTACTTTTATAAACACAAACAACTCATTAACAAATAAATAAACAGATGAATCCTATCAAAATTATAGTTACTGTCGCCATTATTTTGTTGAGCTCTTCAGCAAATGCACAACTCTTTAAAAAATTGGGAAAGCGAGCAGAAAACGCTGTTGAGAAAACTGTCGAGCGACGTGTTGAAAACGAAACACACAGGAGTACCGATCGTGTATTAGACTCAGTTATCGACGCTCCGAAAAAAAAGAAACGTCGGAAAAAACGTAACAAAAAATCTAAAAATGTGATCGGTTCAGAAACAGAACAACAATCAGATAGCATTCAAACATTTTATCCACAAGAACTCTTAAACCAGTAAATCATGAAAAATCGTACGTACTTCTTATGGCTTCTTTGCAGCATTTCATATATAGCTAATGCCCAATTGCCAGATAGTAACGCCTCTGAAAACAAAACAGAAACCACTACTAATTTTATGGATCTACAAGCCAATGTTTATGGAGATATCTTCGGAAATATGATGAACATTGAAGAATTTAAAGGTATCGAAGATTTTACGACGCTTGTCAATAAAATGGACGCTACTCCTGAAATGAAAGCAAAACTCACCGAACAATACCAAGCCTATAACAACAGCTTGGATCCCCAAAAGAAGGAACTAGCAAAAACTCAGTTTAACACTCTTTTGTTAAAGGCGATCCAAGAAGGTCAAGAAAAAGAAAAACAAAACCCCTAACCCACTATTATGAAAAATATTTTCGCTTATTGTCTTGTTGTATTATTCGTAGCCTGTGATTCTTCACAGAAGAAGAACGTCGATACTACTTCAGAAAAAAAAGAGAACAAAGAGATCACCACTGAAGCAAAAAGCAATGCTAGCAAAGACGATATCTCTCTATCACAACATGGAGATTACAGCACGCTCTTTAAGCTACAGAAAGGCGACTGCAGTTTTGTAAGCGCGAAAGATATTGCAACTGCGTTAGATCTTCCAGAGGGCAACATTGACGAAGTCATAAAGTATAATCGCTGTTCTTATGAAATAACACTCGCTGATAATTCTAAATGGATCGTTTCATTGCAATGGCATCCTTTCTCAAAAGACGATATAACACGAGAAATAGAAAACTATAAAGAAGAAGGAAGTCCGTTAACCGCCATTCTAAGTGATACTAAAGACACCTACTTATGCATCCATCCATTCAATAGATTTTTGATGATATTCAATAACAACTATGATGGAACCATACAAATTCAGTATTGCGAAACAGAATGTAAGAAATTAAGCAAAGAACAACAGGAAGCTCGTAAGCAATTAGCGATTACGCTGAGCAATTACCTCTTACAAAAACATAAAAAGTAAACATTATGAAACCACTATATTATTTATTTGTTCTTGCCTTCCTTTTTTGCTCAAAGATAAGCGCACAGCCGTTTTCAATGGATAAGAAGATAAAACCCGTCAAGCTTGAATTGATTGACGACAAAGAAGTTGAAGGCGCTTCTGGAGTCATTACCAACGCAACTATAGACAAAGATCCACAATATTGGTTTGCCAAAGTTGATATGTTTCGACCCATCGATGTGTATCTTTTCAGTAATTATGGAGACCCCGATTTTGAAGTAGAAATTGCCAATACCAACTGGGAAGATATTGTTGAAACGCAAAAAACAAGTACTTCGGAAAACGGCATCATTCACTTTAAAGTTCGAACCGAAGGTGACTTCGGAATTCATGTAAAACCCGGAAGTGAAGAGATCAATTATACACTTATTATCTACGCAAATCCACCGGTAAAAGAATTTCTCGGATCTGCCTTTAGGAAAGCCCGTCCTGGCGAATTTAAATTAGAATCTGAAAGTAGTAATGGAGCTACAAACGACAACTCTGGAGGTTCAAATAACATGCTTTTATACATCGTAATTGGTGTTGCCTTATTAGTTATTGGCTTTCTATTAGCCATGGTACTAAACAAAAAGAAATCTGCCACCATCCTTATTTTCTTTTTATTGGGAGCTACTCAAATAGGATATTCTCAAATGCACGGAGGAACTACTTGGGGACCCAATAGTCAGCAACAATATGAAGATTGGCTACGAGATCGTACGGCCGAAGAACGTCCAGGTGGTTATCAAGGCGCACAGGATGTGATGACCGGACTCAAACGATTGGGGTCCTTAGGTGATGGCGTAAATAAGGGCTTAGGCACATACAACGCCGCTAAAGGCGCCTATGATGCATATACTGGGCTTAACAATTGTATGAACAGCGCCGCACCTCCAGGCATGCCAAAAATTCCGAGTTTTTGTGAAACCGATGAATGTGAACAATGCTTTGTTGATGCACGCGGACGATTTAACGAAAATCGATACACCTTTGAGCGCCTAAAAACGATCTATACTTGTACTAAAAATTTTACAGATAGAATGATCGCCTTTGGAGATAATGTTTCTGGATATCACGGCGTTTCTGGCCTCGCATGGCAATCGCAAAAAATTGGTGTGATAAAATCGGTAAATGATCTTAAAACTGCTTATGATAAGAAATATGCAGAACTTATTGAATCGCAACACGACATTCTTATGGAACTCAACGATTGTGAGGCAGCTCACGGCATTGAGGATTGGTATGATCGTTTTGGCTATTTGTATTTTGAGTTTACCAAAATGAATTATGCACGTAAAGATTAATACCATGAAAAGCATTTACATTGTTGGAATATGGATAATGCTTTTATTAGCTGGTTGCGGAAATACTTCGGAAGAAAAAAAAGCAGACGAAACAACAACCTCAGAAGCTGAATTTGCTGGAGCAGAAGATACCGACGACGGATTTGCTATGACCGATTTTGTAGGCGATGCCGAAGAAGATGGCTGGGAGATAGACGACCAAACGAAGAAAGGCTTAGAAGGCTTTGAAAAAATGCTGGAAGGAATTGAATCGCTTGCCACCGAGATGAACTATGAAAGGCTCTTAAGTAAACATCAACTCTCCCGTGCACAATTTGACCAAGCCTTAGAAACGGCCCAGGCAAAGGTGATCAATACCCATGGCAAAAAAAGTGCTCAGGATGAAGCAGCCGAAATGGTGACGGCCCTAAAAGAAACCATGAAAGGTTCAGGACTAGAAATGACCCGCGAAGAAGCCGAAGCACTTATTGCGGCAAATATGGCAAGCGAGCAAAATATGCTGAGCAATAAACACAACGTGCAAGGCACTGAAAAACAAGTGACAAAACTACTGGCTAAAAACGATTTAAATTCCAAAGAAAATTTTTTAACTGAAAATCTCAGCACATATAATAAGGACAACAATAAAAAACGAATGACCACTCTACTGAAGCTAACACAGGCTACTTCCAAAGAAGAAACACTCGCCATTATTGTAGATCATTATGGCATTACTGAAGTTGAAGTAGAATTACTCCAAGAATTTCCACGTATGATGGAAGCCGTTCCGTCCTCAAAAGTTGCCGATGCGTATCTAAACTACCAACCACCCGCTGCAATACAGTCATTTTTAAAAAGCGGGAAAGCTTCCGAGAATTTCAAAAAACTAATTTCCGAAGCAATCGCAAAAAAAAGGCATCTCGCTAATCAATTTAAGCTGGAAGCTAAAAAAGCAGCTACAGCGTTCGCAAAGGCAAATCCGGCTTGGATAAAAGACGGTAATACCTTAGAAAATACGTATGTCGATGAAAGGGGCAACTATGTCTACCTTCCTTTAGGTGATGCTTCGTTTGCCGATGTTGTAATTGATACAAAGTTTGGACCTTCAGGATTGCATGCTAATGGGGCTCTTCATGCTCCAGACATGAGTACCAAAACATTTACTGAAGTAGATGAAAAGATATGCAATTTGGGACTAAAAGGACAAATAACACTTGCTTTTACCAATAATGCACTTTCAAATGTGAATGGTCCAGATCTGTATGTTTTTGAAATGGGCGCCATTGAGCCAACGAATCTCGAGATCTCAAAAGATGGAAAAAGCTGGATCAAGGTTGGGAAAATCGATGGTGGAACAGCCATGGTAGATATAGCCCCCTTTGTAGTTGAAGGTGATTCCTTTAATTATGTACGCCTCACCGACTTAGAAACATCCAGTGGCATTCCTGGAGCCGATATTGATGCAGTAGCAGCAATTGGGGGCGCCATGTTGTTAAATATTGACAGCGCTGTTCTTTTTGACACAGGAGCGTTTTCCTTAAAGCCTTCTGCCCATAAAGCATTAGATGATTTGGTAAAATCTATCGAAGTGTTTCCATCGGGCACCATTACCATTCAAGGGCATACAGACAATGTAGGAAGCCCGTCAACTAATCAAAAGCTCTCCCTACAAAGAGCTCAAGCAGTGAGTCGTTACATTTCAGAAAAACTCTCTAAAAAGTACCGTTTTAAGCAAGTAGGATTTGGAGAAACGCAACCCGTTGCAGCCAATGATACCAAAGAAAACAGACAAAAAAACCGAAGGGTAGAAATTCTGGTTAGCCCATCAAATTAATTATAAATATAAAAAATAACAACAATGAAAATTTTAAAATTGACCTTAATAGCCGTGCTGCTGCACGTATCGGTAGTTGCACAAGATTGTAGCACCTTTTATCCGTTTACAGAAGGGACTGTATCAACCGTGACTTCTTATGGCAAAAGAGGAAATGTAAGCGCAAGTCAAGAAGTAACAATCATGGGTGTAAGTACTGTAAATGGACTAACTACAGCTAACGTTCAAGCTCGCCTAAAAGACAAAAATGGAGATCTTATAACAGAATCTACCTTTGACGTGTTTTGTAACGGCAGCGAACTAGAAATTGATTTTAAATCAATGATGAGTCCAGACCTATTTGATCAATTTAGAGGAATGGAAACCGAAATCTCCGGAACCAATATCATCATGCCAAATAATTTAACGGTTGGCGATGAACTACCCGATGCTGAGATGAACATGAAAGTCAATATGGGTGGCATCAATATGAATATGGAGGTTACGGTAACAAACAGAAAAGTGATTGCCCAAGAAAACCTTACCACACCCGCAGGTACATTTGATTGTTATGTAATCGAATACACTACGATGACAAAAATGGGGATGGCTCGCACAGGACAAGCAAAACAGTGGGTTGCAAAAGGTGTTGGCATGGTAAAACAGGAAGATTATAATAATAGGGGGAGGATCTTAGGAAGAAATCTACTTACCTCCTTTTCAGAATAAAACAACAGAAAGCTAAAGCAGTCACCCAGAATACTAACTTTTTTAAACATTTAATTATGAAAAAATTAATTTTTGGATGCATTATGCTAAGCTTAATCTGTTTAGGATGCAAAACGACAGCCGATCAAGAAGACGGCCAAAGACCTTCATACCGTATTAGCTTTTTGGATGCCCAAGGCAATATTGTAGGAGTTTTTGACTCTGATGAACCTAGCTCAAATGTGATGCTTTTAAAGGCTGGGGAAAGGTTTAATATGTTTTATATTACTAGAGATCCTGGAGGAATCCAGAAAGCAAGATTAACCTATCCCATTGCTATGAATGTTATTGAGCCCATGACCGACGACGAAGATCCACCACGTTCATGGGTTGATGTTTCAAGTCCTCTTTCTTCAAACAAAGAATTTGAATATACTGGTGATCCGCTCAATAGGTACAACGGTGCCGCATACGGAATTGTATTTAACTCCCAGAATGCAGGTGAATCACATATAATATCGGTTCGTTCAGAAGATTATGGAAGCGGTGGTATAAGCACTGATGGCCTTATTAGAAGTGCACAGATCACCATCAGATATACAACAAATACAACTGGTGTAGAATAAAAAATCCCCTCGATAAATTTGGTGAATTAACGAGCCAAATTAGAAATTCCGAAGTTACACTGCTTCGGAATTTTCTTTTAAATTAGCTTCAAAGAGTACAGCAAAATGTTTTAGGAGCTTTCCTTTTACTTCAGACATAGAAATTTCAGCCTTGCCTAATTCAACGTTTAATGACGTAACTGCCTTATCTTTAATTCCGCAGGGAATCATATGATCAAAATACCCAAGATCAGAATTGACATTCAACGCAAAACCATGCATAGTTACCCAGCGACTCGCACGTACACCCATAGCGCATATTTTACGCGCAAACGGCGTGCCCACATCCAGCCAAACACCTGTTTCCCCTTTTGATCGCTCTGCTTTTAAACCGTACTCAGCTAACGTTAGAATCACCATTTCTTCTAAGAAGCGAAGATATTTATGAATATCTGTAAAGAAATTTTCTAGATCCAAAATGGGGTATCCTACAATCTGACCAGGACCGTGGTAGGTAATATCACCACCACGATTGATCTTATAAAAGCTAGCTCCAATTTCGGCTAGTTTCGCTTCGGGGATCAAAAGATTTTCAAAATCGCCACTTTTCCCTAGAGTGTAGACATGTGGATGTTCTACCAATAAAAAATAGTTAGGCGTTTCTAAACTAAGTGACTCGCGACGATTTCTAATTTTAAGGTCAAGTATTTCTTTAAAGAGCGATTCTTGGTAATCCCACGTGTCCTTATAATCTTTTAACCCTAAATCCTGTATGTGAATGTTTTTATTCAAATTTATTCTTCTAAAGTGACTTCAAAATTTTTCAACATGTCTTTATTTTCTAGTAATGTCTTCCAATCAATGGTATAGGTAACTGTTTTACCATCATCAGAGATCACGGCATCCTTATGAGAAACCGATTTGATCTTCTTCGGAAAAGTGTACTCAAGGGTCATGTCAGACTCTGCAAGCATATCGTCAAACTCTGCCATCATCCCTTTCATCATATTTTCTTCGGCGGCTTCCTCTTCTGTTTCATCAAGCGACTCCACTTCTTCCCCTTCTTCTTCGGCGAGTATTTGTGGATCAACGCGCCTAAAAACATTATTTTCAAAGGTATAACGCACCTTATCTGTCTTCATCATATCGCCACCGGGTCCGCCTGCTTGAGACGATGAATTTTGTTGCTTTACCTGCTTAAAAACTTCGTCCATTTGATAAGAGACAAATTCTACTTCGCTGAACTCAGCAAATGATTTAGTAGCGGTAAACGTAAAAACATTTTCAGCATCATCCATAACCATATGTATGCTCATGTTTCGCATTTTTTCAAGTTCAGCCTGCTTTTCTGGTGAAAGCGTCGCAATACTGTCCTTCATACGTTCTAAAATATCATTAAAAACGATCAACGTATCAACTTTTTCTTGTTTGCGTTCATCCGACTCTTGACCACCTCCAGGCACCATGGCCAACATAGATGAAAGATCAAAAGCACTTTCATAAGTGCCTCCCATATTATTATCAAAAACTATACGTTCCTGCACGGTGCAACTAGAAATAGCAAACACTAAACAGCATAATACAAAGAGGTATTTCATAGATTATTTATTTGGATTGTTAATAATAATTAATGCTGCAATCACGCCCGGTATCCAGCCACAGACGGTTAAAATTAAAACAATTAAAATAGACCCACAGCCTTTATCAATGACCGCCAAAGGTGGAAAAACGATTGACAGCAATACTCTCCAGATACTCATAATACAAAGTTACAATTAATATTTAGGGTATAAGTCGAGATATTTTGCTTTTGTTACAGCCGCTGAATATGCTATCTTCGTATAGTGAATAGCTTAAAAACCCCTTTTCTTTTTTTCTTCGGAATTATCTTGTTACTGCCTTTCGTTTGCGCAGCCCAATACCAATTTTCCGGCCGTGTTGACACCGAACATCAAGAAGGTTCGATCTATCTTTCGGTTGTAGACGATTACAGAAAGATTTCGGGCGTATATCCCGAACAAATTCTAAAAAAAACAAAGGCAGACAGCACAGGTTATTTCAGTTTTAACGGAAATAATCTCCCAACAGAAAACAGGATCTACCGTATTCACATTGATCTGTGTTCCGAAGACACACAAAACACTGAACACTTTACAGGGCATTGCTTAAGAAGCAAAGAAATTGTCTTTGTCGCCAATAACAACACAACCATTGAGCTTCCGTTTTCATTTGCCAACGAAATGTTTTGCAGTGTGGTTTCTGAAAATGAAAAAGCACATACTTTTTTAAAGATCGATTCGCTTAAAAACGATATGAAATTTGCTTTTGGTACCTACCGAAGTGAAGCCAATAAAAAATTGAACACAAAAAAATGGTTTAGTATTTTTCAACAATATGGTGAACAACTTCAGGAACCATTGGCAGAATTATACAGCTATACTTTTTTTAGTGATCGGTCCAATAATTTGCATGCCTACTACCTTGAAGATCTAAAAACCAATTCGTATTACGACGATCTCCTCGCGCGTTTAAAAGCGAAATATCCAGAGAGTAATTATGTAAAACAATACGAATCTGAGCTCAACGCAGATCGCTATCTCATTGCTTCATTACCCGAAGACCAACTGCCTTGGTGGGTTTATCTTGCATCGGCAGTTGCTGTTATCTCCTTGTTTGGAAATTATTATTTCTTCGGAAAGGTTAAAAATCTGGAAAATCGCGCGGCCTCAAAAGCATCCTTATCTGCACAAGAGCAAAAGGTACTCGATCTCATTCTCCAAGACAAATCAAATAAAGAGATCGCCGATACACTTTTTGTTAGTACCAGTACGGTAAAAACACACATCAACAACCTGTACAAAAAACTTCAAGTCACATCACGCGCAGAAGTAAAAGCGCTTTATGCATAAATTACAATCTTACCAACGCTGACTCAAATTCCATATTTTAACCTTCCAGCATCATTCTTTTGTCTTCCTCTCGTTCGTACTTCACTCGTTGGATACTGCAGTAACCCAGCACCCAACATAATACATTTCCTCCGGGTTCTAGTCCTATTTTCAACCCTTGTATTCTTTAGGTTCTTTTGAATTCGTCGCACTTTCGACCTTTCACTAAAACCAATAAAATATGAAAACCTTACCTCTTTTTACTGCCTGCATTCTATTTGCAATGATGGCTGCAAATGCTCAACCATTTAATGTGGAAGTCCAACCTCAAGACAATCCAACGCTCCTCGGAAAAATAAACAAAGAAGCGCTTTCTGGACCGCATTACGCCTCGTGGTTTACTAAAAACTATGATACTTATACACCAAAATCAGAAACCATTAAAGCACTAAAACCACTCTTAGCCGAATATACCATCACCGCTTTTTTAGGCACTTGGTGTGGCGATAGCAAAGCCGAAATTCCTAAATTTTACAAGGTTTTGGAGGCGGCCGATTTTCCTTTAGAACGGCTCACAACCATTGCTCTAAGCAGAGATCGAGACACCTATAAACAAAGCCCTGGCGGCGAAGAAGAAGGTTTAAGCATTCATCGGGTGCCTACTTTTATAATTTATAAAGACGGGAAAGAGGTCAATCGAATTGTAGAACATCCTATTGTTTCGGTTGAAGCAGACCTGCTGCAATTACTCAAAGGATCGTATACGCCCAATTACGAATCTGTAATAGTAGTGAGTGAAGCACTTGCTGCAACAGACCTCAAAACTTTCCGAAGAAAATCTAAAAAATTGCTTCCGAAGTTAAAAAAGGTCACCAAAAATATGTATGAACTCAACACCTACACCAATGTACTATTCTTTGCGGAAAAGCGAGAAAAGGCGATTGCCGTGGCAGAATTAAATGCTAAATTATTTCCCGAAGAGGTCGGTGTCTATCTCAATCTTGGCAATAAACTCGCTCAAATGGATAAAATCGAAGAAGCGCGTAATTTCTTTAATAAAGCACTCATTATTGAGCCAGAAAACACCAAAGCAAAAGCAGCACTGGAGGCCATAAAAGGATAAAAAGTAGCATTCAATTAACTTTTTGGAAGTTTTAAGGATTAAAATGTCGGAATTGGCTAATTTTGCAGCTTAAATTTAAACGCATGCAACTTTCTGAACAAGAACAGGTACGACGTGAAAAACTCGTGCAATTACGCAACTTAGGGATCAATCCGTATCCACCAGAATTATTTCCGGTAGATCATACTTCGGCAGCAATTAAGAAGAATTATGAAGAAGGAAAAAAGGTGATCATTGCTGGTCGTTTGATGCGTAAAAAGGTTCAAGGAAAGGCTGCTTTTGGCGAATTACAAGATAGTGAAGGTCGTATTCAAGTTTATTTTAACCGCGATGAGATCTGTTTAGGGGAAGACAAAACCCTCTATAACGACGTGTTTAAAAAACTGATCGATCTTGGAGATTTTGTTGGAATCGAAGGGGAATTGTTTACAACGCAGGTTGGCGAAAAAACAGTTTTGGTAAGAGATTTTAAATTACTATCAAAAACGCTTCGCCCTTTACCACTTCCGAAGACAGATGCCGAAGGTAAAGTATACGATGAATTTAATGATCCGGAACTTCGTTACAGGCAGCGCTATGTTGATCTCGTTGTTAACCCGAAGGTAAAAGATACTTTTGTAAAACGTACAAAGATCAATAATGCCATTCGTTCGTTTTATAATGACATGGGTTTTTTGGAAGTAGAGACACCTATTCTTCAGCCTATTCCTGGAGGTGCCGCTGCACGTCCGTTTGTAACGCATCACAATGCGTTAAATATGCCGTTGTATCTTCGTATTGCCAATGAATTATATCTGAAAAGATTGATCGTTGGAGGTTTTGATGGGGTTTATGAATTCTCTAAAGATTTTAGAAACGAAGGAATGGACCGTACACACAATCCAGAATTTACCGTGATGGAAATGTATGCAGCCTACAAAGATTACCACTGGATGATGGATACTACCGAACAATTATTGGAAAAGATCGCGATCGAATTACACGGCACTACAACAGCTCCTTTTGGTGACAATATCATTGATTATAAAGCGCCTTATGCGCGTGTGGGTATTCTAGATTCCATAAAAGAACACACGGGTTACGACCTTTATAAAAAGAATGAAGAAGAAGTTCGCGAAGCTGCCAAAGCAATGGGTCTTGATGTTGACGAAACCATGGGAATTGGAAAAATGATCGATGAGATCTTTGGCGAAAAATGCGAGCATTTATACATTCAGCCAACATTCATTATAGATTACCCTGTTGAAATGAGCCCTTTGACCAAGAAACACCGAAGCAAAGAAGGACTTACAGAGCGTTTTGAACTTATGGTAAATGGAAAGGAACTTGCCAATGCCTATACCGAGCTGAACGACCCAATTGATCAACGTGAACGTTTTGAAGATCAGTTAAAGTTATCTGAAAAAGGCGATGACGAGGCCATGTTTATTGATCAAGACTTTTTACGTGCTTTAGAATACGGAATGCCTCCAACTTCGGGAATTGGAATTGGAATTGACCGTCTTACGATGTTTATGACCAATAACCAATCCATTCAGGAAGTATTATTCTTTCCACAAATGAAGCCAGAAACAAAACAAGTTCCGCTTTCCGAAGAAGAAAAAGCAGTGTTTGCCATCTTAAAAGATGCATCATCAATGACCTTGGATGCGCTAAAAATTCAGAGCGGATTGAGCAATAAAAAGTGGGACAAAACCATTAAAGGACTTACAAAAAATAATCTAGCTAAGGTTAACAATACAGACGATGGTTTGTTTGTTGAGGTGGTTAAGTAACTAAAACAAATCTTAAATGACCACGAAACTCTTTATCATGTTCTTATGTATTTCTTGTGTGGTTCAAGCACAAAGATTTAAACAGGGAACGCTTTTAACACATGATGGAAAAACGGTAACTGGATATATTGAAGATGTAGATCAAACGCGTCCCGTACAAAGAGTAGCGTATCGTATGAGCAAAAATGGAGATACACAACATTTTAAAGCCAGCGATGTTCAGGAAATTCTGTTTAAACGAGAACGTATCATAATTGCCACGGTTCAAATAGACAACAGGTCTAATGAACTTGGCCAATTGCGGTTTCAAGACAGAACACCCGACTTTCATTTTGAAGAAAGAACACTTGCTCTTAAAGTAATTGTTGATGGAGAAGCCATGCTATATCGCAGCTACCTGGGAACGGTAGAAAAATTCTTCTTTTCAACACCAAAGCAACCTTTAACGCAATTGCTTTATAAAAAGTTCTTTATGCCTAGACCTGCTTTTTATGTAGGAAGTGATGCCGCACACCATAATCGCGAGTATTATCAACAGCTTTTTGAATATGTTCGATGTGTTTCTAAAAAGGGAATAGTAGATTATCCCGATTATGATCGTCCTAGTCTGAGAAAATACTTTGAAAAATACAATAACAATGAATGCTAAGTGATTCCTTCATATAATTGACAAAAGAGAAGCCCCTTGAACATTCGGCACAACTAGCTAAAGTGCATAAGAGCTAAAAGGTATTTGACATCCTGAATATGATTAAAAACGACCCGTTAAAACGGGTCGTTCCATCATCAAAAGGTGTCGGGATCAACAACCCTGCACCTACTTTTGGATTTCTTCTACATAATCTTTGATAGAAATATCATCAACAAAAACATCAGCCAATACCGACCGCCCTTCTTTGATATAAACCAATCCATAGCAATTATTTATTAAGGTGTCTCTTCTTGCTTGACGCACAACTACCTCGGCGTCATAAGCTTTATTTTCGTCCATATAATACACATTAAAAGGCAAATTAAAACGAACTGTATCATTGTAAATTCCCTGAGATCTAACTTTTACATAATTCTGACCAGACTTATCTAATGTTTTACTCGCATGTGTTGCTATGGCAAAGCCAGCGCTATCTTTGGCGATATAGACATACATATCGTTATAGTTGATCGTGGTGTCCTTGGTAAACGCTTTATCCACTTCATAATTGAGGTAAATATATTTTCCTCGGAAGGGATCTGAAGGATCTAAAGGTTGTGTTCTAAACTTGTATGCCACGCCCTCTCTAATTACTTCTTCTTGCTTATAGATCATCTGCCCAGGTACAAACCATTGTGCTAGAAGCATCGCTGCAAATGATATGGTGATTATTATTTTATTCATGATCATTAGGTATTAATTTTTGTTGTTTTCTATACATTAAATAATTGGCGATAAAAAAACCTACGCCCATAAGCACAAAGAGGAGTCCGCGTAATACAAACGAAATATCCATGTCGAAAAAGCGGCAGGCTATTAGTGAGGTTATGATAAGCATTCCGTAGTTCAGAAGGCTAAATTTTTCGGCCTTAGCACCTTTTCGAACGATATCAATTCCCAATGCCAGCACTAAGAGATTTGTAAGTATTTTAGGTACTTCGGAAGCAACTGGAGTTAGAAAAAAGATAATTCCGAAGAGAACAAACGCATAACGCATCCAACTGTAATCTTTTGAATTTTGTCTGAAATGTGAATACACGATCACAATAATGGTCATGATCGCCAGAGATACGGCGAGAATAACATCCTGATCCTGCCCACGCATAGAATCAAAATCATCCCACACCCAACTAAATGTGGTGAACAATAAGGTGATTATAGTTCCTAAAGACCCCAATAAAACATAACCATTCTTGCGATCGCTTAAATGATTCAAAAAAGACAACTTCCCAATATTATAGAAGAGCCCGAATAAGGTTACATATAAAACAAAACCCGTAAAACCCGACGTGATAAAACCACCCATGACGATCAAAATGCTTAAAGGCACCAAACCATGATATAAAGCAGTCATTGCATTCGTGGCGTTTGTTTTGATCTGCTGAAAATAAAAAGGACCAATTACCGCTAGCAGCGCGATATAATACCACGGACTCGCATCATTAAAGTACCCAACATTACATGCGTAAATAGTACTAAAAAGAAGAAACAGTATAGCAGCTGCATGAGAGCGCAACAAATAAATGAGCGGCGTTCCCAAAAGTATCCACGCTAAAAGAAAATCTTGCATGGAACCCGGAACATTATATACCTGACTGATCAAGGAGATACTCGCTCCAATGGCAAAAAACAAAAAGGTAGCTGATGCTTCACGCCATACCACGGTTTTCTTTCTAAATAAGGCTAGCGCTGCAAACAACTGACCAATAATAAGTGGCACGAATGAAAACAATGTTTTGACCGGGCGTGAAAAGGCATCCCAATTATGCGCAAGGATCAAAATCACTCCTAATCCCACGAGCAAAGATCCTAAGATCCCAAAAATAACAAGCAAGGTATTTGTATTAGTAGCTCCCGGTTTTTTTGATTGATAATAAGTTGAAATGTCACTTGCAATTTGTGGTGTGATTACTTCGGCTCGAAGTAGTTCGGAGATATCTTTTTTTAGTTTAGAACTCATAATTTTTATGTTTGAAGTAGATAATAGATAAGTTTAAAAGACGAAGGCCGCCCGTTATAAAACACAACGGCCTTGTCTTAAAAACACCCAACCACAAGAAGCTATTCTTGTTTAGTACTTAAGAATTTGATGTCTCTTGTATTTTTCTGAACAGCGACCGCTCCAAACAAACCTAAGGTAAAGGACATTCCGTAGAAACCCTTTTCGCTAAGGTCGATGTCTGCATTCCAAAGTCCGATAACGAGTAATAGTATAGACGCGATTGTCGTGAACCAGCTTATTCCGTAGTAAATATCGGTGACAGGAATTCCTTCCAAACGGTCACGCACACTTTTTTGTACCGAAACTACCGAGAACAATCCAAAGAGCAGAATAGTAAAGTAATACCCTTTTTCGTTGAGTAGCATATCGGCATTCCAGAGTCCGATGCAATAGGAAACCATCCCAATAAACAGCCCTGCCCATGATGCTGAAATAAATGCGGGTGTTGGTTTACAATTAAATGGTTCTTTCTCTTTTTTGATCACGTCAATCAATGGTGCATTGACGGGTTTCTTTTCTTTTATTGTTTGATTTTCCATAATAAACGATTTGATGATGCCGTCTTTTAAAACCGACGATCGGTCGAGACGGTATATGTTAATTACAAGTCAAAGATGGTAAAGGAGGTTCTCTTCGGAAAAACAATTTTTATAAAAAACTTACGATTTAATTAGTACCTTTATCTATAATAAATTAAGTTTTATAGTATTTTTAATAAAATTATCTTTTGTTTAAATGAAAGCAATTAAGACTATTATTTCGTTGCTTTCCGAAGAAGAGAAGCGAGAATTTCTACTTTTCCTTCAAAAGAAGAACCGCAGAGGTGACACTAAGAATATTAAATTGTTTAAGCTGATCAATGCTGGAAAGACAAAAGACCTTAATCTGTTGCTCTACGGAAAACCGTCAAAAAATGCTTTTCATGGGCTTTGTAAACGACTACAGGATAGTCTAATAGATTTTGTGGCCACCCGGAGTTTTGCTGGTGAAACTTCCGAAGAGCTAGAGATCCTAAAACTTTTACTTGCCAGTCGTATATTTTTTGAACATAGACGTTATCCTTTAGCCTTTAAAACACTAACTCGCGCTGAGCGTATGGCTCAAAACCTTGATGTGTACTCCATCTTAACCGAAATTTATCACACCAAGATCCAATACGCGCATCTAAATCCAAAATTTGATCTTCAGAAGATCATTGATGAAGCGCAAGCTAACATACGCTTGTTTCAGCAAGAACAGCAACTCAATATGGCTTATGCGAGTATCAAGGCAAGCCTAAAAAAGAAGCATTATGCAGCTATCAATGAACTTATCGTAAAAACTTTTTCAGACTTTAATATTGAACTATCAAAAACGTTGACCTACAAATCGCTCTTTCAATTGATGAATCTAACAGCAACGGCAGCGCGTTTGCAGAGTGATTATTATGAGATCTCACCGTTTATGTCGCAATTGTACCATATTATCAGTGAAAAACAAGCAAATGAGATCAACCCTCACAAGCATTTGTTTTATCACATAGAGATATTGAATTTAATGGGAATCATGGAGTTCAGAAACAAGAATTTTAAACGGTCAATTCATTTTGCCAACCTTATGGAGTTGCAGATGGTAAAAAACAAAAAAGCGTATTTCAATCGTTTTTCAGAAAAGCTAACCGTTTTAAAAGCACATAATTTTCAGTACACAGGACAACCCGAACAAGCGCTAAAGACCTTAGATACTTTTCAGCATGAATCTTTAGATCTCGACCTTACTCGCGTGATGATCCTTTTTCAGCAAAATCAATTTACAGAGGCGTACCAAATTATTAAGAATAACTACCACAGCGATAATTGGCTGGAGAAAAAAGCCGGCTGGATCTGGGTTTTAAAAAAGAACATTATAGAAATTCTTTTGCTCATGGAGTTAGATCGACTCGATCTTGTGCTTTCAAGGTTGAAAAGTTTCCAAAACAAATTTACAAAACGCCTAAAAGCAATTGATGAATTGCGGGTCCTTGAATTTATGCGTCTCGTTTCACACTACTACCAATATCCCGAGCAAGTAACCTCTGTGGCTTTTAAAGCTCGTGTGGAGGAGTCTTTTGACTGGCTTGGCCCAGAACGGGAAGATATTTTTGTGATGAGCTTCTATGCCTGGCTAAAATCAAAAATGGAACAAACCCCACTCTACGAAACAACTCTATCATTAGTTAATATGCATAAAAACACCGCCCAAACCCCAATGGAGTAAGGACGGTGCACACCAACCTAAAAAACTACTTTTCTGAGAGAAGTTATTCTCCCATTTTACTTAAAAACTTGATATCATTCTCCACAGTAAGCAAGAGTACGCTTGTAGCTGTACAGAACACCGGACTGGTAATACAGTGATGTCCGTTCCAGCTTCCGTCATTATTTTGTATTTTCAGGATTCGTCCGCTCATCGCGTCGTACCATGATTTCCACTCTTGGTCTTTATTTACAACCAATGATTCACCTGTTTGAAGAAAGCTTAAAAACTCCTCGCCTCCATTGTTTCCAAAGCCGTTCAAAACATCTTGACGTTGTGCTGCAGTTTTTCCAGACTCGTAAACATTATACGAGGTATTATATTCGGCTGCCTCACTTTCTGCATATCCAATCTTTTTCAAATTGGCCGTTGAGACAGGGGCATTTTGGGGTAATTTTCCTTCACGAATCGCTTTATTGATATCCTCCTTTACTTTTCGCGCTTCTTTTGCGCTAGCACGAACACTCCCGCTTACCGCATACAACATAACTCCTGCGCCATCTTCGGTGTTAATTGTTCCAGTTTTATCGTTGTAGTTACCTTTTTGATAGTCGCGAGAGCGTTGTATAATTGCTTCATCCACATCAGCACCTACAGATTGTGCCGCTTCAAGAGCGCTAGTTGCCAGTCCGCTTTGCAAAACACCAGCCCATCCAGCTCCTTTTTGTTTGCCAGAAGCATCTGTCCCGTCTTGTATTTTTGCGATACAGATATCGAGACATCTCTCAACCCGTTTTTTGTCTACTCCTTTTAAATTGCGATCTAATAAGGTTGAAAATAACTGAGCGGTTAGTACAGCGTCTATATTATTTCCAAGTTTCGACTGGATCTGAGTTCCGCGCACATCAGTAATATAAGGGTCATTTTTGGGAGCATTTTCTACCGTCTCCAATAAATAATTGATAGCGCCCTGGAGATTTTTAGCGTATTCCCCTTTTTTGAGTGTCGTTCCGCTGCGCAAGAATGCCATAGCAACCATTGACGTGGTGGCGGGATCAGCCTTTACCGCATGCGGATCAAGAACATTTTGTGCGCTGTGACTTCCGGCACCATAACCTCCATGGGCTCCTTGTGCTTCGGAAAGCCATGCGAGTCCGTCGCGAACTGCAAGCTGTACATTTTCATCGGTTTTAAAGATCTCAAAGCCTTCGGAAGACTGCTCTCCCATGGTTGTCATAAAGACACAACCACTTTCTGCCTGTAAGGTGCGTTTAGTTTCCGGGTATTTTTCCGAAGAAAAAAAGGAAATCGCTGTTCCTATAAATAGGATAGGAAGCGCTACAAATAACATTCTTGTTTTCATAAGAGTTTGTTTTAATTTTTATCGAATCTACAACGAACAATAGGCGCACAAAACCTACGTTTAGGAAACACATACTCTTGATGAGTGAAGACAGCTTTTGGGCGAGTTTAGAATTTAACAAGCAAAATCGAACCCATTAAAAGTAATTTTATATTTTTGAAACAGAAAAAATTGAAAATGAAGCAACTACACACAAGCTTTTTACTTGCTGCAGCCCTTATTCTGACTGGTTGTGGGACAGACGACAGCCCTAAGGGAGATAGTGAAAGCCCTTCAGCACCTCTTAATTTAACAAGTACTGCTGCTACAGACACAAGTATTGAACTTACCTGGCAATCTGCTACCGACAATGTTGGTGTGACGGGATACAATCTATACCAAGATGGCGTAGTGACACAAGGTAATCTCAATGCCACATCGATATCCATAAACGGACTCATAGCCGATACCCCGTACGCTTTTTACGTAACTGCCTTAGATGCTGCCGGAAACGAGTCTGTGGCTAGTAACGCTGTGACCGTTAATACAGCATTAGAACCGTTAGAATTTCTTCAGAATTTATCTGACATGGGCGTTTTTGCAGGAACTTTGTCTGATCTTGAACCAGCAACTGGCGTACAACTTTACGAACTGAACAGTACCCTCTTTACAGATTACGCTTCCAAGCAACGTTTGGTAAGGCTTCCCGAAGGAACTAGCATGCAGTTTAACAATTCAGACCTGCTGCCTGATTTTCCTGATAATACATTAATAGCCAAAACATTTTATTACAATATTGATGATCGTGATCTATCTTTAGGAAAACAGATCATTGAGACCAGAATACTTTTAAAGATCGCTGGCGCATGGGAGGCAAACGATTATGTATGGAATAATGCACAAACCGAGGCAACCCTTCAAATTAACGGAGGTTTGGTTCCTATGAGTTATATAGATAGCGAAGGAACAACACAGAACGTAGATTATTTAATTCCTTCGCAAACCGATTGTCGCACTTGCCACAACAATAATGGAAGCGCATTCCCAATTGGTATGAAACTGCGAAGCATGAACTTTGTGCCCAGTTATACTGGCATGAATCAAATTGATTACTTTAAAAGTATAGGTATTTTGAACGGCTTGGTCAATTCGGGAGATATTAGTGTTTTACCAGACTGGACCGATGATTTGACCTATGACATTTTTGAACGCGGAAGAGCTTATATTGATATTAACTGTGCGCATTGCCATCAACCTGGTGGTGAAGTAAGTAACTTTAATCTCGATTTTCGCTATGAAACTCCATTTGAAGAAACTGCTATTTATGCCAATCGAGGTGAAATAGAAGCACGAACTCAAAGTACACTTCCAACCTATAGAATGCCACAACTGGGTCGTACTATAGTGCACGATGAAGCTGTGACCATGCTATTAGAGTATTTACAAGCTATAGAAGATTAAAATAGAAACGAGGAGTCTCAAAATAAGAAGTAAACTATTTTATGGCTTAATTCTTGCTTATTAATTATAGAAATAGTTACATTAGTAACCTTAATCAAAACAAACAAAATGAAAAATTTATTGACTTTATGTGCTTTTGCTGTAGTAATGATGCTCGGCATGACCAATGTTTCAGCGCAGAGTTTATCTCAAGATCAAGAGCGACCAGAAGTAATTGCTAAGACGAAAGTAGCAGAACTAAGCAGTACGTTAGATCTTAGTGGCGATCAGCAAAGAACGTTATTTCGTTACTATGCTTCTCATATCTCAAACATGCAAAAGTATGTTGATGGAAAAGACGTTGCAAATGCGGCAGTTGCGGCAGACAAGAAAAAATATGACGCTGTTTTTATGGAAGGTGTAAAGAAAACACTTACTGCAGATCAGTATAAAAAGTGGAGCTCATTGCAAAAGCAATAGGTAACGCACGTACAAAAATAGTAGAAACGTCCTTTGAGAAATCTTAGGACGTTTTTTTATACCCAATTCTGCGTGACCTTATCGCAAGCTGCGATGGTCTTATCTAAATCTTTATAGGAAAGCGCATCACATAGGAACCAAGTTTCAAAGGCACTAGGTGCAATATAGATTCCTTCCTGAAGCATTCCGTGGAAAAATTGTTTAAAACGTTCTCCGTTTGCGTTAGCAGCTGTTTCAAAATTTGTCACAGGTGTTTCTGAAAAATGTACCGAGATCATTGAGCCTACACGATTAATGGTATGCGCTATCTCGTTCTTAATTAGCACTTCGGAAAGTCCTTTGTGCAAGTAGGCGGTCTTTTTTTGAAGTGACTCAAATATTTCGGGATGATCGTTTAGTTCAGTTAACATAGCAAATCCTGCAGCCATAGCCAACGGATTTCCACTTAAGGTCCCCGCTTGGTACACAGGCCCCAAAGGCGCCAGATGATTCATAATTTCTTCTCTCGCAGCAAAAGCTCCCACTGGGAGTCCGCCGCCAATCACTTTTCCGAAGCAAACAATATCTGCATTCACCCCGTACAATTCCTGCACACCTCCTTTTGCCAAGCGAAAGCCAGTCATTACTTCATCAAAAATGAGCAATATATTATGTGTTGTGCAGAGGTCTCGTAATCCTTGAAGAAAGCCTTCGGAAGGAGGAATACATCCCATATTACCTGCGACGGGTTCTACAATTATACAGGCGATTTCGTTTTTATTTTCTGAAATGATCTGAGCTACATGCGAAAGATCGTTATAGGTAGCAAGTAAGGTGTCTTTGGCCGTACCTTTTGTAACGCCAGGACTGTTGGGCGTTCCAAAAGTGACTGCCCCACTACCCGCTTGAATTAAAAATGAATCGCTATGCCCGTGATAACAGCCAGCAAATTTGATGATCTTATCTTTAGCTGTAAATCCGCGTGCTAATCGAACAGCACTCATACAGGCTTCGGTTCCACTATTTACAAAACGAATTTTATCTATATTGGGAACCATAGAAACCGCCAATTCTGCGATCTTTGTTTCAATTTCAGTAGGCATTCCGAAGGAAGTTCCTTTTCGGGCCTTTTCAACAATAGCATCTATTACAGGTTTGTGAGCATGTCCTAAGATCATAGGACCCCACGAATTAATATAGTCGATAAGCGTATTTCCGTCGGCATCATATAGATAGGCCCCTTCGGCCTTTTCGACGAAAATAGGATCGCCACCAACAGCTTTAAATGCGCGAACTGGTGAATTCACTCCTCCTGGAATAACTTTTTGTGCTTCAGCAAATAAAGCACTGCTGCGTTTGTAGATCATGATAAAGACTAATTTTTTGTAGCGTGCAAATATAACACTTGCCCAATAGATATATCGTTTGACACTAACCCATTATATTCCTTTAAGGTATCTACCGAAACGCTAAAACGTCGTGAAATAGCATATAAAGTATCTCCTTGTTGCACGGTATACGTACTTATTTTGTCTTCATCAGGAGCAGAGGCTCGCGCGGGTTTACCCAGAACAGCCTGATCGTATTGAGTGAGATCATAGCGCTCAATAATACTTATTAACTTATCTGGATATTTGGGATCTGTGGCGTAACCCGCTTTACGCAAACCACGCGCCCAACCTTTGTAATCACTTTTATTAAGTTTGAATAGATCCTGATAACGGCTACGCTGTGTTAGAAACAATGAATGATCACGATAAGAGTATTTTGGGTCTTTATACTTCCGGAAACATTCCTGAAGTTCGTCATCATCGTGATAGACCCGTTCTCCTGTCCATTGACTATGACATTTAATTCCGAAGTGATTATTAGCGCGTTGCGAAAGCTCTCCTCTTCCGGCACCACTTTCTAAAATACCTTGTGCAAGTGTTATACTTGCCGGGATTCCGTATTGCAGCATTTCTTCGGAAGCGATTTCGTGATAGCTCATCACATAATCAGAAACTACCTCGGTATAACTTGCATTTTTCTTTGATTCAACAACGACTGTAGGATTTGACTCCTCTTTCTTCGGAATTACAACACGTGTCGGTGGTTTTTTAACAACTCGTTCCCTTTTGGGATGTTGCCTTTTTGAAACGGTAGTTTTTTTACTCTTACAACCTCCAAGTACGAGGATAGCGAGTAATACTATTGTGAAATAACGAGCGTAATGAGTTTTATTCAATGTGAGGTAATTGTTTTTTTAATAATCGTTTATTCATTCCGGCGATACCTTGTAAGCCTCCAGTATGTATGGCTAAAATACGCGAATTTTGTTTGAAATCTCCATTTTTAATGCCTTCAAGAATTCCATACATCATCTTAGCGGTATAGACGGGATCTAGTGGAATTCCTGTTTTTGCTTTAAAATTATTCATAAAACGAACCAATTGCTCGTTAACTTTTGCATAGCCTCCAAAACAGTAATCATCTACTATGTGAACGTTGCGATTCTGAGAATATTTTACCACTTCTTTAAGCTGAAAAGTTCCTTTTAGAGCCGAATACCCGATGATCTTCTGCTGCTCTTGTGCACCTTCGGCAAGCCCAGCAAGTGTTCCTCCAGTGCCAACTGGGGCACAAATAATATCATAACTAGCATCTGCTTCAGAAAGGATTTCGGCGCAGCCTTTAACCGCAAGCGCATTGGTTCCGCCTTCTGGAAGGAAATAGAAATCGCCAAATTGATCTTTTAATTCTGATAAAAAATCAGTTAATTCCTTCCGTCTATATATCTCCCGTGTCACATAATGGAGGCTCATTCCACAATTTAAGGCATATTGTAAAGTATCATTTTCGGTTATTTTGCCTGCTAGTTCTTCTCCCCGAATTATTCCAACAGTTGCTAAACCTATTTGCTTGCCTGCAGCTGCAACGGCAGCGATGTGATTAGAAAACGCCCCTCCGAAAGTGAGCAATTGCTTATCTCCTTCTGCCTGAGCGGCTTCTATGTTGTATTTCAATTTTCGAAATTTATTTCCAGAAATATAAGGGTGTATCTCATCCTCCCTTTTTAAAACCAACGAAACCGACGAATCCAGATCGAAAAGTGAAAGATCAATAGGTTGATACCTTATTTCTGAAGGAAAGCGTAGTATAGAACTCATATTTAAGGTCAAAAGTACTGTAATCTAGTCGATTTTCGAAGTAATTAACAACGAACCACTATATCAAACGGGTCGCTTTTAAGAGTACGAATGGGGCCCATTTCGACGAATTTTAGCAGCAAAACACTGATGTATTTCGTCGAAAACACAACTTGACAAGCTTATCGTTTACTATAAAATAGCCTTATTTATGAAAATGACTAAATTTTAATATACTGATACCTAGTATTTTATACAAATTCAGAAAAACTCCGAAAAAAATGCCGATTTAATCCTATTTGACTAAATTTCCACAAATACTTGATTTTTAGATACTTAACTGTATTTGACTGTTTTTCAGCTTGTTAAAATGTTAAATTTTTAAGCACTTAATCGAATTTAGTTGCAGTTAATCATTTGTTTGTCGTACTATCGTAGTCCTAAATCATAAATACCCCGGCTTATGAATCTAAAATACTTTAAGAATCTATTACCTGTTCTTTCACTATTAATTTCCTTTTCAACGATTGCCCAAGTAGGAATCAACACAACTACACCAAATGGCATACTTGATGTTTCAAGTGCTACCTCAGGTATTGTTCTTCCGAGAGTTGCATTAACTGCAACTAATATCGCTTCCCCCGTACTAAATCCACAAGGTGGATCACTGTCGGTTGGGACTGTGGTCTACAACACCAATACTACCTCAACAGGCTCTAATGACGTATATAAAGGAATCTATGTATGGACCGGTTCAGAATGGTTTAATAAATTCACAAAAAAACATGCTGAATTATTCACCCAAAGTGCTTTCTTTCAACCTGCCGCAAATGCAGGCTGGCAGAATATTCCAGGATTAGATAACAAAAGTTTTGTTGCGAAATACACAGGAACATATAAAATTGAAGTGAGCGTAAATTTTGGCGGTGGTTATGCAAAAAACAAATCGACCGGTACCGATGTTGCAGCTCACGAAGGAAACTTTCGATTCCTATTCAATGGAGACACCGAAACTATTCCGGCAAAGACATCCGTAACTCGTACCGATACAGGCACCCAGTATTATGCAATCTGGGAACAGGCATCTATTGTAAAGTATGTTGAGCTTGTTGCTGGAAGTACTTATACACTCGATCTAGATTTCGACTTAATATCGAATACAGCAATTGTGAACAATGGAAACAGCAGCACCGGACTTGGCTATATAGGTATTCCAGACCACGTTCCTTGCACCGTTGAATTCACATATATAGGAGACTAAATAAACGCCCCCCAATATCCCTAATATCATGAGAAAACATTTACTTTTTAATCTAATCATTACATCATTCTTACTAGCCACAGGTATGTTGGCTGCACAAGTAGGAATAGGAACCACATCACCAAAAGGCGCTTTAGACATTGAAAGCAGCACGTATGGTGTAGTTTACCCCAGCGTAGCTCTTACTGCCACTGATGTAGCAGCACCAGTTGTGAATCCGCAAGGCGGAGCCCTAGCTATAGGAACAACTGTTTACAATACAGGTACTACTTATTCTGGCTCAAAAGATGTTGAACCAGGTATCTACGCCTGGGACGGAAATAAGTGGGTGATCCACTTCTTTAAAAGACAATCTGAACTCTTTGAACAAACCACTGCACTACGAACCTCGTCCAACCCAACATCACCATTAGACGGTTATGAAGATGTTCCAGGATTAGGTCCTTCAGACGGAAATTCGATAACAGCAAAATATTCTGGACTCTATAAAATAGAGATCAAGGTTAATTACGGTGGCGGTTCAATGATTGACAATGGCGATGTAAATACCGCCATGGCCCAGGGCGATTTTCGTTTCATCTTTGACGGCACAACACATATCATGAATGTAAAGTCTTTTTCAACCTATAACTTCCATGTTGATACGGGTACATATTATGATAATATATGGGTGGAAACCTATAAAACGATCTACCTAAATTTAGTTGCTGGTCAAACCTACGACCTATCTCTTGAGTTCAATCAAGCAGATGGACCTGGTTTTGAGGCTAATGGTGACACTTCAATGCTTGGCGATGATGGTCGCGGTTATGTGGGCGAAGGAATTCCTTGCTTTGTAGAAATCACTTACATCGACGAATAGATCTGTGATTCCATTTATAACCATTAAGAAATTTATCATGAAAATACTATATACTCTATTTATAACATGCATTCTATTCCTTTCTGCAAATTCCTCTTTATTTGCGCAGATAGGTGTAGGGACTGTAGCGCCACAAGGAATATTGGATCTCAGTAATAATAATTCTACCGGCTTTGTTTTTCCGAAAGCCGCCTTGACCGCATCAAATGTTGCCGCACCTGTTATTAACCCAGACGGCGGCACCCTAGTTGCCGGTACCGTTGTTTTTAACACTAATAGTACAGCAACCGGTAATTATGATGTTTATCCAGGCATTTATGCTTGGGACGGAACACAATGGAATCCCCAATACCTGCGAGAAGATTCAGCACTTTTTGAACAATCAACCCTCGATTTCCGAACCGTCACTGGTGACCAAACATATAACAGTGGAACTTCAGATTGGGCAGCCGTACCTGGTTTGGGAGCAGGAAGCTTTACACCGAAATACTCGGGTACTTATAGAATTAAAACATCCTTTAATTTTGGCGCTGGAAAAGTGATCTTACCAGTTACTGGAATTATTAACATGGCCACTACGGAAGGTTTATTCAGATTCACCTTTAACGGTACGCCTAGACTATGTTATACGCACTCATATTCACTATACAATGGTGGAATAGGCGGAGGAACATATTACGACTCATTTAAACATGATACTTCTATAGTAGAATACGTAGAGTTAACGGCTGGCGTAACCTACAATTTTAGTCTAGAAGTAGATATTTTCGTTGCTACTCACTTTGAAGACACCGGAAACTCTGGTGATGGAAGAGGTCATGTTGGTATCGATACACCTTGTACTGTTGAATTTACTTTTACTGAAGAATAAATACTCTCCCTACTATGAATACAAATAATACAAACCCCGCATTTATGAAAAACATCATACTAACCACCCTATTATTCGTTGGAACCCTATCTTTTGCCCAAACACCATGTAGCAGTGGTACAGCTGCAGGTTACGACTGTGATGGCCTAACGCTTCAATCAAGGCTTAGTTTAGGACAACTAGGAGCATCTTCAGGAAATGATTCTTGGGGATGGACAGATCCAAATGATGGGAAAGAATATGCTATTGTAGGCTTAAACAACAGCACCTTCTTCATTGATATCACTGACCCTGTAAACCCAAGAAGATTGGGCCGCTTAATGAGTCACAATAATTCTTCCAGTTCATGGAGAGATGTAAAAGTATACAATAACCACGCCTATATTGTAAGTGAAGCAAGTAATCACGGCTTACAGATCTTTGATCTTACAAACTTAAGAGGACTCTCTACAGATGCCAATCGAACCTTTGCCGAAGACGGTTATGACGGTCGTTTTGGTGATGCTCACAATATTATCATCAATGAAGACACTGGTGTTGCATACATTCTTGGATCTAGACTAGATAGCAATCCAGGAACTGATACAGTTATTTTCTTCGATTTAACAGTAGACCCTGAAAACCCAACACTCCTAGGAGACTACACGGCACAAGGATATACGCATGATGCACAAGTAGTGACGTACAATGGCCCTGACACAGAGCATACTGGAAAAGAAATATTTATTGGAAGTAATGAAGATGAGGTTGTTATCTTAGACGTAACAAATAAAGCCAGCATAACCTTATTAGGAACTATAACATATGCTAACTTTGGCTATACACACCAAGGATGGTTTACCGAAGATCAACGATATTTCTTATTAGGTGATGAGCATGATGAGATGGACAATGGTTTTAACACAAAAACAATTGTTCTTGACCTGAGTGATCTTGATTCTCCAGCACTGCATTTCAATTATTACGGTCCTACATCTGCTATTGACCATAATGGCTATATACGAGGAAATAGATTCTATCAAGCAAGCTACTCTGCAGGAGTAAGAATTCTGAAAATAGATGATATAGCAAATCAGAATATGACCGAAGTAAACTCGTTTGACACCTATCAGGCAAGTAACTCAAATAGCTTTCACGGAGCATGGAACGTTTATCCTTATTTTGAAAGTGGCAATATCATTGTTAGTAATTATGATGAAGGTTTCTTTATCGTTAAAGACCCTTTTTATGACAATATCCCTCCAACAGCAGTTTGTCAGGCGTATACCGCTACATTAGATCCAGATTTGGGTACTGTTACTGTTACGGCAGCCGACTTAGACAATGGCTCTTCAGACAATATGCCAATGAATCTTACCACAATGACTATTGATGGTCAAGATGAAATGACTTTTACATGTGAAGACGCAGGAAGCACCTTTAATGTGACATTTGAGATTGAAGATGACTACGGACTCAAATCAACCTGCGCAACAACAATTACTGTTGAAGCTCAAACTACTGAACCTATAGGTGCAGGACTTTGGACCAACGGAACTCCAAACATAGGATCTCACGTAAAAATTAGTGACAATTACGACACTTCTGGTACAGGCGCAGCAAGCATAACGGCCTGCTCATGTGAGATTGATGCTACCAAGACCTTAACAGTTAATGCGGGTGACTTCATTCAAATTGAAAGAGACATTGTTGTAAATGGAAACTTAATTGTGAAGCATCAAGGAAGTGTAGTTCAAACAGACCCAACTGCCACTGTTACTAAAAATGCAGGTGCAACTATTAATGTTGAACTTACCACACCTGTACTTAGTAACCGAGATTTTATGGTCATGGGAAGCCCTATGGATGCCGAAACTAGAAACGATGTATTTACAGATGCATTCCTAGTTCTGAAAAACACACCTGCCAATTTCTATCCACTTGCTGGAGTGCCTTCAGGAGGAACAAACTTTGTAGATGATAAATTCACTAACGGGAAATGGCTTGAGACATACAACGGAAATATCAATGTAGGTGAAGGATATATAGTTCGTCCTCAAAATAGCTATAACGACCCAGCAGTTACTTCATATGACATGACCTATACATTAGGAACTTTAAACAATGGTGATGTCAATATGCCACTTACATATAACGGACCTATTGATAATCCAACAGGGACACCGCATTTAATGGCTAACCCATATGCTTCACCTATCAATGCCCAAGCATTAATTAATAACAATACATTAATTAACGAAGTTTATTTTTGGGAACATTTAACGCCGCCAAGCACTAGCTTGCCTGGTTCAAATGCCATGAATTTTGATATGGACGACCTATCAATGTACAATGGCTCTATGGGAATTCCTGCACCAAACGATCCAGGGACAAGTACAACACCAAATGGTGTTATCTCAACAGGACAAGGGTTTCTAATTAAGTCTCAAGGAGCAGGAACCATGTCTTTTATTAATGACATCCGACTTACAAGTGGTAATACAACACTTCGTAATGCTAGCGAAGAAATGAATATCGACAGACTAACACTTGAAGTACGCAATGCAGAATATGGTGTTGGTAGTTATACTGGTGTTGCTTTCAATCCTGCTGGAACAGAAAATTTCGACGCACGTCTTGATACGGAAAGATTAGCAACGGTGGTATCTATTTTCTCTCATCTTCAAGATGGTAGTGAACAATTAGGTATCCAAACCATGCCACAATTTGAGACTAGTATGAAAATTCCAATGGGATTTACCACTCAGGTACCAGCAGAACTTGAATACACAATTTCTATTGCTAAGCTGGAAGGGGAGCGTATTTCTAACGTTATCGTTAATTTAATTGACAATGAGTTGGGTATTATTACAGATCTAACAAACTCTGATTATACTTTTAAGAGTGATAAAAACACCTACGAAGGTAGATTCACACTTCAGTTTGAAGAAGAAGTTCTTGGGCCAAATGACAATATGCTTAATACCATTGCCATTTTCCCAAATCCAACAAAAAACATCATCACTATCGCTTCTCCAAATACAACGATCAAAAGCGTAAAAGTTTCTGATCTACGTGGAAGACGAATTGTAAATATTATTTCTGAAGAAGATCACGAATATAAACTAGACCTTTCTTCACTAGAAACAACTGTTTATTTTGTTGAAATCCAAACCGAAGCTGGTTCGATCACTAAGAAAGTGATTAAGTACTAATTCACTTTAAAATAATCATATAAAGCCTTCAGTATACAATACTGAAGGCTTTTTTTATATCCATAACCCTATGCGGTTAATATGTACTAAGCTTACAAGTTTTTGATATGATATTGCAGTAATATCCAGAGCAACACCTTCTTTAAATATTTCGGCATCTACCTTTCCAAGTACACATCATCTAACATTGTCGGTAGTGCATTAGGCCGTATTATATTTCAAAAAATTCCAAAAGGATCTCTTTTTTAAATAATTGAGGTCTCTTTCATTGGCATAAGCCTCTCGTTCAAAACTTATATTTCGGTAAGCAGTTCTTCTATCTTTATATTGAAATAACCGGTAAGCATATTCAACAATATACCATATGTAAAAGAAAATAATCAATAATTCAAGCTGTTGACGTAAATGAATACGTTCGTGATTCATCAAAACAACATCTACTCGAAGCGCCTGATGTCTTAAGATCACAAAAGGCCAAAGGGTGATTCCGTTAAAACCCTTCCGAAGTAAAAAACTACTTATGACAACTATCATTCAATCAAGATAAGAAAATGTTATTTTTGTACTATGCTGTTTCCGAAGAAAAAAATAGAAATCGAAGAAGGAGATTATTACCTCACCCCTGAAGGCTACAAATGCTTTACAGAACAATACCACTTAAAGCGTGGTTATTGCTGCGAAAGTGGTTGTCGCCATTGCCCATACGGATTCGACAAAAAAACGAATACGCAGTCTTAGTTCTTGCAAGAAACAGAAATATTGACACTCAATACTGAAAAAATGACGTTTAAAGAAGAAATACAACAAGGCATTCCCCAGCAACTTCCAAAGCTAAAACCCTACGATACTAAGGTAAATCATGCTCCCAAACGTAAAAAAATTCTTTCTGCGGAAGAAACCAAGCTCGCCCTTCGCAATGCGCTTCGGTATTTTGATAAAGAACATCACGCCACACTCCTACCCGAATTTCGCTCTGAGCTAGAAAATTATGGTCGTATCTACATGTACCGTTTTCGCCCAGATCACAAAATATACGCCCGTCCCGTTTCCGAATACCCTGGAAAATCTGATCAAGCCAAAGCGATCATGCTTATGATCCAAAACAATTTGGATCACGCCGTAGCACAACATCCGCACGAGCTGATCACCTACGGTGGAAATGGCGCCGTATTTCAAAATTGGGCACAATACCGATTGGTTATGTACTACCTCTCGCAAATGACCAATGAACAAACCCTCGTTATGTATTCTGGACATCCTTTAGGATTATTCCCATCGCATAAAGACGCACCTCGCGTGGTCGTTACCAATGGAATGATGATCCCAAATTATTCACAGCCAGATGATTGGGAGAAATTTAATGCCTTGGGTGTAACACAATACGGGCAAATGACAGCAGGAAGCTATATGTATATTGGTCCGCAGGGTATTGTACACGGAACAACCATCACGGTTTTGAATGGTTTCAGAAAAATAAAAAAATCTCCGAAAGGCGGACTTTTCGTCACTTCGGGTCTTGGCGGAATGAGTGGCGCTCAACCTAAGGCAGGAAATATCGCAGGCTGCGTTACCGTTTGTGGTGAAGTAAACAGGAAAGCCACGCATACACGCCATTCGCAAGGCTGGGTTGACGAAGTAATTTCAGATCTCGACCAATTATGCGAACGGGTTCAAGCGGCCTTAAACCAAAAGGAAACAGTTTCTATCGCTTATGACGGGAACATCGTTGACGTATGGGAAGCCTTTGACAAGAAAAATATTCATATTGACCTTGGAAGTGACCAAACATCCCTTCACAATCCATGGGCGGGAGGTTACTACCCCGTAGGACTTACCTACGAAGCCTCAAACGAAATGATGGCTAATGACCCCGAAGCCTTTAAAAAAGAAGTGCAACGGTCGTTAAGACGTCATACCGAAGCGATCAATAAACATACAGCCAAAGGAACCTATTTCTTTGACTACGGAAATGCCTTCCTCTTAGAAGCTTCTAGAGCTGGCGCCGATATCATGGCAGAAAATAAAATAGATTTTAAGTATCCTAGCTATGTTCAGGATATCATGGGACCCATGTGCTTCGATTATGGCTTTGGCCCCTTTCGTTGGGTTTGTGCTTCTGGAAAACCTGAAGATCTGGCAACCACCGATGCGATCGCTTGTGAGGTTTTAGAGACCATGAAGAAAGATGCGCCTAGCGAAATACAGCAGCAAATGGCCGATAATATTCAATGGATCAAAGGAGCCCAAGAGAATAAATTGGTCGTAGGAAGCCAAGCACGGATTCTTTACGCAGATGCGGAAGGTAGAATGAAGATTGCTTCAGCATTTAACAAAGCTATTTCCGAAGGAAAAATAGAAATGGTCATTTTAGGAAGAGATCATCACGATGTGTCAGGTACCGATTCTCCCTTTAGAGAAACGTCAAATATTTATGATGGCAGCCGATTTACAGCCGATATGGCCATTCATAATGTTATTGGAGATAGCTTCCGAGGCGCCACTTGGGTAAGCATTCATAACGGCGGTGGCGTTGGCTGGGGCGAGGTTATAAATGGTGGTTTCGGTATGGTTCTTGATGGTAGTGATGATGCACAACGACGCTTAGAATCTATGTTATTTTGGGATGTAAATAATGGTATCGCAAGACGTAGTTGGGCACGAAATGACGAAGCTATTTTTGCTATAAAAAGGGAGATGAAAAGAAATCCTAATTTAAAGGTCACGCTTCCTAATTTTGTTGATGATGATTTACTTAATTAAATAAAAACGCTATGAAAATTTTTAAATTTGTACCCGCATTATTAGTAGTGCTTGTGCTTACATCGTGTTCTTCGGTGCGTGTTGCCGCAGATTACGACAGAGAAGCGAATTTCAATAATTACAACACATTTGCTTTTTATAAACCAGGAATTGATAAAACACAGGTCTCAGATCTAGACAAACGCAGAATTTTACGTGCT
Source organism: Ulvibacter sp. 2305UL32-6 (assembly GCF_058148545.1). NCBI lineage: Bacteria > Pseudomonadati > Bacteroidota > Flavobacteriia > Flavobacteriales > Flavobacteriaceae > Ulvibacter > Ulvibacter sp. 2305UL32-6. The sequence goes on from NZ_JBYVKA010000005.1 coordinate 218,040, forward strand.
ATTGAATCTGAACTTGTTCTAAAAGGAATGAGCAAGTCTGAACAACCCGATCTTTTGGTGAGTATTTTTACCAAAGAACGTGAACGAGTAGATGTGTACAACAATAATTTTGGTCCGGGATGGGGCTGGAATCCTTTTTGGTATGGCGGTTACTACGGAAATCAAGTTTCGCGAACTACCGAAGGATCGTTGTATATTGATCTTATTGATGCAAAAAACAATCAACTCGTTTGGCAGGGCGTTGGCACAGGAAGTCTTGTAACAGGCAATGTAGAAAAGAAAGAAGCCCGTATTCGAGAGATCGTTCGGGAAATCATGGAGAAATATCCTCCAGGAGCGGATAAAAAATAAAACACAAAAGGCTGTCAGATTACGACAGCCTTTTTTTATCTGTATTTTTTATTTATAGCTATTGCTTCACCAGTTTTAGACCTTCAGACTTGCCAGCTTCCGTAGAAACAGTCATTAGATACAGGCCAGATGTCCAGTTTTCTGTATGAATTACGATGTTATTTTCGTTATTATATATTGAATGAAACACTAGTTGTCCTAGTAGATTATAAATAGAAATTTTGTCAATCGCGCTACTACTTTCTAAAGTAAATATGTCATTGACTGGGTTTGTGTAAACCATGGAGCTTTTAGAGATATCATCAACCCTTAAAACTTCTTCCACTGCGCTCTGTCCGTATATTTTTGAACCATTCCCCTTATCTTCAACAAAGACAGTGACACTTTGGCCATTTGCAGGAGCTGTATAATGAATTCTACTTTTATTTGCAGCAAAGGTGGCAAGCGGTCGCGTTTCTTCAGGCCAGACAAATGCGCCATCACTATCGAGATAAACGGCTTCCAGAGTGACCGGAGACACTCCGTTATCAAAGCCATTTTTTATAAGAAACCAGGGTTGGTTATTTAATAGGTGAAGTTTACCGGCATGAACTTTTTCATCGCCAATAGCATAAATCTCCTTAGCCGTTTCGGTAAACATTCGGGCACCCGTTTCAGGGTCAAATTTTTGAATATACTCACCTTTCATATTCTGACTCCCATCTGAATAATTTGCTACCACATATATGGCTGAGGCATTATCATTGATCGCTATGGACGATGACATTTCATTGTCGGTTGTATTCGTGCTAAAATCGGCTCCATTTGCTCCCCAAGGAAGCGATCCGTCGGGATTGATACGTTGCACATACGAGTCAAACCGACTTCCATCGGGACCAAAATAAGCCATATAAACCACATCACCATTTTGAACACCTTCGTAACTTCTGTTAAAGGCTGTGCTCTTAGCTGAAATTTGCACCGCATTGGTCCATTGTGCATCTCCGCTAGCGTTATAGCGTTGCGCATATAAATTACTAGTGATTCCACCCGTTAGTAGGTGAAAAACCGCAATATAATCGCCTCCAGTAATTTCAAAAAAGTTCGCTGGCGCAGTCACTCCACTTCCTGTAGTTATGGTTTGTGTCGTTGGCCAAACTGTTGTCCCATTGTTATCGTACTTCTGCATAACAGCACCCGTAGATGACAGCCAACTTACTATTGCCTCACCAGAAGTGAGTGGCAAAACAGTAACGATATTTCCGCTACCTACATTCACTCCATTAGCATTCCACAAGTGATTTCCTAAGGAATCTAATTTAAAAACAAAAGCAGGGTCACCCCCACCCGTTCCAGTGACACCTATGTATATATTATCATTTGCATCTAAAGTTACGCTCCAAAGTACCGTAAATGTACTCATAGGGATTTGATCACTGATCAACATACCTTCAGTACCCAGTGTTAGATTACCACCGGCATCTAAAATTTGCATTCTAAGTTCAATGTTGACTGGAGCTGGAACCACTTTCCAAAAAACCACATATGTTTTACCATTTGAAGTTCCTACAGCTTTCATATCGACAGCTTCTGAATCTGCTACTAAAGTATTTATATCAGTATCTGTGGTCCATTGCGCCTGCGCAAAGCAAGAGACCATTAAGCACAAAATTGTAGTAAGTATTTTCATAAAGTTCGGTTTTCGAACAGAAAAGGTACTAAAAATTAATAGGCTAACAATTCTTCAATCTTTGCTTTTACTTTTTCCACGGAAGGGATCATGGTTTGCTCTAAAACCGAGTTAAGCGGAATCGCAGGCATATTTTCAGAACCAATGATCATTACGGGTGCATCTAACTGCTGAAAACACTCCTCCTGAATACGACCTTGCAACGCTCTACTGAAACTATTTTCTGAAGGTTCTTCGGTCACGACCAAACATTTTCCGCACTTTTTGACACTTTTAAAAACAGTGTCATAGTCTAAAGGATGTAACGTACGTAGGTCAACAACTTCAATTTTGTCTTTCATCCCTAAGGCTTCGGAAGCGTTCATCGCCCAATGAACTCCCATTCCGTAGGTAATAATAGAAAGCGTTTCGTCTTCCTCTTGCGGCCAAATTTCTTGTAATACCCAAGCTTTTCCGAAGGGCAACATATAATCTTCACTAGGCTCCAAAGAAGTGGCTCCTTTCGTGCCTTTCACCTTACTCCAGTATAACCCTTTATGTTCAAAAATCACCACGGGATTAGGGTCATAATATGCCGCTTTCAATAAACCTTTTAGATCGGCTCCATTACTCGGATACGCAATTTTGAGTCCGCGTATATTAGTCACCACACTTTCCATCGAAGAAGAATGATACGGTCCGCCGCTTCCGTAGGCGCCAATAGGCACGCGAAGAATCATCGAAACAGGCCATTTTCCGTTCGAGAGATAACAACTTCTACTCACTTCCGTAAATAATTGGTTAAGCCCCGGCCAGATATAATCGGCAAATTGTACCTCAACAATAGGTTTTAAACCTACGGCACTCATTCCAACGGTAGATCCAACAATAAATGCTTCCTGAATAGGCGTGTTAAAAACACGGTTGTCGCCAAATTTTTGTGCTAGCGTAGCAGCTTCGCGAAAAACACCTCCCAAACGACCACCTACGTCTTGTCCGTACAACAGACATTCCTTGTGTTTCGCCATCAATTCTTCGATCGCAAATAGCGCACAATCAACCATAACTACTTTCTCACCGCCTTCTGGCGAGCGTTCACCAACCTCTTCGGTGATAGGTGTTGGTGCAAAATCGTGCGTAAATAGATCTTCAGGTTTTGGGTCCTCAGCTTTAAGAGCACGGTCTAAACTTGCAGCGACTTCGGTCTCTGCCGAAGTGACCATTTCGTTAATTTCTTTTTCAGAAAAGCCATTGTCTAAAAGTAATTTTTGCAGCTTCGGAAATGGATCACGACTACGCGCTTCCTCCAGATCATCGCGATAAAATTCCATACGCACCCCCGAAGTGTGGTGGTTAAGCAAGGGAACTTTGGCGTGTATTAAAAAAGGCCTACGCTCGGTACGGATCTTTTCAATAACCTCCTGAATGGTATTATAGCTTTCTTCAAAGTTGGTTCCGTCTATAGAAATAGCTTCCAAACCATGAAATCCCGCCGCGTATTCCGCCGCGTTCTGCGCACGTGTTTCTGCCGCGTTTGCGCTAATATCCCAACCGTTATCTTGTACTAAATAAAGAATAGGTAATTGCTTTAAAGCTGCCATTTGAAAGGCTTCAGCAATCTCCCCTTCAGTCACAGAGGCATCCCCTAAAGAACACACTACGATTGGCCGGTCATTGCGAACTTGTTGTGCAATCGCTTCGTCTTTTCCAAGACTTTCTTTATACCAAAAGCCCATCGCGACACCTGTTGCTGGAATGGCCTGCATCCCTGTTGCACTACTTTGATGCGGAATTTTAGGCTTATCGTCATCGCGTAAACTTGGATGCGAATAGTAGGTACGACCCGCAGAAAACGGATCATCTTTTTTAGCCAAAACCTGCAACATCAACTCGTACGGTGTCATTCCAATAGCCAACAATATAGAGTCATCGCGATAATACGGAAAGGCATAATCTTGCGGCTTAAGTTGCATTCCTAATGCAGTTTGAATGACTTCATGACCACGAGATGTAGCATGAACATATTTAGAAACTACTTTAAAATTTTCCTCATAGATCTCGGTCATGGCCTTGGCCGTTGCAACATTTTTAAAGGCTTTTTTAAGAATATCTTTTTCCATTTTTCTTTTCAAATCAGTGCGAATGCAATTCACATTCAAAATCGTACTTATACCGTCCTTTTTATAGCGGTCTTGACAGTATTTGACCCCTCGTTTTAATAGGTTCGAGAACTATCAAACTGCTCCATATAGTCGGCAATCCTCCGCAAGAATGAACCAGCTAAATAACCATCTACTATGCGGTGATCAAAAGACAGGGAGAGATACATCATACTGCGTATTTCAATGGTGTCACCTTCTGGTTTTTCTATAACCTCCGCCCGCTTTTTAATAATACCTGTGGCTAGAATTGCAGCTTCCGGCTGATTGATAATTGGAGTTCCCATTAAACTTCCGAAGGTACCTACGTTACTAATCGTAAAGGTGCTGCCCTTCGTATCGTCTGCTTTCAACTTATTATCTCTTGCTTTTCCAACTAAAGCATTAGTAGCAGCCGCAAGTTCTTTTAAATTCTTCTTATTAGCATCTTGCACAACAGGAACGATCAAATTTCCGCTAGGTAGGGCCGTAGCCATCCCTATATTGATATTTTCTTTAACGATAATATTTTTACCGTCTAAAGTCGAATTGATCATTGGGAAATCTTCAATCGCTTTCGCAACTGCTTCAATAAAAAGCGGTGTAAAAGTTAATTTTTCATTGTGTTTTTCCTGAAAAGCGATCTTATTGGCATTTCTCCAGTTTACCATGTCGCTAAGATCTGCCTCAACATACGCAGTAACGTGTGGTGACGTATGTTTACTATAAACCATATGATCTGCGATCATTTCGCGCATACGATCCATTTCCACAATTTTCCCTGTTCCCTTGTCAAATTTTAGATCTGGAATTTTGAATCCGCTATTTTCTGAAACCGCTTGGGCAAACTGAAAAGGTCGTCCTTCGTTAAGATAATGAGTTACATCACTTTTTCGCAGCCTGCCATCTTTCCCTGTTCCCGTAATTCTTGCGAGTTCTTCATACGAAATATGGTTCTTTCTCGCGATGGCATCTACCAAGGGTGAGATAAACAGATTTTCGTTTACCTTATACGACTTTGAACTAGCACTTTGAACTTTTTTAGGTTGCTTATTAGCAGAAACTATCTTTTTCTGAGGTGTTTTTTCTTCGGAAACTTTAGCACTCGAAGAACTTTCAGACAATTCTAAAAGAGCGATCACAGCTCCTACAGGAACCACGTCTTTTGCTGAAACGTGATGCGAGATCATGGTTCCTGCGGAAGGTGCAGGCACTTCGTTATCTACTTTATCGGTTGCGACTTCCACGAGGATGTCGCCTTCTTCAAAAGATTCTCCTTCTTGAACCAGCCAATTAAGAATGGTTCCTTCGGTGATAGACTCTCCCATTTTGGGCATTGTGAATTCAATTTTTGACATGCAGTCTTTTATTTTTTTATTCTGAAAACGTCTTAAAACGTTCTTTGTTTCTTATTTATATCCTAGCGCGCGTTAGGGATTGAGGTAAGGTACCATGTACCACCGAAAGCCCGACGCAAACCGAACGCAGTGAGTGTTTGGGGAACGCCCAAACAATTTTCTTATTCCTTATTTCTCTTCATATCTTGAAGCGTTTTATAAAAATCTTCTTGTACGGGTCGGTTTTTTGGAATTTCCCGTAGCGGTGCTACCTCACGCAAACTCTCATGACAATCTGTTGGTAATTGCTGATACAACTTGGTTCCAGCTGTTTTCCAAGCGATCATTTCTTCTGAAACCTCCTTAATGGCTTTTGCTGGATTTCCCACGATCAATTGACGCTTACCAAAGATCGTTTCAGCTTTGACAAAACTCATGGCACCTACAATACATTCATCACCAATTTCGGCATCATCCATGATCACACTATTCATTCCAATGAGACAGTTTTGACCAAGATTTGCCCCATGAATGATGGCTCCGTGGCCAATATGTGCTCCTTTTTTAAGTACAATTGACTTCCCTGGGAACATGTGCACCGTACAATTCTCTTGTACATTCACGCTATCTTCCAAAATGATCTCACCCCAATCGCCGCGTATCGCAGCGCCCGGCCCAACGTAACAATCTTTGCCAATAATGACATTGCCAGTAACGGCAGCCAAGGGGTGCACAAAGCTTGATTCATGAATTACGGGTATGTGACCTTTAAAGGAGTAAATCATTTATTTAGAGTGTTTTTGTAGTGGATAATTTTTATTTAAATCGTTTCAGTGTTTCTTTTGTAAATTCTGAAAGCACCAATCGGCCGCTAATAGCGGCGCGTTCTGCCAATAAGGTATCCCAATCTTCGGTACCTGCCCATAGGATCTTTTTCATTTCTTTCATTGCTTCTGGATTGTAGGTACATAAATTTTCAGCAAAAGCCTGAACGGCCTCATCGAGCGCTTCAGTAGAATCATAAACTTGTGCATACAACCCTTTTTGACGTGCCCATTCGGCATCATAAAATGTATTTGCATCAATCGCGATTTGCGACATCCCTGTGAGTCCGAGTTTACGCTCCACTGCCGGCCCAACAACAAACGGTCCGATCCCAACATTCAATTCACTCAATTTAATCGAAGCAAATTTGGATGCCATGCAATAGTCGGTTGCCGAGGCAACACCTACACCACCTCCTACGGTTTTACCTTGTACGCGTCCGATAATGAATTTAGGACATTTCCGCATGGCGTTGATCACATTTGCGAAACCGCTAAAAAAGACACGTCCTGTTTCGGCATCATTGATATTGATCAGTTCCTTAAAACTAGCTCCCGCACAAAATGTACGTTCACCGCCACTTTTAAGGATGATAACTTTTACATCCTCGTTCGCTCCAGCCGCATTGATCTCCTCGACCAATTTGGCTAGAATATCACCTGGCAAACTGTTGTGCGCTGGGTGAAAGAACTCTATGGTTGAAATTCCGTTTTCTATCTTTTGATTTACGTAAGGATCACTCATGTTTTTTTAATTGTCAATACGCATCATTCATTGCGCATTCGTTTTATATTAAATTAAATTGTTCAAAATGATGATTTAAATGTTTTCGTTCCATCAAATACCATTCATACCTATTAAGCTCACCAAAAACTACATTTTTGAGGATTGCATCGGGATGCTTCTTAAAATACGCCAAATAGGCATTTCGAGCTTCGAGCATTTTGGCTTTTGCCGTTTCTAGATCAGGATGTTTTGCTTCTGAGATCTTTGATTGTTCGGCCAACGGAAAGTCATATTCCTTTGGCATTGGTTCATAATTATAAAGTGTTTCTTGCACCTTATCTAGAATTTTCTCGGGAGTAGCAATTTCAAAATCCTGAATTTCACCAGAGGCAATTCGGTAAGTATACTCCAAATGCTCGATCATCAATTGCGGCGTGAGACTTCCCCATTTTGGTTTTGCATCTTCGGTTAATTTCCGAAGAGAATCTTCAATCGTTTCCGCGGTCATCTCTGTAAAAACGGTTTGTTTCTTTTCTACCATCGTTAAAATGGTCGCTATAGCAACCAAAGGTTCTTGGTCTTCGGAAGGGTTTACATCAAAAACCTCAACATACCACTTTACAATACCACTAGGCAGTTCCTTTCCTTTAGGATCGCGATCGATCTTTTGCTTACATGTTAAGCGCACATATAGCGTGTCATTGTGATATATTGGACGTAAAAATCGAATTTCCTCCAAGCCGTAGTTGGCAGCTACAGGTCCTTTGTTTGGATAAACAAATAGTCCGGCCGCCATAGAAATAATAAAATAGCCGTGTGCGGTTCGCTGTTCGAAGATACTTCCGTCGAGAGAAGTAATATCGGTATGGGCGTAGAAGTGATCCCAAGTGATATTTCCGAAGTTAACAATATCGGTATCGGTGATCGTACGGTTATGTGTCTTTAAAGACATACCTGGCTCAATATCGTCCCAATGATATTGAAACGGATGTTTTGGCGCTTCTTTATAATCGGCATTGGGTTGATAAATCCCTGTAATTTCGGTGAGCGTTGTTGGGGAACCTTGAATCGCGCAACGTTGCAAATAGTGTTTTACACCGCGCATACCGCCCATTTCTTCACCACCACCCGCGCGTCCTGGACCGCCGTGGATCAAATTAGGTAATGGCGAACCGTGACCTGTACTTTGTTTAGCACTTTCACGATTTAGCACTAAAATTCTTCCGTGATGTGTTGCTGCGGAAATCGTATAATCTCGCGCAATTTTATTGTCATTTGTAATGATCGAACTCACCAATGATCCCTTCCCCATTTTAGAAAGCGTGATCGCTTCGTCCAAGTTTTTATATGGCATGAGCGTACTTACGGGTCCGAAGGCTTCGGTAATATGCGCACCCTCATTTTTTAGCGGCTGGTCTTCCCGAAGTAAAATTGGTTTAATAAATGCTCCTTTTTGTGCATCGGCACCTACCGTTTCAAAATCTGATGTATTTCCGTAGACAACTTGCGCTGTCTTTGTAATTTTTGCTACTTGTTCATTTACTGAATTTCGCTGTGCGTCGTTTACCAAAGCACCCATACGAACTTCTTTGAGTCTTGGATCACCTATAGTTACTTTGTCAAGCGCCTTTCCTAAGGCAATTTGAACATCTTCCATTAATTTTTCAGGAACGATAATTCGACGAATCGCGGTACATTTTTGACCACATTTAACGGTCATTTCGTTTCTTACTTCTTTTATAAATAAGTCGAATTCTAGTGTTCCGGGAACAGCATCTTCACCTAATATCGAAGCATTTAGTGAATCGGCTTCCATGGTAAAAGGAACCGATTCTTCGGTTAGCTGCGGATGATTTTTAAGCAGTCTCCCTACTTTAGCAGAACCTGTAAAGGTAACAACGTCTTGTGATTGAACGGTATCTAATATTGTTTTTGCGGTACCACTAATAAGTTGTAAAGCACCTTCGGGAAGGATTTTTGAGGCAATGATCTCTCTTACAACAGCTTCAGTTAAATAAGCGGTTTGTGGTGCAGGTAAAACTACTGCTGGCATTCCGGCCATCCAATTGACAGCACATTTTTCAAGCATTCCCCAGACAGGGAAATTAAAGGCGTTTATATGTACCGCAACACCTTCGCGTGGTACCATGATATGATGCGCCATAAAGCGTCCGCCGCGAGAAAGGTCAATTGGATCACCTTCTACGTGGAAGGGCTGATTTGGAAACAGTTTCCGAAGCGAGGCATTTGCAAATAAATTTCCGAAGCCACCTTCAATATCGATCCAACTATCGATCTTGGTTGCACCTGTACGATAGCTCAACTCATAAAAATCGGCTTTTCGCTTGGTGAGATACATCGCCAATTTTTTAATCATATTGCCACGCTCCTGAAAAGTCATCTTCCGAAGTGTTTGGCCTTTATCGCGTCCGTATTGCAAGATATTAGCAATATCGAGGCCTTCCGTAGTGACATTTGTAAAATGTTCTCCAGTAACTGAATCTAAGATAGGAGTTCCATCACCTTGTCCATCCAGCCATATTCCTTGTACGTAATGTTGTGTTTTTTGCATCATTAAGCTCGTATTCTAATTATTTTACCGTTGTTTTTACCCATGACCGATTTTACATAGCCATCAACGATCTTATTCATTGGCACGGGTGTATTGCCCGGGAAATAGTTTTTATATTTTTCATAAGCGGCGTCAACCAGATCTGCAGACACACAATTAATTTGCAACCCGCGTTCCAATTCCATAGCAACAGCCATGGTAAAACTCTGTATCGCTCCATTTACCATCGCCGCACTGGTCGTCATAGCTACAGGTTCATCGGCTAAAATTCCTGTTGTGAGTGTTATTGAACCGCCATCGTTCAGATATTTTCTTCCAATACGCACTAAATTTACTTGCCCCATCATTTTAGAACGGATCCCAATATAAAAGTCGTCTTCAGAAAGTTTATTAAAGGTGTCCCACTTCGCGTCTCCAGCCACGTTAATCACGGCATCAACTACACCAACCGATTTAAACATTTTTTCGATGGAAGTTGACGAAGAAATATCGACTGTAACATCGCCAGACATGCGTCCAGCAACAATCACTTGATGTTCTTCTTTAAAACGTTCAGTAACGGGTTTACCGATTGTTCCGTTTCCTCCTATTATTAGTATTTTCATATCTGAAACTGAAGATTAAATATTGTTGATTTTCGAACTTTACTTCTGAAATCCTAAATCAAAAAATCTCAAATCGTTAATTAATTACACACGTTCAATAATAGCAGCATATCCCTGGCCAACACCAATACACATGGTTACAAGGGCGTAGCGTTTATTTTGTTCCTTTAATTCTATTGCTGCGGAATAGGCAATTCTCGTACCTGTTACCCCCAAAGGATGACCAATAGCGATAGAACCTCCATTAGGATTTATACGTGGATCGTCATCTTTTAAACCCCAAGCTCTTATACATGCCAAAGCTTGTGAAGCAAAGGCTTCATTGAGCTCAATAACATCCATGTCTTCCATTTTAAGGCCTGCTTTAGCTAGAGCTTTATTGGAAGCCTCCACAGGACCAATACCCATGATACGTGGTTCTACGCCAACCACAGCCGAACTTACAATACGCGCAAGTGGCTTTAAATTGTATTTTTTAACTGCCTCTTCGGAAGCAATGATCGTTGCAGCGGCTCCATCATTTAGTCCAGATGAATTTCCTGCCGTTACACTTCCGCCCTCTTTTTTAAAGGCGGGACGTAGTTTAGCTAAAATCTCTGGTGTGGTGCCAGATTTTATAAATTCATCATCTTTAAAAATAATAGGGTCTTTTTTTCGCTGCGGAATTTCTACTGCGACGATCTCTTTTGCTAAACGTCCACTTTTTTGTGCCGCGGAAGCTTTCATCTGACTCTTATATGAAAATGCATCCTGATCTTCACGAGATATATTGTATTTCTCCACAAGATTTTCGGCGGTATTTCCCATACCATCGGTACCATACAATTCTTGCATCTTCGGATTGACAAATCGCCATCCAAAGCTAGAATCGTACATTTTAGCATCATTTCCGAAGGCAGAAGAAGGTTTTGCGATCACGTAGGGTCCGCGTGTCATATTTTCAACGCCACCCGAGATAAATACGTCGCCGTCTCCTGCCTTGATTGCTCTATTGGCATGGATTATTGCTGAGAGTCCGCTGCTGCACAGTCTATTGACTGTTTCACCGGGAACGGTGAAAGGCAGACCTGCCAGCAGCAGCGCCATACGCGCTACATTTCGGTTGTCTTCACCTGCCTGATTTGCACACCCCATGATCACGTCTTCATAAGCATCTTTTGGAATATTTGGATTACGAGCTACAAGTTCTTTAATAACCATAGCTCCCAAATCGTCTGTTCGCACAGCGCTGAGCGTTCCTTTGTAACTTCCTATGGGTGTTCTGATCCCGTCAATTATATATGCTTCTTTCATATGTATAAAATATTTTATAAAAAGGAAAATGGAATGCCTAATTTTATTATATCGGTTGGTTTACCAATTGTAAATAGACATTTCATAATTTAATCTTCCCAATCTTTATTCGTTCTATAAACAACACCTTTAAAAAGTGCCACTAATTCGTCACCTCGTTTAACTTCAACGATGTTAAATCCTACTTTCGTTCTTTGCTCATCTAGCGTGGCTTCCGCTGTAATATAATCTCCTTCGTCTAAAGCAGATATATGGTTTATGGACGTTTCAATTGAAACGGCATACTTTCCATGTGTATTTGCCGTAAACCCGAAGGCCGTATCTGCCAGGGTATAACTTACACCACCGTGAGCTTTCATCATGCTATTGAGCATATCCCTTCGAATGGTCATCCCTACTTTGCACCTACCAACTTCGCATTCTAGAATTTCTATACCCATCGCCTGACTAAAAGCGTCTTGCGAAAGCATTTTGTGTGGTATATCTTCGCCTTTTATCATTAAAAAAATGTTTTGTTCTCACGATTCATCTTCCGGAGCAATGGTGAACATCGATAACGATCCTCGTGATATTCTGCATACATCGCGTCTAGTTTTTCTACACACCAATCGATTCCTTTTTCATCTGCCCAAGCTAGTAAGCCTTTCGGATAGTTGACTCCTTTGGTCATGGCGTTATCGATATCTTCAGCGGAAGCAACATTTAAAAACATGGCATCTGCTGCTTCGTTGATAAGCATGACGAGAATGCGATTAAAAATTTTTTCTCCTACTTCACTCGTATGAGATTTCTCACTTTCATTCGAAATGACATGGCCGTTTTCATCATATCTGTAATAACCTCGACCGCTTTTTCTCCCTAAATAACCTGCTTCGCTAAAACGTTTTTGCGTAAAGGCTGGCTTATAACGGGGATCGTAATAAAAAGCTGCGAAAACCGATTCGGTCACAGTATAATTTACATCGTTTCCTATAAAATCCATTAGTTCGAACGGTCCCATTCTAAACCCGCCGTGCGTTTTCATAGCCCTATCAATGGTGGCAAAATCTGCTATTCCTTCTTCGTAGATACGCAGAGCTTCTCCGTAAAACGGACGTGCAACACGATTTACAATAAAACCAGGCGTGTCTTTAGCGACTGCCACCGTTTTTCCCCAATTTTTTATTGTTTCCACGGAAGTTTGAAGGGTTTCTTCGGAAGTCTGGATCGAAGGAATCACCTCAACCAATTTCATCAATGGTGCGGGATTAAAAAAGTGAATCCCTACGCAACGTTCTGAATTTTTTAAAGACGCCGCGATCGATGCAATGGATAAGGAAGAAGTGTTTGATGCAATGATACAGGTATCACTAACATAACTTTCTAATTCTTGAAAAACCTTTTTCTTGATCTCGATATTTTCAATAATTGCTTCGATAATAAGATCACCATTGTGAAGCGATTTTAGGTTGTCAACATATACTATATTGCCCTGAATTCTGCTTTTTTCTTCGGAAGTGATTCTCCCTTTTTCTATCAGCCGATTCAATATTTTTTCTAAGGCGTTTTCGGCTTTATCTAAAGCCGATTGATTGGTATCATATAATTTTACACTACAACCAGCTGTTGCGGCCACTTGAGCGATTCCACTTCCCATGGTTCCTGCACCAATGATGCCTATGTTTTTAATTTTTCTCATATAAAAGACCCTTCAACTGTGTTCCGGGTGAAATTTTACAACTATTTCCCTTTAAAATTCGGTTTTCTTTTTTCCATAAAAGAAGCTACACCTTCGGCATAGTCATCACTTTGCGCTGCTTCTATTTGTAACTTTGACTCTAAATTTAATTGCTGTTCCAAATTATTTGTCATTGACTTATTCAACAATTCCTTGGTCATTGCGAGTGCTTTGGTTGGCATTTTTGCCATATTTTCGGCTAAAACCATTATTTCCGTATTAAAATCTTCTGGAGAAATCACTTTATAGATCATTCCCATACGTTCGGCTTGTTCTGCCGAAACTTTTTCTCCTGTCATCATAAGGGCAGATGCTTTCTGAAAACCGATCAATCTTGGTAAAAAGAAGGTTCCAGCACTATCGGGAATTAAACCGATCTTACTAAAAGCTTGAATAAACGAAGCTTTTTCTGAAGCAATTACAATATCGCAAGCCAAAGCTATATTTGCACCAGCTCCTGCCGCAACACCATTTACGGCGGCAATAACAGGTTTTTCGATGGCCCGAATGCGGGTGATAATAGGATTGTAATGTTCTTCTAATATTTTTTTAAAACCCGGATTTAAGTCGGGTGTGGTGACCTCTTTTAAATCTTGACCAGCACAAAATGCTTTTCCGCTTCCTGTAAGTACGATAGCGCGAACGGTCTTATCGGTTGCGCATTCATCTAATTCGTTTTGTAGCAAAAAAGCCATTTCGCGATTAAAGCTATTGAAAACTTCAGGGCGATTTAGGGTAAGTGTTGCAACTCCGTTGCTGATCTGTTTTGTAATACTGCTCATTTTTCTTTTAAAATTTTGTTGCCGCCCAAGCCCCGCGTTAGGGATTGAAGCAAGGTATCATGTACCGCTGAAAGCCCGCCAAGACCGCACATAGTGCGTCTTGGAACGCCCAAAATTATTTTAAACACTTAAAATAGTCGAAAGGTTCTTGGCAATCGTCGCATTTAAACAATGCTTTACATGCCGTGGAACCAAATTGACTAACCAAGTGGGTATTGGTTGACCCACAATTGGTGCACTTTACTATTTTCTTTTGCCCTAACAGGGCTTCTTTATCTGCTGTTTCATTAAGAGGTGCGGCGATTCCGTATACCTCCATCTTTCTTTTACCAGCTTCACTGATCCAATCGGTGGTCCATGCTGGCGCAAGCACTAATTGGATTTCTGTTTTTTTACCGATCGCTTTAAAGGCCGCTGTGAGGTCATCGCCAATGACATCCATGGCGGGACAGCCAGAATAGGTTGGCGAAAGTTTAATATATACCACGTTGTTGATCTCAATAGCTTCTCTGATAACCCCCAGATCCAAGACCGTTAAAACGGGGATCTCTGGGTCGCTAACGCTTTCCAGAATAGGAATTAGCTCTTTATCGATATTTGGTTCTTCAGTAAGCGTCATGATCCTTATTTACGATTGTAGGCTTGATTATTTATGCACTTTAAAACTGTGCTACACTACCATTTCATTCCTGGGAAGCTGCGTTGCATGTATTGCATATCAGCAAGAAGATAACCCATATGTTCACTATGGACACCTTGTTTTCCGCCCCTAGTAAAATATTTACGTTCTGGAACCGTAAGGTTTGCTTCTTTCAATACTTCGGAAACTTTAGCGTAATAGCTTTCTTTCAATGCTGCAACATCAACACCAATACCTGCTTCTACCATGGCCTTATCATCATCCGTCATATCAAATAATTCGTCTGTAAAACGCCAAAGTGCATCTATAGCTTCTTGCATTTTTTGATTGCTTTCTTCGGTTCCATCACCTAGGCGAATAACCCAGTCACTTGAAAAGCGTTCATGGTAACTCACTTCTTTAATACTCTTTTTTGCAATGGCAGCAAGTGTTTGGTCTGTGCTCGATTGGAGTTTTTCTAACATCATTAGGTGATAGACATCGAATAAAAACTGTTTTCCAATTACATATCCAAAATGGGTGTTGGGCTGTTCAACCAACAATACATTTTTATAGGCTCGTTCTAGACGCATAAAAGCGATATCATCTTCCGTCTTACCATCATTAGCCAATTGTGCTGCATATTGATAATAGCTTCGTACTTGACCAAAAAGATCAAGCGACATATTGGTGAGGGCGATATCGGTTTCTAAGCTTGGACCGTGACCACAAAGCTCTCCCAGTCGTTGTCCGAGAATAAGCGAATTATCTGCGATACCTATAATGTAGTTGTATAAATTTTGATTCATAGAATAAAATTGAAATCGAAATTGAAATCGAAAGATTCCTGCCTACGCAGGAATTTGTTACATATGTTTTACCTCGTCGGGAAGATCATAGAATGTTGGATGACGATACACCTTATCTTGAGCTGGCTCAAACAATTCGCCGTTATCCGCTGGATTACTCGCAGTGATATTACTGCTCTCTACAACCCAAATACTAACTCCTTCGTTTCTACGTGTGTAAACATCACGCGCATTTTCTAATGCCATTTCAGCGTCGGCTGCATGCAAGCTGCCGAAATGCCGGTGTTCTAATCCGTTTTTACTTCGGACGAAAACTTCCCATAACGGCCAATTTTTTTTATCAGACATGATTTTTTATTTATTACTTCAACGTGTTCTCAAAAATTTCCATTTTTTAGTGAAAATCGCGAACCGACATTGAATTTTAAACTGCTTTTTTTAGTTTTCGCTTCGATTTTTTTTCGGCGTGAGCCATAGCTGCATCTCGCACCCATGTTCCTTCTTCCCAGGCATTGACACGCGCACTCATACGCTCTTTATTGCACGGGCCATGACCTTTGACAACTTGCCAAAATTCATCCCAGTCAATTTCTCCAAAGTCGTAATGACCCGTCTCCTCGTTCCACTTTAAATCTGGATCTGGAATTGTGAGTCCGAGTAAATCGGCTTGCGGCACGGTTTGATCAATGAATTGTTGACGTAACTCATCATTTGTTTTACGTTTCAGTTTCCACTTCATGGATTGTTCGGTATGAACCGATTCTGCATCGGTTGGCCCTAACATCATTAAACTTGGCCACCACCATCTATTGAGAGCATCTTGCGCCATTTCTTTTTGTTCAACTGTACCTCTACAGAGCGTTAGCATGATCTCGAAACCCTGGCGTTGGTGAAAACTTTCTTCTTTACAGACACGAACCATAGCTCGTGCGTATGGACCATAAGACGTATTACAGAGCGGGACTTGATTAATGATAGCTGCACCATCAACCAACCAGCCCACGGCGCCCATATCGGCCCAAGTAACGGTAGGATAATTAAAAATGGAAGAATACTTTGCTTTCCCTGAATGCAATTGCTCGTAAAGTTCATCACGTGAAATTCCTAGCGTTTCGCAGGCAGAGTATAAATACAAACCATGACCAGCTTCATCCTGTACTTTCGCAAGTAGCGCTACTTTACGACGTAAAGAAGGAGCTCTTGAGATCCAGTTTCCTTCAGGAAGCATTCCTACTATTTCAGAATGTGCATGTTGTGAGATCTGACGAATATGTGTTTTGCGGTATTTCTCCGGCATCCAATCTTTTGGCTCAATTTTTTCGTCACGTGCAATGCGTGCTTCAAAAATCTCTTCTAAGTTTTTTACTTCTTTTTCACTCATAACGCTCTTTTTAAATTTACTAGTAGGTATTGACTAAACGTCGAAATCTACTTTTACGGTATCTGAAGTTGGAACTGCTTGACAGCTCAACACAAAATTCTGAGCCACTTCATCTTCTTCCAACGCATAATTTATTTTCATTTCTACGCTACCCTCCAAAACTTGACATTTACAGGTACTACATACACCGCCTTTACAAGCAAATGGAAGATCTGCACCTGCGCCTAAAGCAGCATCCAAGATATTATCATACTCCTTGGTCATGGTAAAATGAAATTCTTTACCACCATCTACAATAGTCACTTCAACTCCTTCAACATTTTGTTGAGCCAAACGCTCTGTTCGTTTTTTATCTTCTTCGGTGAGACCCGTTACGAATAATTCGTAGTGAACATTGTCTTTATTCATCCCGGCCGCAATCAAAGCGTCACGTACCAAAAAGATCATTTCTTCGGGGCCGCATAAAAATGCTTCGTTGACCGCCGGAACATACAAGAGCTTATCAAATATTTCGGTTAGCTTTTCCGAAGTAAAACGTCCGTTCATCAGTTCAATATCCCGATGTTCCTTGGTTAAGAAATAAAAGATCTCAAACCGACCAAAATACTGATTCCGAAGCTGTTCAATCTCCTCTTTAAAGATAATGGATTTCACGGTACGATTCAAGTAGAATAACTTGAATTTAGCATTTGGCTCGAGCGCAAGATGCGTTTTGATCATAGACAAGACCGGTGTGATTCCACTTCCCGCAGCAAAGGCTACATAGGTTTTTTCTTCTTCGGAAACCGCAACCCCAAAGTTTCCACTTGGAGCCATAATTTCTAGTGTATCCCCTTGTTGCAATTTTTCGTTGACAAATGTCGAAAATTTTCCGCCTGGGATCCATTTAACTGCTACCTGCCACTTATTTTCGACAGGACTTGAACACAGACTATACGACCTGCGAACATCTTCGTTATCGATATCGGCTTTCAGCGTTAAATGCTGACCTTGACGAAACGCAAATTCTTCTCTAATTTCCGAAGGAACATCAAAGGTAATTACCGAGCAATCGTCGGTTTCCTTATAAATATCCTGAACCTTTACTTTATAAAATGTAGCCACAAATTTTCTTGTATGTTTACAAAACTAACGTTTGTTAGTTTAAATTGCAAATTAATATTTACACGATTCCTTTCAGCAAAACAGCAAGGGTATCTCTTTTTAATGTGCTGATTTCCATAGCATCGCGTTTTCGATACCACAAATACATGGTTCGCAAGGTTGAGAGCATCGAAAAAAGAATGACTTCGGGATGTCGCGGCTTGATCTCCTTTTCTAAGATCCCTTGTTTTATAATGCTTCGGAAGTTTTCTTCATAATCTTCGCGCATTTTCACCACAGCCGACAGATCTTCGTTTTCCAAATGCATCCAATCATTATTCAACGCGGCAAGACCGTTAGGATATCGCACGGTAATGTCGATATGCTTTTCAACGATCTTTTCAATTTTCTGAATAGGTCGGCTCTCTTCAGCGATCACTGCACTCATTCCTCGCGTAAATTCTTCAGCAACTTCCAAAATGATAGTCGCCAAAATTTCCTGCTTATTTTTAATGTGATTATACAAACTCGCCGCCTTGATATCCATTGCTTGAGCTATGTCTCGCATGGATACGGCTTTATATCCTTTTTCCTTAAAAAGGCGCGCTGCCACAGTAAGGATCTCCTGTTTTCTAGTACTAGATTTCATCTGCCCTAAAGATACATAAATTGGCTTCAGAACGGAAAACAGATCGAACCACAACATTGTGAATTTAAGTTGCTATTTTTGAACTATGAAAATGCACGTGGAAAGCAACGAACTCTTAGATAGGTTACCACCCCATCTCAAACAATACATCAAACCACAGAACTATGAGCGATATACGCCCATTAATCAAGCAGTTTGGCGATATGTTATGCGGAAAAATGTTTCATATCTGAGTGAGGTAGCTCATGATAGTTATGTTGACGGACTTAAAAAAACGGGGATCTCTATTGATGATATTCCGTCAATGTACGGCATGAATCGCATCTTAAAAGAAATTGGCTGGGCTGCAGTAGCTGTTGACGGTTTTATTCCACCCAATGCATTTATGGAGTTTCAAGCGTATAAAGTGCTTGTAATTGCAAGTGACATTAGGCAATTGGAAAACATAGAATATACCCCTGCGCCCGATATTATTCATGAAGGAGCGGGTCACGCGCCTATTATTGCGAGTCCGGATTATGCCGAATATTTACGTCGGTTTGGAGAAGTAGGAGCCAAAGCCATTTCAAGTGCTCATGATATGGACATGTATGAGGCTGTTCGGGAACTTTCTATCATTAAAGAGGCCGAAGGCACTTCCGAAGAAGCCATTGAAGCTGCCGAAAAACGCGTAGAAACACTACAAAACAAAGAAGTAAAACCTTCCGAAATCGCGCTTATTAGAAACCTACATTGGTGGACCGTTGAATACGGTTTGGTTGGTAGCGTAGAGCAACCTAAAATTTATGGCGCCGGACTCCTATCCTCGATTGGAGAAAGCGCTTGGTGCATGAAAGAAGAAGTAAAGAAACTTCCATATACGATTAACGCTGCTTATCAAGATTTTGATATCACAAAACCACAACCACAACTGTACGTAACCCCAGATTTCGCCTATTTACAAGAGGTTTTAGAAGAATTTGCCAATACGATGGCGGTTCGAAAAGGAGGTTGGCGCGGTCTTAACAAACTGATTGAAAGCAAACAATTGGGAACCATTGAAATTTCAACAGGTTTGCAAATTTCAGGTGTATTTTCACGCATGATCCGCAATGAAGATAACGAAGTGGTTTATTTTGAAACCCAAGGCGCTACAGCACTAGCATATCGGGAAAAAGAAGTGATAGGGCATGGTGTTTCAAGACATCAAAACGGATTTCGATCTCCGTTAGGAAAACTAAAAGGTATCAATCTTGCGATTGAAAATATGGGCCCGAGAGACCTTGCCGCCTATAACTTTTACGACGGTAAACCCATCGAATTTGAATTTGAAAGTGGGATTCGCGTAAAAGGAATGAACGTTACTGGTATGCGAAACTTGAAAGGTGAGCTCATGCTCATTCAGTTTAATGATTGCTTGGTTACCTATCAAAATGAAGTGTTGTTTACGCCCGAAGATGGTGATTTTGACATGGCCGTTGGAAAAGAAATTATTTCGGCTTTTGCTGGAGCTGCCGACTATTTATCTTTTCCATTGCAGGAACATGTTTTGAGTACTTCGGAAGGAAAAGAGACCCTTTCCGAAGCCGATAAAAAACTTCAAAACTTATATGCCGAAGTACGAAAAATTCGCATAGATGGTTTAAAAGGCAATAGCCAAACGCTTTCTTCCCTATTTGATATGGTTAAAAGCACATTTCCGAAGGATTGGTTATTACCACTAGAAATTTATGAATTGAATGCTTCTTCGGAAATATTAGATCACTTAAATTCGTTAAAACAACAACGCCCTGAAATTGCTCATTTGATCGATGGCGGGCTGGAATTATTAAAGAAAAATTAGCTATTGCGTAACAACTGCGCATTGACAACAAAGAATAAATAATTATGGGACTATTTGGATTATTCGGAAACAAATCAAAAAAAATTGAAGACTTTACAAGTCGCGGCGCCATTATTTTAGACGTGCGTTCTAAAGGTGAATATGATCAAGGTGCCATTCCGGGCTCAAAGCATATTCCATTACAAAGTGTTGCTTCTAAAATTTCAGAAATAAAAAAATGGAACAAACCTGTTATTACTTGCTGCGCAAGTGGAATGCGAAGCGCAAGTGCTGCTGGCATCTTAAAAAGTAACGGAATTGAAGCCATGAATGGTGGAGGTTGGTTTGCTTTGAGCAAAAAATTATAAGGGCTTTTTTGAACGCAAGTATCTGATTGTTAAATTTTTGTATCTTTGAGGAGCTTCCTCCCCCAAGAAACATTCAGACTATGTATAATTATAAAGCTTTTATCAAGGCAGTATACGATGGTGATACTGTAACCGCCGTTGTTGACTTGGGTTTTCTTCACTATCAGGAAATGAAACTACGCCTTATGGGTATTGACACCCCAGAATTGCGAGGCGAAGAACGCGAACAAGGACTTATTGTACGTGATATTCTTCGGGAAAAGATCTTGGAGAAAGAGGTTGAAATTCACACCTTCAAAGATAAGCAGGGGAAGTATGGACGCTATTTAGCAACCATAATAATTGACGGACTTGATATTAATCAATGGCTCGTGGATGAAGGGCACGCTCGTGTCTATTTACCTTAAGGTTTAAGCTAGATTTTAGTAGAAATACAATCCTTTTATTTTCTTCGGAAAAAAACACCACAATAAAAAAACCCGCTAACGACTATATCGAAAGCGGGTTAAAATTAAGCGGGGGGAATACTCTTTATTATTCTTTCACGATCTGTTTTGTAAGTTGTGCGTTGTCGCTTTGAAGAACAAACATATATGTTGCGCTTTGCAAGTTTGTAATGTCTATAGTCTTCTCTGCTCCCATACCACTTAGGTCCTCTATACGAACCAACTTACCTGTAAGATCATATACTGATAGTTGTTT
>NZ_JBYVKA010000006.1:0-110586 GCF_058148545.1 Ulvibacter sp. 2305UL32-6
TTTGCAGTAAAGATCCATGTCTCAAGTACGTCTAATAATCCGTCGTTATTATCATCACCAGAAACAAAGTCGATTGAAACAACTGGGTTTGGTGCTAATAATAATGGATCGTTGATCAAAATTGTGCTTAGCGGCACATTACCTTCATTGGTTACTGTGAAAGTGTATTCGATAATTTCATCTACATCAGCACATTGATCATTATTCCCATCAATAAACAAGCCTTCCTTAACAATTGCAATTGCTGGATTCTGACATAATTCAATTAACGTTGGGTCATTTTCAACTACTGAAGATTCATCAGAAAGATCGCTTACGCCTGTTTCAGAAGTCTCACCATTGACAGTAGCTTGATTTGTAATAGTTCCTAGTGTGATATCGTCTTGAACAATAACATAACTAGCTGTATAAATCCATACCTCATCTACTTGTAAAATTGTATCTAAGTTAACATCACCAGAAACATAGTCAATTGAAACAACTGGATTTGGAGCTTCCAATAATGGATCACTCAACATCACATTGGTTATATCAACATTCCCTTCGTTTGTTACCGTAAATGTATATGTAATAGCCTCATCTACATTTGCACATTGATCATTGTTTGCATCAACAAAAACTCCTGTTTTCACCAAAGCGATACAACTATTAGCAATAAAGATTGAAATACTTTCAGTACAGCCATTCGCATCTGTAACAATGATCGTATAGTCACCTTCGGCTAAGTCTGTATATGTTCCTGATGCTTGAGGCATCCCGCCATCTAAACTATACAAGTAAGGTGTTGTTCCTCCAGCAGCTGCCACAGTAACTGAGCCTAAACCTGTACATTCAATGTTTGTTTGTGCTGTAATATTAAGTGACAATGCATCATCAGGTTGGTCAACAGTGATTGTTTCAGTTAGAGTACAACCATTAGCATCTGTTATGATTACTGTATAATCTCCCGCTAATAATCCACTAATATCTTGTGTTGTGGCACCATTGCTCCATGCATATGTATACGGACTTGTTCCGCCCAGAACCGATAAGTTGATTGCTCCTGTACTATTTCCGAAGCAATCCACATCTGTTACGGTGTGGGTTTCAGACAATGGGTTATCTGGTTCTTCAATTTCGAAACCTTCTATTTTAGTACATCCGTTTGCATCGGTTACCGTTACAGTATAAACACCAAATGACAAACCACTAATATCTTGAGTGATCGCACCGTTACTCCATAAGTAAGTATATCCCGGTGTACCTCCAACAACTGTAATGTCGATTGATCCTGTACTGTTTCCGAAGCAATCAACATCTGTCTCAATACCTGTGATATCAATTCCAGCAGCTGGTTGACCTACTTCAATAAGTACAGTGATCTCACAATCGTTAGCATCTATAATAGTTACAGCATATGTCCCCGCAGCTAAACCACTAATATCTTGGGTAGTTTCCTGCGTACTCCAATCATAGGTGTATGGTGGCGTTCCACCTGATGGTGTTAGATCGATCGCTCCATCGCTCCCACCATAACATGATGCAGGAGTTACAACGTTAGTTTGAGCAAGCCCACCCGCTGGTTGTCCAACAGTAATAGTTTCAATTAAAGTACAACCATTGGCATCCGTTATTGTTACCATATAATCACCTGCGGCAAGATTACCAATATCTTGAGTGGTTGCGCCGTTGCTCCATACATATGTATAGGCCGGGGTTCCTCCCATCACTGTTAGATCAATTGCACCTGTCCCACTTCCATAACAATCTGCGCTTGACACTACATTCGTTTGTGATAAACCTGCAGCAGGCTGCTCAACGGTAATAGTTTCAATCAACGTACATCCGCTAGCATCAGTAACTGTAACTGTATAATCTCCAGCTGCAAGTCCGTTGAGATCTTGAGTGGTTGCACCGTTACTCCAAGCATATGTATATGCTGGTGTTCCGCCTGAAACGGTTAAGTCGATCGCTCCCGTTGAAGTTCCGAAGCAATCTACATCGGTAACCAAATTCGTTTGTGATAAACCAGCTAGAGGTTGTTCAACTGTAATAGTTTCAATTAACGTACATCCGTTAGCATCAGTAACTGTAACTGTATAATCGCCAGCTGCAAGTCCGTTAAGATCTTCTGTTGTAGCACCGTTACTCCAAACATATGTATATGCTGGTGTTCCTCCTGAAATAGTTAAATCGATAGCTCCCGTTGAAGTTCCGAAGCAATCTACATCGGTAACCAAATTCGTTTGTGATAAACCAGCTGTAGGCTGGTCAACCGTAATGGTTTCAATCAACGTACATCCGTTAGCATCCGTTACGGTTACTGTATAATCACCAGCTGCAAGTCCGTTGAGATCTTCTGTTGTAGCGCCGTTACTCCAAGCATATGTATATGCTGGTGTTCCGCCTGAAATAGTTAAATCGATAGCTCCCGTTGAAGTTCCGAAGCAATCTACATCGGTAACCAAATTCGTTTGTGATAAACCAGCTGTAGGCTGCTCAACCGTAATGGTTTCAATTAGAGTACATCCGCTAGCATCAGTAACTGTAACTGTATAATCTCCAGCTGCAAGTCCGTTAAGATCTTGAGTGGTTGCGCCATTACTCCAAGCATATGTATATGCTGGTGTTCCGCCTGAAATAGTTAAATCAATCGCTCCTGTTGAAGTTCCGAAGCAATCTACATCGGTTACAACATTCGTTTGTGATAAACCAGCTAAAGGTTGCTCAACTGTAATAGTTTCAATTAAAGTACATCCGTTAGCATCAGTAACTGTAACGGTATAATCTCCAGCTGCAAGTCCGTTAAGATCTTGAGTGGTTGCACCGTTACTCCAAGCATATGTATATGCTGGTGTTCCTCCTGAAATAGTCAAGTCGATAGCTCCCGTTGAAGTTCCGAAGCAATCTACATCGGTAACCAAATTCGTTTGTGATAAACCAGATGTAGGCTGTTCAACCGTAATGGTTTCAATTAACGTACAATTGTTCGCATCGGTTACAGTAATTGTATAGTCACCTTGAGAAAGACCACTGATATCTTCTGTAGTAGCACCGTTACTCCATAAATAGCTATATGGAATTGTTCCGCCTGAAATAGTTAGGTCGATAGCTCCCGTTGTATTTCCGAAGCAATCTACATTGGTTACTACATGTGTTTCAGACAAAGCCGCTGCAGGTTGACCTACAGTTGCGCTGTCATTCGCAACACACCCATTGGCATCTGTAATGATAACACTATATGTTCCGGCCATGACACCGATCAAATCTTCTGTGGTCGCGCCATTACTCCAAGCGAAGGTATATGGCTGTGTTCCTCCTGTTACAGTTAGATCTAATGACCCTGTTGCGTCTCCAAAACAGCTAACGTCTGAAGTAGCAATTCCTGGATCTAAAACATTTGGCTCATTAACTGTTGTTGTTGACATTACAGTACAAGCTGTAACACCGTCGGTTACCGTTACGGAGTAACTTCCTCCTGGCAATCCTGAAATAAAAGCTGTTGTTGCGCCAGTATTCCATAAGTACGTAACATTTCCGGAACCTCCTGTTACAGTCACCGTTGCTGTACCATCACTATCGGCATTACAAGTAACTGGTGTTGAAGATGCAAAAGCGGATAGGTTAAGACATGTTCCCGGGTTTACCGTTACGGTTCCTTGTTTTACACAACCATTAGCATCGGTTACTGTTACGGTATATACACCTGCACTTAAACCTGTGATTGTTTCGGTTGTTTCTCCTCCTGGACTCCATAAGTACTGATATGGTGGTGTTCCGCCACTTGCGTTAGCAGTTGCCGTACCATCTCCTGTTGTTGGTCCGCTTTCATCTGTAGATGTCACAGAAACATTTAGTACATTTGCAGGTTCTGTAATCGTTACACTTTGTTCAACAGCTGAACAAACAGTTCCGTTGATAGTAACACTAACAGTATATACGCCCGCTTCAAGATCACTTAAAGTACTTGAAGTTCCAGTTGTAATTGTTGGTGGTGTGGTATCCCAGCTAAAAGTAAAAACAGCACCAGGATTGGCCACAGAGCTTGCGCTTACTGTTGCAGCTCCCGAATCATCTCCCGTACATAGAATATCAGTAATATTGTTAATTGCTATAATAGCATCACATGTTTCTGAACAGTTAATCACAACGCTTTGTACTGAAGTACAACCTAGTGAATCTGTAATTGTCACCTCATGTGTTCCCGTAGGTAAGTTCGTAGCAGTTGCCGTAGTTTGACTACCTGCGCTAGCACTCCAAGCATAACTGTATGGAGCGGTTCCGCCTGTAACTGTAGCGGTAGCTTCTCCATCTGAACATCCTTGACCTGAAGTTGCATTTTCTTTTGAAATCACAATATTGATGATCTCTGGTTCAGAAAGGGTTATTCCTGTTTGGAATGTTTTTGTACAGCCATTTGCATCGGTAACAGTAACATTATAAACACCTGCTGGCACTCCAGTAAGATCCTCAGTTGTTGCTCCATTACTCCAAGCATACGTATACGCTGGTGTTCCGCCTGAAACGGTTAAGTCGATCGATCCTGTTGACTGACCAAAACATTCAATGTCTGTTGATATTTGTGAAAGTGAAATAATAGTAGGTTGATGTACTGTAAAAGTTTCAGTTAAAGTACATCCGTTAGCATCAGTAACTGTAACTGTATAATCACCAACTGCAAGTCCGTTAAGATCTTGAGTGGTTGCACCGTTACTCCAAGCATATGTATATGCTGGTGTTCCTCCTGAAATAGTTAAATCGATCGCACCTGTTGAAGTTCCGAAGCAATCTACATCGGTAACCAAATTCGTTTGTGATAAACCTGCTAAAGGTTGCTCAACTGTAATAGTTTCAATTAACGTACATCCGTTAGCATCTGTAACTGTAACCGTATAATCGCCAGCTGCAAGTCCGTTAAGATCTTGAGTGGTTGCACCGTTACTCCAAGCATATGTATATACTGGTGTTCCTCCTGAAATAGTTAAATCGATCGCACCTGTTGAAGTTCCGAAGCAATCTACATCGGTAACCAAATTCGTTTGTGATAAACCAGCTAAAGGTTGTTCAACCGTAATGGTTTCAATTAGAGTACATCCGTTAGCATCAGTAACCGTAACTGTATAATCGCCAGCTGCAAGTCCGTTAAGATCTTGAGTTGTTGCACCGTTACTCCAAGCATATGTATATGCTGGTGTTCCGCCTGAAATAGTTAAATCGATAGCTCCTGTTAAAGTTCCGAAGCAATCTACATCGGTCACTACATTCGTTTGTGATAAACCAGCTAAAGGTTGTTCAACTGTAATAGTTTCAATCAACGTACATCCGTTAGCATCAGTAACTGTAACTGTATAATCGCCAGCTGCAAGTCCGTTAAGATCTTGAGTGGTTGCACCGTTACTCCATGCATATGTATATGCTGGTGTTCCTCCTGAAACGGTTAAGTCAATCGCACCTGTTGAAGTTCCGAAGCAATCTACATCGGTAGCCAAATTCGTTTGTGATAAACCAGCTAGAGGTTGTTCAACTGTAATAGTTTCAATTAACGTACATCCGTTAGCATCAGTAACTGTAACTGTATAATCGCCAGCTGCAAGTCCGCTGAGATCTTGAGTGGTTGCACCGTTACTCCAAGCATATGTATATGCTGGTGTTCCGCCTGAAATTGTTAAGTCAATAGCTCCTGTTGAAGTTCCGAAGCAATCTACATCGGTAACCAAATTCGTTTGTGATAAAGCTGCAGTAGGTTGTTCTATGGTTATAATTTCAGTCACTGTACAACTATTTGCATCTGTAACTGTAACTCTATATGTACCACTTGTAAGACCTGACTGATCTTGAGAAGTCGGATTTAAACCACTACCATTAATCGTTGTCCAAGCATAAGTATACTGTGGAACTCCCCCAGTAACTGTTAAATCAATTGAACCATCTGCTCCGTTAAAACACGAGACATTTTCCGAAGAATTACTTGAATCTAAATCTGAATTTGACAACACCAAGGTTGCAACTGGTGAAAAACAAGAATAGGTTGGATTGTAATAAAACGCATACCATGTTCCTGGAGGCGTTACTGTTGGATTTAATGGTAAATGCGCTGATGTTACCGTAGGATCTGGATCAGTACTCCAGGTTAGAACAGAACCTGTTGGAGGTGTTGTTGTTGCATAATCATCCAAGCTTACTGGACTATTAGTACAAAACGACTCATTATCGGTAGTTAAGACAGGTGCATTTGCATATCCCTCGAGACTCAATCTTAATCCGTCTACTAAAACCACAGATCTACCAGGATTTCCAGTTTTGTAAAATACATTAACGGTACCTGAATTATCTGTAAGAAATGTTATACATACATTTTCCCAAAAAGGATCAATTAACGTATATCCTCCTGGGTGTTGATCGCCGTTATTTCCGCTCGTTGCATTTGAGAGGCGGAAAGGAAAATCACCAACTGGATGAACGTTTAAATCGTTATGTGTATAAGTTAGAGGATCTGAAATTTGAATTCCTCCAGAACCAATCCCAAAGTTTAAGTTTGGATCAAATTCATCTACAGTTCCACTGTTACTACCATTACTTATATCTCTATAACGCGGTATTACGGCAATTTCAAAGCATACCTCGTATACCGTATTTGGCAATACGGTTATATTTTGACCAATAGCTTCGTTCTGATAAGAAAAAATTGCAAATCCACCGCCATCTAATGTAGATTGCTGAATTAAACCAGGAGTTCTAACGTTCGCTTGGCTATCTGAATATGAGATATATTGCCCTTCTGAATAGTCTACAGTACCACTATCAGTCCAACAATCATAAGCAACATTGGCACCATAGCGGCTTCCATCAACACCTATTTTAACCCCACCCCAAGATGATCCAGGAGAACTAAAAGTAACTTCGTCATATAAAAAAGACCCACAGCTAATAAGGTTACAAGACCCAATTGGCATCCTGCTATTTACAACGTTAGTTCGTAAAGCTTGACTTGCCTTATATGAAATAGCTCTTTTTTCTAATTTAGAATTATAAGCTTCAATATATTCTTTGCTATAATTATCTGAAGTAGACCAATAGTCAGACTCATCGATAACTCCATTTCCATTTCTATCAATTACCTCTTGTGAAGAAACATTCGTGCTGAATAAAAAGGACATCAATATTACAACCGAAAAGATTGCTCTCTTTAAAAGAGAAAAAAAAGTAATTCTATACATACCCCTATGATTTTTGACTGTTAGTGTATCTAAAATAAATTATACGCTTTTTTGAGTTTTATCATTTTAATACGAATCAAATATACTATGGTACGCTTGTTTAATTCCTACAAAAATCATGTTTTAGTTGAAACGTTATATAATCTCGCCCAACTGCAAGAATTCATGTGATTTCATTTATTTTTTTGTAGGAATAGTATGTACGTGTTTATACGTATATCCTTAGTTTTATTGACCTTACTGAAAAAAAATATGTAAGAACAAGTGAGTTTAATTGCTAAAAAAAATGAGTTTTTTAAATAAATTTTTTCTTTATATTTTGTTAAACAGGCATCAAATTTTATCGATAAAACACTCGTTTAACCGTGTGCGATTTCCAAAAATTCGAACGAATTTGTAGGAATTTTTTTGATCAATTGACAGCTCAAAACCCACTCGATAAGCACTTTCATTAAAATAAGTTGAAATTAAAAGCATCACACAGGTTTTTTTTCGCCTATTACAAGACGTATATTTGCATTTATATATTAGCAAGTCAATGTCATTACAATCTGAAATAAATCGTCGTAAAACCTTCGGAATTATCTCGCACCCAGATGCAGGAAAAACTACACTTACTGAAAAATTACTTCTTTTCGGAGGAGCAATTCAAGAAGCGGGTGCCGTTAAAAGCAATAAAATCAAAAAAGGAGCTACCTCAGATTTTATGGAGATCGAAAGACAACGTGGAATCTCCGTTGCTACATCGGTTTTAGCATTTGAGTATGAAGGAATTAAAATAAACATCTTGGATACTCCTGGACACAAGGATTTTGCTGAAGACACTTTTAGAACCCTCACCGCCGTAGATAGTGTAATTGTTGTTATTGACGTTGCAAAAGGGGTTGAAGAACAAACTGAAAAACTAGTTGAAGTATGTAGAATGCGAAACATCCCTATGATCGTTTTTATCAATAAATTAGATCGCGAAGGGAAAGATGCTTTCGAACTTTTGGATGAAGTTGAACAAAAGCTAAATTTACAGGTTACCCCATTAAGTTTTCCTATAGGAATGGGGTATGATTTTAAAGGTATCTATAATATCTGGGAAAAAAATATCAATCTATTTAGTGGCGATAGTAGAAAAAATATTGAAGAAACGATTGAAATTGACGATGTATCTAACCCTGAGTTAGACACTCTTGTGGGAAAGAAGGCGGCAGATGAGCTTCGGGAGGAACTTGAATTGGTGTATGAAGTTTACCCAGAATTCGATCGAGAAGCCTATTTAAAAGCCGAACTGCAACCCGTATTTTTTGGTTCTGCGTTGAATAATTTTGGTGTTCGTGAACTTTTAGACTGTTTTATTGAGATAGCACCCAAACCGAGACCGAAAGAAAGTAACACACGCCTCGTAAAACCTGAAGAAAAAGACTTTTCTGGATTTGTTTTTAAGATTCATGCAAATATGGATCCCAAACACCGTGATCGTCTTGCGTTTGTAAAGATCGTCTCTGGTACTTTTGAACGCAATGAAGCCTATCTTCATGTTCGGAATGGTAAAAAAATGAAGTTTTCTAGTCCGAATGCCTTTTTTGCCGAGAAAAAACAGATTGTTGACATCTCCTATCCTGGAGATATAGTAGGCCTTCACGATACGGGCAGTTTTAAAATTGGTGATACTCTTACGCAGGGAGAAGAAATGCAATATAAAGGTATTCCTAGCTTTTCACCTGAACATTTTAAATATATCAATAATGCAGACCCCATGAAAAGCAAGCAGCTTGAAAAAGGGATCGATCAGCTTATGGATGAAGGTGTTGCTCAATTATTTACTTTAGAATTGAACGGAAGAAAAGTAATTGGTACTGTTGGGGCGCTACAGTTTGAAGTAATACAATATCGTTTAGAACATGAATACGGAGCTAGTTGTCGATATGAGAACTTAAATGTTTATAAAGCTTGCTGGGTAGAAGCCAAAGACCGAAAAAGCGCAGAATTTGCTGATTTTAAACGTGTTAAATCAAAATTTTTAGCAAAAGACAAAAGAGATCAGTTGGTGTTTTTTGCTGATTCAGCTTTTACCTTACAAATGACTCAGTCTAAATATCCGAATGTAAAATTACATTTTGTAAGTGAATTTGAAAGTGCTAAATAAAGTAATTAAATAAGACTCTTATAAATAAATTACACTAACATCTAAGCGATCGGTATCTCCAAAAAGAACTCTAAATGCCGCGTCTGGTGTAATATTTCCTCCATACACAGCTCCATTCAAATGTATACTATGAGTCCCTGGCTCTAAAACGATGGTAGTAGACCTTGAGTTATAAACATAACCAGTGGCAGTATCACAATTCCAGTTAGAATATACCGAGCTTGTCATTCCGTAGGTTTTAGATGTATTAGCTGTGCTTCCGTCTCCTAAATAAAAATAATTATGAGCTACTTTGGCACGTCCATCGTCTAAGTTTGTTAATCCGTCGTAGCTTTTAAACTCCATAGATACATAATAAGTGACAACCACGAGGGCACGTTGTGTTAGCGTAAAATCCTTCGAATATAATTCGGCTGAATTCAAACCAGAGTTTGCAGTGGTTTGTATAGAAATTGCTGAAGCGATATTAGATTCCGATACAATTTCGCTAGATACATTTCCTAGAGTAAGATCTCCAGATGCATCTACCATGACATTATACATAGAACTTCCACCTAAGTTTTTGACATTATTGGCACTATTCAAACCGTCTACGCGAATTGTACTGCTGCTTCCAGCAATATGCAAAGCTGCTTCTGGCGACGTAGTTCCTATTCCCACCTGAGCGGTACTAATGATAGTAAACAAAAAACTGAAGACAAAAAAAGTAATTTTATTTTTCATGATAAATATTTATAGGTAAAATGAATTGTAAGGAGGATTTTTGGTTGTATTAATTTTGTAACATGGGGCCATCTGCGTTTCCGGAGGAGCAATCACAATCGGCAGAATAATCAAGCGTAACAGTTGCTGAATCACAAACTCCTGCATTTGGTGCTGGTAAACAAACTTCGTATTCAAACACCACATTACCATTATAACCTGGAGTAGGACGATAAATATAGCTTCCATCTGGATTAAAAGTAAAAGATTGACCTGCAGGAATAGGCCCTGAAACTAGAGAAAATGTTGAACCAACAGGAACATTATTGGTTCCACCAACGGTACCTTCATATTCTTTATCAATACATCCAATTTCAATTTTAGGCACTGCATATTCTTGTAAAATAAAGGCTTTACCATCTCCATGATCAACGGTTGCAGCCATAAGGTTTACCTGTGTAATTACAGAACCTATTGGCGCTAAAGCATCTAATACAAATAAAGCGATCCCTATTGTTCCGTTATTTTCAACTACACGACCCGAATTCCAATAGTCAACACCAGTAGGAGGAGCATTAAAAAGAGATCCCCACTGTGTGGTATTTGGGCGAACAAAAGTATCTCCCAAGAATTGTTCTGGACCTCCACCTGCGGGTGTTCCATATACAGAAATATAATAGCAGTTATTTGCATTACGTTCAGTGACCGCTAATAGACCACCATCATTAGACGGAATACCAGGATTATAATATAAAGACTGAACTTGGGCGAGACTTGAGCCTACAGCTCCAAAATCACCGCATTGACTAACTCCATTAAAATTTGATTCGAAATAATGATTTAGATTTTTATCCTTGAAAGCTCTAAGAGCATCCGTGTTCCAATCAGTGTTACTACTATTATTATTTACTGTGGTTCCGTTTTCAAGAATGGAATTTTTATCATGACCATTTGGTCCTACTTGCGTCATAGCATAGGAGGTAGGAACAGCAAACGCTCTATAGATTTTACTATCAACGGTAACTGAGCGAATCGTAGCGGGATCACTATTGTTTGTTTGAGTATTCTCCCATTGAAATGTAACTCCTGTATTTATAGATGGAGCTTGTGTTTGTGCCGAAAGAGCACTGGGAAAGCATAAAATAACAAAGGTCAATACATTTAAGAACACGACACTTTGTTTCCAAGTAGGTTTGGATAATTGCATAAGTTCAATTTGGTTAGTAACGTAAGAATTAAAGTTAATTAATTGGGACACTTACGATTGGCACAAAGATATATGGATTGAAGATTTTTCTTACACGTATTGTAAACTATTCGATATTATGCTGTTTTTTTACGTTCAAATGCTTAAAATCGAGAAAACCCATGAGGTTTATAGTCAATCTATTTTCGGTTTTGAGCCCAAAAATTGAACATTTTACATTAGGTAGCTATTCTGCAGTAAGGTCTTATTTCTTAAGGTACTAAATAAAAAATCCAGCGATTTGCTGGATTTTTATTTTATTATGCTTCTCCTGTTGGACCAAAATTAATTGGAATTGGAGGTTGCTGATAATCTTTGATCTCCCCATGAGCCTTCTCAAAACGATTTACATTATCATGTAAGGCTTTTAAAAATCTTTTAGCGTGCTGTGGAGTCAAAATAATTCTAGACTTAACCTTACTCTTCGGAACTCCAGGCATTATAGTGACAAAGTCTACTACAAATTCTGACTTAGAGTGATTTATTATTGCCAGATTACTATATATCCCTTCAGCTACAGTAGCATCGAGCTCTATGTTTATCTGACCTTGTTTCGGTTTTTTTTCTTCTGCC
Source organism: Ulvibacter sp. 2305UL32-6 (assembly GCF_058148545.1). Lineage (NCBI taxonomy): Bacteria > Pseudomonadati > Bacteroidota > Flavobacteriia > Flavobacteriales > Flavobacteriaceae > Ulvibacter > Ulvibacter sp. 2305UL32-6. Next base: position 11,855 of record NZ_JBYVKA010000006.1, read on the forward strand.
ATAGCAAATTTATTTACGCTTCCGTAAGTACGAAAACTTGTTAATACTAATTTCTAATAAAACAAAATCCCATGAAAGATGTCACGGGATTTTGCTGTAATAATTAGGTTATGACTGCCTTTAACAGACAAGATAAATTAAATTACCTCGTTGACTGTTAATTGTAGTTTACCTCTTGTTTCTCTTGGGTCATTTCCTCAAGTTCTTCCTTAGAGCCAACAATGATAGTATCATATTTACGCATACCGGTACCGGCTGGGATTCTATGACCTACAATTACATTCTCTTTAAGACCTTCTAATGTATCAACCTTACCAGCTACTGCCGCTTCGTTCAATACTTTTGTAGTCTCTTGGAAGGAAGCCGCTGAGATAAACGATTTGGTCTGTAATGACGCTCTCGTGATTCCTTGTAGTATAGGTGTTGCGGTCGCATTGATCGCTTCACGTCCTTCTACTAGGGTTTTGTCAGCTCTTCGTAAGATAGAGTTTTCATCACGTAGCTCACGCGCCGTAACAATTTGTCCTTCTTTTAAGTTCTGACTCTCACCTGCATTTACAACTACTTTCATTCCGAAGATCTTATCGTTTTCTTCAATAAAATCGTCTTTATGAACCAATTGATTTTCTAGGAAGGTTGTATCACCACTATCAACAATACGTACTTTACGCATCATTTGACGAACAACTACTTCAAAATGCTTATCGTTAATCTTCACCCCTTGCAGACGGTATACTTCTTGAACTTCGTTCACAAGATATTGCTGTACTGCTGAAGGCCCTTTGATACGTAAGATATCTTCTGGCGTAATAGAACCATCAGAAAGTGGCATTCCAGCACGAACATAATCGTTTTCCTGAACAAGAATCTGGTTACTTAATTTCACCAAGTACTTTTTCACTTCGCCTAATTTAGACTCAACAATGATCTCGCGGTTACCACGTTTGATTTTTCCGAAGGAAACAACACCGTCAATCTCGCTTACAACAGCTGGATTAGAAGGGTTACGCGCTTCAAATAATTCAGTTACACGTGGAAGACCCCCTGTAATATCACCCGCTTTCGCAGATTTACGAGGAATCTTTACCAGAATTTTACCAATTTTGATCTTATCACCATCATCTACTGAGATCAAAGCTCCTACTGGTAAGTTATACGAACGAATTACTTCGTCCTTCTTCCCAATAATTTGAAGTGTAGGAATTTTTTTCTTATCTCTCGATTCAGTAATTACTTTCTCTTGGAAACCAGTCTGCTCATCAATCTCAACTGCATATGTGATCCCTTGTTCGATATTCTCGTACTTGATCTTACCAGCAAATTCTGAAATAATAACTCCGTTATATGGATCCCAAGAACAAACCACATCACCAGCTTTTAGTTCATCACCATCTTTTACAAAGATGCTTGAACCGTAAGGAATGTTGTTTGTACTTAACGTAATTCCGGTCTTTTTATCGATTAATTTGATTTCCGAAGTACGTGAGATCACGATATCGGTAGTTTTACCTTCAGCATCTTCACCTTTTACAGTTTTAAGATCCTCAATTTCGGCTTTACCATCAAATTTAACGCTTAATTTGTTTTCTTCGGAAATGTTACCTGCAATACCACCCACGTGGAATGTACGCAACGTAAGCTGTGTACCTGGTTCCCCAATAGATTGTGCTGCAACAACACCAACGGCCTCACCTCGCTGAACCATTTTATTGGTCGCTAAGTTTCTTCCGTAACACTGTGAACAAATACCTTTCTTCGCCTCACATGTCAATGCCGAACGAACTTCAACACTTTCAATAGGTGAAGCTTCAATTATCGCTGCCTGATTTTCATAAATATGCTCACCAGACTTTACTAAGACTTCCTTAGTAAGCGGGTTAACAATATCATTTAATGAAGTTCTACCAACAATACGAGCACCAAGAGTTTCTACAACTTCTTCGTTCTTCTTTAAAGCAGAAACTTCAATTCCTCGAAGGGTTCCACAGTCTTCAGTATTTACAATAACATCTTGTGAAACATCCACCAAACGACGTGTAAGGTATCCTGCATCGGCCGTTTTCAAGGCTGTATCTGCAAGTCCTTTACGTGCACCGTGTGTGGAGATAAAGTATTCAAGAATTGAAAGACCTTCCTTAAAGTTAGAAAGAATTGGGTTTTCAATAATTTCACCTCCACCACTATTCGATTTCTTCGGCTTTGCCATCAAACCACGCATCCCTGTAAGCTGGCGAATCTGTTCTTTAGATCCACGTGCTCCAGAATCAAGCATCATATACACTGAGTTAAACCCTTGTTGATCCTCACGGATACGTTTCATGGATAATTCAGTTAATTCAGCATTCGTAGCAGTCCAAATATCAATTACTTGGTTATAACGTTCGTTATTTGTAATAAGACCCATGTTATAGTTTCCTACAATGGCGTCTACTTGCCTGTTTGCGCTATCGATCATTCCTTGCTTTTCAGCTGGAATAATAATATCTCCCAAACTAAAAGACAATCCACCTTCAAAGGCAAACTTATACCCTAAGGTTTTGATCTCGTCTAAGAATGCAGCAGTTGTTGGCACACTCGTTTTAGCTAAAATACCACCAATAATATCACGTAATGACTTTTTAGTAAGTACTTCGTTAATATATCCTGCAGCTTCTGGTACTTGTTCGTTAAAGATCACTCTACCTAGGGTAGTTGTAATGATCTGTAACTTCAATTCACCATTCTCATCAAAATCTTTTGTGCGGATCTTGATCTCAGCATTTAAATCTACTTGCTTTTCGTTGTAAGCAATGATAGCCTCTTCAGCAGAATAGAAGGTTAATCCTTCACCAATAACTTTTACATCTTTTGTTGACTTGCGCAACTTGGTCATATAGTACAGACCCAATACCATATCCTGAGATGGTACCGCCACTGGCGAACCGTTTGCAGGGTTTAAGATATTGTGAGAAGCAAGCATCAACAATTGTGATTCTAAGATTGCTTCCGGTCCTAATGGAAGGTGTACCGCCATCTGGTCACCATCGAAATCGGCGTTAAATGCCGTACATACCAATGGGTGTAACTGGATCGCTTTCCCTTCAATTAATTTCGGTTGAAATGCCTGAATACCAAGTCTGTGCAAGGTAGGCGCACGGTTTAGCAATACTGGATGTCCTTTAAGAACGTTTTCCAAAATATCCCAAACTACAGGCTCCTTCTTGTCTATGATCTTTTTCGCAGACTTTACAGTCTTAACGATACCTCTTTCGATCAACTTACGGATCACGAACGGCTTATATAGTTCGGCTGCCATTCCCTTCGGAATACCACATTCGAACAATTTCAATTCTGGTCCAACAACAATTACCGAACGTGCTGAATAATCTACACGCTTACCAAGTAAGTTTTGACGGAAACGTCCTTGCTTACCTTTCAATGAATCTGAAAGCGATTTCAACGGACGGTTACTATCGGTTTTTACTGCAGAAGATTTACGGGTATTGTCAAAAAGTGAATCTACAGATTCCTGTAGCATACGCTTTTCGTTACGTAAAATTACCTCAGGAGCTTTAATTTCCATCAATCGCTTTAAACGATTGTTTCTGATAATTACTCTTCGGTATAAGTCATTTAAATCTGAAGTCGCAAAACGACCACCATCCAACGGCACTAACGGACGTAATTCTGGTGGGATCACAGGTACCACTTTCATGATCATCCAAGAAGCACGGTTTTCACGATTCTTGTTTGCATCACGTAAAGCCTCTACAACTTGAAGACGCTTTAAAGCTTCCGTTTTACGTTGTTTAGACGTCTCGTTATTTGCTTTGTGACGTAATTCAAAAGATAGCGCGTTTAAGTCGATACGATCTAAAAGATCGATCAAACATTCAGCACCCATCTTTGCGATGAATTTATTTGGATCTGTATCATCTAGATATAAATTTTCCTGCGGAAGGGTATCTAGAATATTTAAGTATTCTTCTTCCGTAAGGAAATCCATTTTCTGTAATGGTTCACCTTCTTCGTTATTTGCAATACCTGGTTGGATCACTACATAACGTTCGTAATAAATGATCATATCTAACTTCTTAGAAGGTAATCCTAAGAGGTATCCAATTTTATTTGGTAAGCTACGGAAGTACCAAATGTGTGCAACAGGAACTACCAAATTGATATGCCCTACGCGATCACGACGTACTTTTTTCTCTGTAACTTCAACACCACATCGGTCACATACGATCCCTTTGTAGCGAATTCTTTTATATTTACCACAGGCACATTCATAATCCTTGACAGGACCAAAAATACGCTCACAGAAAAGCCCGTCACGCTCTGGTTTGTGCGTACGGTAGTTAATTGTTTCTGGTTTTAGCACTTCCCCGCGAGACTCTCCTAAGATAGATTCTGGTGAGGCTAAACCAATAGAAATCTTGTTAAATTTCTGAACTGTGTTTTCTTTATTTCTTGCCATAATGCTTTAAAATAATCTATGTTGTTTTTGAAATGACCGAATAAATCGGCCCGAGAAAAATCTTGAATTCCCCCGCCGAAGCGGGGATCTTCACTATTCTTCTAATCTGATGTCAAGTCCAAGACCTTTCAATTCGTGCATTAACACGTTGAACGATTCTGGCAATCCTGGTTCTGGCATACTTTCACCTTTTACGATACTCTCGTAGGTTTTAGCACGACCAATAACATCATCAGACTTTACCGTCAAAATTTCACGAAGCGTCGCTGAAGCACCATATGCTTCTAACGCCCAAACTTCCATCTCTCCAAAACGCTGACCACCAAACTGAGCTTTACCACCCAATGGTTGTTGTGTAATTAATGAGTATGGTCCTATAGAACGTGCGTGCATCTTATCATCAACCATGTGTCCTAGTTTCAGCATATAAATCACCCCAACTGTTGCTGGTTGATCGAAACGCTGTCCTGTTCCACCATCGTATAGATATGTATGCCCATAACGTGGAATACCTGCTTCATCGGTATATTCATTGATCTGGTCAATGGTTGCTCCATCAAAAATAGGTGTAGCGTACTTGCGACCTAATTTTTGACCAGCCCAACCAAGAACTGTTTCATATATCTGTCCAATATTCATACGTGATGGCACCCCAAGTGGGTTCAACACGATATCAACTGGAGTTCCATCTTCTAAGAAAGGCATATCTTCCTCACGTACAATACGTGCAACAATACCTTTGTTTCCGTGACGTCCCGCCATTTTATCCCCAACTTTCAGTTTACGTTTTTTAGCAACATAAATTTTAGCAAGTTTTAAAATACCAGAAGGAAGTTCATCTCCAACGGAGATCGTAAACTTCTCACGACGCAAGTTTCCTTGAAGATCGTTTTCTTTGATCTTGTAGTTGTGCATTAAATCGGCAACCATAACATTGGTTTCGTCATCAGTTGTCCATGTACCCGTTGTCAAGTGCGTATAGTCATCTACAGCATTTAACATTTTAAGGGTATACTTTTTACCTTTCGGAAATACAATCTCACCCAAGTCGTTAGAAACACCTTGAGCTGTTTTACCACCAACAATAGCAAATAGTTTTTCAATTAAAACTTCTTGTAATGCATCAAATTTAGCATCATATTTCACTTCAAGTTCGGCGATATCTTCTTTGTCTTTTGCTCTTTTACGCTTGTCTTTAATAGCGCGTGCAAACAACTTTTTATCGATAACTACACCGTGAAGTGATGGAGAAGCTTTTAAAGAAGCATCTTTTACATCACCCGCTTTGTCTCCAAAGATGGCGCGTAATAATTTTTCTTCTGGTGTAGGATCACTTTCTCCTTTCGGAGTGATCTTACCAATAAGAATATCTCCTGGCTTTACTTCTGCACCAACGCGAATCATTCCGTGTTCATCAAGGTCTTTAGTAGCCTCTTCAGAAACGTTTGGAATGTCATTGGTTAATTCTTCGTTACCTAATTTGGTATCTCGAACTTCCAATGAATATTCGTCAATATGAATTGAAGTAAAAATATCTTCTCGCACTACTTTTTCAGAAATCACGATCGCATCCTCAAAGTTATACCCTTTCCAAGGCATAAAGGCTACTTTCATGTTACGTCCCAGTGCGAGCTCCCCTTTTTCGGTAGCATACCCTTGACATAAAACCTGTCCCTTTTTAACACGGTCGCCTTTTTTAACAATAGGCTTTAAGTTAATAGAAGTACTCTGGTTTGTTTTTCTGAATTTTACAAGCTGATATGTTTTGTTGTCTCCATCAAAACTTACCATACGCTCATTCTCAGTACGGTCGTATTTAATTGTGATCTCACGAGCATCAACATACTCTACAACACCATCTCCTTCTGCGTTAATCAATACACGAGAATCTGAAGCTACTTGTTGCTCTAATCCTGTTCCTACAATAGGAGAATCTGCAATCAATAAAGGTACCGCCTGACGCATCATGTTAGATCCCATCAATGCACGGTTTGCATCATCATGTTCTAGGAAAGGAATTAATGAAGCCGAAATAGAAGCAATCTGGTTTGGTGCAACATCGGCATAATTTACCATGCTTGGATCCACAACTGGGAAGTCACCTTCCATACGTGCAATTACCTTATCGCTATCAATAGTTCCATCTTTTTTCAACGGAATATTGGCTTGAGCAATTAATTTTGCCTCTTCTTCTTCCGCAGAAAGATAAATAGGTTCATTTTTAAAATCGATCTTTCCGTTCTCTACCTTTCGGTACGGTGTCTCAATAAACCCAAGATTATTCACTTTTGCATAAACAGAAAGTGAAGAGATCAAACCAATGTTTGGTCCTTCAGGAGTTTCAATAGGACAAAGTCTTCCGTAGTGTGTATAGTGAACATCACGAACCTCAAAACCTGCTCTTTCACGTGATAAACCTCCTGGCCCAAGTGCAGAAAGACGACGCTTATGCGTGATCTCTGCCAGTGGGTTGGTCTGGTCCATAAATTGCGATAATTGGTTTGTTCCGAAGAAAGAATTAATCACCGAAGAAAGTGTCTTGGCGTTAATTAGATCTATAGGAGTAAACACTTCATTATCACGTACATTCATACGCTCACGAATAGTTCTTGCCATACGCGCAAGACCTACACCAAACTGAGAAGACAGTTGCTCACCAACAGTACGTACACGACGATTTGATAAGTGATCAATATCATCAATCTCAGCTTTCGAGTTAATCAACTCGATCAAGTATTTAACGATGGTAATGATATCTTCTTTGGTAAGCACTTGCTTGTCCATTGCGATATCAAGACCTAATTTTTTATTCATTCTATAACGACCTACTTCACCAAGGTTATAACGTTGGTCTGAAAAGAACAACTTGTTGATGATACCACGAGCCGTTTCCTCATCTGGCGGTTCGGCGTTACGTAATTGTCTATAGATATGCTCTACCGCTTCCTTTTCAGAGTTGGTAGGATCCTTTTGTAATGTATTGTGGATAATGGCATAATCGGCCAAGTGGTTATCCTCTTTGTGCAACAAAATGGTTTTAGAACCAGATTCCATGATCTCTTCAATGTGCTCTTTTTCAAGAACCGTATCACGATCAAGAACGATCTCATTACGTTCAATAGATACAACTTCACCTGTATCTTCATCTACGAAATCTTCATGCCATGTTTTCAATACACGAGCGGCCAATTTACGACCTAAAAATTTCTTTAATCCTGTTTTAGACGCCTTTACTTCTTCAGCAAGGTCGAAGATCTCAAGAATATCTTTATCTCTTTCAAAACCGATTGCACGGAATAAGGTTGTTACAGGTAATTTTTTCTTTCTATCGATATAGGCGTACATAACGCTGTTAATATCGGTAGCGAATTCAATCCATGAACCTTTAAAAGGAATTACACGGGCTGAATAAAGTTTAGTACCATTTGCGTGAAATGACTGACCGAAGAAAACACCAGGTGAACGGTGCAATTGTGAAACAACAACACGTTCAGCACCGTTGATACAGAACGTACCACTTGGTGTCATGTAAGGAATAGTACCTAAGTACACATCCTGAACGATAGTTTCGAAATCTTCGTGTTCTGCATCTGTACAGTATAACTTAAGACGTGCCTTTAAAGGTACGCTATAGGTTAAACCGCGCTCAATACACTCTTGGATAGAGTATCTTGGTGGATCTACGAAATAGTCTAAAAATTCTAATACAAACTGGTTGCGTGTATCGGTAATAGGAAAGTTCTCGAGGAAGGTCTTATATAGCCCTTCTTGACCTCTTTCATCTGATTTTGTTTCCAACTGGAAAAAATCCTGGAAGGATTTGATCTGAATATCCAAAAAATCCGGGTATTCCGGTTTATTTTGAACAGAGGAAAAATTCAATCTTTCAGTTTTTGTTGCTGACATCTATGGACGGAATTTGAATTAAAAAAACTGTGTGTGCGTACACTATAATTTGCTAACCTTTATATACGCAAAATGGTTTAGGCCTTTCCGCGGGATGCGGAAGACCTAAACCTTAAGGTTTGAAGTAGTGTGAGCTTACTTAAGCTCAACCTCTGCTCCGGCTTCTTCTAACTGAGCTTTTAATGCTTCAGCTTCATCTTTAGCGATACCTTCTTTAATTGGAGAAGGAGCATTATCAACTAATTCTTTTGCGTCTTTAAGACCAGCTCCGGTTAATTCTTTTACCAGTTTTACAACTGCTAATTTAGAAGCACCAGCTGCTTTAAGGATAACATCGAATTCTGATTGCTCTTCAGCAGCGTCACCACCACCTGCAGCACCACCAGCAGCAACAGCAACAGCTGCAGCAGCAGGCTCGATACCATACTCGTCTTTTAATATTGTAGCCAACTCATTTACTTCTTTAACAGTAAGGTTAACCAATTGTTCTGCGAAATCTTTTAAATCTGCCATTTTCTATCGTTTTAAAATTGTAATTTATTATTGTAATTTAATTAGTGCTATGTGTATTATCCTTCTCTTTCAGAAAGTGTTTTTACAAGACCTGAAAGCGTATTTCCTCCACTCTTAAGTGCAGAGATAACATTCTTAGCAGGTGATTGAAGTAAGCCGATGATATCACCGATAACCTCTTCTTTAGATTTGATACTAACCAGATTATCTAGTTGATCATCTCCTACGTAGACCGCTTCTTCAATATATGCTCCTTTAAGCAAAGGCTTATCAGATTTTTTTCTGAATTCCTTAATTACTTTTGCAGGCGCATTTCCTGTTTCTGAAAATAATAAAGATGTATTTCCTTTCAAGGTTCCGGCTAAAGCGCCAAATTCCTTGTCTGAATTTTCCATTGCTTTTGCGAGCAATGTATTTTTAACTACAGCCAACTTGATTCCTGCTTTGTGACATGCACGACGCAAATTTGAAGTTGCCCCAGCATTAAGTCCTGAGATATCCGCTAAATAAATAATAGGGTTCTCGGTAAGCTGCGTAGTTAAATTTTCAATTACTTGTGATTTTTCTTCTCTTGTCATAATTTCTAAATTTTACTACTCAGTGAAACGCTTCGTGTCAATCTGCACGCTTGGGCTCATTGTTGAAGACATAAAAATGCTCTTCATATAAACTCCTTTAGCAGCCTGAGGCTTCAACTTCATGAGGGTAGTTAATAATTCTCTTGCGTTTCCAGCAATTTTTTCAGCATCAAAAGACGCTTTTCCAATTGCAGCATGTACGATACCAGTTTTATCAACTTTAAAGTCGATCTTACCAGCTTTAACATCAGAAACAGCTTTAGCAACATCCATTGTTACAGTACCTGTCTTTGGGTTAGGCATTAATCCACGAGGTCCTAAAACACGTCCTAGAGGCCCTAATTTACCCATTACACTCGGCATTGTTACAATTACGTCAACATCTGTCCAACCTCCTTTAATCTTATCGAGGTACTCGTCTAATCCAACGTAATCTGCACCGGCTTCTTTCGCTTCAGCTTCCTTGTCTGGAGTAACTAAAGCCAACACCTTTACATCTTTACCTGTACCGTGAGGTAAGGTAACAACACCTCTAACCATTTGGTTTGCTTTACGTGGATCCACGTTAAGACGAACCGCTAGGTCTACTGAGGGGTCAAAATTTACATTGGAGATTTCTTTTATTAAAGCAGAAGCTTCAGCAACAGTATAGGTTCTATCCTCTACTTTAGCCGTCGTTTCCTTTTGCTTTTTTGTTAATCTTGCCATTTTATAGATTCTTTTTGATTAAAAAGGTGCAGCACCTTTTATTTTCACTCCCATTGATCTTGCAGTACCTGCTACCATTTTCATAGCAGACTCTACGGTAAATGCATTAAGATCGGGCATTTTGTCTTCTGCAATCGCTCTAACTTGATCCCAAGAGATCGTAGCTACCTTTTTGATGTGCGGCTCACCAGACCCTTTTTTGGTCTTAGCAGCTTCTAAGATCTGTACTGCAGCAGGTGGGGTTTTAATAACAAAGTCGAAAGACTTGTCCTTATAAACCGTAATCTGCACAGGCAATACTTTTCCTTGCTTATCTTGAGTTCTAGCATTAAACTGCTTACAGAACTCCATGATGTTCACACCGGCAGCACCTAAAGCGGGTCCAACTGGTGGAGACGGGTTAGCGGCTCCTCCACGAACTTGCAATTTTACTACTTTACTGACTTCTTTTGCCATTCTCTAAATTTTAAAAATTTGATTTTTTCCGAAGTGGAAGCCTAAGAAAAAATCTATTATATAGCGTGTAACAATTATACTTTTTCAACTTGCATATAGCTCAGTTCTAGTGGTGTTTTTCTTCCGAAAATCTTTACCATAACCTCAAGCTTACGCTTTTCTTCATTAATCTTTTCAACCGTACCGTTAAATCCGTTAAACGGCCCGTCAATCACTTTTACAGTCTCTCCAATCACGTAAGGAATATTCACATTATCGTCCTTAATAGACAATTCATCAACCTTACCTAGCATCCTATTCACTTCAGACTGTCTCAACGGCACAGGATCACCGCCTTTAGTTTCACCCAAAAACCCGATAACTCCGTTGATAGACTTAATAATGTGAGGTACTTCGCCAGCCAAACTTGCTTGAATCATAATATATCCCGGAAAGTAAACACGTTCTTTGTTTATTTTCTTTCCGTTGCGAATTTGAATTACCTTTTCAGTAGGAACTAAGACTTGTTCAATATAGTCTTCCAAGTTCAAGCGCGTAATTTCAGATTCGATATACGCTTTGATCTTGTTTTCCTGTCCACTTACTGAACGGACAACGTACCATTTTTTTGTGCTTTTCGTTTCAGTCATGTTTACGACTTGATCCATTTAAAATATTGCTCTATAACTCCGCTAAAAACGGTGTCTACGCCAAATACAGCTAAGGCAAGTATCACAGAAAACACAGCAACAATAACAGTAAGACGTTGCGCCTCACTCCATGGTGTCCATGTTACGTGATTCTTTAGTTCGTTATATGACTCTTTAAGATAATTTACCATGTTACTTGGTGTTAATTGTATTTTCTTCGGAAAAGCCTTTTCAAACTTTTCAACTTGCACGGGTTGAGAGACTCGAACTCACGACACCTGGTTTTGGAGACCAGTGCTCTACCAACTGAGCTAAACCCGTATTTGGTTTACTCGATCATCTCGACAACTATCGAAATAAGCTAAACCCGTTATAAAAGTCAAGGCGTCCCGCATTTAGCGAGACACCTTTCCTTATTATTTTCTGACTAATAATTAGTCTAAAATCTCAGTAACCTGACCTGCACCTACTGTTCTACCACCTTCACGGATAGCAAAACGTAAACCTAGGTTCAATGCGATAGGCTGAATAAGATCAACTGTAATAGTTAAGTTATCACCTGGCATTACCATCTCAACGCCATCAGGAAGATTAATGTTTCCTGTTACGTCAGTTGTACGTACGTAAAACTGTGGACGGTAGTTATTATGGAATGGAGTGTGACGTCCACCTTCTTCTTTTTTCAATACGTAAACCTCAGCTTTAAACTTAGCGTGTGGAGTTACAGATCCTGGCTTAGTAATTACCATACCTCTTGAGATCTGAGATTTTTCAATACCTCTTAATAAGATACCTGCATTATCTCCAGCCTCACCTCTATCAAGGATCTGACGGAACATCTCAATACCAGTAATAGTAGAAGTCAATTTCTGAGCTCCCATACCAATGATCTCTACAGGATCTCCAGTGTTAGCGATACCAGTCTCAATACGACCAGTTGCTACAGTACCACGACCTGTAATAGAGAATACATCTTCGATTGGCATCAAGAAAGGCTTATCAACCTCACGTAATGGCTCTTCGATCCAAGTATCAACAGCTTCCATAAGCTCCAATACAGTATCAACCCATTTCTGCTCACCATTTAAGGCACCCAATGCAGAACCAGCAATTACAGGACCATTATCACCATCATACTCGTAGAAAGAAAGAAGATCTCTTACTTCCATTTCAACTAATTCTAATAATTCTTCATCATCAACCATATCCACTTTATTCATGAATACAACGATACGAGGAATACCTACCTGACGTCCTAAAAGGATGTGCTCACGTGTTTGTGGCATTGGACCATCTGTAGCAGCAACTACCAAGATAGCACCATCCATCTGAGCAGCACCAGTAACCATGTTCTTTACATAATCGGCGTGACCTGGACAGTCAACGTGTGCATAGTGACGGTTAGCTGTTGCGTATTCAACGTGTGAAGAGTTGATAGTAATACCTCTTTCTTTTTCTTCAGGGGCATTATCAATTTGATCAAAAGCAGAAGCTTCTGAATAACCAGCATCTGCCAATACTTTTGTAATTGCAGCAGTCAATGTTGTTTTACCGTGATCTACGTGTCCAATAGTACCTACGTTTAGGTGGGGTTTCGAACGATCATATGTTTCTTTTGCCATCTTGTATTAATTTAATCTTAGTTATATAATAGTGTTTAATCGTAATATGTTTTTGAGCCAATGACGAGAATTGAACTCGTGACCTCTTCCTTACCAAGGAAACGCTCTACCCCTGAGCTACACCGGCGTAAAGTTTTTAATCTTCTCCTTAGCGACAAGGAAAGAGATTCCTGCCTTCACAGGAACATTATAGAGCGGGAGACCAGGTTCGAACTGGCGACATTCAGCTTGGAAGGCTGACGCTCTACCAACTGAGCTACTCCCGCTTTTCATTCTGAATAAAATCAAAATGCAATTCAATATTTCAAATCAAGCTATTTCAAACTTGCAATTTAGAAATCCCTGCCTTTGCAAAGATTTTTGTGGGGAGAGCAGGATTCGAACCTGCGAAGACGTAGTCAGCAGATTTACAGTCTGCCCTCGTTGGCCGCTTGAGTATCTCCCCGAGCTAATTTTGAATCTAAAAAATCAAATTCAAAATTATTGCAATTTCAAAATTTCAAGAGCCGATGGAGGGACTCGAACCCACGACCTGCTGATTACAAATCAGCTGCTCTAGCCAGCTGAGCTACATCGGCTTTTAAGCCTTTTTTACACCTCAAAATGAAACATAAAAAAGTCCGCTATTTCTAACGGACTGCAAATGTATATAAATAATTATCTTTTAAAAAACTTTTTTCAAAAAAAAATGCTACAAATGTGCTCTTTGTTTTTGTTTTCTTTTTTTAAGCTGCCTCTCTAACGATCGGAGACACTCGTCTGTCGCTTCCTCAAATGTTTTTGCATCCTTTTTAACCATTAAATCTCCTCCAGGGATACTCAGTAATATTTCTACATTCTTATTCTGCTTCTCACTCGTCTTTTGAACTTTCAGAAACACGTCAGCAAAAATAATCTTATCGTAAAACTGCTCTAATTTATCTAAACGTCTCTCAATAAAATCAATGAGTTCAGCATCAGCTGCAAAATTAGGGGCTTGCACATTAACTCTCATACGCGTTTCAATTATTAAGTAATGCTATTTTCTTTAAACGAATTATCTTTCTTGAAAGATCGTAATTCAGATAGCTTAAGCATCGCTGGTTAGTATTAATCTTTTTTATTTCGAGGATGTGAGCTTAAATAGACCTGCTTTAATTGCGCAATACTATTATGGGTGTAAACTTGTGTTGAAGCCAAACTCGAATGTCCTAACAATTCTTTCACCGCATTTAAATCAGCACCCTCATTTAAGAGATGTGTTGCAAAAGAGTGACGTAAAATATGCGGACTCTTCTTTACTTTCGCAGATGTCTTACTAAAATATGAATTTATCACGCGGTAAACAAGCGTATCATAAACTTTAACGCCTCTAGCGCTTAACAGAAGATACTCCTTATCCTGAATAAACTGTAAACTATCTCGTTCTGCAAAATAAATTGTTAGTGTTTTAATCACACTAGGAAGCAGTGGAATTATCCTTTCTTTATTTCTTTTCCCCAACACCTTGATCGTTTGTTGTGACCTAGAAACATCTTTTATCTTAAGATTGATCAGTTCGGCTCTACGCATTCCCGTTGAATAAAAAAGCTCAACAATCAATTTATTGCGCACCGCTTCAAATCCTTCTGCGTCCTCCATTAGCCCCAATACCTCAACTATTTCTTTTTCTGAAAAAGGCACTTGTAATTTTTTACTGGTCTTTAAAGCCTTGTGCTTGGCCAATGGGTTCTCTTCAATTTGCTTGGTCTTTAGAAGAAATTTGTAATAGGTCTTTAATGAAGAGATTTTACGATTGACACTTCGATTAGATATATCAGCCTCTACGAGAGAAACTATCCAGCTTCGAATAATACTGTACGGAACGTTCTCAACACTTTTATAGTCATATTCTAGCTCGGCAAAATCGTGAAAGGATTGTAAATCATTACGATATGCCTTTACGGTGTGGTTTGAGTAATTTTTCTCTAACACCAGGTAGTCGATAAACTTAGAGAACGGCATATAGGAACTAACTTTGTGGATTGATGAATACTTAACACATAAAGATACGAAACATGAGGAGAACCTAAGTAATCCATAAATACATCCTTCCGAAGTAAAACAAAAAAATCCGCTATTCAATTAAATGAACAGCGGATCTATATATTTCTAAGGATTTAACTACTAAATTTCTTCAGCGTCTCTAAGTCCTTGAATGTATTCTGCTTTTTGGATCTGTGCTCTACGCACTACCGACGGCTTTGAAAAAGCTTGTCTTTTTCGTAGCTGACGCATTGTCCCTGTACGATCGAACTTACGCTTGAAACGCTTTAATGCTCTATCGATATTTTCTCCGTCTTTAACTGGTATAATTAACATAGTGTCTTAACCTCCTCTCTTTAGGTCGGCAAAATTATGAAATAGTTTTGATTTATCAGGAATCAATCACGATTTTTTTTAAGGAAATATTTATTCCTCTCAAACCTGCTTTCTTTTTGGCCTTTTACTGCTGAAACAAAGACGCTCTCTTACTTAGATCTCTAATAAGCTGCTCCTCTTCTTCGCTCTCCAATAACACATTGTAGTTCTTCCAGAATGCTTCGTTATATGGGCGGATTTTAAAAATATCTTCAGACCATTCCTGCTGCAAAGCATCATTCACCAACTCAGGGTCCTGAATGATTTCCGTAAAGATAATTTCTTGTACGGTATTGTAATAGAAATCGTTTTTATCTTGTGTAGCCTTTCCGTCTTTATCGGTTTGGTCTGATGATCGGTCACCAGCATTCACCAATTTTGGCGTTTCATAATAGATATAATTAGGATACATTTTGTCTTGATACTCCTTATAAGTGATCACAAGCTTATGATTGACTTGTGTTCCGAAGAGACTCTTACTCCGTCTTTTTTGGGCATCAGAAGCCGCCACCAATTCGTATTCAAGTTTTTTAACCGCATAGTTGTCCCAATAGATATACATCCATCCACGCGCTTCATAACCTTCGTTATAAACATTTTTGGTATCGAGACCTACAAAGTCTTTGCTCTTGGTAATTTCAATTTTGTATAATTTTCGGTCGTTATCAACCAAAACAGTATCGAGTCTAAACTGATGCGTATTCAGCATATTCTCTCCTAATAAAGCTTTAGACGCATTTGCATTACGCATCATATTGAGCTTCCCTTTAAATAAGTTCTCTAACCCATTAACTCGGCTATCATTCCATTTTATCGCTTTAATAAGCGAAGCCGTCGCTATGGTATCCCGTCGTAGATTTTTAGAACGCAGCGCCTTATTGTTTGTTCGATTTTTAAGATACGCCGTATATGCAAATAGACTGTCAACATCACGTAAATCATAACTTTTACGATTTTCGTCAACATTGATCTTTAAATTCTTTTTTGCTGCGGAAGCATAACTGGAATCATACAATGTAATTGCGCTCTCAATAAGCCATTTGTATTCTTTCGTATTGCGTTCTTTGTGACGTAAAAATCCTTTTTGCAGATAAGGTTCTTCAGGCATATTTCTTGGTAAACGCTCTAATGCACGTAATACAATATCATTACCTGTCTTGGGTCGCGGATCACCCACCAAGACGATCTCATCGAGGGAGGCAATATCTTCTTCAAGAAAAATATCTGCTGTACCATCAAATTCACCTACAGTTGTTTTAAAACTACGGAAACCTATAGACGAAATAACCAAGGTGTCATTTTTAAACTTCTCAGGAACTAAAAGAACAAACTTTCCATCGGCATTAGTTACTGTACCCACCGTAGTTTTATCTACATAAATACTAGCACTCTCAATGGGACCAAAGGTTGCAAAATCAACCACTTTTCCTTTTAGTTCGGTTTGACCAAAGGCGTTGAAACTAAATAAAATAACTACTAGTCTGAGCAGGGATTTAAAAAATTGATATTTCATACGAATTATATAATGATTACACCATAATCGATGCAAATACAAGACCAAAAATTAATCTCAGTATTAAACCGTTAGGTGGCAGGCTTATATTCAATTTGGTCAATAGTCATTTTCGCAATTATTTCACGAAGTATCTCTGAAGTTCCTCCACCAATAGGTCCTAATCTGCTATCGCGAAAAAGACGCGCCAACGGATAGTCTTCCATATAACCATAACCTCCTAAAAGCTGTAAACACTCATAAGCCACCTCATCGGCAACTTTAGTAGCTATTAGCTTAGACATGGTCGCCTCTTTAACCACATATTCACCATCATTTAAGCGCTTAGCTGTAACATAATTAAAGGTTTTTACAACCTCCACTTCACTACTTAACTGTGCTACTTTATGTCGTAAGGCCTGAAACTTCGAAATTGACTTTCCAAAGGCCATACGGTCTTTCATATATTGTATTGTATATTCTAATGCAAACTCGCTTCGCGCATGTGCATTTACACCCATAATTAGTCGCTCTAGAGCAAAGTGCTGCATAATATAAGGAAACCCTTTGTTTTCTTCACCCATAAGATTGGCAGCTGGAATAACAACGTTATCAAAAGCAATCTCACCAGTATCACTAGCTCGCCAACCCAATTTATCGAGTTTGGTTGCCGAAATACCAGGCATATCGCGATCTAAGACAAAAATACTAATACCTTTATTCCCAAGTTCGGGCGCTGTTTTTGCAGCAACCACCAAGTAATCACTATAAACACCATTAGTTATAAAGGTTTTTGAGCCGTTGATCACATAGGTATCTCCTTTTTTTACGGCGGTAGTACGCATTCCTCCAACATCACTTCCACCAAAAGGTTCGGTAATACAAAGGCATCCAATTTTTTCACCGGTAATACTTGGAGCTAGATACTTTTCTCGTTGTTCGTGATTTCCTTCTTTATTGATATGCGTCATAGCCAGATACGCATGCGCCCACATAGCCGCTGCAAATCCGCCGGAGTTCAATTTTTGGAGCTCCTCTAAAAAGATCACTGTATAAAACAGATCCAGATTCATACCACCATATTGCTCTGGGTAGTTAATGCCAAAGTATCCCATTTCTCCAAATTTTTCCCAAATAAAACGCTCTATATGGCCTGTTTCTTCCCACTTATTTATATGGGGAGCAACTTCTTTTTGTAAGAAATCACTAAAACTCTTTCTAAAAAAATCATGCTCTTCTGTAAAATACATACTCATAAAATCTGGAATATAATGGTTTGTTTTGATTCTGAAAAAAAGTGCAGCTAGCGAGAATTCAAGCTATTAAAACCGCACTATTCAGTGGTCAAATATACGCTAATTAGCTGTAATTTGGTAGCGCTGAGGGCTTCTATTTTATTCAAGTCTGAAAGGGATTCGATCTGCTCGCGAAGCACTCTAAACTCCCAAATTGATTTTGCCAACTCAAAAGAGACCCCTGGAATGGTGGCTATATCTGAGGCAGAAGCGGTATTTATATTTATTTTCTGAATTTCCTTTGGCGTTTTTACTGTAAATTGTTTTAACAACCTATCTACAACCGATGCATTAAGCCCCCAAACACCGTACAATTGCACGTCATTTGTAAAACCTCCAAGCTTTTCACGGTATGCCACAATTCGCTTACTAAAAGCTTCGCCAATACCATAGACTGCTCGTAGTTGTTCTTCGGAAGCGGTATTAAGATCTATTTTTTCTGAAAAGCTTTTTTCTGAATCAAAAGTAGCATACTGCTTCTTTTTTGGTTTCGGGTTTGTGACCCAATCTGGAAATTTGAACCACGGACTTAAGTCAGCTAGTAGCGAATCTGAAACACCCGTGACCCGTTTAAAGTCGGTTGCCGAATTGATCCATTTTCCGTCATCCCGAAAATTCTTTAAACGATCGTAGGCTTCGGGAGACATTCCGAGCGCATAAGCTTTATAATCGGTTATGAAATTTGGATTAAAAGGATACCGTTTCGGTTTGCGGCGTTCTAGTTCCGAAGCCCGCGACGAATCTAATTGGTTTTGCAGTAATACGACTTCCGCAGAAGAAATATCAAAGCGTTCCGTTTCCGAAGGCTCCACAAAGAAATAGAGACTCAGTAGCGTTGTGATTATGATCAACAAAGATAAAATCCCAAATCGTTGTTGCGCATTGAACAGGAGTTGGGATTTTATAAAATGCATAACTTTAGGCTTTAGCCGGGGAGTTAAGCACTTTTAAATATATAAAAAATTATTCTATTTTTCGTCTTTAAGGGCTTTAATTGCACTCAAGTATTTATTGAGCTCATCACGCACTTTCGGCGCTAAGATTACCAGACCGATCATGTTGGGAACCATCATAGCAAAGATCATGGCATCAGAGAAGCCGATCACCGATCCGAGACTTGCCGCAGCACCAATTACCACGAAAATACAGAATAGGATCTTATAAGTATACTCCATCTTCTTTGTTCTTCCGAAGAGATATGCCCAACCTTGAAAACCGTAATAAGACCATGAGATCATAGTACTAAAAGCAAATAGGATCACTGCTATAGTTAACACATAAGGGAACCAAGAAATAACAGATTCAAATGCTCCAGAAGTCAATAAGATAGCCTGTGCATCATTTAAACTAGCATTTTCTGCCGTAACATTTCCTGTGATAATTAACACAAGAGCTGTCATTGTACAAACGATCACCGTATCGATAAAAGGCTCTAGCAAAGCAACCATACCTTCGGAAGCCGCATATTTTGTTTTTACCGCTGAGTGCGCAATCGATGCTGAACCAACACCCGCCTCATTTGAAAAAGCTGCACGTCTAAATCCTTGAACCAATACACCAACAGCACCACCGGCAACACCCATCGGACTAAAAGCTCCATTGATAATTTGCATAAACGCATCACCGATCATATCGTACTTAGCGATTAAAACAAACAAAGACGCTCCAACATAGATCACTACCATAAAAGGAACGATCTTGTCGGTCACTTTCGCAATCTTTTTAATCCCACCAATAATTACAATACCAACAAAGACAGCCATGACTATACCAAATAACCATCCTTTTTCGTGTAAGAAAGAATTTTCTCCACCTGTGATATTTTCAACGAGTTGAAAAGCTTGATTCACTTGAAACATGTTTCCACCACCAAATGACCCACCAATTACGAATATGGCAAATAGCGCAGCTAAAACTTTACCAAGCCCGCCCATACCTTTTGATTTCAATCCTTTGGTCAAATAATACATCGGACCACCATACACGGTGCCATCTGCGGCGATGTCACGATATTTTACCCCTAAGGTACATTCTACAAATTTTGATGCCATTCCTATTAGTCCGGCAACGATCATCCAAAATGTTGCTCCTGCACCACCAATAGAGACTGCAATAGCAACACCAGCTATGTTTCCAAGCCCTACCGTTGCCGATAAAGCCGCTGTTAACGCTTGAAAGTGTGAAACTTCTCCTTCATGACCTTCCACACGTATTGTGTCTGGATTATCACCCTCTCCGGTTTTGTGAACACCTTCTGAAACTTCGATCGCATGATGACCTTTCCCTTCTACATCATCATATTTACCTCGAACAATATTGAGTGATTTCCCAAAGGCCGTAAAATTGATAAATTTGAAATAAAACGTAAAATAGAGCGCTCCTAATATTAACGGAAATAAAACCCAATAGACACTTACCTCGTCTGTAAATGGGATCTGATAAAAAATAAAGCTCACAAACCACCCCGTTGCATTTCCAAACGCCTTGTCGATTTGTTCGTCGAGACCCATTTCGGTCGCTGTTTGCGCGAAGGTTAATAATGGTGTTAGTACTGCAAGTACGGAAAGAAGAAATTTCTTCATGGATAGGTTTTTTAGTGAAACTTTTGTTTTTTCAGCTAAGCAAGATGCTAAAAAAAAAGACCGAATTCAAATTTTTGCTCGGGAATTTATTAAACAACGACTATACGTCATAAACTTCTTTAAGCCGCTCTATTTGATTAGGCCGACCAATAAGAATAAGCTTTGATTCTTTTTGAAGGATCAAAGAAGGTTCAGGATTAACGATGTATTCTCCTTGGGGAGATTTGTAACCAATTATAGAACAGCCTGTTTTCTTCCGAACATCAAGGTCTTTGATGGCTCGAGGTTCCCCTGAAGTACAGATCTTATCAAATGGAATTTGCTCCACATTCATACTGTCTTCCTCGCCAGAAACAGATAAATTGTCTAAAAATTCTACAAGATCGGGAACGACAACTAAAGACGCCATATGATCTCCACCAATCTTATCTGGCATAATTACGTGGTCTGCGCCTGCTAATTTTAACTTTGAATAACTTGTTTCTTCGGTGGCCCGACTAATAATTTTAAGGTCTTTGTTCATTTGTCTTGCAGAAAGAACAATGAATAAATTATCAGCATCGCTTGGCAAAGCGCAAATAAGGGTGCTTGCTTTATGTATTCCCGCTTGTTCTAAATATTCGTCTTCAATAGCATTTCCGTGCACAAAAAGAATACCTTCTTCAGCAAAACGCTCTACTACTTCGTCGCTATGTTCTACAACAACATATGGCTTGTGGTATGCCTTTAGTTTTTGAACCGCCTGTTTTCCGTTTCTTCCGAAGCCACAAACGATCACGTGGTCTTGCAAGGATTTGATTGTATTTTCCACTTTTTTCTGTCTTAAATTTCCAATATTATTCTTGCTTAAAATATATTCTGAAATTACCTTAATAGCATAACCCGCAATAAAAACGCTTGTTAGTATTAGAATCGAGGTAAAGATCTTCTCCGCTGGGTTCATGGGGTGAATAGCTCCAAACCCAACCGTAGATACCGTAATGACCGTCATATAAACAGCATCAACCAAAGTATAGTCAAAGAATAAGGCATATCCTATAACCCCCGCTAAAAAAACCAATAGCAATAGTAGTAAGGCACCCGCGATCTTTGATTGTAATAGCCTGATCATAAGTCAAATACCGACGTTCGTTTAGTGTACACCAGATCCTTTAGCTTTAACCAAAAGGCCAGAGTCAAATAAATAGCAAACCACAGCCCTAAAGTTGCGAATGAAACATAGATAAAGAACAAACGCACACTTTTAGCGCGCATCCCGAGCCGATCTGCCAGCCGGGAGCTTACGTAAAAACCACGCTTTTCTAAATAATGCCGTATTTTATAAACTACTTGTAGCACGCGTCTAAATTACACTTTTTAGTTGGAAATTTTAGTTTCAAGTTCTGTTTAAGACGGTATTTCCTATCATACATTGTAAGCACTTTTGTTTATTACAGTATTGATTCTTTAATTGTAGCAACCCCTGCGAATCCATAGCATTTTGAGCCGTAGGTTGTAAGGTGTCGAATTTTGAGATCACATTATTCCTTTCTTTAGGAATCGACGAAGCTAGTTCTATTAGTGATTCGGAAATTTTTATACCCCGATATTTTGCATAGCAGAATTTAATAGGGATCACAGTATTGACCAATAATAAATCTATAAAGGTTGGAGTGATGGTCTTCTTTCTATTTGCCGATATTACTCCAAAATTATAATGCGTATCCCAATATGTACTCGCTGAAGCTTTAAATAGCTCATGCAGCTCTTCCCTACTTTCGGCCTTGATCATTTTAGAGAATAAATGTGTATGCCCTGTCCATACCGCCGCAAATTGCGAGAGTCTGATCGTTGGGAAATTTGGCGGACGCAATCTAAAATATTTCGGTGCGATCACGCCTGTCTGGGTTAAGTGATGCTTTCGTTTTAAATAAGCGTAATCTTCCTTTAACTGTACATAGTAATGATCATGGTTTACGCCATCCAAAAAACCTGCTTGTCCGAAAAGAATACATTCTAATTCCTTTACCTGTTGAGAATACTTTGAGATTACTCTAAAATCGACACTTTCAGCAATACTTTTAAATGCCTCCACGTTCACTTTGAGTCCGAAGTTAGCTCCCAAAGTCACAAAAAACAATGCCTCCCAATGATTATTTAGAATCTCTAAACGTTCTAATATTTGCTTGCTCCTTTCTTCCAAGCGCTCAAAAAAGAGCCGGCCAAGCCAGTGCTTTAATAGAAAGGGATCCACCAAAGGATAATAAGACTCACAAGGAATCCATTGAATTGGATTTGCAAATAGCTTTCGGTAAGAACGGGTTAGTGCAGGAAACACTCGATCTTTAAGCTCTAACGTGGGGATTTGTTCCTCGTTTTTTCGAAATATTGGAATATCGTACTCCCAAACTACATGGAGTATCACCGAGTCGTAGGCTGGGTCTACTTCGTGATGATGCGCATACCAATGGGATGACTTTATATGAATTTCTACATTTCCAGCCCAATGCTGTTTATTGATTCTAAGTTGTGCGTTAAAAAAGTCCGGCCCCGAATTAACGTTTTGTTGTCCCGCAGAAACCACCTCAACCACTTCCCCTGCTATCGTTTTTAAATGCTGTGTGTCAAGTTTTTGAAACTTCCACACATAATGCAGAAAATCTTCTTTCATCACTTTTTTCTTAGCGAGGGAGCTATGCAAAAAGAGTACTAAAGGTATTAAAAAGAACACAAGTTTCAAATTATCCCATTCAAAAAGACCCTACACGGCCTTATTGATTTTAATAGAATCAAAAAAAAAGCGTTCTTTGAGGTTTTCAATTAGAATCGCGCTATCCTTTGCCCAAAAAATTAACATACATATTCCTCTTCGTTATTAGCAGTATGTTCGCGCAGCAGCCCGATGATGTCGCTCCGTTTTCTCGCTTTATTCGTACTGAATATCTCTACGGAAATCCAATTCCACCCACAGAGTTTTTCCCTGAAACCCAACCCGGTAAGGCATATTTTCTCCATTTGGGTAGGTTTTACGACACAAACGATCCAGAATGGGCTTATCGCACAGGTTTTACTAGAACAGGTATAAGCTTGGGTTTTACAGATTTCGGAAATCCTGAAAAAGTTGGGTTTGCATATACCCTGATGCCTTTTATGGAATTTAATCTCTTCGGAACAAAGAGGTTAAAAGCACACGCTGGAATTGGTGGATCCTATTTTACGGAAAAATATGAACCCCTCAAGAACCCCCATAATGACGCCATATCAACGCAGTATACCTGGTCATTTCGCTTATTCTTACAAGCTTCAGTATTGCGAAGCGAAGGTTTTGAATGGGCAATAGGTGCTGGATATTTTCATCATTCAAACGGACATACAAAATTGCCCAATTTAGGACTCAACTCTTTACTTGCAAGCACTACCCTTCAATTCAACTATCGAAAAAATGAGCCCGCAGCTGTATTGCTCGCAGGTGATCCCGCTCCTGAAAAGAAAACATATAAACGTACCGTTGAAAATTATTTCTCTTTTCGACAAGGATTCGGGCTCAATGCTTTATCAGAAGAATTTAACGGCAAAAAATTGATCTCGACCACACATATTAACTTCGGAAAGATCTACAACCGAACGTATAAATTTGGTGTGGGATTCTTTTATCGAAATTACGATCACTATTACGACTATATTGTTAACAACGAAGCGCTAATTCGTGAGTTGTATCCATATTTTTTAGAAAATCCGAAGGCTTACGCTAAAAACTACGGAGTTTCTTTCCATGCTGAAATTCTAATGAATCATATAGGCATAGAATGTAACGTCGGTTTCAACATATACAAACCATTTTATAAGATTGATAAAATGGTAAGTAGCTCGTATACCTATTATATTGAAACACCCGAAGGCTTTGTGCCTATTTTTGAATATGGTAAACTAGATGGTGAATATGAATTGAAACGAAGTATCGCAACGCGACTCGGACTTAAATACTATCTCTTACCAACCAAAGAAATGCCTAAATACAATATGTTCTTTGCGTCGACCATCAACGCGAACGCCGGACAAGCAGATTTTAGTGAATTTAGTGTTGGTTTTGTTTACAATTATAATTTTAAGGAAAGACCTGATCCTGAAATTGAATGATGTATAAAATGCGAATGATTATGGTTAATGGAAACTGTATATTAGCTAGATTAAACTTCCTTTATTTAAACTCAATTCATGAAAAGCTTTAAATATATCCCTATTGGTTTACTTTTTTTTAATTCATGTATAAGTGAGCAATCTTCCGAAGAACACATAGCACAAACCCCTACTAAGGATTACACCCAGTATGTAAATCCGTTTATTGGTACAAGTAAAATGGGTCATGTCTTTCCGGGTGCCACGGCACCTTTTGGTATGGTTCAACTAAGTCCGCAAACCAATTTTGAGGTAATGTTTGATCCTGACGGAACTTACAATAGTGAAACCTATGCATACTGTGCAGGATATCAGCATAAGGATTCTACCATAATTGGCTTTGCTCACACTAATTTTAGCGGTACTGGGCATTCAGATCTGGGCGATTTTTTAGTAATGCCAACAACTGGCAATTTGAAACTTGAACCTTTAGAAACAAAAGATGGGGAGAAAGGTTTTTACTCTTCGTTCTCTCACGATACTGAAGAAGCCTCTCCAGGCTATTACAAGGTAGATCTAGATAGTTATACTATAAAGGCAGAATTAACTGCGAGCGAACGTGTTGGTTTTCATCAATATACTTTTCCAGAATCAAGCGAAGCTCACATCATTCTAGATATGGTTTACAATGTCTATCATCACGAAAATAAAAACGTTTGGACATTTATTCGGGTGGAAAATGATTCACTGATAACAGGATATAGACAAACAAAGGGTTGGGCTAGAACAAAAAAGGTGTTTTTCGCTATGCAGTTTTCAAAACCATTCAAAAGTTATGGACATAAGAAGTATGACGAAGTAATTTACGATGGATTTTACAGACGTTTTGATCAGGAAAAGAACTTCCCTGAAATGGCCGGAAAAGATATAAGAGCCTATTTCAACTTTGATACCAAAAGCGATGAACAAATCAAAATTAAATTTGCACTATCTCCCGTAAGCACAGCTGGTGCGCTTAATAATTTAAATGTAGAAGTTCCGCATTGGGACTTTGACCAAGTAAAAAATGAAACAAAGGCTAAGTGGAATAAAGAACTCGCTAAAATAGAGATCACACCGCTTTCCCAGGAGGATCAAATCAACTTCTATACAGCTATGTATCACACAAACTTGTCCCCCATTCTATATGAAGATGTTGACGGACAATATCGAGGTTTAGATCAAAACATACATCAGTCTGAAGGTTTCACCAACTATAGTATCTTTTCCCTCTGGGATACTTATCGAGCCTTACATCCTTTATTTAATATCACACAGCCACAACGCAACAATGACATGATCAAATCGATGCTTGCACATCATGATGAAAGTGTACACAACATGCTCCCTATTTGGTCGCATTATGCAAATGAAAATTGGTGTATGATAGGGTATCACGCCACATCGGTTATAGCAGATGCGATGGCCAAAGACGTTGGTGATTTTGACCGAAGCCGAGCGCTCGATGCCTCAGTGAACACTGCAAACGTGCGATACTTTGATGGTATCGGCGATTATATAGATTACAAATATGTACCAGATGATAAAAGTCATTCTTCGGTTTCTAAAACCCTAGAATATGCCTATAACGATTGGTGTATTTCACAAATTGCTAAGGAAGTCGGAAATTCTTCGGAAGAGGCAACTTTTACAGAACGCGCTGGATATTATAAGAATGTATATGATGAAAAAATTGGCTATATGCGTCCAAAACTAGCTAATGGTACTTTTAGAAAAGATTTTGACCCCATGGACACTCATGGCCAAGGTTTTATTGAAGGAAACGCATGGAATTACGGACTCTACGTGCCTCACGATATTGAACAAATGGTGAGCATGATGGGCGGCAAAGAGCGCTTTTCGCAACATTTAGATTCTCTTTTTACTATGGAAATAGATGAAAAATTTATCGCAAAGCATGAAGATATTACCCGTGATGGTATCATTGGAAATTATGTCCACGGAAATGAGCCCGGACATCATATCCCCTATTTATACAATTGGACGGGGCATCCTGAAAAAACACAAGAACGCGTTCGAATGATCATGGAGACCATGTATGCTCCAACCGTAGAGGGCCTCTGCGGAAATGATGATGCCGGCCAAATGAGTGCTTGGTACGTTTTTAGTAGTCTCGGGTTTTATCCGGTAACACCAGGATCAACAGACTATGCGCTTGGCAGTCCATTGGTAAAAGAGGCGATTTTACATCTTGAAAATGGCAAAACGCTCACCATTAAGGCAAATAATCAAAGCAAAGAAAATGTATATGTCAAAAGTGTTACCGTTAATGGCGGATTACTAGAGGGTAACCTATTATCTCATAAGGACATTATGGGTGGCGGCGAAATCGTATTTGAAATGTCTAGTGTATATATAAAATAGTTAACCCCTAAATACATATAGGCTTAGAACCTAAAGCTTATTAATCAATATAACCCATCTTTCGCATCCAGTCATCGTTGTACATTTTACCAACATATCTGCTTCCATGATCATGAAAAAGTACTACAACCACATCATCTTTGGTAAAATGTTCCTTTAGCTGAATAAGTCCCTTCATTGCTGCACCGGCTGAATTCCCTAAGAACATCCCTTCGGTTTTGGAAAGCTTTTGTGTCCAAACCGCCGCATCTTTGTCGGTTACCTTAGTAAAACCATCAATAACGCTGAAATCTACATTCTTTGGAAGAATATCTTCGCCGATACCTTCAGTAACATAAGGATAGATCTCCTTTTCGTCAAAGATACCTGTCTCATGATATTTCTTAAAAACACTTCCGTAGGTATCGATTCCCCAGATCTTAATATTTGGGTTTTGCTCTTTTAAATATTTCCCTACGCCACTTATGGTTCCGCCAGTACCCACACCTGCTACAAAATGCGTCACTTTGCCATCGGTTTGTTTCCAGATCTCTGGTCCGGTACTTTCGTAGTGCGCTTTGGCGTTACTTGGGTTATCATACTGATTAACATACCAGCTATTTGGCGTTTCTTCAGCAAGTCGTTTTGAGGTAGAATAATACGAGCGAGGGTCTGTGGGTTCAACATCTGTTGGACAAACCACTACTTCACTGCCAACGGCACGTAAGATGTCCATTTTTTCTTTGGATTGTTTGTCGCTGATCACGCAGATCATTTTATAGCCTTTTATGATCGCAGCTAGGGCTAGACCCATGCCAGTATTGCCTGAGGTACCTTCAATAATGGTCCCACCTGGTTTTAATTTACCTTCGGCTTCTGCATCTTCGATCATCTTAACCGCCATTCGGTCTTTTGCCGAGTTGCCTGGGTTAAACGTTTCGTATTTAGCAAGCACCAATGCTGGAATTTCTTCAGCCAGTTTGTTGATCTTTACTAGTGGTGTATTGCCAATAGTTCCTAATATATTTTCTGCGTATTCCATCTATTCTTTTCGTGTTTCTGAAAGTTCAAAACCATTTTACTTTCGGGCTGCAAAGGTATGAATTTTAGTCGGTAGAAAGCACTTAGCAACAACATTCACATAACTGTAACATTTGAAACGCAGCCATGTCTATACTGTAACACCATAAAAACTAACCTAATGAAAAACTATTTTGCTTCTATACTATTCTTGTTCCTCTTAATTTCATGTAATCAACAAAATATAAAACCCGAATTAACATCCCCAACACCAACGGCGATAAACACTTTTGAATACGCAGATGAATTTATAGGAGATAAAAAAGCCAAGGCAATGATACTCGGTGTTTTTCATTTTTCAAGTCCGAATCTAGACGCCTACAAAGAAAAATTCAACATCGATATCTTTTCAAAAGAAAAGCAGAACGAACTAGATCACCTTATATCAGACTTGGCTAAATTTAAACCTACTAAGATTTTAGTAGAGCGCAATCGGAATACAATGGACAGTACCATAAACGATAAATTTCAAAAGTATTTAAAAGGGGAATTTAATATCGATGATAAGAGCAACGAGGTCTATCAAATTGGTTTTCGACTTGCAAAAAAATTAGGACATCAAAGAATATATGCATCTGACGCTACTTCCGATTGGTTTGGAGCCGATTTAGACTAGGAAAATTATAATGAGGATGACTATATGAAATCCAGAGATCAATACGATAAAGCAACAAGATATGATTATAATGCGCTTTGGGCCATCGAAGATTCATTAAAGACTGTGCAAACCTTGACGGAACACTTTCGTTTCCTGAACAATCCAAAGAGCACATTAAAATCTCATCAGCAATATTTAACGAATAATGCTCTAACGGGAGCAGGAGATCTATATCTTGGTGCGGATGGAGTAGCACGATGGTACCGAAGAAATTTAAGGATTTTTTCTAATGCTTATGACATTACTGACTTTTCAAGTGAAGACCGCATACTTTTAATTTACGGCCAAGGCCACGTTTGGCAATTGAGACAATTTTTTACCGATTCTCCAGACTACGATTATATAGAAGTAAATGACGTTCTAACCGAATAGAAACGACTGTCATTGCCAATTTTTATGCTAGGTTGTATTGAGTGTACTGAGCCCGCGTTAGGGATTGAGGCGAGCATCCCCCGCCCAAGGAACGAGCGGCGGGGATAAAGCCGAAAGCACGACCGCGCCGATGGCGTGGTAACGCCTAAAAAATTATTCGTAACGAATAGCTTTGACCGGTGAAATTTTTGAAATAATATAGGAAGGGATTAAAAGCATCAACAAACACAGTAGAAAAGTACCTACATTTAAGATCAAGATATAGCCAATATTTAAATAAACGGGCGCTTCGGTCACATAATAGGTATCGGGATTAAGCGGAAAGATCTTCCCATATTTTTGCAGTAATAGGAGTCCGATGCCAATAAGGTTACCCCAAAAGAGCCCAACACCAATAAGATACATGGCATTGTACAAAAATACTTTACGTACACTCCAATCACTGCTTCCAAGCGCTTTAAGAATACCGATCATCTGGCTCCTTTCGAGGATAAGCACAAGTAGCGCGGTGATCATATTGATACCTGCAACGAGGATCATAATTCCGATAATAAGCGCAATGTTGAAATCGAATAAATCTAGCCATTCGAAGATGGAATAATATTTTTCACGAACCGTCTGGGTATCAAGCGTGCTTCCTGTTTCGTTGTAAATTGCGAGTCCGGTAGCCCCTACTTGGTCAAAATCGGTTACAAAGACCTCAAAGGCACCAATTTCATCGTCATTCCATTTGTTGAGACGTTGAATATGGCGAATATCGGCCAGAACATATTGTTCATCGAATTGTTGAAAGCCACTGTTATAGATCCCTTTGATGACAAACGGACGCACTCTTGGTGCCTTGGAACTGTCGTTATTTAAGAAAAATGTTTCAACTTTATCGCCCAGTGTAAGTCCCAAACGATTTGCCAAATACGATGATAATAAAATATCTGTATTGAGTTTTGAGGTATAGTCTGGCAGTTCCCCTTCGAGCAAGAAATCCTGAAAGGCCGTCCAATCATAATCGTTACCTACGCCTTTTACAATAACCCCTTCAAAATCGGTTGGAGTTCTGATCACGCCTCCCTTAGTTGCAGTTACCTGAATATGGCGAATTCCTTCAACGGTTTTAAATTTCGGGTAAAAATCTTGATCTTTTGAAATAGGAATCTGTGAATCGTTGGAAGCATTGGTGTCGAAGTTGGTAATAATGATGTCACCATTAAATGCCGAGACCTTTTCACGTACTTTTTTTTGGAGTCCGACGCCCGTGGCTATTGAGATCAGCATCATAATAATTCCGAGGGCGATAGCAGTAATGGCGATTTTTATTATTGGTGCCGAAATACTACTTTTATAATCCTTGGAGGCAATGATGCGCCGGGCGATAAAAAATTCGAAATTCACGTGTTTTAATGCAATTGATCAGTTTCAAAAATACAATAATAATCGCGCTTTTGACTTGTTTTTCTTGTGGAAATACTACGGAAAGCCAAAGTCAGATTACAGGTAATAGCACTGTGGCAGTTGCGTCAGAAACGCCGATTATAGCAGAAGGTGCAAGGAAGATCATTGTAGGTGCAAACCGTCTACAGAAATACCTTCCGCTTCTCAAAGGTAAAAGTGTAGGTGTTGTTGCAAACCAGACCTCAGTGATCCAATCAAATACGGTTTATTATAAAGACGGACAAGAAGTCTTTGCCTTTACCGAAGATCACCTTGTTGATAACTTGCTGTCAAATAAAATTAACGTTACAAAGGTATTTGCACCAGAACACGGATTTCGCGGTACCGCCGATGCAGGTGAACTTGTCAAAGACGGGATCGACACCAAGACTGGCGTAGCTATTACTTCGCTTTATGGAAAGAACAAAAAACCATCACCCGAACAACTACACGGGCTAGATATAGTTGTTTTTGACATTCAAGATGTGGGCGCTCGTTTTTACACCTATATTTCGAGTCTGCATTATGTGATGGAAGCCTGTGCCGAAGCTGGAATTCCTGTGATGGTTCTAGATCGTCCAAACCCAAATGGCCATTATATTGACGGACCAATTCTGGAACCTGAGCACAAAAGTTTTGTTGGCATGCATCCCATACCCGTTGTTCACGGTATGACCATGGGAGAATATGCCCAAATGATCAATGGTGAAAAATGGTTGACAAGTGGCATACAATGTGAACTCACAGTGATTCCTATGGAAAATTACACTCATGACATGCCCTACTCAGTGCCTATAAAACCGTCACCCAATATGCCGAACGACATAGCGATTAATCTATACCCAAGTTTGTGTTTTTTTGAAGGTACCCCAATAAGTGCTGGACGTGGAACCGGCAAGCAATTTCAAATTTTTGGAGCGCCTAGTTTGCCTTCGGAGATGTACTCGTATACCTTTACTCCGCAATCAAACGAAGGCGCAAAGTACCCTAAATTTAAAGGAGAAAAATGCTACGGAAAAGACCTTTCAGCTATTAAAAGATTAAGTGAAATAAATTTAGAATGGCTTATTGAAGGCTATACTGCTTACGGTAAAAAAACATCATATTTCACCGATTTCTTTACTACTCTAGCAGGAACCAGAAAGCTACAAGCACAAATAATTCAAGGCCTTAGCCCTGATGAGATTAGAGAGTCCTGGCAAGACGGATTGAAACAATTTAACGCTATGCGTTCAAAATATTTGCTCTATAAATAATTAGGGTCGCTTGGGCGGTTGGTACTTTAATGCAACACGATCCTTCATGGCTTCCACGATATTAAATGCCGCTGGACAAATTTCCACATTTTTTAAAGTAAGATTTCCGTAGCGCTCAAAACGCTTAGCGTTTGTGTGTGGATATTCGGCGCAGGCTTTAGGTCGAACGTCATAAATACTACAGTAATTATCGGCTCCCAGAAACGGGCATGGCAAACTATTTACTACAAAATCATTATCTTCATCTATACGTAAATAGGTTTCGATAAATTTTTGTTCTTTCATTCTAAAATGCTTCGAAATACGCGCAATATCCTTATCGGTAATTAATGGACCCGTCGTTTTACAACAGTTAGCACAGCTTAGGCAGTCGGTTTTGGCAAATTCTTTATCGTGCAGGTCTTGCATGATCACATCTAGATCTTTCGGCGTTTTCTTCCGAAGATTAAAGAAGAATTTTTTATTCTCTTTATACTTATCTTTGGCGGCGGCTGGCAGATTTTTAAGTATTTCATCCATGGCGCGAAGGTAGGAAAAAGGGATTATAGTAAATAGTGATTGGTGATTGGTGAATCGTGAACAGTCAACATTGTTTTATTTATCCAAAATACTAAAACACCACTATTCAAAAATACGAATAGACCATCATTGCGTTATAATTGCCTTAGAGAGTTAATAATTCATTCAAACACTAATTCATTGAACAATCTTGATATCCTCGGAAATGCATTATTAGATTATCACTTCGGAAAATACACCGAAGATATTATTACGGAGACTAATATCAGTGATGCCGATGAACTACCGCTCCCCTATCTTTTCCGCAGTTATTCTGAAATGCCCAAATTAGAGCAAACCGCTCTAAAGCTTTGCCATGGAACTATTCTGGACGTGGGGTGTGGCGCTGGAAGTCACGCCTTATATCTACAAGAAAAAGGTTTAAATGTTACAGCTATTGACACTTCCGAAGGTGCGGTAAAGGTGGCGAAATTACGCGGACTGCATCATGTTTTTACGGAAGCATTCCTAAACTATAAAGCAGGAAAGTATGACACCATTTTATTACTTATGAATGGTACGGGTATTTTTGAACGGGTTTCGGCTGTGCCTGATTATCTTCAGCATTTAAAAACCTTATTAAATGAAAACGGACAAATACTGATTGATTCTAGCGATCTACAGTATATGTATCCCGAAAACGAAGATGGAAGTATTTGGGTGCCAGCGAACCATTACTATGGCGAATTACAGTTTACTATGTCTTACAAAGGAGAAAAAACCACCGAATTTTCTTGGCTATATCTAGGTGAAAGTCTTTTTGAGGAACTCGCTACTAGCAACGGATTTCAATTTGAAGTTATAACCCGAGGTCAAAATTTTGATTATTTAGCCCGCCTTACTGTTGCGGAACATAACCCGCTTTAACCAATTGACCCATTTTCTTAGCGAAAAGATCCCGACTCCAATACTCAGAGATCTGAGAAATGTCGGCACTTAGGACGTCAGATTTGGATTTAATTTTAAGCCCTAATTCACTCGAATAAAAAGCATTAACCGCATCAATTGATTCTTGATTAGGTTTTACCGTATCATCAATGAGTTGTTTTCCCGCATCCGATTGATAAAAAGCGGCCATTTTACTAATGTCATCTGCCGTAAAATGATTGCGATATGCAAAAGAGAGATTAGTAACGATCTCTTCAAGGTCTTCTTTTTTATCTGCTTTTAGCTCTTCCCAGAAACTTTCTGGAACATTTGCCGTTTGAAATTGCTGGCGAATCACCTGAAACATTTCCTCATAAGCAAAACTATATTGATCACTTGTTCCGTTACTATTTAGATAAGATACGATCTCTTCTTGAAATTTATCGGTTTGTGAAATACCCGAAAAACAAATTAAAGAAAAAACCGTTAAAAAAAAGATTCTCATTTTCATAATGCTCATTTATACGTTATGTTTGTTAAAAGTACAAAAATATGCTATTGAAACTTCCGTACACTAAATTATTCATTTTTTTCCTTGCGATCTCCGTTTTAACAAGCTGTAAAAAGGATGACGACAAAGATTCAGTAGATCAAAGCAAAGCAGAAAACCTGAAACAACTGGGGCTTTCGGCCGAAGATTTACTATCAGAAGATATATATCAAAAACTGCGCCTAGAAATTCTTTACGTTGCAGGATACCAACCTTTACCTGCCAGTATTACCAGTTTAGAGAACTTTTTAAACGCACGTTTAAACAAACCCGGTGGAATTGTTATTACGCAGCGCGCCATTCAAAGTCCGGGAAATTCACCCCTAGACACCGATGAAATTAGAGACATCGAGGACGAATTTAGAGCAGAATATACAGAAGGTGATGACATAGCTGTATATATTTTGTTTGTAGATGGAAAATCATCAAACGACACAAATTCTTCTGTAACTTTGGGTACGGCCTATAGAAATACTTCTATGGTTATCTACGAAGAAACCTTAAGAAACCTCAGTGCTATGAATAACGGACCAGATCTATTTTTGTTGGAAGCTACAACACTGCACCACGAATTTGGTCATCTTTTGGGCTTAGTTGGCATTCAAGATGATGATATCCACACAGATCATGTTGATGTAAATCATGCAAAACATTGTAAAGTAGAAGAGTGTTTAATGTATTTTGAAAGTAGTTTACCAACCCGTATCATGACGCGCAGCATCAATAATGAAGTGACAACATTGGACCCGCTCTGTATCGCCGATCTACAGGCGAAAGGTGGAAAATAAAATCTACTAGCTGAACTAAATATTTTCTGTATTTTATTCTTGCGAGTAAACCTCCTCACCATTCACAAACGTTGAAATAACTTTCACGTTAGGAATACTATCGGCTGGAATGGTCATAATATCTTGATCTAGTATGGTGAAATCGGCAAACTTTCCAACTTCAATACTGCCTTTTTCAGCTTCTTCAAAGTTTGAGTATGCAGCCCAAATGGTCATTCCTTTTAGCGCTTCCTCCCGTGTCAATGCTTCTTCCATTCTGTAGCCATCTTCAGGGAAATTTTTGAGATCTTTTCTCGCTACCGCTGCATAAAAAGTATACATTGGATTTACCTTTTCAACAGGAAAATCAGTTCCCAAAGCGATTATTCCAGCTTGATCTAAAAGAGTTTTATAGGCATACGCACCTTTTATTCTTTCTGAACCTACTCGGTCTTCAGCCCAATACATGTCGCTGGTAGCATGCGTTGGCTGCACCGACGGGATGATATTCTTTGAAAATTTGTCGAATTCCGAAACACTTAAAATTTGAGCATGTTCTACCTTCCAACGTGCATCTGTCTTACCTTTCAAGGCCTCCTGATACGCACGAATCACTGCAACATTCGCAGAATCTCCAATCGCATGGGTATTCATTTGATAGCCAGCCGCAGCAATACGCTTAGCAAGCTTCATTAATGAGTCTTGCGGGGTGATCATTGCACCAAAATGATTTTCTTGATCTGAATACGGAGCACGCAATGCGGCTCCGCGCGAGCCAAGAGCACCATCGGCGTACACTTTTACCGAACGCACATTAAGACGATCTGTTTTTATAATTCCTTTTTTGAGGTAATAATCTAAGTTGTTTTTTGAATTACTTACCATCGCATATACCCGAATTGCTAAAGAACCATCGGCTTGCATTGTATCAATCAACTCAATGGTCTTTTTGCCTAGCCCGGCGTCATTAACCGTTGTTAATCCTAATTCAAAACAAATTTTTTGGGCATCGATAAGCGCTTGTCGTGCTACTTCGGGGGTCATATTCGGGATAACATTCCACACTAAGCTCATGGGTGTATCCACGAGCAATCCCGTAGGTTCACCATTGCTTACAATTACTTCTCCTCCATCCATTTTCGTTTCCGAAGTAATTCCAGCCATTTCAAGGGCTTTACTATTCGTGATCATGGCATGACCATCAATTCGGGTGAGCGCCACTGGGGTTTCGGGAAAAAGTGAGTCAAGTTCTTTTTTCGTTGGAAATTCCTTGATCTCCCAATCGTTCTGATCCCAACCCCGTCCAAGAATAAATGCTACATTTTTTTCTTTCTGAAAGTCACTCACTCTTTCTAATACCTCAGCATAACTCTGCGTATCAACGAGATCAACATTTTGAAGTTTGGCGCCCAGGTTAAACAAATGAGCATGTGCGTCTATAAGTCCGGGAATCACTGTTCTACCCTTTGCATCATAGGTTTTTGCAATGTTGTATTTAAGTTCTAATTCAGGTTTGAGTCCGATTTCCAGAATTTTTCCATCTTTTATGACCAGCGCATCTGCGGTATCAAAGTCTTTATTTACCGTATAAATAGTGCCATTTTTAATAAGCAGATCTGCGGGTTGCTTTTCTGGTGCACAAGAAATAATAAAAAGTAATAGAAAGAGACTTAAAATAGATTTCATCGGATTGGCGTTTCAGTAAAAATAAAAAAAGCATTCCACAAAACCGGAATGCTCTTTAATTATTCTTTTTCCACTAAAAAACTACCGCGCTAGCGTGTACAGATAGCCATCATTTCCACCTCCCGTGGGAAGTTTATTGGTATCTATAAAAAGTTGGTCATTAGCAAGTGAAAATTTCCCGAAATCCTGACCATTCATTGTAAGATATGTTAAGCCCTGAACGGTTACTACCTCATACGAATGTGTCACTGGATCACCTGGCGACCCCAAAAAGGCATCAATTATGGTGACTTCATCTTGTGTAAAGATCCATACAATTTCATCGCGTTCTGGATATTCATCAACACCACCAATCCCTCCCGTAAGATGAACTACGTGCCATTCTCCAATCAATGAGGATTCTTGAGCATTCTTGTCATCATCAGAACTACAACTCATTGTTACCGTCAATATTCCTAAAAGTATTGCTATAATTTGTTTTTTCATCATGCTTGTTTCTAGTATGACCTACAAATTATTAAAGGTTGCGTCTCTACCAATCAAATTTATAGGTAGCTCCTGCCAAACCTTGAATTGACTGGACTGGGAAGCCATACCATTTCTCATAATTATCACCAATCAAGTTACTTCCTTTTACAAAGAAAGAAAGTCTATCGCTAAATCGATAACCTAAATGCGCGTTTGCATCTACGTAACCATCTAAGGTTACCGTTGTAGGAAACGGATCTATTGAAGAGCCTACAGCGATCTCTTGATCTTTGCGTTCGCCAACATAAAATAGTGAAGCCCCTCCGTATAGCTTTTCAGTAATATTAAAGTTGGAAAACAAGGTAGCTTTCAACTCGGGCTTATTCCAAGCTTCCGTTTGAAAGTCGGTGTTATAACTAAAGAAACTAGCATTGGCTCCTATGCTGAAATTTTCTGAAATCGCAGCCGTAAGCTCTCCGAATATTTCTAGCGTATTCAGATCGTCATAAACGACACCGAAAGAATTGCCGTATTCATAAACTTCAGTTACTTCCGAAGGATCCACAAAGACGTTATTTCTGAAAAATGCGTGATTATCATCTTTTCCGTAGGAACCGCGAACATTATACCCGATTTCGTTAGACAATTTTCCTTTAATTCCTCCAAAGCCTTCGTAAACATGACTTGTTGGCGCCACAAAAAGTGTTGGAGAAACAAACGGATTTTCACTTTTAAAACCGTAATAACTATTTTGATCTAAACCGCCATCAGCTCCACCATATACAATTAGTAATTCATCTACCAAACGATATGAAACGTTGATCTTCGGGTAGATAAAGATATCTGACTGGCTATTTTTTGTGTCCAAGCCAACATAGGCCGCTGCTCCAAGCGAAAGCGTTAGATCTTCGTTTACATAAACAATGGAAGGCGCTATTCCTGCATTGAGATAACTGTATTCAAAACCGGGTCCGTCGAGAAAAGCACGATCAAAAGAACCATTTAAGAAATCGATGTCACCATCAATCTTTAGCGTTAGGTCATTCAGCGGAAAAGAAAATTCTGGCTTTGCAAGCACATTAATTTCCGAAGATCCAAAGGCGTCACCTGTATAGCGTAATTTAGCCGAAAGTTTTTCAAAAAGCGATTCATCAAAAGTCATATTACCCCCTACATATCCACTAAAATAGGTCTGTTGAATATCTTCAGCTTGCTGATTCGCTTCAAAAGTTTCAAAATATTGATCGTCAATTCCGTACCAATTAAAAACCTGATGTTCTACACCAGCCTCTAAACGATACGATGCGTCTCGTTGTCTACTTGCGTAATGTGCATCTAGTTGCGTATCATAAAATTTGTTATCGCCATTGGCATTGTCAAAATCTGTTCCTTGCGACAAATTATGTCTAAAAAAGAAGCCTGCATTATCGGTTCTACTTATTTGAAAATTGCTGAACAATTCTCCAAGAATACTCGTATAATTTCCGAAGCCAAGCGTTGCATAATTATCGTACAATTTAACGGGCTTCGCTTTTTCAACTGTAGCCGCTTTCCCTTTAGCGGGAGTAAATGTAGAAGCTACGGGCACCGAAAAGATATTGTATTCAACAGGTTGCTTTTGGGTTGAAACAGAATCGTTAAGCACAGGTGTTTCTTTCACTTTAAAAGCATCGGAGATCGTTGGTGTGTAGGGTTTCACAATATTAACCACTTCGGTGCCAAGGTCGTCATCTTGGGCAAAAGCATGTGTGGTACAAAAAGTGAACAAGAGTAGCAACACACTAGAAACGAAAGTGGATTTAAAATATAAATTTGCTATGATTTTCATAGATAGATTTTTTTGTTTTGAGAGATTTGGAGACTAGTTTCCGTCTGTTTCAACAGACGAGTTTGTTTTCGATTCGGCAGCTTTGATCTTAGCCAGCTCAACTTTGGCTTCTTCAACCACATCGGGGTAATCGGTAAAATTGGTGATCACGCTTTCAAGAATATAAGTCGCCTGGTACGCGTCTTTTAGCGCATAAAAATTCTTCGCCATAAGCAGTAAGCCTTTGGCTCCATAGAATTTAAAGCCACTAAAATCTTTTGCTAATTTCTGTATCGCTGCGTTTGAACTTTCAAAACTTCCAGCCTTGTGTTTAAAGTATGCGTCGTAGTAAAGTGCTTCGGCAGCCAGTGCTCCTGTTGCAATTTTTGACACCTCAGCATAGGCTGTTTTGGCTTTGCCTTCGTCGCCGGTTTTCATAGCAGAACGCGCAATGATCACTTGTGCATCGCTTTTTATATTGTTGTCTATTTTTGAATTCTGAAGGACTTTTTCAGCAAAATTAACGGCTTTAGCGTAGTTTTTCAATTCGTAGCTCGCCTTCATTAAGTTTGTTTGCGCAAAGATGATATTCTGCGGGAAGTCGGCTTCCAACTCCAATCGGGCGAGATAGGTATACGCATTTTGATATTCTTTTTTAGTAAGATACAATTCAGAAATACGTGCTAGCGCTTGTTCGGTAAACTCGCTGCGCTCTTTGTCAACCACGAATTTAAAATGGCCAATCGCCTTTTCCGAAGCATTCTTCGCAAAATATAATTGTCCGAGATAAAAATGAGCCTGTAAAGCATGCTGCCCATTTGGAAACTGCTGTAAATAGGCTTCAAAACGTGTTGTTGCTTGTTCGGTCTTATTTTCCAAATACGGTTGTTCAGCAGCCTGATAAGTTGCATCGTCTAATTCGGCGTCAGCCACATCGACAAAATCTAAGGTATTTACCCAATTGGCATATTCATCAACACGCCCTTGATCGATATAGATCAGCTTTGCAGAAGATACGGCTTGCATTGCTTCAGGTGTAGAAGGGTAATCATTTGCAACACGCTTAAACAAGCTTAGCGCATCATTACTTTTTCCGGCATTGTCAAAAAGCAGTGCTTTTTTCAATAACGCTTTAGACACATAACTACTTGTTGGCACTTCGCGAATTAAGCGATCATAGGTTTTTAGTGCCTCGGCCGAATTATTCTGAGAAACATAGGTATTTCCCAATTCGTATAAAGCGTCATCTTTGTAAACCGATTTAGGATACTTTCTTGAAAATGCATTGAGCTCTTCCAGTTTCGTTTCGGTTCTATCTACAAAGCCGTAACTGATTGCCTTCTGAAAAGCGGCATAATCGGCATCTGGCGTACCAAGTTCAATGGCCTTGTTATAATTTTCCATGGCTGGCCAGTATTTGCTTGTTACAAAATGACTATCGCCTAAGCGTAAATAAGCATCTTTTTTACGTGCCGCTTCGCTATTAGTCGCCGAAACATAGGTAGTAAAGTTGGAAATTGCATCTTCATATTGCTTGAGCTTAAATTGGTTGTAGGCCAAGTTATAGCTGCTGTTTGCATATTCTGGGGTTGTAGTAGATGCAGGTAATTGTTTAAACTGCTTATAACCAATAAGTGCTTCCTCAAAATTTGACAACTGATAATCGCTTTCTGCTTTCCAATAGGTGGCTCGAGCAGTAAAACTAGCATCACGAGGCTCTTTTAAGGATTTATTGAATAACGAAATGGCTTCTTGATAGTTACCTTCATTGTATAATTCAACCCCTCTAAAGAAAGCCACTTTTTGATACGCCAGCTTGTTTTCAAACGATTTATTGTTTTCCAACAATTCCATCGCAGCTTTGTAATTTTTGGAGGTGATATACGAATCGATCAAAAGATCCTTTAGGGCGGCTCCATTTTTATTCTTCGGGTATTTTTCTATAAAATTTAAGATCACTTGCGGAACACTTTGGTAGCTATTCCCTATCTCGTAGCTCAATTTGGCATAATTAAGCGTTGCATCTTCTTGAATTTCCAAAGAAAAATCCATTTCCGAAGCATTTTTAAAAGCATTCAGTGCTTGTTGCTTTTGATCTAGTTTCAAATAGCTTTCGGCCAAATGATAATACGCATTTTGCGCTACACTGTTGCGGCCGTCAATAATTTTATTAAACTCCCCAATGGCGTTTTCATACTGTCCTTGCTTGTAATAAGCATACCCAAGTTGGTAGTAATCTGTGTTATTCCAACGGCCACTTTTTCCTTTGTATTCTTTAAGAAATGGAATTGCCTGGTCGTATTGCTCTAAATTAAAATAGCTTTCGCCAATGATCTTTGCTAGTTCACTGCGTTCCTTTGGGTTTGAGCTGTCGTATTTCTCGGTTCCCATATCGATCGCTTTCTGAAACTTCCCGAGTTTAAAGTTCATATCGGCTTGATAATAGCTTAATCCTTCTGCGTAGCGCTCTTCATCTTTCACCTCTTCAAAAAGTTCGTTGGCTTCGGTATAGTCATCACCTTCATAAGCGATAAAGCCCAGATAATATTTTGCCTGCGAGCCATATTTAGCCGATGTACTTACGCGATTAAAATATTTTTTAGCTTCGTTGTAGCGCTTGCTTTTAAAATAGGCATATCCTTTATTAAAGTTATAGCGGTCATTTTCGCTACGCGGAATACTAGCATCATCCACTTTATCATACCATTTTAAGGCATAGGAATATTTTCCATTTTCAAAATAGTAATTAGCCACATTGATATAGGCGTCATTTCGCTTGATGCTTGTGGGATAATCACTTACAAAGGATTCCATCAATTGATCGGCATCCTGCTGATTTAAGCGTACAGCACAATTTGCGATATAATAGGCGCAATCACCTTGAATTGATTCGTCTGCCACTTGCTCTTTTACATTCGTAAAAAGATTCTGTGCGGCTAGAAATTGATTGTTCTTGTAAAGTTCAATCGCCTTGTTGAAATCAGCTAGTTCATTTGTAAAAACAGCTGTTTGTTGGGTATAGGCTGTAAGGAAAAAGCACGCGAATAGCATGCTTAACATGAGGTTTTTTGTCATTGCACTGTAGGTTTATTTTGAACGTATAAAGATACAT
This sequence comes from Ulvibacter sp. 2305UL32-6, assembly GCF_058148545.1. Classification (NCBI taxonomy): domain Bacteria; kingdom Pseudomonadati; phylum Bacteroidota; class Flavobacteriia; order Flavobacteriales; family Flavobacteriaceae; genus Ulvibacter; species Ulvibacter sp. 2305UL32-6. The sequence goes on from NZ_JBYVKA010000006.1 coordinate 53,578, forward strand.
TTTGTGCTAGAAGTCTAAATAGTTGACAGGTGAAATTTTTAACATTTAACCAAACAGGCTTAAACCTTTGTATTAAAGCTCTTTATTTAAATCTTTCTGAATTCTGTCATATGCTACGAACTTCTAACATCTCTAATAACGGCGGAAACGATCGATAATTATATTCACGCTAAGTTTATTGAACAAATAAAAACCGAGACTAAAGAGTCCCGGTTTTTCAATATAGCTAGTTTTAGGAAACCTAAGGTTAATTCTTGATAACCTTTTTTGTAAAAATTTCTTGATCATTAAGATCGTAGCCTTTTATTAGGTAAACACCTGTAGAGAATCTTGACAGGTCAACTTCAACTTGATATTCATTTATATTTTCAATGGTTAACATTTCAATTCCTATCATATTAAATACTCTTATCGAAACAATTTTATCTCCATCCTTATTTTCTTTGGAAATAGTTGTTAAATCATAAACGATGTTAGGTGCTAAAATATAGGTTTCTAATTCTTCTACTTTCTCACTATTTTTTTCGTCAGAAGTTAAAGGAGAGGTAGCACAACCAGTTGTATCAATAACCAAGGTGGAGTCTATTTCGAAAATTGCAAAGCCATTTGAGTTTGGTTCTAAAAAAGTTCCGTCTTCCAAAATAATTTCATTCTTAGCAGTAACAGTTACGGTTGATTCATCTGTAAACTCCTGATCTTCCATAACTATACTTTCAGAAACCCCATTAAAGATAAAATCCCACCGAGAAAACCTTTGGTTTCTTAAATACGCTATTGAGTCTGACCTCAATAAATTATTAGTTAATTGAACGGCACGGCCAGTATGTAGCGTTCCAGAACCATAATAGCCTGCAGCAATTTGATTTGCTGGGATATCATCAATGTTAGTAGAAGTTATTTTCAATATGGAAACAACTTCATTAAAAGGCAAACAATCATTTAGTGCCTTCATTAACCCAACGGTTCCCGTCACCAAAGGCGCTGTAGGAGACGTCCATAAATCTGTGTCTGATATATATTCGATTGTACCATTCATTACCGATTGATAATGCCGATAGTGACCAGAACCAGGGGCTACAATATCAACTTTGGCATTTAAAGTTGGTGTTTTGCCTAAATCGAGACTAACTTGGTTTTCAAGAGGCTGATTACAGTCATAATTTGCCACAAGCCTTGTTCTTCCTGTTAAATAATTTTTCACATTTGGAATATAACTACCTGAGCCATCACTAGCAATATTATTGCAATCCAAGTCGTTTCCACTTCCAACTGCCGAGACTGAAATAACATTGTCAAATGATGCGGGATAAAGCTCGTTTCTGGGCAAACTTCCAGTTTTTTGATTCCCCGCTGCTGCAATAATTACTATGCCATATTCAGTCAATTCATCTATAGCATGTTGACGGCTCTCTGAATAGCCCAGACCTACCCAGCTACAATTTATTACTCTAGCACCAGCCTCAGCTAACTCTATAATCCGTTCAAAACTACTCCCAGGAAATCCAGGCACAGATCTGTAGCCATTTTTGAGAACGCTACAATCAAAACATACTCCTGTACCAGAATACGCATTGTCACCTTGCGCAGCGGCGATTGCAGTAACATTATTTCCATGGGAAGTACCGTTAGGGTCAGTGTCTTCTGTGGCTAACACCGTAGTTTTATTAGCAAATTCGAGATCCGTGGCATCCAAAGGCCCACCGTCTGATATCCCAATATCTATATCTAAGCTACCCGTGGTATAATCCCATGCTTGAGGCATTCCAATAAAGTCCAAATATCTTAAATTGGCATTAGCTCCTTGATTTGAACCACCTGTGATTCCATAATCATTCGGAAAATACAGCAATTCTGGATCCTCGATCCCTAAATACTCTCCATATTCAAAGATTGAAGGTGCTTTTTGAAGAAATTCTTTAAGGGAGGTAGCAGAATTTGTTTGAACATAAAAAGTTCTTTGCAAATCTGATCGCTTAGAAAAGTTAAATTCCTTCTCAAAAACATAAATTGTGTTATTATTAAAAAGGGCTTGTAAAGCCAAATCCCTACCTGAATATTTTAGAGATGTACCGTCAAAATATAGTGACGGATTAAAGTCGTGACTACTTGCACGTACATAGTAGCCATAAACTTGCGCTTCAGTATATGTTGTACTAGCCAACAAAAACACTATGAAGAGCAAGATAAGTTGCATATTTTTCATAGTTCCTCTATTTATCATTGTTAATAGCTTCGAGTCTTTCTACCGCTAAATTCAATTTTTCCATTTGCTTGTCTTTCTCTATAAGATATAAAGTAAGCTCTTCAATCTTTTGCAATAGCAATTTGTTCATTTCTCCTAACTCGATTCCATTTTTTTCAACTTCTTTCGCACTAGGAATATTTTCCAAATGCCCAAAAGCGTTTATATGCTCTTCTACTTCCTTTAATGTTGGTAATTTGTAGTCATCTTCAAAAACGAAATCGGCCCAAGTAGTATAGACCTTAACAGAGTGGGCGCGTACTTTTCCATCGACAGAAAGTTTATAAAGATCACTCCCGTCCTGATAGGATGCTGTTCCAATTGAAACATAAGAATTTGCCTTTGGTAAATTTAAAAATACATTTCCTGCGCCGTCTTCACTCAGACTGTAAAATACCGTTTGATTTTTATCATAGTACAGTTGCTCGCTCGATCCTCCAGTATTCGCAAAAAATCTAAATCTGCTCTTGTAGTTTCGATCTTCGATACCCAAAAAAGATTGCGCTTGAGGGTTTAAATTTGATTGAGGGAAATCAAGGAAATTAAATAGGCTCCCTGTGCTGGACAAGGTTGTTCCAGCTCTCAAAACATTACACGCTAAATTTCGAGCCTCTCCATTGACGTAAAACCCACCATTGGGAAGATTTGAAACAAATTTTCCTTTTTGCCCAAGTATATTTCCTGTTACATCAAGTTTCTCAGTTGGAGCAGTATTGCCAATTCCAACATTTCCGTCTCTATACAAATCACCAACATATTGAGTAGAACCACCCCAAGGATGAGCAGGCGTGGGCCCCACGTCTTGTGCAATTAGAAAATTTACAAAAAGAACACTACAAATAAATAGAATATTTTTTTTCATAATAAAAGAGTTTAGATGAATATTAAATACAATGAAAACGATCTGAAAAACACCATGGACTTGTCTTCAAAACACTTAAATCTATAGATTAATAAACTGTGTATCAATACTAAATACATAAGTGCATTTGTCTAATGTATAAGCGTGACCTAATAAATGAAATGTGTAAATCGTTTAACCTATTTTCACTTCTGCTAAAGAAAAATCTGTACTTTTAAAGCTGAAACATTACAGCACAATCATGAAATACATCCTCTTATTTTGTTTTGCACTAGTTGTTACAACCAATGGGTTTTCGCAAAAACTCAAAAATGTAACTGAAAAGAATGGAAAGATCGGAATTGGCACCAAGCAACCCGATGAAATGCTAACGGTTAAAGGGAAAATTCATACTCAGGAAGTTTTGGTCGATCTTAACGGCGCGGTTGCACCAGATTATGTATTTGAAACCTATTTTACAGGCACCTCGCAATTAAATCCTACTTATACAATGCCTAGCTTGAAAGAAGTTTCGGCGTATATAGAAACAAATCATCATTTACCAGGTATACCTTCGGCAGCTGAAATGACTTCGGAAGGACTTTCGCTAAAAGCTATGAATCTTATCTTGCTCCAAAAAATAGAAGAGCTTACCCTCTATACACTTCAGCAGCAACAAGAACTAGATAACTTAAAAGAAAAACTTTCTGAAATCGAAGATTAAGGCTACTTTTGAGGACGCATTCAGAAACAATTAAAAGCAACCCTATTCATGTCGCAACCTGTTTTATTTTTAAAGAACGCCTCTATATTTCAACGCGAGAATCTCATCCTTTCGGATGTAACGGTCTCGGTTGAAAAAGGTGAATTTGTATACCTAATTGGGAAAACAGGAACAGGGAAAAGTAGTTTTATGAAAACCTTGTACGGCGACCTCCCCTTAAATAAGGGCGAAGGTGAAATTGTAGGTTACGATCTTGCTACGCTTCAAGAAAAAGACATTCCTTTTCTACGCAGAAAACTTGGAGTTGTGTTTCAAGATTTTAAACTGCTCAATGATCGCACGGTTAAAGACAATTTAATGTTTGTTTTAAATGCAACCGGCTGGAAAGAAAAACCCGCCATGGAAACGCGAATAGATAAAGTTTTAGATAAGGTAGATATGAAAACCAAAGCGTTTAAATATCCTTATCAACTTTCTGGCGGCGAACAACAACGGGTGGCTATTGCACGAGCTCTTCTCAATGACCCCGAGCTTATTTTAGCCGATGAACCTACAGGAAATCTTGATCCGCAAACAAGCGTCGAAGTGATGGAAGTACTCCAAGAGATCAATAAAAACGGAAATACTATTTTAATGGCAACACATGATTATGCTCTGCTTCTTAAATATCCTTCTAAAACCTTAAAATGTGATGAAAATCAGATCTTTGAGGTGGTTCAAAAAACGGTCTAACGACACTATCAACCAAACTATAGCTTAGCAAATGAGTTCCAGAAATTCCAAGCGAATCGATATTGTTTTTCAGGGACTGTTCTATCTGTTATGTGTATTCTATCTCGTTTTCTATATGCCGTATGGCTTTGAAGATACCGATACCGGATATATTTTTGGATCTTCTTGGAACGTTTATAACGGTCAAATACCACATCGTGATTTTATTTATACACGCCCAGCCATTCCGGCGTTTCTGCACACTATTTTTTTGTTTATTTCTGAAACCTATGGGTACTTATTAGACCGATCATTTTTCTACATTCAAATATTTCTCTATTCCCTATTAGGAACTAAATTGCTCTTTGAGCATTTTGAAATACGATCAAAAACCAGCTTGTATTTTATTGCATCATTGGCCGCGATCACCACAATTCACAACTACCCACCAATGGGCTGGAATACAATTGATGGCGTCTTATTCTGTGTTTTGGCTTTTTATTTTATTCTGAAGAAAAACACTTCGGTACTTTATATCTTGTTAGGATCCTTCTGCTTGATGCTAGGAGTCTTCTCTAAACAATCTTTCTATTTTATTCCTATCTTTTTATTTGCCTATTTGGTGTTGCAAAAAGATTGGTTCCGACTTAAATATTTTGTGATCTTCGGATTTTTATCGTTGATAAGCTACCTTGGTTTTAAATTGACCAATGGTTCCTTAGCTCCTTTCTGGGAACAAACCTTCCAACGTACATCAAGTTCGGCTCTTGTTGAGGCCGGTATCAAAACATATTATTTAGCAGTAAAGTTTCACTTTTTACATGTTCTGGGAGTTTTGGCTTTGGCTATACTCGCCGTGAAATTCAGAAAAAATACTTTGGGCTACCTAATAACCAATTTGATCATCATTGGCTATATAGCTGTATCATTTTGGAATAACTCGGGAGATTGGTCGGTGATCAAGATTGTAATGCAGTTTTTATTTATGGCTGCTACAGCCTATGCCTTCTGGATGGTATTAAAAGACAGACGATACCTCCTTCTTTTACTATTGCTCACCTTAAGTTGGAGTGCCTCCATTAGCAATGGGTTTAGAACCCCAATTCATTTTGCTCTGCCTATGGTTTTTACGCTGTATTTTTTCTTTTATCACAATAGAAATCAATCCTTATCTATTCCCGTGGCGACCATCGTACTTGTTGGATATCTAATCACCTTCGGAATTGGATATCAATACATTTATCGTGACTCTCCACGAAAAGAACTTACGTACAACATGGGCGAGGTATTTCCTCAATTAGCTACGATCAAAAGTGATAAATCAACCTATGAAAAATATACAGAACTAAAACAACTTTCTACCAAATACCCTAAGTTTACAGCCATACCTTCTATGCCCTTGGCAAATTATCTTACTAGAACAGTAAATCCTATTGGAACCGATTGGCCACTTGACGTTGAAATTAATGATGAAGCGTTATTACTCGTTCAACAACTTTCAGAAAAAAACACAACTGTGCTTTTAGAAAAGTTAACGCTTACTCCTTACGAAGCAGACGGATATGATATCATTCCGTTGATAAAAAATACGTGGACTCTAATAGAGGAAGGAAGATACTTTGATGTATATCAATCGAAATGATCACTGCGGAATGCTAGGATCACGCAAAACAAGGTCGCAAGGCTTTTGAAGTGTTGGATCAATCTTTAACGAGATACTCCCCTTCTTATTTGGACGTAATACCGTATTCTGACCAATAACAATTTGGTGCTTAGCCTTCAGATCAAAACGTGCAGCTTCAGTGAATTTCTGATTTTTTATTGTAACCTGATTTGAGTAGGATGTTAGTTTTAAATTCCAGCGGGAAAATTGCTGATTTTCTATCATTACATTCCCTTGTTTAGCAAACATATTATAAACCATTTTAACAGCTCTTCCCGTATTTAACATTCCTGCACCATAATTTCCAGCATACGGCTTGTTTGCTTCAATATGGTCAATATTGGTAGCAGTTAATTTAATCACAGTTTCTACTTCTTCAGCAGGAAAACAAGGCGCCATCGAAAAAATAAGACCCACAGTACCTGAAACAAATGGAGAGGCGCCAGATGTTGTTGAAAAATGATTGTACTCGAGGTCTCCTGTAAAAGTATATGGGGCAAAATTAACAATATCGACTGTTGGCGTAAGTATATCTATCATCGGGTTTAGGGTGCGTACGCTAACAGGATAAATCTTGGGTGCTTTGGTAGTATCATTATCAACAAATCCACCCGTTCGCCCCACGTAGCCACGAATATTGGCAAAGGCCGGTGAGTTGTCTTTTGGGATAATCACAGTATTTTCAGAGACATCTGCATATTTATGCATGACCGACGATACAGCGATCACCTTATCATAACCTGCGGGATACATGGTTACCTTCCCTTTGGTGTCTTCCCACTTTTTATTTCCTCCAGAAGCCACGACCACAGTTCCGTTTTTTAAAAGCTCTTCTATCACTGCCTTCCCAGAATCGTGATACGCATTTGCAGCCCAACTACAATTCACTACGCGAGCACCAAGCTCGGCCAAGCCTTGAACTTCCGAGTAGTTTTTAACATCACCATAGATAGTTCCATAAACACTGCAATCATAACAAACCCCCGCGATTCCATAACCATTGTCTCCTTGGGCCGCAGCATTGGCAGAGATCGCTATCCCGTGGCCTTTTGAAAGCGTCGATCCTCTAATTTGTTTCGACTTACCTGCAAATTCAGGATTCAAGGTATCTAAACGACCATCTGAGATCCCAATAATCGTATTTCTATCGCCCGTTGTGTAATACCATGCTTCGGGCAAACCGAGTACATCTAAGTAATCTAAATTTGCCTGCAAACCTATATTCGCACCAATAGTGCTAGTTAATCCGTAATCATTGGGTTCGTATATTTTTTTGTCTTCGGAAGGAATCACATCTCCAGATTCGAACATATCGGGCACATTAGCCAACAGATCAGGCAAGAGTTGCTCGCTATTTGCCATAACAAAAAAAGTGCGTTTGAGATACTTTCTACGCGCCTTCCGATAGGTTTTTTTGAATTCGTAGATCTCGTATGTGTCAAGAACCTGCTTTAGCTTACTATCATTGCCTGTATATTTTAATTGATCCTTTACTTTTTTAAACTGCGGCAGGATCAAAGTATCTGTGGCCCGAAGGTAAAACCAAGCTTTTTCTTGCGCCTGAAGTTCTTTGGGTGCAATCACAAATAATAATAACAAGAAAAGGCAGTTCTTCATTTTATAAAGCTACATAATTTTTCGGTTCCCTATTAAAACTTAGGTTCGCAAAAACTAAAAACCTTCTTCAGATATTGTAAATTAGCCTCGTACAACCATGCTTTCCATCCTTATCCCAACATACAACGTAAGTTCGCTGTCTTTGGTTACCGCCATTCACAGTCAGGCAGAACAAACTCAAATTCCGTTTGAGATCCTTGTTTTTGATGATGGGTCGCCAAACCCTTCCGAAGAAAACAAACAGATCAATGAACTAAAGTTTGCTAGCTATACCAAAAGAACCAAAAATATTGGTCGAAGTGCAATTAGGAACCTGCTAGCGGAAAAAGCACGCTTTAAAACATTGTTGTTTTTAGATGCCGACGTGCTCCCCAAACGACACGATTTTATTCAAAATTATGTCTCACGCCTCCAAGAAGCTGTTGATGTAATAGCAGGAGGAATTGTTTATGCGGAAGAAAAACCACCTAAAAAAAGCATGCTTCGCTATTGCTACGGAAAAGCCCGTGAATCGCGATCTGTTGCACAACGGAACCAGCAAGCCCATATCGTAGTTTCTGCTAATTTATGTATTAAAAAGACCTTATTTCTGAAGATCAACACACTCGAAGAAAATAGTTACGGCGATGATCTTGTGCTTTCGCAACAATTAAAAAACCTCCAAATTAATGTATTGCATATCGATAATCCTGTGATCCATCTAGGCTTAGAAACTTCCGAAGTATTTATAAATAAATCCTTTGAAGCACTTGAAACAATTGTCCATCTTGAGGAAAAAGGAGAACTCGAAAATAATACAACCACACTACAACAGGCATATCTCAGAGCCAAGAAAAAAGGAGTATTACCATTGATTCGTGTACTTGTATTTTTAATAAACCCTATCATTAAAGTCAACTTGGGCAGTGCACATCCTTCATTGTTTTTATTCGACCTGTACCGTTTAAATCACTATATCAAACTTAAAAAACATGCCTAAATTTTCGGTTGTCATAGCGGTTTATAACAAAGCGAAGTATCTCAAAAAGACACTCGATAGTGTCTTAAGTCAGAGCTATAACAATTTTGAGATCATCATTGTCAATGATGGGTCTACTGACGAGAGTGAAAGCATCATTAAAGAGTATGCAGACTCTCGCATCTCCTACTTTAAACAAACCAATCAAGGTGCTGCAGCGGCCCGAAATACAGCCATAAAACATGCCAATGAACCATGGATCGCTTTGTTGGATGCAGATGATTATTGGTATGATAAGCATTTGGAAGAATTAAACCGATTGATTGAACAATATCCAAAAGAACAGGTATTTACAACAGCTTCGGAAGTGGAGCGCAATGGAACCATCTTTCCATCGCATTACCAACTTACAATGGACGAAAACGAGCAAGATGCTCTTCTCGATTATTTTCCGAATAGCTACAGCAGCTCCTTACTGCATAGTTCAACTACAGTTTTACACAAAGATGTTTTTGAAAAAGTAGGTTATTACGACAATAATATAAAAAGCGGACAAGACACAGATCTATACATACGAATCGCCTTAAAGTATCGAGTAGTTTTCAGCAAAAAAATAACGGCGCGATATATTTTACTTGCTGATGGTTTGTTTAGCACTACTACAAACACGAGTCATAAGGCCAACCTAGACCGTTATGATCCATTTATAAATACTCACAAGGGGCTTCGGAAGTTTTTAAGTCTGAATCGCTACTCGATCGCCCTATTTGCTAGACTAAATGGCGATACAGAAAGTTTCCGAAGGCTTCGATCAAAAATTCACCTTGACGATCTAAACAACAAACAGCGGTTTCTTCTGAAAGCACCATTATTTTTGGTCAAAATTCTTCTGTGGTTTAAAAAAAGTATGGAAAAAAGAGGTCGGTATTTATCGGCTTACAAATGATTTAAAGTCGTTATAATCACGAATATAATCTTCTTCATCGTAAACCTCACTTACTAACGAAAGGCACACAGCTCCAGCCGAAAAATTTTCTAGCTCACGCCATATTCCACAAGGGATCAAGACGCCTTTATTTGGACGATTAAGTGTGATAGTACGGCGTTCAACACCATCATCGAGCACCACGTCAAAACTTCCACTTAAAGCAATTAAAAATTGTTGTAACTGCTTATGCGCATGACCTCCACGCGTAGAATCGCTGGGCACATCGTATAAATAGTACACCCGCTTGATATCATAAGGAAGCAGCTCTTTTTCAATAACAGAAAGATTACCGCGACCGTCTTCGGCCGATATTTTGGGAATATCGCGCAATACTATTTTTTGAAGTTCCGTTTTACTCATGATTAATTACTTCTTGCCATTGTTTGGCTATTTCTCTTGGAGCAAAACGCTCCACCGAAGTCTTTGCATTGGTCTTACATCGCTCATATAGCGTATTATCATCATACATACGCACAAGACTTTCGGAAAATAAAGGTACTTCTCTTTTTGCGATTAGCAAACCATTTTCGCCATGGACCACAATTTCACTTGGACCCGAAACAATATCAAGCGAAACAACTGGTGTCCCCAATGATAATGATTCAACCAACACCATAGGAAAACCTTCATATTGACTGGTTAAGGTAACATAACGCGCATTCTTAATGATCCCAAAAGGTTCACTTGTAAATGGTAAAAAAAGGATCTGTGCGCCCCCAGAAAGTGTTTTTGCCTTTTCCTGAAGCATTTCCTTATCTATGCCATCTCCCATGATGATCAAATGAATTCCACGCTCCCAAAGTTTTGAAGCAGAAAACGACTGCATCAGAAATTGAAAATCTTTTATAGAATCGTTTAATCTACCGTATGACAACAGATAATCTATATTTCTAAGTTCTTCTGGAAGAGAGTCGCTTTGCTTTTCCCAGGCAGGATCAAAAGTATTGTAGATCGTCTTGGTATTTTGAACGCCCGCCGTTTGCAAAATATTTTGTTCAATGTAATGAGAGACAGCGACATTCGCTTTATTTTTATTACACAGCTTGACAAATTTCTTCGGATTTTCAGTGAGATAGGTTGCTAGCTTCGAACTATGCGTCACATAGATCTTCGCAATATCTTTATAAATATAATGGTCATAAAAAAGCTCCCGAAAGTATTGGTTTTTCGGTCTGTGATCAATTATTAGATTGATGTTGTTCTTCTGAAGATACTTACGAAAATGACGAAATCGAGAATAGCGATTCATAAGTGAATCTTCTTCTTTTTTTAAGGTTCCTAAATTGAGAAGCGTTCCTGCGTAAGGAAAATCTATCTCATCGTTTAGGATTGCGAGATGAACTTCATAGCCAAGCTCATCCAACATTTGAGAGAGCATAGCCGCAGATCGTTCAGCACCACCTTTTCCCAATGAAATAGCGGTAATACAAATTTTATTATTGTTATTTTGCAAGTCAGAAGTTTGCCTAAAAGTAGGACAAATAATTTACAGCATGAAAATTTTATTGGTAGGCGAATATAGCAACCTCCATAAATCACTCAAAGAGGGGTTGGTTCATTTAGGTCATGAAGTGACCGTCGTAGGCTTGGGCGATGGTTTTAAGCAGATCACGACCGATATAAACCTAAGCGAACGCTATACTTCTGGTTTTCCTTTATTTATTAAAAAGGTCATCTACAAACTTTTTAAAACAGATATCACTTCACTTTCGATCAGGAAACAATTTTTTGCGCAGCAGAATAATTTTACAAACTATGATGTTGTTCAGCTGATCAATGAAAATGCTTTTAAATGTATTCCGAAGATAGAAAAACAGTTATTGCAATTTATATTCGATCACAATAAAAATGTATTTCTTCTTTCCTGCGGAACCGATCATTTAAGCGTTAAATACGCGTTTGAAAAGAAATTTCGATACTCCATTCTTACACCCTATTTTGAAAAGAAAGGAAGCGAAAAACTTTTTATGCCAGCAACCAAATATCTTACGCCAGCATACGAAGAGCTACATAAATTTATCTACCAACAGATTCGAGGAATTATTGCTTCAGATCTTGATTATCATATTCCTCTTATTGGCAATGATAAATATCTGGGCATGATACCCAACCCTGTAAATGCGACAAAAATTCCGTTTATTCCAATGACTTCCGAAGAGAAGATCGTCATCTTCCACGGAATTAATACAAATAATTATTACAAAAAAGGGAACGATATTTTTGAAGATGCGCTCGCCATTGTACAAGAAAAATTTCCGAAGAAGGTAGAAGTCATCACAACCCGAAGTGTTCCATATGCTGTTTATATCGAATCGTACAATCGCGCACATATTTTGCTTGATCAGATATTTGCGTATGATCAAGGTTTTAATGCCTTAGAAGCTATGAGTAAAGGAAAAGTAGTCTTTACAGGTGCCGAAAAAGAATGGTGCGATTACTATGGTTTAACCGAAGACACGGTCGCTATAAATGCCCTTCCCGACGCAAATGCTATTGCCGAAAAGATCATTTGGCTCATTGAAAATCCGTCAAAAATTATAGAAATTGGTAAAGCAGCTCGCGCTTTTGTTGAAAAAGAACACGATTATATAAAATCTGCAAAATCGTATGTTGCAAAATGGACATCAGAGATACAAACCGACTCAGATATTGAAATTACAGATTAGGATCTTCAAGCTTCTCTCTGGTGTTTCTTCGATTAGCAAAATAGCGCCAAATTAAGAAAGTAACCACCGCTGCGTAAATCACATACCGAATAAAATGGGCAATTACTACACCTTCCACCCCATAATCTTGAACGAGAAAGTATGAGAGTCCGGAGAAAAGTGATAACGAAAGAATTTCAGTAAAGATAAAATTACGCACCATCTTTTTAGCCAAAAACTGATGCGCTAGCACCAAACTCGCCAAGCGAATAAAATCTCCAAATAGTTGCCATTTAAAGAGCGGCTCCATCTCAACAAGGCCTGGATACAACAATTCTATGATGACATTCCGAAGTAAATAAACAAGGATCATACCTACTCCAAAAATGGGTAGTAATGTTTTATAGATGGAGAAAACTTCCTTTTTAAATGCTGAACCCGTATAGATTCCAGCGAATTTTGGAATCACGTAGAGTGTAAACAACGAACTAGCAAACACCATATAATTACTTGAAATAAAAGAAACATTGGTCCAAACTCCTGCATCTTTTTCGGTCATTTTTTCAGCAAGCATAGAACGAACGTCGATCTCCACAAAATGTAATAAGACCGTTGAAACAAACGACATCAGTGCAAAGGCCAATAATCCTTTGGCGAAGGGAGCTTTAAAAGAAAGTTTAGAAAACTGAATATACTCGCGCAAGATCTTAAAAAAGATAATGAGCATTACGCTCACTTGAATCACCGGAGCAAGCACAATGGCGATAAGCGCACCATCTATATTGTACTGGAACAGAAAAAATACTAATAAAGCTGCGCTCACAATGTAACTCGCTAGTTCAATTTTTGCAAATTGTTTATATTCAGATAGACCGTTAACAACACCATTAAAGACACGCTGTACGCCAATAAAAGGAACCAAGACCGCGATTAATTTTACTAAATAGGCAAAATGAATTGTTTTGAACAGATATTCACTTATTGGTTCGGCAAATAGAAATAATGCAAGCCCAGAAGCGAGTGATCCAAAAACAATAAATACAAAAACAGAGGAAAATAATTTCTGCAACTGCTCTTTGTCTTCTTTGTATTCGGCTAAATATTTTACTACTCCGTTAAAGACGCCCAAAGAGGCTATTGAAGTTAGTAGTTGTGTTAAACTTCGTAATTGACCAATTTTAAAAAGCCCTTCTGCTCCAATATGATCGAACAACAAACGCTGAATAACCGCAGAGATAACCAACCGAATACTCACAACCACCGCATTGAGCGAGGTCATCTTAAGAAGCAAATTGGATTGTATAAAGGCAGGTAATTTCAAAAATAGTTTTTGGTTTTTATTCGTTTGTCAAACTTAAAAATATATAGTTCTAATAAAGATTGAGAACCCGAATTACTTCGTCAACTTCTTCATCGCTCATTACAGGACTCATAGGAATACTAACCACATGCTCATGAATTTTTTCTGAAATAGGAAAATGCAACTCAGCGTACTCTTTTAATGCTTGCTGTTGGTGTGGAGCAATAGGATAATGTTGTAGCGAACCTATATTATTTTCAACTAGGTAGGCCGTAAAATTTGGTCGGTCCTCAGCCTGAATCACAAACAAATGGAATACGTGATGTTTACCACCATCATATGTAGGTAGTCTCAATTTTGAATTCTGAATTTCAGCTATATAGCGCATTGCGATCTCCCTTCGTTTTTGATTATCAGCATCCAACAAGGGCAACTTAACAGCTAAGAACGCAGCTTGAATTTCATCGAGACGAGAATTAAACCCCACTACTTCATTTACGTATTTTGAACTCGTTCCATAATTTCTAAGTTTCCTAATGGCTTCGGCAAGGGCGTCATCATTAGTAGTAACCGCTCCTGCATCACCAAGAGCTCCTAAATTTTTAGTTGGATAAAAACTAAAACCGGCGGCATCGCCTAAATTTCCAGCGAGTTTACCGTCACTACCTTTTGCGCCGTGGGCTTGCGCAGCATCCTCAATAATTAATAGGTCGTGTTTCTTCGCTATTTCAGCAAGAGAAGCCATAGGCGCTAACTGCCCATAAAGATGAACTGGCATAATGGCTTTTGTCCTTGAAGTAATCGATTTTTTAAGCGCGTCCAAGTCAAAATTAAAGGAACTAGCTTCCGCTTCAACCAAAACTGGCGTTAAACCAGCCTGCTTGATGGCTAGAATGGTCGCGATAAAGGTATTCGACGCGACAAGCACCTCATCGCCTTGTTTTAGCTTCTTTAAAAGCTTATAGCCCTCTATGATCATCCGAAGTGCATCAAGACCATTACCGGTGCCTATACAATGTTTGGTTCCGCAATAATCTGCAAAAGCCGACTCAAACTGTGTCACCTGGTTTCCCAAAATATAATAGCCCGAATCTAAAAATGCCTGAAACTGCGCTTTAAACTGCGATTCAAATCGGGCGTTTATCTTGTGAATATCTAAAAAAGAGATCATATAAAAACGGAATCTAATTGGCTGTGATGCGCTGTTTGTACGGTATAAAAAGACTGCGCAATGCTGCGCGCTCCAAAGCATTCTTTCCAATAAAGGAGTCCTTTATTTACATTTCGGCCTGCATTTTCATTAGACACACCGAAATCAAAATAGCGCTTATTAGCATATTTTTCAGTGATCAACTGATGAAATAAGAAATCAAGACTTCCCAATTGCTGTTTGTTGGCATTCGCCGAAATATACTGTACATGAGCAAGATGTTCGGTTTCAAAAATGGTTGCTCCTGCTACTATGGTTTCGCCTTGGTATACATTGTATTGTTTGATGTTCTTCGGAAAGGATCGTGCTAACTGTGTGATCTCATCAATAGAATGAACAGGTTTCGCGGCGTGCTGTTTTTTTAGATTGGGAACTAATATTTCTTCCCAGAAAGAATGAAATTCAGTTACTTCGGAAATAATCAGGTTTTGCTTTATTGCTTTTTTAACGCCTTCGGTTCTATTACTTTGAATCTTTAACGGGTTGCCAAGATCAATCGTACTTGAAAGATCTACCCGTGTCTGTTGCGCTTCGGTTAAAAAAAGTAAATAATCGATCTCGTCTGATGGCTGCGAACAATATATTTTTGGAATAGGCTTGAGATGTAATTTGTTGATGCCTTCCGAAGATAAAAAAACAAGGACTGCTTTATAAGAATTCAAAACCTCTGTAAATTTTGTTTTCGGACTCAATACAAAACCACCATACGTAAGACCTTGATGTGAAAACACTTCGTTTTCAACAACATTGGCTGGCAAGATGCTAATTAATTTTCCCTTATTGAACACAAGCAAAGAAAAATCCTTAAACCTATCGCTGTGATACTCCATAAAATCACGTTCAAACAAAAAGGTCGCGTTCTTTGCCTGCTTGACAAAGGTGTCCCAAAGATGCTTGTGTGATGCACTGTATTTTTCAACGGTGAGCTTGGTATCCATACGGTTGATTGGTTCAATAACGAACCATTTTAAGTTCGCTGCTGTAAAACTAAAATTATTTTTACTTTTAACACGCGTTTTATAACGCTTAAAAAAAGGTAAAATTGGGTATAAAATCAGCTTTCAGCGGTAAAAACAGATCAGAAAATTCAATATTACTTGCCATTTTTGCGATCGTTTTCGTCATTTTTATCTTGCAACCTCCGCTCTACTCACCAGACACCTATAGTTACCTACGTGCCGATATATCACGCTTTCCTGGCTATATTTTGTTTTTGCGCAGTCTTCAATTTCTGTTTAAAAGCTCTTTTGATGTTGTAGCAGTAGCTGTCCATTTGATCTTCTCATTTATTGCCATCATTGTCTTTTATAAAAAAATGGTTGGTTTATTATTTCTGAAGGTCTTTTCTAAAATAGCGTTGCTTGCGGTCTTGATCCTTCCTTTTTTTCCGCCTTTTGAAATTGCAAATAATCTAACTTCTGAAGGTTTAGCATATCCGTTATATCTCTTGCTCATCGCTTTTGCCAGCGAATTGATCTTTATTGGGGATCGAAAAAAAGTACTACACGTCTCACTAATCTTTTTTGCTTTGGCGCTTACACGCGGACAATTTATTGTAGTGGGTCCTATCATTGCTTTTATGCTCCTCCTAAAACTAAAGAAAGCTACTTTCCGCAGAGGAAACATCCTACTAATCGCTCTGCTTTTATTGCTTCCTGTGTTTTCTGGGCTATTAGATAGTAGTTACCGCAAATTATTTTACGGCCATTTTATCAAAACGCCCTACAGTTATGTCAATGCTATTACATTGCCCTTGTTTGTTTCTGAAGCAGACAACATCAATTTGATCGCTTCCAAAGCACATAAAGACATCTTTAAAATGTCTTATGAGCGCATTGACAGCCTTAAACTCTTAAGCAGTAAGGTAAATGGGAGTTATAACGCAAAATATATGGTATTTCACGAGCATTTTCCGCAGATCTGCAATCAGAATATTCATGCGCAGGGAAAGGCCTATTATTACGCCTTAGACCAAACACCACATCTCAACTCCATAAGAACCGAAGAAGCCTGTAAGGCGATGTTTCCTGTGTTACTGAAGGCCAATTTTAAGGAATGGGCAGCCATTTATTTTGCTGGAATAGTCCACGGGTTTCAGTCGGTTTTTGTGCTGTTCTTTATGATCGTGTTGGCTATTCTCAGTCTTTGGAAGGTACTTCGAAAGTTTTCAAGGAATAATGGGTTTATTCTATTTTCAACATTACTTTTACTTTCAAATGCAATGATCGTAGCAGTAGCGTCGCACTCAATACAGCGCTATTTATTTTACAATTATGCACTCGCATTGCTTATAATATTGATACTTTTGAAAAAACTAAAATCGCGCTATGAATCCTGAGTTATCTGTTGTAATGCCTTGCCTTAATGAAGCCGAAACGCTCGCTATTTGTATTCAAAAAGCACAGTCGTTTTTTGAACGGGAGCACATTAATGGAGAAGTGGTTATAGCCGATAATGGTAGTACCGACGGATCTCAGAAGATCGCAACAGATCTTAACGCCCGTGTGATCGATGTGCCTCAAAAGGGCTATGGAAATGCATTGATGGGTGGCTTTAATGCCGCACACGGAAAGTATATCATTATGGGTGACGCAGATGATAGTTACGATTTTAGTAACATGATGCCTTATGTTGATAAATTGAGAGAAGGCTATGATCTTGTAATGGGAAATCGTTTTAAAGGCGGTATCAAAAAAGGAGCTATGCCTTTTTTACATCGTTATTTAGGAAATCCTGTTTTATCTTTTATTGGCCGTTTATTTTTTAATTCAAAGATCGGTGACTTTCACTGCGGATTACGCGGGTTTAGCAAAGAGGCCTTTTATAAAATGGATCTAAAGACCACGGGGATGGAATTTGCGAGTGAGATGATCGTAAAATCATCGCTCAAAAACTTAAGCATTGCTGAAGTTCCTACCATTCTTTCTCCCGACGGCCGTACACGGCCACCACACCTCAATACTTGGAGCGACGGTTGGAGACATTTACGCTTTTTAATGCTTTATAGTCCGAAGTGGCTATTCCTTATTCCAGGGCTTATTTTAATGATCTTTGGGATGATAACTTCAGGGATTCTGATCGCTGGTCCGTTGAAACTTGGGGACATCACTTTTGACGTACACACTTTGCTTTTTACGTCAGTTTTAGTACTTATTGGGTTTCAATTCTTGCTTTTTTACGGTTTAACAAAGGTATATACTGTAGAAAATGAACTCCTTCCGAAGTCCAAAAAATATGATTCGCTTTTCAAGTTTATCAATCTTGAAAAAGGACTCATTGTAGGATTTCTTTTAGTAATTCTAGGAATTGTATTAAGCTTTATAGCCTATCATAATTGGCAGGAGCTTCACTTCGGAAATATTAATGGCTCCAATATATTGCGCGTTGTCATTC
Organism: Ulvibacter sp. 2305UL32-6; assembly: GCF_058148545.1. Taxonomy (NCBI): domain Bacteria; kingdom Pseudomonadati; phylum Bacteroidota; class Flavobacteriia; order Flavobacteriales; family Flavobacteriaceae; genus Ulvibacter; species Ulvibacter sp. 2305UL32-6. Next base: position 71,870 of record NZ_JBYVKA010000006.1, read on the forward strand.
CGGCGGTTACCACCCTTCTTTTGGGCGTACAAATTATACTATTCAGTTTATTCTTTAGTATTCTTGGCTTAAAGAAGTAGTTTATTTTAGTTGTCTTTTATAGAAGAAACTGGCTTACATGAGATATTTCCGAAGTTATCAATATACTGGTAGATTCCGTGTTCAACCCCTTCCTTTAAGATAATATAACTGCTATTGTCTTGCAGATGATCAAGGTATTTTGGCTCTTCAGAAAGATAACTGATAAGCATTCTAAAAAGATTGACCGAAGAACCAGTTTCCGTCGCAAAGCTCGGGTTGTCGTCATTGGGCCAATGAATTGCTAAAACGTTACTGAAGATACTGTGTACCAAGTCTCGATCTGTTGATTTTGTATAGGCCATTTGTCCGTGATCCATGCCTACGTAGCCACCATGATCTGCCATCATCACAATTAATGCTTCCTTATCATTCTCCAAAATTATGTCTATGATCTGCTGCATTTTAGCATTCGAATCATAGAGTCGGTCGCGATACATCTCTCGTTCCTTCTCTTTTCCGGCAGAACCAATCTCTCGGGTGTGAATATGCCAAGGTTCGAGGTATTGTATAAAGAAAAACGAAGGGCGCTCGTCATTGGTTATTCGCAATCTTTTAAAATCTTCTAGTACATTGGCGCGTTGGTCGCGAATTCCATTATCAATAAAGGAGACATCCCAGAAGCCATAATTAGTTGCATCATACTTCATCTTTGGTCTATTAGAAAGGAGGTATGGCGTATCAGTTATATAGTTGGTGGTGTAATTGTTCTTTTTAAGTATTTCTAAAACAGGGTTTGTGTTAAAAATAATATCGCGGGCAAATTGCACCTCTTCACTTTTCAGATCTTTATTAAAAAAATGGTGCTTCATAGAAAAAAAAGATGCGTTTGAAGCCAAAGTAGTAGGATAATTACTTCGGAAATTAGGATAAGCAACAAACCCTCGCTGATCGAGATATTGTTCAAATTCTTTATTTTCAATTTTGTAGAATCCTTTGTTTAGCTCTGAAAAATTTACATACCCATCAGGCTCAATAAAGTAAATATTAGGTTTCTTTTTAAAGACAGCATCTTCGATGTTATCTTCTTGTTGCATCCATGTTGTTGAATATGAATTTCGCAACTGTACCGCTTTGTAAATTAGCGGAAGTGTAAGTATCGCCAATATAAGTTGTAAAAGAATGATCTTCGCAATATGTTTCCAAAGAAAATGGGCAATTATAAAGCCCAATACGATTGCCAGTAATGTTAGCTTTTTATGATGTTGCGTAAAAAGTATTAATTGTAAAAAGAAAAAAAACAATGAGACACTAAAGAACGTATGAATTTTGTCTTTAACCAATGATTTTTTAAACGGAATCCATTTCTGGATCACCAAAAAGATAATTATCGGAATGGCAATAAATGTAACGCCAAAAAAAGCATAATGACTCCATGATGTTAAAATATCGGGCTTCCTAGAAAAAAAATAAAGTGTTGGATAAAGACCTACTCCTAATCCCGAGAGCAGGATCTTGAGGACTTGATTATCGTTTATTTGGCTTACCAAATTTTTATTGTTTTTGTCTTTCATCACTCAAATCTCTCAAAGGTGACATCTCCTTTGCCGTCAATTACTTTATACACACCTTTGGGGGCGCCGTTTTTAATGATAGTAAAGCTACCATCATCTTGTAAATTTTCCAAATATTGTGTGTTCTCACCCAAATATGAAAACAGAATCCTAAACACATTGACGCCGCTTTTAAAATTGTGATCAAAGTTTGGAGGTTCATGGCCCGGCCAATGTATTGCTAAATTGGTACTAAAAGCCGAGTAAAGCTTATCTCGATCCTGTGATTTCGAACGAATTTCCATCATATGATCCCAACCTAAGTAACCACCATGATCGGCCATGATCATGATCAATGCATTGGGATCATACACCAAAATTGTGTCAATTATTTCTTCTTGTTGTTTGTTCGATATTTCTAAATTTTGTAACCATCGTTTTTTATTGGCAACTTCTCCTTTAGATTCCTCGGGCATTGATGGCACATGGCCTGGCTTAAAGATCTGGATAAAGAAGAATTTCTTTTTATTGGGATCTTCTTTTAAATAGCGCTGTAATGAATCAAGAACATTTTGTTTTCTGTCGAAGCCTTTTGTAATATAATTTATATTTCTTTTATTGAAGTTACTTCGGTCGTAACCAATCTTAGGCTTGTTGGCCATTAAATAAGGTGTTTCACTAACAAAATGAGTTTTATAGCCATTCTTTTTAAAAATATCGATCACTGGGTTTTCTCCCATCACGATTTGCCGACCATTAGTGATTTCAGTAAAATTAAAACCATAGTTATAATAATGGTGCTTCATCATAAACGTAGCAGCATTTGATATGACCGTAGATGTGTAATTACTTCGTATGTTTGGGTAGTGTGTAAATTCGTTTTCCTCCAAATAAGATTGTAAGGGATTTGGCTCCAAATTATAATATCCTTTATACTGTTCCGAAAAATTTAAATATCCATCGGGCTGAATATAATATACGTTAGGGGTCTTTTTAAAAACAACAGATTCAATATCGTCTGGTTGTTGTGTCCATGAATCATTGTAATTAAGCTGCTCAAAGATGGTAGGCACCAACCAAAATAAATTAACTGCTGCTAAGACTAATTGCAAAAGCACAATTTTTTTTAGGAATTTACTTAGAAACAAAGCTGCAAGTACACCTACCGCCACGGCACCAAAAACAAGGCCCCACTTAATATCGGCATATAAACAAAGCGCTATAAAGTTTAAAAAAGCGGTAATATTAAAAAAAGTAAAGACCTTCTCACGCACTGACCTCAGTTTTTCTATTCTGAATATAAAATGACAGATCAGAAAAAACACCACAGGTGATACTAAAAAGAACACGATAAAAAATCCTAGATGATTCCAAGAATTGATGAGCGCATAATTGTTGGAATAGTAAAAAAACAACGGATACAATCCTGCGCCAAGACCTGTTATTACAGCAGATTTAGCAGTAATTTCCTTGATATTACTTTCCATAAGGTCTTGTGATTATTTTTTCTGAAATAAATATAGCACCCTTTGGGTTCCAGGAACCATTTCCTTCTTTTCAAGCGTAAAATATTGAAGATAACCCGTCTCAAAATTGGCTTCATTGTAAAAATCGAAGTGATTAATAAATTCGCGTTTTCTTACTAGTAGTGATTCAGCCCAAGAATCTTGGCGTTTAGGGAACTCAATGATGAGACGTTTTGAAAAGGTAGCGAAAAATTCAGCCGACTTCTCAAAAGGGACGTTGCCAGAAAGTGTGATATGATGAATAAGTGCTAATGCCATTGTTACATCGGGTGCATATTCTTTTAAACGATCTATCAGCGAACTTCTTTCCGTATTGTTAAAGCCAATTCCTGGAGCAGGTTGCAATACATCGCAAACAAAACCAAGCATATTGGTCTCCTTGTTTTCTTTGATCTGTTTATAGTTATGATCAACGGCATTGGCATCAATGTCAGTCGCAATCACATGCGGCACTAGATCGATGATGGTTCGCACAAAGGTTCCATCGTTTCCTCCAACATCTATAAGTCTTTGAGCCTTTAGAGGTTCAACCCAATTGCGTATTAATTTTTTCTTGCCTTCAAAAGCCGCCGCTTCATAATTAGTTTTGCTGTAATAATCACCCCATTCGGTAGCTTCGTTAAGCTCTAAATTTTTAATATAATTAAAGAGACTCTCTAAAATATTGTTTTGCGCCTTTTTTGAAAGTTTTGCAACCTTGGTTTCAGCTTTATAGTCTTCACTGTGCTTACTCTCCATTTTAGCGAGTAAGTGAATATTGGTATAAAGCGTAGAACTCAATTTTGTTTTGCTTGGCAGCATTGAAGCGATCATCTTTACCGGAATCCCGTCTATATGCGTCTGCATCATTTTAAAGACATCGGTGCCGTGGTATTTGGCAAGGATCAACGGACCAAAGAAATGCGTTATAAACTGTTTGTAAGCACGCCAAGGTGTGTTTTCTTCGTAGAAATCGAATGAAAGCGTATCGATAAACACTGGTTTCCCTTTATAAAAGGTCACATTGTAAGCCGAGGCATCTTTCAAAATAAAGCCTTTAGACAAGGCGTATTTCTGGATCATTAATGTATGTAGCGCAGCATGTCTATACTGCTCGAAACTCCATTCATACGGATTTGTAATAAATGGTATAGGCTCAGGAGTGATAACGATCTTTTCTTCGGAAACTGAAGTCTCGGTATGCCCTATTAACAGTCCTTTTTTGATCAAGGTGGCAAAAAAACCACTTTCGGTCAATTTCTTATATTGTGGAAAATAAATAGGATTGATGGCGCGACGTAGCGTCACACCATCATAAAACATATATCCAGAAGGATCACGAAAGGAAGCTTCGTGTATATTAGTTTTTGTTGCCATCGGTTTCGGTGTCTTTGTCATCAATGTCAATTGAATCATACGTATCATCTTCCTCCTTTAAGAGACCGAAAAACGCCTTCACCTTATACCATGCATTTTTGGAAAACAATAGGATCCCAGCTGCCGCAGCAACTAGCCCCTGTACAATCATGGCTCCCAATCCCGGGTCGAAATACAAAAAATTCATTCGCTATACTGCTTTATTTGTAAATTAACTTAGAATTTACAATGAGTTAACAAAGAAACTAAAAAACATAGAGTTTAAGTAACATCTACGCCCTTTTTTTAACTCGATCCCTGTTTTTTTCAGAAACAGAAAATCCGCTAACTTACATGCGCTATGCGTTGTAAACTGCGGATTCTTTGTTTATTCACTTCGGAAATTGAACTGGTCCATTCCGAAGTTATTTTTAGATCTTAGATCTTATTGCGCTTTCTGTCTACTTCTTTTAGGTAGATCTTACGTAATCGAAGGTGATTTGGCGTCACCTCAACATACTCGTCTTTCTGAATATATTCTAACGCTTCTTCCAACGAAAACTTGATCGCAGGAACAATCTTTGCTTTATCATCTGCTCCAGAAGAACGTACGTTACTCATCTTTTTAGTTTTGGTGATATTCACAGTCATATCATCCTGACGTGTATTCTCACCAATTACTTGTCCTTCGTAAATATTCTCATTCGGATTTACAAAGAAACGTCCTCTATCTTGTAATTTATCGATTGAGTAAGGAATCGCAGAACCATTTTCCATAGAAACTAAACTTCCGTTTTGACGTTCTGGAATACCTCCTTTAAGCGGTTGATATTCTAAGAAGCGGTGTGTCATGATCGCTTCACCAGCCGTAGCCGTTAGCAATTGGTTACGCATCCCAATAATACCACGTGATGGAATGATAAACTTACAGATCATACGATCTCCTTTAGCTTCCATACTCACCATCTCACCTTTTCTAATAGTAACCATATTTACAGCAGTACCGCTCACATGCTCAGGTAAATCGATAGTCATTTCTTCCATTGGTTCGCATTTAACACCATCAATCTCTCTAATGATCACTTGCGGCTGTCCAATTTGTAGTTCATAACCTTCACGACGCATTGTCTCAATTAAAACCGATAAATGCAGTACCCCACGACCAAATACCATAAACTTATCGGCACTATCTGTAGGTTCCATGCGTAAGGCAAGGTTCTTTTCCAATTCGCGCTCTAAACGCTCTTTAATATGACGTGAGGTTACAAATTTTCCATCTTTTCCGAAGAAAGGAGAATCATTAATTGTAAACAACATGCTCATTGTAGGTTCATCGATGGCGATGGTTTTCATCCCCTCTGGGTTTTCAAGATCGGCAACGGTGTCGCCAATTTCAAAACCATCTAATCCAACAATAGCACAAATATCACCGGCTTGCACCGAATCCACTTTTTTACGGCCTAAACCTTCAAAAGTGTGTACTTCTTTAATTTTTGTCTTCTGTATTGAACCATCACGTTTTACCAAACTCACTTGCATATTTGGCTTTAACTCGCCACGCATAAGGCGTCCAATAGCGATACGTCCTGTAAACGATGAAAAATCGAGTGATGTGATCAACAATTGTGTTGTACCTTCTTGAATTTTTGGTGTTGGAATATGTTCCAAAACCATATCGAGAAGTGGTTCGATGTTTTCAGTTTCGTTTTTCCAATCATCGCTCATCCAGTTGTTCTTCGCACTTCCGTAAACGGTAGGAAAATCAAGCTGCCATTCTTCGGCGCCTAATTCAAACATTAAGTCAAAAACCGACTCGTGAACTTCGTCTGGAGTACAGTTTTCTTTATCTACTTTATTGATCACCACACATGGTTTTAAACCAAGGTCGATCGCTTTCTGTAATACAAAACGTGTTTGTGGCATAGGCCCTTCAAAGGCATCTACCAACAATAAAACGCCGTCTGCCATATTTAATACACGCTCTACTTCACCACCGAAATCGGCGTGACCAGGGGTATCAATGATATTGATCTTGGTATCTTTATAGACAACCGAAACATTCTTTGAAGTGATCGTGATACCGCGTTCTCTCTCAAGATCGTTGTTATCGAGAATAAGCTCTCCTGTGTTTTCGTTTTCACGAAACAGACTACAGTGGTGCATGATCTTATCAACAAGAGTCGTTTTACCGTGGTCAACGTGGGCAATAATAGCTATGTTTTTAGTATTCATTTTCAAAATCCGATACGACGGATAACTATTTAATTAATAGAATTTTACAGTATACAAAAGCATCCTATAAAGTAGCTTTTATTTACAGGCTGCAAAAGTACTGTTATTTAATGAATTATTTTATGGTTCATGGATATATTTAACATGTGGGTTTTTGGGCGCTTCCCAGACCCTCCTTTCTTTCGGGCTGGGTCGGGTCATTCGCTATATTCCCGCCACTCGTTCCTCTGGCGTGAGATGCCGCTACTACCCCTAGCGCGGTCTTAGACTAAAACGCAGCCTAGCTTGGTTGAATAATAAACACGTCATTCATGAAATACGATATCATAATATACACTACATCATTTCCTTAAAAGAAAATCACTATATTTAATCAACCAACCCTGTAAACCATTATGAAAGCTATTATTCTTGTTCTTCTTAGTTGTTTTTTAACAATACCCCTTGCAGCTCAGTTTGGTCCACAACATATTATTACTACCGAACTGGATCTGGCAGATTCTTCTATTGCAACCGACATCAATGATAATGGTTTTATGGATGTTATAGCTTTTGGCTACTACGGAGAAAAAATTGTATGGTTTCAAAACATGGATGGGTTGGGAAATTTTGGGGCTGAACAACTAATTCAAGACGGAATCATTGGTTGTACAGGTGTTCAACTTTTCGATCTCGATGGAGACGGTGATGATGATGTTATATATTCCTCTAATGGTGATGGTATTCGTTGGTTAGAAAACCTTAGTGGTCCAGCGAACTATAGCACGCCTAAGATAATTGATGAAAGCTCAGTCCCATATGCTATGACCGCTGGAGACTTAGATAATGATGGTGATCTAGAGGTGATAGCCGATCTGTATAATCTAGGACTGGTCTGGTTTGAAAATTTAAATGGCACTGATGATTTTAGCACTGCGCATCTGTTGGATAATAATTTTTTGACTGATTTCTCAGCCCTTAGAATTTTAGACTTTGATAATGATGGTGACAATGATATTTTAACTGCTTCTTGGGATCTCTCACCTGGGAAAATTATTTGGTATGAAAATAACCAAGGTGCCTTTGAGTCTCAACAAACGGTCTACCAATTTCAATTTCTTTCAGATGCAACGAGCATCGATGATATTTTTCTTTCTGATCTTAATGGTGATGACATGGTAGATTTACTTATAAGAACACAACATGATGAACTTAATGATTATATTTATTGGCTTGAGCGTTTAGACGCAATGGGTAATTTCAGTGAGCCAAAATTTGTTTATTTTGATACAAATTTCTCTGGTTCGCTTCAAAGTCACGATGTTGATAATGACGGAGATAAAGATATCCTCATGTCAATCTACGATGAAAATGAAATTGTTTGGTTTGAGAATTTGGACGGTCAAGGTAATTTTAGCTCAAAGAAAATAATTTCGAGCGAAGTAGATAGACCAAGAGGAGCCACAGCAGCCGACCTAAATGGAGATGGCGACCTAGATATAATTTCTACATCTTCCTTTGATAATACTATAGCTTGGTATGAATTTGATGAAATCTTTGGTGTTGATGAAAATAAGGCTAATCTGGTAACCATCTACCCAAACCCGGTTACAAATGTGATCAACATTCAAAGTGCAGCACCTATTGCTCAACTCTCACTTTTAAATTCTCTTGGGCAAATCATACCGTGTGAAAGAATTGACAATGCCATAAATATTTCAACAATAGCTGCCGGTATTTATTATCTGAAGATTGAAGGCACAAATGGCGCTTTTGAAACTTTCCGAGTAATCAAGAAATAAGGTAAATGACTTAACTGCTTCTTCCGAAGTCAGGCTTGTTCTTTAAACGTTCGACCAACGATTTTAATTAAGCCGAGATCGCTAGACAAAGACAATGGTAGCCGCACAATTTATAAGGCGTTAAAATTTCCAAAGCACAAAAAAAAACTATTACACATAGTTAGAACATGGTGTAGATCGTTGTCACGATCCTCCCTTTAAAATTATTTGAAGTAATAGACAACACTTCGTTAGCGTCTTTCACCTTTAAGTGAAAGGGAGGAGCCAACAAGTCTAAACCACTTTGTTTTTTGAGTCGAGTTCCTTGTCCGGAAATAATATCTTTATTAGGAATAAAATCGCCTTCTGGAAGATGCTCGGTCAAGACAACATATTTAAAATTAGGCAACTTCGCTACAAGGCGTTGAATTTCGGCATTCGATAAATGTTGTAGTACTTGTCTTAGAATAGCGCAATTGGCAGAGGGTAGTTGATCTGAGGTGATATCCAGACAATGAAATTCTAAATTTTCTTCAACATACTGTGCTTTATTATGCGCTATAAGATCTGTGACAATGTCTAGAGCGATATATTTCTCAGCAAATTTCACTAATTGCTTTCCTACGTTGAAATCCCCACAGCCCAGGTCGCATACAACAAGCGGGGTTTTAAAAGTAGTCAAAAATGATTTTAGAGCAGCTATATAAGGATTTATGATCTCAGGATGATGCGAACCTATACCCGAATAAAAGGTTGATTTAGTATCTCCCCAAAGTTTTAGGGCATAAACCTGTTCCATGGCATCTTTTGTTGGCCAAGGTCTTTTAGATATATCGTCTTTCTTCGGGTTCTTCATAATTCGCTTTGGCAAAGTTTAAAATATAATATGAAAGTTAAAAGACTAAGAAGAACTTCTTATTTTAAAAGAATAAGGCTTTCTAAGAATTTTAGTTCAATTTGTTTATTACCTATCTTTGCGCTTCAAATTAGCACTACAATGAACTTAGAACTTATACCGAATTTAAAACATATACAAAGCAATAATTTTTTTCTATTAGCTGGGCCGTGCGCTATCGAAGGAGAAGAAATGGCTATGCATATTGCGGAGAAGATTTTGACGATCACGAATGCTTTAGAAATTCCGTTTATTTTTAAAGGAAGTTTTAAAAAGGCGAATCGGAGTCGGATAGACAGTTTTACAGGTATTGGTGACATTCAAGCGCTTGAAATTCTCAAAAAAGTTTCTGAACGATTTGATGTACCTACGGTAACAGACATTCATGAAGTTAGCGATGCGGCTATGGCTGCAAAGTATGTAGATGTGCTTCAAATTCCGGCATTTTTGGTGCGTCAAACCGATTTGGTGGTTGCTGCGGCAAAAACGGGTAAGGTTGTTAATTTGAAGAAAGGCCAGTTTATGAGTCCGGAAAGCATGCAACACGCCGCTAAAAAAGTCACTGATTCTGGTAACGAACAAGTACTGATCACCGACCGAGGAACCATGTTTGGATATCAGGATATGATTGTTGATTTTAGAGGAATTCCTACCATGAAACAATATGCGCCAGTGGTTTTGGATGTCACGCATAGTTTACAACAACCCAATCAAAGTATTGGTGTAACAGGAGGTCGTCCGGAAATGATTTCAACAATTGCAAGAGCTGGGATTGCTTCAGGGGTTGACGGAATTTTTATTGAAACCCATTTTGATCCTGCCAATGCGAAAAGCGATGGTGCTAATATGTTGGATCTAAAAAATCTTGAAAAATTGTTAACCGATTTGGTTGCGATTCGGAAGACGATCAATCAACTATAAAATTTTATATCTCTTAGCGAGTACGCTTCTTCGAGTACCGCTTTTAGGATCTTATCATTGATGTCTTCAAGCTTGAAGTAGCGAAGTGATCTTATTTTCTTTCTTTTTTCTGAAACGAGGAGCTCGGTGTGTTTTGTAAAGTGAGAAGCATTCCAAAAACCTATGTCAACGTAGTCTTTCGACTGATTAAAATAGCAAAACATTTTTTTGCCGTTTAAATAATAGCACGGTAATCGCCACTTATAAACTAATTGAGCTTCAGGTATGGTTTGTTCGATAACTATTTGAAGATGCAACAAGATGGAACGAAAAGGTTCCTTTTGACTTAGTATATAGTTTTCGGCGGGATTCATTAAAACGAAGATAAAAAAAAGGATCGCCTCCTCAAACGATCCTTTTAAACTAAAAAGCTAAATCAATTCCCCAATTAATTTATTACTACAAAGATGGGCTCAAAGTGGTTCCTACACAAGAGGTAAATACCTGTTTTTTAGTTGGGGGTTTTTCCGATAGAACAAAAAAAAGCCGCCCTAAAAAGGACGGCCATTAACGAAATCATTAGTATCAACTCCCCAATCGATACCAAGATGATTAAGAGTCAGGGACTTACAAACCTAAGAATGTAATCCTGATATTATCAAAGAGGCGATGAAAGGATACACCGAACAAGAGGGTTTTTCCCCTATTTAATAAAGGGGTTTTTCCTTATTTGTTAAATATTTTAAAAAAACTCCCTCTAACTTAAAATAATACATTTACTTTGTTTTTCAAAGTACTTTAGCTATGAGTGAACAAGATTATTTAAAAGACATTAGTGAAATAAAGAACATGATGAATCGTTCGTCCCGATTTATCTCTTTAAGTGGTCTCTCTGGAATTTTTGCCGGTATGTATGCCCTAATTGGCGCAGCAATTGCGTATTTTTTTTTACTGCCTTCAGGCGAATATGTAGTACTGCATAGTTGGAATTTTAAAATGTTAATCGGACTCCTTATAGGAGTGGCCGTTTTAAGCGTTATAACTGCCTATTTACTTACCACTCAAAAAGCAAAACGTCATAACGTAAAGATATGGGACACAACCACTAAAAGACTACTTCTTAACTTTCTGATCCCTTTGGTTACTGGAGGAATTTATATTCTTATTAAACTAAACAGTCAGCATTATGGATTAACGGCCTCCCTTATGCTTATTTTTTATGGCTTAGCGCTGGTAAACGCTTCTAAATATACTATTGGAAATGTAAAGTATCTAGGGTATATTGAGATCATTGCAGGGCTAATATGCGCAGCGCTTCCTGGCTACGGATTTTGGTTTTGGATCTTAGGATTTGGAGTCATGCATATCATTTATGGAAGCCTAATGTATATGCAAGAGAAAAAATAAGAACGGTGGGCATAATAGACAACATAAATAAAATATTCGATCATCGTATCCGTCTGGGCATCATGTCAATTTTGGTGGTAAATGATGAAGCCGATTTCAATCGCCTTAAAGAACTGCTCGATGTAACCGATGGAAACCTTGCGAGCCACATAAAAGCTTTAGAAAAAGAGGCATATATCAACGTGGAAAAACAATTTATAGGCAGAAAACCTAACACCAGCTATAGCGCCACTCCCCTAGGGAAAAATGAATTTCAAAAACATATTAATGCACTTGAAAAATTGATAAAAAAACAATAACATCCTTTTTTTTATCAATCTACTTTGAAAAACAAAGTACTTTAAAAAATGAATTATAGAAAATATCTTATCGAAAAGTTGTTTGAGATCTCTCAAAAGGCCTATCTGTATTTTAAAAAGAAGCAGCCCTGGGAGATCACTAATGATCAACTGATGGCCATGCCCTCAAACACCTTTGGCCATCAATTAGGGAAATTTCTCCACGACCAAGGGTTTCAGCTCATTCCTAAAGTGGAGCGACATGATGCCTATCATTTACTTACTGGTTTCTCAACATCTGTACAAGACGAGATCGCCTTGCAATATGTATGCTTCGGAAATGGAAAGCGAACGCCCTATTTGTTAGGTGTTTTAATTCTTGGAACCCTCTTACTTCCGGAATATGCTTCTTACTACAAACAAGCTTATTTCTTCGGAAAACAAAGCAACCGATTTCATCATTTCGATTTTAAAAAGCTACTTCTCATTGACTATAAGCTTTTCCGAAGCACCATTTTTTCCGAAGCTATTCAAAAGAGCCTGCAAAACCTACAAAAACAGTACAATCAAAAATTAACCCAAATACAAACATTTTAAAACATACAATTATGGAACAGAAAAGAAGCAAATTTGGAAATTGGTTACGCAACTCGATCACAGCTCGTATGCTGGTGGTTGGATTTTTATTGTTGGTATTACTTATCCCCTTACAATTTGTAAAAATGCTCATTAGCGAGCGAGCGTACCGTCAAACAGAAGTAATTCGAGAGATCAACAGCAAATGGGGAAATGAAGTGTTACTCTCAGGTCCTATTTTAAAGGTTCCATATAAAACATATAAGGAAGAGCGGATCTATAATGAAAAGACGAAAACGTTTCAAACCAATACCGAAACCATCGTCAAAACTGCTTATCTCCTACCCGACTCGCTTCAAATTGATTCGGATGTAAAATACATTGAACGTGGCCGCACCATTTACGAGTCGGTTGTTTATACCGCAAATAATACGCTTTCAGGAAACTTTCCGAAGATCGATTTTAGCGACCAAGACATTAAACCTAAAGATATTTTATGGGATCGCATTTCCGTAGAAATTAGAACCTCAAATTTAAAAGGAATTCGGAATAGCGTAGCTGTGACATTGGGTGATGAGACTTTAGCGATGACTCCAAAATACAACCAAAGCTATCTCAACATTATTGAGAGTAGTTTTGTAAAAAATTATTCCGAAGAAAACAATGATCCTGTGTCATTTACATTCGATCTAATCATTAACGGAAGTGAAAGTTTAAAATTTATTCCTCTGGGAAAAGAAACCGCCGTGACCATGGATTCAAATTGGCATTCTCCAAGTTTTGACGGGAGTCCGTTACCCAACGAAGAAACCAAGCGTATTGAAGACACTGGGTTTCACGCAGATTGGCAGGCTTTCCAGATAAACAGGCAATTTCAGCAGCAATTTTTTTCTGAAATACCAGACCTTTCAAAGTTTGCTTTTGGGACAAATTTCGTGGTTCCCGTTGATGAATATCAAAAGAGCGAACGTACAGCTAAATACGGTTTTATGGTCATTGGGCTTACCCTTTTGGTCTTTCTGTTAATTCAAATTGCCAGTAAGATTTATATCCATCCATTTCAATATGTAATGATCGGACTTGCACTTGTGATGTTCTACACGCTTCTTATCTCCATTAGTGAACACAGTTCGTTCTTTAAAGCTTATGTGATCGCTGCCGCAGCCGTATTGGGCCTTATCACGATTTATTCTCGCGCCATACTTAAAGGATTCAAATTTCCTTTATTAGTTTGTGCTTCGTTAGCATCACTATACGGATTTATTTATGTGATCATACAATTAGAAAATTATGCCTTGTTGGTAGGTAGTGTTGGTCTTTTTGTGATTCTTGCCGTAGTTATGTTTGCTTCCAGACGAATTGATTGGGGCAATGATTAAATGCTAACTAGAAGACCGAAGTGACTCAGATGATACATCTGCGCTTCGGTCTTTAACATATCAATTTATGAAACGATATTTCACGATTTTTTGCTTGATTTTGGTTACCGAAATCGCCATTGCCTATTTTCACTTTCACGATCTAGTTCGTGGTTTTTTAGGGGATGTGTTGGTCATACCCTTGTGCTATACCTTGCTAAGGTCTTTCACAAAACTTACTATAAAAAAAGCTATCATTTTTGTACTTCTCTTTGCCTTTGCAGTAGAATTTGCGCAGCTCTTTAAAATAGCGACCGTGCTTAACATTCAAAACAGAATTGCTCAAATAATGGTGGGAAGCACCTTTGACCCATTAGACCTCTTGGCTTATGTGATTGGGGTCATTCCTATTTTATTCATTGAAAAATACTTCTCACATGGAAAAGATTAAAACATTTATAATACAGAGGTTCAATGTGTTGTTCTACTTGTTCGGCGTAAGCTTGATAAGTATGTTCCTCCTGATGCTACGTTTAAAGATAACGCAATCGTTCTTCTTTCTATTTTTAGTATGGAACTTGTTTTTAGCAGTTATCCCAATTGTTATAACACTTTATCTCTCCCAGAAAAAGCAGTTAAAACTTTGGCAGTTTTGCCTCTCGTTTGCCTTTTGGCTGCTCTTTTTACCCAATGCGCCTTATATGATAACAGATGCAATTCATTTGCAATTAAGCAGTGGACACCTACTCATTTTTGACACTATTTTGGTTGGTTTTTTCGCCCTAAGTGGTTTGATCTATTACACTGTTTCGGTCAACGATATGGAAAATATTTTATTGATCTATTTTCCGAAAACAACCAAATACATTCTATTTGTAATACCCTTTGCTGTTGGCTTCGATATTTATTTAGGACGTTTTTTACGATGGAATTCTTGGGATCTTTTAAGCAAACCTCAGCACTTAATACATTCCGTTTGGGATATGATCAGCATGCCTTCGGAACATATTTTGGCATGGATCATTACCTTTAGCTTTGGTATATTCCTATCTTTCTGTCAGTTGGTTTTCCGTAGGATAAAAACAAATAAAGATCATACTTTTCACATTTTATGATGTCGAGATTTTAATGTATTTTTCACGATTATCCTTGTAAACATATACGTATGGTCCGAATTCACTTAACTTTTGTTCTAATTATCTTCTTCTTTCTTCAAACGGTAGCCGCCCAAGACAAACAACGTGTGGTTTCTACTTTTGGAAAACCCTCGCAATTTGAAATCAGTATGAAAAATTATCCGGAAGCCCCTTTGGCTTCGGGTGTTGTTCTATTTGAAAAAGGAACATATTTTACAGAAATGATCAATGGTTCTTTAAAGCTTGTCAAGGAAGTTTACGTAAAGACAAAAGTGATTGATGCCAAACGCTTTGATCAGACCGAAGTTTTTATTCCCATGCAGCGAAATGGTAATAGCGGAGAAAAAATCACAAAACTAAAGGCTATTACTCATAATGGCATTAATCAAACCTATGTACCAAGTGATGCTGTATACGAAACCGATATCAATCAGTATTGGAAAAGAAAACAGTTTGCTTTTCCCAATGTGCAGGACGGAAGTATCTTAGAATATACGTATCGTATAGAATCGCCTTACTTTTTTGGGCTAAGTGGTTGGGTCTTTCAAGGCTCGTTACCGGTTTTATATAGTGAGTTAGAAACAAAAATACCTGGAAATTTCACCTATAAAAGAGAACTTGTTGGCTCACTGCCTTTGGATATCAAAATATCAACACTTTTAAAGAACTGTTTACATATAGATGGTCTTTTACAAAGTGCCGACTGTGATCACGCTATTTATGCAATGTTCAATATTCCTGCTTTTAAAGAAGAATCGTATATGCTCGCGTCGGAAAATTATAAGGCGAGTATAAAATACGAACTTCAAAAAACCATCGGTTTTGATGGGAGTCGGAGTATCTTTTCAAAAACATGGAAAGATGTTGACAATGAATTTGAGAGTGATAAAAATATGGGCGGCCAGCTTAATAATAAAAACTTTTTTAAAGGAAAATTGCCTGAAGAGATCATACAAATACAAGACGATCTTGAACGAGCCAAAGCTGTTTATTCGTTTATTCAAAATTATTATACTTGGAATGGGAACACACGTATCTTTTCTGATATTCGCGTTCGAGATGCATTTTCAGAAGGAAAAGGAAATAGTAGTGAGATTAATATTTCACTAATCAACGCACTAAAAGCGACTAATTTAGATGCCAAAATTATGTTGCTTTCTACACGTGAGTATGCACTTCCATCTCGTGCCTATCCTATTTTGACCGATTTTAATTATGCAATTGCAATACTCAAAATAGGGAAACAAGAGTATTTACTGGATGCAACGAACAAAAATGCTCCGTTTGGGATTTTACCGTTTCGACTTTTAAATATTTTTGGTCGTGTCATGGATTTTAAAAACGGTAGCTATTGGCAAAACATTACACCAAATGCAAAAAATTTACAATTTGTCAATGTACAATTAAAAGCTGAAGAAAATGATGCGTTTAAGGGAAGCGTACAAGAAGTTACAACCGGTTATATGGCCCTCCAAGAAAGAAATCAAATAGATGAAGAAACCGAAACTAAATATTTCGCCAATAAAGAAAAAAATAATGAAAGCCTAACCATAGAAAACGGAGACATAGTAAATAGAATCAAGCTCGATGAACCTCTTAAGATCAATTATTCGGTCAATATAACGAATGAAGTCATCGACAATAAGATCTATCTAAATCCATATTTCTTTGAGACCTTCTTTAAGGAAAACCCCTTTACCCTAGAACATCGCAGTTATCCTATCGATTTTGGTTTTCCAATTACCACAACTTATTTGATTGCTATTGACTTGAATGAAAAGTATTCGGTGTCAGCATTACCTGAAAACAAATCGATAAAATTGGCCGATGGAGCCTTATGTACTGTTGTTTATTCTGAAGCGAATGGCAATATTCAAATGCGCTATAACTTTAAATTGAATCCTTATTATAAAGCAGAAGCTTACGAATTTTTAAAAACATTTTTCGAAAGTATTATTAAAATCCAAACTCAAGATCTTATTGTATTAGAAAAGAGGTAATATCTTAAAATAGACAATTGCTAAGCGTTCTTATTTTAGCTATATTAGCAATACATACAACATATCACTCTTGAGAACTCTTGTTATTATCATTCTTTTGTCTCTTTACAGCGGCTGTTTTATTACAGCGCAAAACAACGTAGGAGTGACCAACGACAGTGTTCAAAAAACCGTAACTCAAATAAAATGGGAACGTGTTGACACATTAGTTCGCTTTACACGGAAACAGTTTTACCGCAACAATTTTGATAAAACTATCGAAATTGGCGAACAAGCACGAGTGCTAGCCAAAGAAGTAGAAGACTATAAATCGTACTTCCGACTTAGCAGTTTATTAGGAAATGCATTTTTAAAAATTGAAGATACTTTACAGGCAAAAAAGATCTTTTCAAAAGCTGTCGAAGAAGCTGAGCAGATCCAAATGGCCCGTATGGCAATTGACACTATTTCTGAAGACTTAAAATATATCGACGCCCGTAGTGTGATTACTGCAGAAATTGATCTGGGTAATTTCTATGCGTTACAAGAAAAAGAGAAACCCGCTATTGCTATTTATAAGAAGGCATTACCTCTAGCACAAACACTTGCTGACACAACACATCTTTATATCCTCAACTATAATATTGCAGAATTAAATTTAAATGCCGAACGAAAAACAGACGCACAATACTTTCTCGATCAAACCAAAAGATATGTCACTGATCAAACAGCGAAACCATATGTTGCGGGAGTTAACCTTTTAGAAGGCCGATTAGCTCATTCAAACAATAATCCGAAGAAAGCCATTACTTTTTTATCCAAGAGTATTCAGCTTTTTGAGGAATCTGGATATACCGAAGGTGTTATTCAAGGAAATGAATATTTGGCTGAAGCTTATGAAAAAGCCAACGATTACAAAACAGCATATAATCTTATAAAGAAAACCGATTCGCTCAAGGCTGAAAAATATAAAACCGACAAAATACAAGCCATTGAAACAGTGACAGCTAAGTTTAAATTGGATCAATACAAACAAGAACTGAGTGCACAAGAGCTTCAAAATGAATTCAATAAAGAAGCCGCTAGAAAAGAAACTACCATCTTATGGATCAAAATTGCTTCTGGAATTTTATTAGCAGCGGCGATCATCCTATTTATTTCCTATCGAAAACGAAGAAAATTATTTTTTGACGTTATTGATAAGAATAAAAAATACTTGGCAGCCAAAGAACGTAGTGAAGAGTTAGCCGAAGCAAGAAATGTCTTATTTTCAAACATTACGCATGAACTGCGAACACCTATGTATGGTATTATTGGTATCTCCTCCATTTTAATGAAAGATGAAAATCTTAAAGGACATAATGAAAATTTAAATTCTTTAAAATTTTCAGCCAATTACCTGCTCTCTTTGATCAACAATGTGCTGCAGCTTACAAATGTTGGATCCCAAAATCAGGAATCATTAAAAAAATCGAAGTTTAATCTGCATACCTTAATTGAAAATATTACAAAAACCTCGCGTTTTATTAATACCGATAATCCAAATAAATACATTGTTTCAATTGACGAGAAAATACCTAAGCAACTTGTTGGAGATAATGTAAAACTATCTCAAATTCTAATTAATTTGCTTAGTAATGCCTCCAAGTTCACCAATGATGGAACTATTAAAGTCACGGTTACTGAAGTGGATCGTACTTCAGAAAAAATTACGCTTCAATTTGAAATAGAAGATGATGGAATAGGTATTTCAGAAGAAAAAAAGCAATACATTTTTGATGCCTTTTCAAGAGCAAACACACGAGAAGCAAAACAAGGAACGGGACTCGGACTCCCTATCGTAAAAAAACTGTTAGATTTACATCAAAGTGTAATTCACTTAGAAAGTACCCTAGGCAAGGGAACAAAAGTTGGCTTTTTAATAAATTACGACTTAGCGCCATCAACTTCAAAAGGAACGTCACTTCAATCTGCTCCAACAAAATCAGCCCTAAAAGACAAAACAATTCTTGTTGTTGATGACAATAGGATCAATCAATTGGTTACTAAAAAAATTCTAGAGATCTACAGTGCAAAAACTATTGTGGCAGGAAGTGGAGCGGAAGCGATAGAAATTACAAAACGTGAAACTCTAGACCTTATTTTGATGGATATTAACATGCCAGAAATGAATGGATTTGAAGCCACTGAAGCTATTCGTGAATTCAACGATTCTATTCCTATTCTAGCTCTTACCGCTGTAGAACTAGAAAAGATCACAGGAGAGCACGCACACAGCCTTATGAACGATTTTATTATTAAGCCCTACACTAACGAGATCTTTATCGCCATCTTACAAAAGCACCTAAAATTATAAGTATTGCCCTGATCTTTAAAAATGAATCCAGTATGGAAATCATTAAAAAAATAAAAAGTGGTTATATGATTTCAACAGACAAAGAAATGTTGGACATAGTAGTTATTTATAACTTTTTGACCAACGAATCTGGCTGGAGCAATGGTATCACGTATGAAAAGGTTGAAAAGTCTATTAATAATTCCCTAAATTTTGGTGTTTACTTAGATCAAAAACTAATTGGCTACGCCAGAGTGATATCCGATTTTTCTACAATCGCATATCTTGGCGATATTTTTATTTTAAAAGAATACCGTGGACTTGGCCTGAGTAAATGGCTTATGCAGGTAATCTTGGAACATAAAGAATTACAAAATTTGAGACGATGGATTTTATTGACTAGCACTGCGGACTGGCTTTATAAAAAATACGGATTTACAAAATTGACGAAACCTGAAATTTATATGGAGAAGTTTAATCCAAATGTCTACAAAACTTTAAAATAGCATACAATAAGGGCATATGGGCTAATTGTTGAGATCACCAAGGCATCATAATTTCTACTTGACCCTTATATCATTACTTGAGTATTAGTTATTAGATACGGATCAATAATAAGTCTGATAATGTAACCCTTGTGCTGCTGTAGTCAAAAAAAAATGCGCCTAACAAAGGCGCATTTTTTTGGCTAGTTTATATTGAATTATTTCGACTTAACAACCCATTTATTAAAAGTACCATCATACATCAATTGAATCATTTCATATCTCTTAACTACTATGACTGTGTTGGTGTCACTTAAAATTTGACTTGAAAGTAACGAAAGTATACTATTTGGGTAAATATATAGATCACCATCAGTTGGGTACAACGAGATCACTTGACCCGGTTGCCCTGCAACAATTCCCGTAATAGCCGTATCACCTAATAAACTTGTAATTCGTATTACTGATTTGTCGTCATTGGGTTCCCCTGGCCATATTATTAAGTTAACATTACTTATAAGAGGAACATTGATCGGGAACGGATCACTAATCTTTTCCTTGTTATTAATAGCATATAATTGATTGTTTTCAAGAATGATATTATCGGCCACATCAACTTCTACCATGTTGCCTTCATCATCTATACCTACGATCCTAATGGCTTCTGGGCCATTAAGATTATCTTGGGAAGACTTGATACCACGAACACGTAATGTTCCGTTAATATCGAGTGTTTGAGTTGGTTCGGTGGTATTTATACCTACTTGAGCAAACGTAGAAATACTTAAAAATAGGCAAACGAGAAAAGGGGCTAATTTCTTCATAAGGTATTTGGCTAGTAAATAAATGTAGGTTATTACTTACTAAAATCATAACCTATATAGCTTAAAATCAGATATTTTCGATAAAACGTAATTAAATTCGATTAAAATCAATTTTCATCGATAAATCGCTTGCGCACAGGTTGTTGAAGCCTTTTTACACCTTTTACTTTTTAAAGAGCATAAATAAATGGTAATACAAGGCGAATATGAAAGCAGCCTAAACGCTTATGAGAAATAATAGTGATTCTTGTCGTTAAAGCAATTACTAACCTACATTTAAATAAATTAACCTATAAATTTTTAATTATGTCGTATGTATTTTATTTATTACTAACGTTTTTTTCTAGTCCGACTGAAGATCTAATCGCCTTACCCAGCGCGCAAAATCACAGTAAAATTATTAAACATGATGATTATACAAGAGGTGGAGATGCGCTTATTTTACCAGGAGAGCCTAACGAGGATTATTAATGATAAATTAGCGGTTTCGTCAATATTGTGGTAACAAGCTAAATCTTGTTATCTATACAGTTTGATGTATTAAAAAAGCAGAACAATACTAGTATTGTTCTGCTTTTCATATTCCAAATATATTTTACAATCCCTTATTACCTAATCAGTTTTGGAAAGAGATCATGATGATCCAGCTTAGTCTTCGCCATTGACATAATCCTGTAAATAGGCATAACGAGCGGTAAGTGTTCCCTGCTTGGTGGTCATCTGTGCGCGTGCTAAAATACCGTCTTTATCGCCATTAAAGAAAGCGGGAATAACATTGTTGATAAACATGGTTCCAAAACCTTTACTTGCATCATTAGGCAATTCGCACGGAAGATTATCTACCGCCATAACAGCAATCGAATTTGGCGTGCCAAACGGAACTTCGCTTTCTGTTTTTGGGTCATACCCATAAAAAGGATCGGCTATCGTGGAAGCACGGAGTGTACTTGCCACCGGTCCGTCAACATCGCACGAAATATCTGCGATCAAATTGATATTAAAATCGGGACGTTTAGCATCATCTCGTGTAAATAGGTATGGAGCACCATTTCCGTAGAAATGGCCTGCGATAAAATAATCACTCACTTTGGCGTATTTCATAAAATCACTTTCATGACCTGAAGGATCCTTATAAAATGCCATCTTATCCATAGGCTTGCCATCTCTACGTTTGTTATACTCAGTCACATCAATAAGGCAATATACTGGTTCATCAAAGGTTTGGTTCAAGTAAGCTTCATCGGTCACCTCACGAATTTTGAGATGCTCCAAGATTTCATGCGCTCCCTTGGCCACCTTTCCAGTTCCAGACAATATGATTCTTAGGTTCTTCGGAAGGGTTATTTTATCAAGTTCAGCTTTTACGGCTTTGAGGTCAGATAAGGTTTCTACCTTCGGAAGGTTAAACAATCCATCTCGAATCCCCATCGCTCTAAAGCCATTGTATGCCCCTACGAGTCCGGCATACCGACCAAAACCGATGAGTCTCGCATTGTTCTTTTTTACGATCGTTTCATGATCGTACATCTCAATTTTTTTATCGAGAATTGCCTTCAACAACTTTCTATTATAGGGTTGTTTTTTAATGGTGTGACTAAAGAAAAAGTATTTTTTATGCGGAATAAGCGAATCGATAGGCACTTCTTTTACACCAAGCATGACTTCCGCTTCGGAAACATCTGTTTTTACTTCCAATCCGGCGCTTTTATATGCTTCATCTGGAAAGATGCGGATATCGGAAGATTCTACCACAATTCGTGCTTCTGGAAATTCGTTTAAGACTTCTTGGCACTTTTGAGGTGAAAAAACGACACGACGATCTGGCGGATTCTTACGTTCTTTGATGATAGCAAAGGTTACTGACATTTGGTACGGATTTTGTGATTCTATTGGGTGTTAAAGATACTATTATTCTTGTATCTTTGCCTACACTTTCTATGGCGAATGCCTTAGAAAGTGCCATGCTCCAGCGCTTTTGCGATGGAGCGCGTTAAGGATAGAAGTGGAAATCCTGCAAAGCAGATTGAAACGGATAGCCTGACCACGCTAAAAGCGTGGGAACGCCCAAAAAATGATCATGGGTATTTGATCATAGTTCATTGAAATGGGGCCGACTGGTTTTGACAGCGGGTCTAATGGTATTGTAAGCATGTCGAGCGCTGGGAAACAGCTCGTAAATCTCATTTTTCACACTTTTTAAACGGCGAGAATAACTACGCCCTAGCTGCATAATCCGAATTATAGTAGGATAATGCCTCGGCCTACAAGGTAGGCAAGCAGGAAGTCACTCAAACACCTTGGTTTACGGTTTTTGATATAGTGACTTCGTAAAAGTAAACCTAGCTCGCGCAGGGCTTTGATGCGCTTGCGAAACCCAAATTGAAGTTAAGGGGTGCGTTGGTAGTTTTCGACCGGCAATCTCACGAAAATCTAAATGAAAACTAAACATGTAGAAGGCAATATTATTGCTTGTTTGGACGAGGGTTCGAATCCCTCCGGCTCCACGACACTCAAGGAACCACACCGTTAAGGTGTGGTTTTTTTGTTTTACAAAAAACCGAGCTCGCTCAAGGTTTTAAAGTAAAATAAAATAGTAGCAGCGACGGCTGCGTGGTTCCTTATTTGCAACATTGGAAAGGCGGGCTCACCGAAGGTAATCCCTCCGGCTCCACGACACTCAGAAAGCCGTGCCTAAAGGCGCGGTTTTATTGTTTTATGAAGATTTAAAGCTTGCTTTAATTTCGGAATAAAATAATGAAACGAGGATGCAATCCGAGGCTTTCTATTTGCAACATTGGAAAGGTGGGATCACCGAAGGTAATCCCGCCTCTTGTTTTTCTTATTCATTTTCTTATTGAACACAGAAATCGAAGATGCACAAAAACCGATTGCTTAAATTAAAAGATAGTAATTATAAGTACGGTTCGTTTCTACATGATATAATAAAAAACATGATCCTATTTCCTTAGAAACTCACAAACGTGATAATATTTACTTGGTCTCTCCCGTCAGTTTCAAAAAATTGATTCATATAACCGGCTTCAATACGAATCGCAGCGCTAAGTCGGTAGCCTAAACCACCATACAACCTATTACGATCAAATATTGCTGTTTCGGTATTTAGGAAGATCTCGTTGTAAGCCGAAAGATACCATTTCGATGGTGATTCCTGTTTCTGTCCTAAAGGAAGCTGAACTCCCAAAAAGTAGCGAAATCGCATCTTAAAATCGTCTTCAACAAACCGTTGCTCGAAGCGATAGCGGTGTTGCAAGGTTAAAAGACCAAGATCTTGTTTGCTAATAAATTGTTGAAAAATACGATGCTCATTTACCGAGATCTTCTCTTCGGTGTCTCCAACATAATTTTCAGAAAGAATATATCCGTAACCCAGCAGCAGATTCCCCTTATTCTCATTAAAAGTATAGCCTATACCTGTTCGTAGGAGCAACTGTTCAAGATCCCCAATAGCATTATAATTTCGATATTGAACTTCGTGATGAAGATTCCATTTGGTGTCTAATTTCTTATTACCAATATAAATAAGCCAGTTTCCTAAGTTACTATCCTGCGCAATACTGGATATTGGTAAAACTGTCATTAGAAGAAGTAACAAAAAGTATTTTTTAAATTTCATGTCAATAAATTTCAATTATTTTAAGAGCTCCTCATAGTACGAGCTGATTAGCAAAACATACATGCTCACAGCTCTGAATATAAAGGAACCTTCTATTCACTGATGGTCTTTAGTACCAGGTCGGTGTAAAATGTGACAACTGTATTTTTTCCTTTCTCTGCGTCGGTTAATGAGGGTAAGTGGGTTGCGTAATAACGCTGATGATGTGCTCCTTCAATCACAGTAGAGATCAGCATATGTGGAAATTTAAATTTTGGATTTACCGCTAAAACCATATCACTAGCGCGCTGTACTACTCGCTTATATATTTTGAAGTAGCCCTTTTTATTTTCGGTATCCACGTCCTTTGTATAGTAAGCTTTAGAAGATTCGGAAATAATAATATTATGAAGCAACACCTCATTAATATTAGAAAATGCCTGATCTTCAGTTACATTTTCTGTTACTATTCTAATAGCTTCTCTTAATCTTTCTTCGGGAGTCGCCATATTGGTTGTTGCAAATACTAATTTGTATTCAACCCAACTCCAATACCAACTAATTAGGTATATAAGAAGTGCATGTTTACTGCTGAAATATCTATATATCGAACTTTCGTTAGACCCTATAACAACGCCCAACTTCTTAAATGTAAACGACTCATAACCCAACTCGTTGATCATTTCAATACTTTTTGAAATAATATTTCGCCCTAGATCAGAAGACTCAGGATCTTTAGTATACAAAGCATCGCTTATAACAATATGTACTGAAAGTTTATCCATTGTTTCACAAATATAAAAGTATTACTGTTAATAAAAAAAGTATTGCTGCTGCATTTTAATTTCTAAATTTTTAGACAAAAAAAACCGCCCAAAGGCGGTCTATTGATTCTCAAAGTTAATTCCTACGCGCTTCGTTGTTCGTTATCGCAAGGTTCAGATACATGATTATAATGAAACAGCATAGAGCGATAAAAATGTATTTGCTGCTCGCCAGATTCTAGGCAACCCTTTAAAGTTTCCTCTAAGCTTGTATACGATATTTTTCGTCCTTTGACTTCAGAAAGTTCATATACATCTCCCCTACCAACATTTTCTGAATGCCATAAGGTCATTGTGCATGAATCATAATTGATGGTTACATCTGCAACACCAAAATAGAATTTTAATAGCGATCTGTGAAAACGGTAATAACTACTTCCTGAAACAGGTACCGTAATGCAACTACGGGCTATTAATTTACGCATCTCTTCCTGTACTATTTGTGCTTCGTTTTTCATGATACTCTTATTACTTACATAAAGATACAGAGGCTATTTCTGAAAATATAAATAGAAAAGAAAGTTTGGCTTGTATTTAACTATATATAAATCAATCTGTTAATTTCATTAATAAAAAAAGCTATCCGAAGATAGCCTTTAACATTTTTATTAAGACAACCATTTTATTCAACAGAAAGTCCAGCACTTTTCCATGAGGTAATTCCTCCTTTAAGGTCATACATTTCAACAAAACCCATTTCTTCCATGGCGTTGCAAGCACGAGCACTTCGAGCGCCACTTTTGCAGTAAATATAAATAGGTTCTGTCTTATCCAGTTTGCTTATTTGAGATTCAAAATCACCATCCGTGATAGAGATGTTTATGGCATTTGCCAAATGACCCGATTCAAACTCTGAAGCTGTTCGTACATCTACCAACTGTACATTTGGGCTTTCAGCAAGAACGCTTTTAAGCTTTTCCGAAGAAATTATTTCACGTTTTGTTTTTTGCTGTACCGTTGTGACCGTTGCTGTGTCATTGACAACTTGCTTTTTAGTGTCATTGCATCCCGATAATGAGATCACTATCATTCCTAAGGCTAAAAATACGGTTTGTATATTCATAATTATTCTGTTACTTCTCCATTCCAAGTTGAAAATCCACCCATAAGATTATAGGTCGTTTTAAAACCTAGGGAGTTTAAAATCGCACATGCTTGAGCACTTCTACCACCAGCTTTACAATACACATAATAGTTTTTTGAAGTATCAAGTTGCTTCGCCTTTTCTATAAACTGAGCCCCATTCATGATATCTAGATGCATTGCATTTGGGATATACCCTTCGGCGATCTCGTATGAGGTACGCACATCCATTATTACTGCATTGTCATCTTCAGCGAGTTTTTCACGCCATTGGTCTTGATTTATATCCATATTTTAAAGATTTTTCGTAAAAATAGTAAAAAACCGATGCTTCCATTACGGAACCCATCGGTTTTCTATAATAAAAAAAATTGTTTATACCTTGATCGAACAGCCTATCGCTTTCGTTTCTTTAACCTCAACCTCTTTACCATTCAATAAAGAATCAATTGCATTTGCTAAAAATTGCTCTTTTACAGCATCTCCATTTCGTACATTGTCATCAATAGCTCCAATGTACTTCACAATATTGAGTCCTTTTTCTTTTTTCAGCAAATAAACATGAGGTGTCTTTGTTGCACCATATGCCGCGTAAACTTTATCATTTGCATCATATAGGTATGGAAAAGTAAAACCTTTATCTGCTGCTTTTTCTTGCATCAGCTCATAAGTATCGTCGGGTTGAACTTTAGGATCATTTGGATTTATAGCAATTACCGGATAGCCTTTCTCTTTGTATTTAGCATCTAGAGCTATGATACGATCTTCGCTCGCAACAGCAAACGGACACGTATTGCAAGTGAATATCACAATAAATCCTTGGGCTTCTTTATAATCACTTAAAGAGACCATTTTGCCATCGACATCTTTTAATTTAAAATCGGTTGCCACATCACCAATACCGTAACCTACAGCTGTTGCACTTCTAGTTTGCTTCACCGCCATATCTTTAGGAGCCGCTTCCTGCATCGGCTCTTTTTCGTTGGTTTCATTTTTACAACTCACTAAAAGAAAGGTAACCGCAAATATCATGGCAAGCGATTGATAGATTTTTGAAATTTTCATAGTACAATAATATTTAAAGGATTGTTTTTAAATAGGTTTCAAGGTCGGAATAACTCATAGAGCCTTCTACAAATTTTTTGTTTGTATTTTTATAAATAACCGTAGCCGGAATAGCGCCACTCCAAGTCGAATCTACTTTAGGGATCCAACTATTGGCATCTGCATCGTCCAGTAATAAAACTTCACTTTTCAGTTTGTGCTCCTCAAGAAAAGGAATGACACGCTTTTCAAGCTGTTCGGGAAAATCTAAACTCACTAAAATAACTTTTACTTTTTCTTTGGAATACGTTTCAGTTACTTTTTCAAAATAAGGCAATTCCTTTACACAAGGCTTGCACCATGTCGCCCAAAAATTGATTACATAGGTGGTGTCATTGTGTTTGTTCAGAAGGGGTTCTAATTCCGAAAAATTATAGATCGGAATAGGACTTTTCTTTACTTCGGAAGCCGCCACAGCAGTTGTGCTCATCTGCTTTTCAGCAATATCCGTTGTTCTTTCTTTACAACTCATCAATGCGACTAAACAAAATAAAATTCCGAAGGTCTTCATGGCTTAAAAATAATAAGCCCAATTCATAACATAAGCTTCTTTAACACATATTTGGCTATCCTCTCAAGCCTGCACCGCTCAACACAATTAAAAAAACGTTAAAAATCAATTCAGATATAAAAATTCGTATACATTTGTACCTACAAATATTGTAGAAACAACAATGGATATAGATTCGGTCATCAAGTCAACACAAAAAATGGATTTAACCACTAAAACGGTGATCAATCTTATGTATACAGCTCGTGTTTTAGAAGAAACATTTTTAGCGATTATCAAGCCGTACGACCTGACCAGTCCGCAGTATAATGTACTTCGAATCTTAAGAGGGCAAAATGGCAAACCTGCCAATTTATCAACTATTCAAGAACGAATGATTGATCGCAATAGCAATACCACGCGACTTGTAGATAAACTAATAAAGAAAGGTTGGGCCGAGCGTAGAGTTTGCCCGCAAAATCGCCGTAAGGTTGAGATCTCCATCACCCAAGACGGTTTAACATTATTAAAAGAACTAGATCCAATAACAGACCAAAACAATAAAAAAACATTGAGCAACTTGTCTGAAGAACAACTTATTAACCTCAATCATTTGCTCGATACTTTACGAACATTTAACACATAAATAAACTTAAAAAAAGAAAACATGAAAAAAATGAAATTAGTAGTTCTGGCCGCTGTTTTAGTAGCCACTTCCGCATTTACAATTAGCAATTCAAAACAGGTTGATATTAAAACATCGTCTATTAAATGGACGGGGACAAAGGTTTTGGGGTCGCATCACGGTACCATCAATCTAAGCAAAGGTTATCTAGAAATGGAAGATGGTGAACTTATTGGAGGGATGTTTGTAGCCGACATGAGCTCGATTACAGTAAACGACCTAAAAGCTGGTGAAGGAAAGGAAAAATTAGAAGGGCATTTAAAAAGTGATGATTTCTTCGGAACAGCAAATCACCCAACTGCCACCCTGACCATTACGAGTACAGAAGCTACAGATGACGGGTATTTGGTAACGGCAGACCTTACAATAAAAGGGATCACTAAATCAATTGAATTTGATATGGAAGTGGATGATACCATGGCCACGGCAAATGTAACTATAGATCGTACAGAATTTGGTGTACGTTATGGTTCAGGTAGTTTTTTCGACAACTTAGGAGATAAAACGATCAGCGATGATTTTGAACTTGAAGTTACGTTAAACTATTAATCAGCCCACTTAGTTAGAAAAAAGCCGCGTAATGCGGCTTTTTTTATATCACATGAATAGGAGCCACACTTTCAGAAAGTATTTTTTCATTAGAAACTTCAAGCCAATTATTCAAAATATTAGCATATATACTTCTAAAATCTACCTCATACGGAATATCGCCGTTTAAATCTAAATTGGTTAAACTGGGAGCATTATTAAACAAACCTGGCTTTTTAAGCTTACTTCCAATGACAAAAACATTATTAGCCGCGCCATGATCTGTACCTAATCCGGCATTTTCCGCCACGCGCCTACCGAATTCAGAAAAAGTAAGAATAATTGTATCCTTAAATGTATCATTCGCTTTAAGA
The DNA here is from genome assembly GCF_058148545.1 of Ulvibacter sp. 2305UL32-6. NCBI lineage: Bacteria > Pseudomonadati > Bacteroidota > Flavobacteriia > Flavobacteriales > Flavobacteriaceae > Ulvibacter > Ulvibacter sp. 2305UL32-6. The sequence continues at coordinate 101,168 of NZ_JBYVKA010000006.1, forward strand.
TCTTCAACCAAAACACTCACTGCCTGAGCGTATGTTTTTAAGAGCTTGTCTTGCCTACCACTTTGACTAGCGTGAGTATCAAAACCACCCATAGACGCGTAATAAACCTTAGTGTCTATGCCACTGTTAATAAATTCGGCCATAGTTTTTAACTGTTTTCCAAAAGCCGATTTTCCATAATCACGATATGACGTTTTGGTTTTCGATTTCTCATAAATATAGTTAGCCGATTGTTTTCCATCAATAAGCGTTTGATACAAATAGCCCATATTATGTTCACTCAAATGAGGATCGCGATATGACGTTACTATTTTATTAAAAAACGGATCATCAGCAATGGCATGCAGATCCTTGGCGCTTTTTGTAACTACTGCATTATTAGTATCTCCTTTCATAAGTAGTGAAAGTGATTTGCCAATTTCTATGGCATCATAAGGCTTGTTGCCGAAGGTATCTAAATAACGTCCAATCCAACCACTGTGCAAAACCTCCTGCGAAGCACTTCCCGTTTGCCAAATATCTGAAGATCTAAAATGTGATCGATTGGGATTGGGATATCCAACATTATTAATAATACTAAGCTCTCCCGCGTTAAACAACTTCCGTAAGGGCTTTAAATTTTTATTAAGTCCAAGCTCATCATTGAGTTTAAGTACATTCGATTTTTTTATTGCAAGCGTTGGCCGGCTCTTATAATAAATGTCGTTGCGATAAGGAATCACAGTGTTGAGCCCATCGTTTCCTCCGTGCAATTGAATCAACACAAGTCGTTTACGACCCAATGTAGTAAACAAAGTATCGTCCATAGCGCTCACAAAGCTAGGCACCATAAACAGACTACTAGCCAAGGCTGAATTCTTTAAAAAGCTTCTTCTCTTCATAACGCTTATGTTAGTTGAAATTCTGGGATTGACATTAATTGCAAGCAACGTTCTGCTTCCGAAACAGCTTCCAAATTAGCTATCATTTTTCTTGTATTTTCAATTAATTTGGTTGCAAAAAGGGCTTCTATCATCAGTGCATCATCTGCACCTTCATATGCCTCTTGAAATTGCTGCCACCCTACTCTCACTTTTATATGATCTGCAAATGGCTTTCGTTTAGCATCAAATCTTCCTTTCGAAAATGGAATATATCCATCTCCTAATAAAACACTAGGTAATTTTAAGCGTAGTAACATGGTATTTGTATCTATCCAGTTTTTTCCTCCTTGCCAACCTGCTACATTGGGAGGACGCAACAAAACCTGACCCAATAACTCCTGTACGTAAATACCATCGTTGTCTTCTACGATCTTATACGGCACCATCTTATAAATGGAAGCAAACAGGTCAATCGGAGATTTTATCTTTGTACCAATATTTGTAGACTCATAAAACCACGGTGCCTTCAACATAAAACGCATCACATCTTTTATCATATAAGACGGATAAAAAACTGAGACCATTTCAGAGATATGCTCTTCCTGAGGCTTTTCATTGACGAAATAGCGATACATTTTTGTGCAAATAAAACGTGCGCACTGCTCTTGCTGAGCTATGATATCGATCACAGTATCTCCATCCATTGGCCCTTTAAATCCGAAAAAGTTTTTATCGGCTGTATCACGTGCTCCTTCTCGAAATTTAAACCTCCCATCAAGATGATATGCATAACCGGTAAAGGCCCGTGCAGCTTCCTTTATATCTCTTTCGGTATAATGCCCTTCTCCCAACATAAACAGCTCCATTAACTCACGAGCAAAATTTTCGTTGGGCATTTTTTTACTATTCTTAGAAATATCCAAATACCGGATCATTGCAGGCTCTCTAGAAACTGCTTTCGTCAATTCCTTAAAATCTCCCAAAGCATTTTTCCTGAGCACATTATTAAAGGTTTGTATATAGCTAACGGTCTCATCCTCACAACTAAATATGTTAGCCCAAAATAAAGTCATTCGTTCATTCAAAGCTTCGGTTGGATCGCAAATTCGTTGAACCCACTCGCTATTGAAAGTTCTTAATAAATGATTACAAGACTTTACAAATTGCCTAAATTCTGGATACTTTGGCTCGGGATTCTCTTTAAAATATCGGTCATAAATAGTAAGATCAAGTTCTAAAAGTGTTGGATTTTCAGAAGCCATCAAAAGATCATCCACAACAGCATCAAGAGTCAAATGTTGCAGTGCATCAACCTCCTCTGGGCGTATTCCAAAACCCGCTCTTCGATATAAATGATAAATATGTTCACGTTTCATATCGCTATAGGAATAAAAATTGTGCCAAAACTTTGTTTCGTTGTTTTACTTCGGAAATGATTTGTCATTTTCAATTACATGCGTATCTTTGACCCCAGCATATGAAAACATTAAAATTACATACTTGGTGGTGGAAAACCTTACGTCGATCGTCGTGAGCGAAGTCACTTTGGTATATAATCATATAAAAGGCTTGTCTAACACGACAAGCCTTTTTTTTGTTTTAAAAACAAGCAAAATATGTTCGAATTTTTTTCTGAATTATGAAGTACAACTTAAAAACCTATTCTAAAAAATTACTAGCCGATACGCTAACACCAGTATCTGTCTATTTGCGGTTACGTGATAAATTCCCGAATAGCTTACTTCTAGAGAGTAGTGATTATCATGCCAATGACAATAGCTTCAGCTATATCTGCTGCAACCCCATTGCAAGTATTGAAATAGCCAATGAGCTTGTAACTCAAAAGTTCCCAGATGGACAAATTACCACAACAAACCTTGAAACAAATGAGTTAAACCAAAAGCATTCTGTCCCCGAGATTTTAACAAATTTCGCTAGCTCTTTTTCAGCAGAAACTTCAGCATTAAAATTCATCAACAACGGACTCTTTGGCTATATTTCGTACGATGCCGTTCGGTATTTTGAAGATATTACCATTTCAAAAGCGAAGGCCACGTTACAAATTCCAGACATTTATTACGCAGTTTATCAAAATATTATTGCCATCAATCACTTTAATAATGAAGCATATATTTTTGCGCATTGTTTTGAGTCGGAAAATAATATAGCGGACATCGAACAACTATTAAGATCTAAAAATTTCGCTGAATATCCTTTTCTTCGGAAGGGAGAACGCAAAACGAATCTAGACGATCAGGCCTTTAAAGAACTCGTCAAAAAATGTAAAACACACTGTCAGCGAGGTGATGTTTTTCAAATGGTGCCTAGTAAACGTTTTATGCAAGATTTTTCAGGCGATGATTTTAATGTATATCGAGCACTTCGCAGCGTAAACCCTTCACCCTATTTGTTTTATTTCGACTACGGAAATTTTAAGATCTTCGGAAGCTCACCAGAAGCACAACTTGTGATAAAAGGAGATCAGGCAGAGATCCATCCCATTGCAGGAACTTTTAAACGTACTGGAAATGATGAAGAAGACGCCATTCTCGCCAAAAAACTTTCGGCCGATGCCAAAGAAAATAGTGAACACGTGATGTTGGTTGACCTCGCTCGTAATGATCTGAGCAGACACGGAACAAATGTAACTGTAGAAACCTATCGAGAAATACAGTTTTTCTCACATGTTATCCATCTCGTAAGCAAAGTAACCGCGACCAAAAACAAAGAAACCTCTACCCTACAGATCGTTGCTGATACTTTTCCGGCGGGGACTTTGAGTGGGGCCCCAAAACACCGCGCTTTACAACTATTGGAGGAATATGAGAATATCAATCGTGAGTTTTATGGTGGGGCAATTGGGTTTATGGATTTCACCGGAAACTTTAATCATGCCATTATTATTCGCTCCTTTGTAAGCAAAGATCATACGCTGCATTACCAAGCCGGGGCAGGTGTGGTCTCAAATAGTGATGAAGACAACGAATTAGAAGAAGTATATAACAAACTAGGCGCCCTAACAAAAGCGCTCGAATTGGCCGAAGAAATATGAAAATATTAGTTATTGATAATTACGACAGCTTTGTGTACAATTTGGTACACTATATTGAAGCCTTTGACTGTACAGTTCATGTAGTGCGAAACAATCAGTTTGAACTTGAACTCTGTGAAGAGTACGACAAGATTCTCCTTTCGCCAGGCCCAGGTATTCCTGAGGAAGCAGGATTATTAAAAGCTGTTATCAAAAAATACGCGGGTAAAAAGCCAATCTTAGGTGTTTGTCTCGGACAGCAAGCTATAGCCGAAGTCTTTGGAGGCTCGCTCATTAATTTAAAGGAAGTTTTTCATGGAGTGGCAACTACTACACAGATCTTAGTTGATGATGAGCCGCTTTTTAAAGATCTCGAAAAAGAAATCGAGGTGGGTCGTTATCATTCGTGGGTGGTTTCTTCGGAAGGTTTCCCAGAAGCACTTGAAATTACTTCTGTAGATGAAAACGGACAAATAATGTCATTGCGCCATCGCGAATACGACCTTCGTGGAGTACAATTTCATCCCGAAAGTGTACTTACGCCAAACGGGAAAAAGATGATCCAAAATTGGATCAAGAGTTAAATCACGCTGATAACGCAAAGAATATTGCAAAATGAAACTAGTTTTAAACAGATTGATCAATCATGAAACGCTTTCGAAAAAGGAGGCGAATTCTATCGTGGTGAGCATTTCTGAAGGTATATATAATCACAGTCAGATCGCTGCTTTCTTAACAGTCTATATGATGCGCTCGGTAAGCCTTGAAGAACTTGAAGGCTTTAGAGATGCACTACTTGAATTGTGCTTGGCCGTTGATCTTAATGACTTTAACACCATCGATCTCTGCGGAACAGGTGGTGACGGAAAAAACACTTTTAATATCTCAACTCTCGCTTCCTTTGTGACAGCCGGTGCGGGCGTGCAGGTAACAAAACATGGAAATTATGGGGTATCTTCAGTAAGTGGAAGTAGTAATGTTCTAGAGCAGCTTGGCATCAAATTTAGCAACGAAACCGATTTTTTGAAGCGTTGTTTAGACGAAGCTGGAATCTGCATTCTCCACGCTCCTCTATTTCATCCTGCTATGAAACATGTTGCTCCTATTCGGCGCGACTTAGGCGTAAAGACCTTTTTTAATATGCTCGGACCCATGGTTAACCCAGCTTTTCCGAAGAATCAATTGGTGGGTATTTTCAATTTAGAACTAGCGCGATTGTACGGTTATCTCTATCAAAAAAGCGAAAAAAACTATACGATAATTCATGCTATGGATGGTTATGATGAGATCTCGCTTACCGGTGCTGCCAAGATGATCTCAAAACAGAGCGAAAAAGAGTTAAACCCAATCGATTTTGGATGTAAAAAGATCACCGCTCCTGAAATCTTTGGCGGAGATACAATCCCTGAGGCTGCTTCTATCTTTATGAATATTTTACAAGGGAAAGCGACAGAAGCACAAAAAAATGTAGTTTGTGCGAATGCAGCCCTTGCCATACATACTGTTGAGCAGTGCGGTATTCAGGAAGGCTTTGAACGGGCACAGGCATCACTAGCCGATGGTCGGGCGCTACAAAGTTTAAACAAATTAAAGCAATTGAGTCTATAAAATTTCCGAAGAAAAATTCAACTTAAAAATAAACCCTGCATCGTGAACATTCTAGATCAAATAACCGCATATAAACAAAACGAGATCGCCTTACGTAAAGCCGTATTTCCAGTTTCATTATTAAAACAAGCTCCTTGGTTTGAACGTGATTGTTATTCGATGACCCACTCACTGCAAGCTTCCTCAAACGGTATAATCGCCGAACACAAACGGCGCTCTCCCAGCAGATCGATCATTAATGAAAACATAGATTTAACTGAAGTTGTGCTGGGCTATGAAGAAGCCGAGGTAGCCGCAATATCAGTTTTAACAGATAAAAAATTCTTTGGTGGATCATTAGATGACCTTGCGTCGGCAAGACGATTAGTCTCAGTCCCTTTACTTCGGAAAGAGTTTATTATTGATACCTATCAGATCTATGAAGCAAAGGCTTATGGCGCTGATGCGATCTTGTTAATAGCGGCCTGTTTATCACCTTTAGAATTGAAAGAATTTTCAACACTCGCAAAATCATTAGGATTAGATGTGCTTTTGGAAGTTCACAATGAGTTAGAATTAGAAAAATCATTGCATTCCTCGGTAGATATGATTGGTGTAAACAATCGCGATCTAAAAACTTTTTCAGTTTCCCTGGAAACGAGCAAAAAGCTTTCAGAAAAGATTCCATCCGATTTTGTAAAAGTTTCTGAAAGTGGAATTAGCAGTATTGAAGCGATCAAAGAATTAAGATCCTACGGATATCAAGGATTTCTTATAGGTGAACATTTTATGAAAAGCACCCAGCCAGGGGAGATCGCGAAAAACTTTATAGCAGCCTTGTAATGAAATTAAAGCTAAAAATCTGTGGCATAAAATATAATTTGATGGAAGTAGCAGCGCTCCAACCAGATTACTTGGGCTTTATATTTTACCAGGGGAGTCCGCGATATTTTTCTGAAGAAATACCCATTCTGCCAAACAAGATCAAAAAAGTTGGGGTTTTTGTTAACGCTACGATCGAAGATATCATTGAAAAAACACATCACTATGCACTCGATGTGGTACAATTACACGGACAAGAAGACGCGAATTTTTGCCAGCAACTAAAACAAACCGATATTTTCATCTCTTCTAAAATTGAACTTTGGAAAGTCTTTGGTATGGATAACGACACATTTGATTTTTCAAATTTGTCCCCCTTTGAAACCATCGTTGATAAATATTTATTTGACACCAAAGGAGAAAAATACGGTGGAAATGGCTACACTTTTAATTGGGATATTCTCAAAAATTATCCCTATCAAACACCTTTTGTGTTAAGCGGCGGCATTGGAATTGAAGAAACTGTAAAAATCAAAGCGTTGCTTCGCTTTAATCTACCTATTTTTTCTATTGATGTGAATAGTAAGTTTGAGCGACAGCCCGGATTTAAGGAAATAGAAAAGTTAAAAAAGTTTATGCTCCAACTTGAGCAATAATAAAAACACTTAAAATATAATAACTCATTAAATTATTAAATCAACGAGCATGTACCACGCAAACGAACAAGGCTATTACGGTGAATTTGGAGGAGCCTATATACCAGAAATGCTCTATCCCAATGTTGAGGAACTCCGCAAGAACTATATCGAGATCATGCAGCAGCCAGACTTTCAAAAAGAGTTCAGAGACTTGCTTAAAGATTATGTAGGCCGACCAACACCCCTGTATTTTGCAAAACGGCTTTCAGAAAAATACAAAACGAAGATCTACTTAAAACGCGAAGATCTCTGTCATACAGGTGCGCACAAAGTCAACAACACCATTGGTCAGATTCTAATGGCCAAACGCCTCAAAAAGCATCGTATCATAGCAGAAACCGGAGCCGGACAACACGGGGTGGCAACGGCCACGGTCTGCGCGCTTATGGGACTCGAATGTATTGTTTATATGGGAGCGATCGATATTGAGCGTCAGGCGCCTAATGTAGCCCGTATGAAAATGCTTGGTGCAACGGTAATTCCAGCAACAAGCGGAAGCAAAACACTTAAGGATGCAACTAATGAGGCAATTCGTGATTGGATCAATAATCCAACAGACACCCATTACATAATTGGAAGCGTGGTTGGTCCTCACCCATATCCCGACATGGTGGCAAGGTTTCAAAGTGTTATTTCCGAAGAAATCAAAACGCAACTTTTAGAAAAGGAAGGTCGTAAAAATCCAGATTATGTGGTGGCTTGCGTTGGTGGTGGAAGCAATGCAGCAGGTGCCTATTATCATTATCTCAATAATACAGATGTTGGTATCATCGCGGTTGAAGCTGCTGGAAAAGGCATTTATAGCGGTGAAAGTGCAGCAACTTCAGCCTTGGGTCAGGTGGGTATCATCCACGGAAGCAAGACGCTGCTCATGCAAACGCCAGACGGACAAATCACAGAACCGTATTCAATCTCCGCCGGACTCGATTATCCGGGTGTAGGACCCATGCATGCGCATTTGTTTACTAGCGGTCGTGGCGAATTTATTTCAATCACAGATACGCAAGCAATGCAAGCCGGACTTGCGCTCTGCAAACTAGAAGGCATCATTCCCGCCATAGAAACGAGTCATGCCCTAGCCATTTTTGAAAACCGAAAATTTAAACCGGAAGATGTGGTCGTTGTCAATCTAAGCGGTCGCGGGGACAAAGATCTAAATACATATATCGACTATTTTAATTTATAAGAGGGCGTTACCGCGCCAAAGGCGCGGTCAGGCTTTCGTAACTCGCTTCACGCATTTGGCGTGAGAGCTCAAACAAATTACTCAATCCTTAACGCGAAGCTAGGAAAATGAATAGAATTAAGAACAGACTCAAAGACAGTAAAAAAGTACTATCTATATACTTTACCGCTGGCTATCCAGATCTTGACGATACCATGTCTATCTTAGAAGCATTACAACAAAGTGGTGTTGACATGGTTGAAATAGGACTCCCATTTAGCGATCCGCTAGCCGACGGACCCACCATACAAGCGAGTTCAACCAAGGCACTCCAAAATGGCATGACCACTCAAAAACTATTTGACCAACTTGAAAACGTTCGTGAAACCATAACGATTCCCTTGATCATCATGGGCTATTTTAATCCTGTTTTACAATACGGAGTGGAAGCATTCTGTAAACGCTGTGCAACTATCGGGATCGACGGACTCATACTACCGGACCTTCCGCTTGCGGAATATAAAGAGCACTATAAAGCTATTTTCGATAAATACGGATTGACGAATATCTTTTTGATCACCCCGCAAACTTCCGAAACTCGAATTCGAGAAATTGATGCTGCATCAAATGGCTTTATTTATATGGTAAGTAGTGCAAGTGTCACGGGATCACAACTAGGTTTTGGCGAAATGCAACAAAGTTACTTTCAACGTATCGCAGCTATGAAACTTCAGAATCCACAAATTGTAGGCTTTGGAATTTATGATAAAAATACATTTAAACAAGCTACAGAAAATACAAAAGGTGCGATCATAGGTAGTGCCTTTATCAAAACAATAACAACCAATGGAGTAGCCGGTATTAAAGATTTTATAAGAAGCATTCGTTAACATTAACCTGAGTTTAGTAGTTCCTTAATACTTATTATGATTTAAAAACCTTAGTTTAAGACTTAATTTAAAAGGAAATAATATGAAAAGGAAATTTGAAAGAAAGACAGAACAAACGCATCCAACCAACCCTACTGGAAATATCAATCAAATCACAAACAAGGTAGATTTTGACTCTAAAACTATTAAGGAACAACAGAACAAAAAATAATGGGAAAAGGAGATAAGAAAACTAAAAGAGGAAAGATCATATTAGGAACATTTGGTAAGTTGCGTCCAAAGCGGAGAAAGTTTACCCTTCGTTCCAAGCCATTAAAAGGTGGTAGATTAAAAGATCAATAATCCTTCCTAAATAAATATAAA
>NZ_JBYVKA010000007.1:0-87980 GCF_058148545.1 Ulvibacter sp. 2305UL32-6
GACAACTAACTATGAAACTAAAAAAAACCTACTTTTTACTATTGCTATTAGCAGTAGCCCCATTCGTTTATTCACAAGACGGAATCCCTGTGTACTCTGAGTATTTAGCGGATAACTTATATATCATACACCCTTCTATGGCAGGGGCAGCTGCGCATAATCAGGTGCGACTTACCGCCAGAAAGCAGTGGTTCGACCAACAAGATGCTCCTAATTTGCAGACCTTGAGTTTTAATGCGCGTTTAGGTGAACAATCTGGTGTAGGAGCTATTCTTTACAATGATAAGAATGGATATCACTCACAAACGGGAGCATATTTAACGTATGCGCATCACTTAATGTTTTCAAGAAGTGAAGCGGATCTTAATCAACTTTCATTTGGATTAAGTGCCGGTATAACACAATCTCGTTTAGATGAAACAGAATTTGATCCTTTGGTATATGATCCCATTATCGCAAACATTATTCAGAGTTCTTCCTATTTTAATGTAGATGCAGGGTTCTCATATAACTTTTTAAATTTTTCTGGACACTTTACAGTGAAAAATGTTTTATTTCAGAATAGAAACTTATTTTCAGAGGAGTATGAGTCTAATAACCAACGTCGTTATATCTTAGGTGCTGCTTATGCTATTGGACAGTTTGGTGCAGTTTGGTCTTATGAACCTTCAGTTATGTTTCAGTTTCAAGAGCGCACGGGAGAACAAGCGTTTGATATTAACTTTAAAGCATACCGAGAAATGGATTTTGGAAAACTTTGGGCAGCGCTCTCATATCGTCGTAGTCTTGACGGTTCTGAATTTGTTGATGGTGCGGGTATTGGAGATCAAAAACTTCAATACATTACACCCATAGTGGGTGTGAATTACAAACAATTTATGTTTGCTTATACCTATTCACAACAAGTAGGAACAATCAAATTTGAAAGTGGTGGTCACCACCAGATCACAATTGGTTATGACTTCCTTGGAGGAAGACCTGAACCTTACGATTGTAATTGTCCTGCAATTAATTAAAAAAAAGCGCCTCTGAACAGAGGCGCTTTTTTTATGAGTTATTTTATAACATGAATTCTTTTTCGATTATTGCCATACATAATTTTTCTTAGCCGCTTGCTTCTTTAAAGATGTTATCATGGCAGCTTCCAAACCATTTGTGTCGCCACTTTTTTGGGTAGCGATAAAGGTTCGGCGCTTTTCATTAAGTTTTGAGATCTCTGATTTAATTTCTTCACGCTCCTCACGTAGCTCTTCCAAATAACTTCGGAGTTCAGCTTCCGATTTCCCACGTAGCGCTTCCGGTAATTGATCTTTTTTTAAAGAATTATAACTAAAATCTTCTTTTTCTTCAGCGTCAACCAGATCCCAAGAGCTATTTTTGTATAAATGCGACCCCTTACTTACAGTACGGCTTACAGCATTGGCTTTGCTATAATCGGCTGCATTTGCATCTTGTTCACCTTGTACACGCACCTTTTGCTTTCCATAGGCACCATAGGGCACATAAGTGTTATTTAAACGCACATTAAGTTGTAAAATCACATCGTCATATGGAGAGGCTATATGTACGGTTTGCTGATTGTGATTGATAGACATATAATCACCATAAGCCAATTTAGCACCATCTCGCCAGTATGAATCAATTCCTTGTTCGTGTTTTCCGCAGAAAATAGTATTAATTACCACATCTTTTTCTTTTGCATTTGTAGCGGCATCTTTATAGTTGATTTTTCCTTGCGTAAATGGCTCATTTCCTGCGATAAATATCATTTTTAGGTCATCTGCGTCGTTACCCCAATCAAGATTGTCTAAAGAAGCTTGAATTACAGCTCCACAATATTCGCTCCCTCCATTTGTAGTTAAAGAGAATAATTCTTTTGAAACATCGTCAAGGTCATTTGTAAAGGAGAGTATTTTCCGAAGATACCCGTCGCGTTCGGCCAATCGATCGTTTCCGTATTCATATAAAGCGATCTCTAATTGTGGACGCTCACCCTTGCATTTTGCATAAGAGAGTTCGTTGACAATTTCCCAGAGCTGAGCCTTGGCCTGATCAATGAGGCCATCCATACTATTGCTAGTGTCAAGTAGAAGTGCAACACGAATGGCTTGCTTTTTAACTACTGAAGCAGAAACTGGATCTCCAGCCATAGCTACTTCTTTTTTCGTTTCAGCTTTGCACGAACTTATTATCAAGCTCATTGTACAAAGCATTATTAGCGTTAACTTTTTCATAGTGTTTAAATTATTTGTTTGTATTTAATTGTTTGATGTCAATATTTCCATCTGGAGAAACCACGTAATACACAGGTTTAATTTCAGTTTTTACGATAGGTTCAGTTTTATCTTCGGGTTTTGGCGTGTAAACTAGTTTTATGTTCATTCCAACTTGAATTACCGGCTCCAAAATGCTTGGATTAATGACCAAATCATAATCGCCATACGAAAGCGGGTCATAGTAGTAAGAGGTTTGTTTCGTTACCTTCGTCACCTTATTTTGTTTGATCGCCTCAAATGAAATACTGTTAAAGGCTTGGTAGCTTTTATAAAAATCTTTCGGAAAAAAGCAATACTTATCGTCTGCCAGTGCTACTGTATAATTATCCATATCAAAACCAAGCATAGTATAATATGCTTTCTTTTTATCTATAAGTTTGATAAGACCAGTTTGTAGTTCATTATATACCGAAGCGATATCTTCAATATAGTAATCTACTTTTACCAAATTGTATATTTCGTTCTTAGCACAGGCCGTTAGGATGGCTTCAAACTGATTGGTTTTTGAAAAGCGAATGTGTAGGTTTTGCTGTAGTTCAAAGCCTTTTGGTACCTCGTTGTATTTTTTACTGAAGATTTTTTTTTCAACCTCGATATCATAAACGGGAACGAAGGAAATAACATCTATCACAATGTCTTCTTCGGAAATACCTTCGGAAAGTAACAGGGCTTTTACGGCATTAATCCGACCGTTAATTAGATCATTTGCCTCTTCCGCAGAGCTGCCAATTTGCGAAAGATTAAATACAGCGGTAAACGAAGTGGCAGTTACATTTTTTAAAGCTTTTAAGTCGATAGTTAATGTAGTAGTAGGATTTATCGGTCTATTTAATTGTTGCTGAACCACTGGGTTATAAATAGGTGCATTACCAAGTGCAGCTATATTTTGCCGAGAGACTACTTCCTCAAGTTGCTGTTGGTTGTAGTTTCCTTTGTGCTGTGCCTGAGCTAATTCAGAAAAAAACAAAAGGCAAGCAAGTATTAAATAGGTATATTTCATCATCTTTATTTATGGTGTAAAACTAGGACGGAAGTATTTCAGAAAAAACCATAAATGAGGTAGTCCCTTTTTTCAATGAGTCAACATAACGCGTCATTGAGTAAAGTGCTACTTTTGAACTCTAAAACACTGTTAATGCTCGTATCGTCGTTTTTCAATGCCGCATAAAGTATGTATGTTTACACTTTCTAATAAATTATGAGAACCTTATTTTTAGTGCTATTTTTTGTTTGCTTCGGAATGTCGGGCGACCTTATGTCTCAAAATAAGAGTGTTCGTTCTTCGAGCGCTAAGCAGACTTTTGCACTACGCGGTAAGGTGATAGAAGCTGAAACATTTTTGCCTATTCCAAAAGTGAATATTGAGATTCTGGGCGGTGATTATACAACGACCAATAATGCTGGGGAGTTTTCTATTCGAGCTAAAGTTGGCGATGAACTTATTATAAAGAATGACGATTTTAAAACCGTGTACTATACGATCAAGGATGGGCAGAATATTACTGTTCAAGTTGAGCAAGCCGAACCCGAATCGGCACCAATATCTTCCAAAAAGTTTATAAAACGTTCCCGAAATGATTTTGCCGACAATATTGATCAGGCGAAAGCCAGCTTAAAAAACGACGCAAAAAAAAGCATTGAATTTGTAACTATGGCCTTAGAGTCAACAGGCAAACAGGCTACCGCAGTACAAAACAGGATCGCGTTTGAGACCCTGGGCGATATTTACACCTTTTGGGGACAACCAGATCTTGCCGTTGACAATTATAAACGGGCCCTTTCTTCAGAAAATAACCTGGAAACGCGCATTAAGCTTGCAAAAGCTTTTATGAAAAATAAGAACTATCAAGAGGCAATAGCCGACTATAAAGATCTGCTAAAAAGCAATCTTTCAAATTATCAAAAAGTCGAAGTTTATGAAGGTTTAGGTGATACATATTCGGCTACGGGTGATTCAAAAAAGAGCGTTGAAAATTATCGAAAAGGCTTAGAAGTTGCCCAAAAGCACGCTATCACACCGAAAGTAACCGATCTTAATTCAAAAATTGGACAGGCATATGCACAGGGAGGAGAAAAACAAGAAGCAGAAGAATACTTTGGAAATTCTCTGAAATTAGCCCAAGGCGAAAATAAAAAGCGTGCAGTTGAAGAAAAAAATCAGGTAGCCGATTTTTATAATGCGAACCGAGATTTTGATAAGGAAATCCAACTTCGATCTGAAGCTTTAGAAGAAATAGAATCATTAGAAGATGATGTGATTTCTGAGCCGGTTGATGAGGCCTTGACTCCGCAACGACAAAATTATAAAATTGCGAATGCCTATGTGGCCCAAGAAAAATATGCAGACGCTATTCCTTTTCTAAAAAAGAGTATTGAAGAAGCCGATAAGAAATCTGATTTAGTAGTAGAAAAGGATGCTACCCGGAAGCTTTCTGAGATCTATCGTGACCTAGGGGATTATGGAAAAGCCGCTGAAAGTTATGAACGCTATGTAGAAGTGGTAGACGAATTATATATTAAAAAGGAGCAGGAGATCTCGCAGGCGGCCCGTTTTAGCCGGGAAATTGCCTTAAAACAGAACCGAATTACCAGTCTGGAAAACGAACGGTCGATCAATGAAAGTAGATATCAACTCGCCTTTGAAAATCAAGAATTAATTCAGAAGAACAATCGCGTACAAAAGTGGGTCATTGGGTCTTTGATCTTGATCGCGCTACTATTATTATTTACAGCCTACAATCAATATAAAGGTGTAAAGCAACAAAAGTATGCCAATAATTTACTCGCGCTAAAATCGTTGCGAACGCAAATGAATCCGCATTTTATTTTTAATGCGTTAAATTCAGTAAATAGCTTTATAGCGAGTAGTGATGAGCGCACAGCAAATAAATACCTCAGTGATTTTTCACAACTTATGCGATCGGTTCTTGAAAATAGTGACGAAGATTTTATTCCGTTGTCTAAGGAAATTGAACTTCTCGAATTGTATACCAAACTTGAACATTTTCGCTTTAAAGATAAATTCGACTACACGATTACGGTTGATGAAAACTTACAGGTAAATGAATTTGTAATTCCTCCAATGCTTTTGCAGCCGTATGTAGAAAATGCAGTATGGCATGGTTTGCGCTACAAAGAGGAGCGTGGTACATTAAAGATTCATTTTAAGCAGTTAGATTCAGAAACGGTAGAAATTTCAATTGTCGATGATGGAATTGGGAGAACAAAATCGATGGAGTTTAAAACCGATAACCAAAAGAAACAAAAATCGAAAGGTATGGGGAACATCAAAAAACGAATCTCTATACTAAATGAAATGTATAAAGATAAGGTGGATGTACATGTTACCGATGGCATGGAAGATGCTTCAGGAACTCGCGTAGAGCTTATTTTAAAGAAAGATTAAACCTAATAATCACCACCTATGAAACTAAGAGCCATCATTGTAGAGGATGAAGAGACTAGTAGAGAAATCTTACGCAATTATATTGGTAAATATTGTCCTACTGTTGAAATTCAAGGAGAAGCCGCCAATGTTGATGAAGCCCTGATCTTGATCAGAAATAACGAACTTGATCTTGTGTTTTTAGACGTAGAGATGCCTTATGGAAACGCTTTTGATCTACTTGACAAGGTGGGTGACAGAACCTTTGAGACCGTTTTTGTTACTGCCTACAATCATTATGCAATTGATGCACTTAATGCACATGCGTCATATTATTTGCTAAAACCTATTTCAATTGACAAGCTTATAGAGGCGGTCGATTATGTTTCAGAAATAAAACAAAAGGAAAATAGCCTTCAAAATACGGTGCTAAAACCGAAACTCACTCAGGTTGAAGGGAAGATCACCATTCCGTTGCAAAACGGATTTGAAGTCTTGCAAGTTGCCGATATTTTATACTGCCAAGCAGATGATAATTACACCAATATTTACCTTTCTAGCAGCAAAAAACTGGTTAGTAAGACCCTAAAATACTTTGAAGATATTTTAAAGGAAAGTGGCTTTGCTCGGGTGCACAAATCTTATTTGGTGAATGTCAATGCCATCACTGAATACAAAAAAGGAAAAGGAGGAAGTGTAGTACTCTCTAGTGGTAAAGAGATCATGGTCAGCCCTTCAAGAAAAAAAGAACTTCTCGCCTTTTTTAGTTAAGGATCAGCTTTATTATCGTGAGATAATCTTTTCGAGACCGAACAAAATCCATTTCAGAGATATCAATGATCTTGATATTGTCATTGTGTTGTGACTTTATAAATTCAAGGTATCCTTCGTTTATTTTCTGAAGATAATGTGCCTCGATCCCTTGTTCATAGTTTCGCCCACGTTGTTTTATATTTTCTAATAAGCGATCCGTATTTTGATACAAATACACATATACATCAGGTTTTGGAAGCTCCTTATGCATCAAATGAAATAACTTCTTATATAGATTGTACTCCTCGTCTGCCAAGGTAACCTTCGCGAAAATTAACGATTTATAAGCATCATAATCGGCAATTACACAATCTTTAAACAAATCGAATTGCGCGATATCTTCAAGCAATTGCAAGTAACGATCTGCTAAAAAAGACATCTCTAAAGGAAAAGCATACCGTGCCTGATCATTATAAAATTTTGGAAGAAAAGGATTGTCTTTAAAGCGCTCTAGAATTAATTTTGCATTAAAATCGGTTGCCAATAAACTGGCCAAACTGGTCTTTCCGGCTCCTATATTTCCTTCAATGGCGATGTAGTTAAATTTTGATAAATCGTAGTCTTTTTTAGGATTTCGCAACCATTTCGATTGTTTTACCACTACACTTTCATCCTTTGTTTCTGAAAGTAGTTTTACAGCATTTTTATGTAATACCGGATGGACTATTTTTGCATTGACCTCCGCCAATGGTTGCAATACAAACCTTCTGTTCGCTATTTCAGGATGTGGTATGACCAGGTCTTTTGTTTGCTTTACTTCGTCATCATAAAACAAAATATCAATATCAATGTTACGTGAGGCATATCCTAAAGCATTTTTACGTTCCCGACCCTGCTTTTTTTCTATAAGAAGGATCTGTTGAAGTAGTTTTCTAGGTGAAAGGGTAGACTGTGCTAAAAGAACACAATTTAAAAAATCACCTCCTTCAAAACCAAGTGCTGGAGTTTCATAAACAGAAGAGATCTTTACGATGGTGCCTATCTCTTCAAAAATAGCATTTACTGCTGCTTGGAGGTGTTCAAAGCGATTGCCAATATTGCTGCCTAGCGAAAGATATATGTTATGTGTTGGTTTTATAACTTGGTTATTGGACCCTCGTTACTGTTTTACGGGGGTTGATTAGTAACATTGTTGAAATCGCTGGCACCTTATAAATAAGACTCTCTCGAATTTAAGACGAAATTAAGGAAAAGAAAAACACTGACCATTATCTTTGTTATTATAGACAGAATTTTGGCGACACTCTCAATAAAAGATAAGATACTTGCCGACCGTATCTACTTGATCTTAGCGGCCTTATTCATAGCTTCGTTGGTTGTGTCTAATTTGATCTTTCAAAAGTTTTTTTATTGGGACTTCTTCGGAATATATACTTTTGAAATTTCTGTAGGTATTTTACCTTACCCCATCACCTTTCTTATAACAGACGTCATTAGCGAGATCTATGGAAAGAAAAAAGCCAATCAAGTAGTCACCGCAGGAATTTTTGCGTCGTTCTTTTCATTGCTAATTGTTTTTGTAGCCGATACTGTGCCAGCAACCTCGTGGAGTCCTATTGACGATCCTGTGTTTTCAAAAGTTTTTGGAGCCACGGCCATTGCCGTTTTTGCTTCTATGATGGCGTATTTATTGGCCCAGTATATCGATATTCAGATTTTCCATTTTTGGAAAAGACTCACCAAGGGAAAACATTTATGGCTTCGGAATAATTTCTCAACTTTTCTGTCGCAATTTGTCGATACCTTCACGGTACTTTTGCTTTTGTGTAGCTTCGGAAAAATTGAATGGTCGCTTTTCGGCAGACTTTTATTAGGCGGGTTTTTATTTAAAGTACTTATAGCAATACTCGATACGCCCGTACTCTATCTGGCCGTTTTTGCCTTCCGAAAGCGTTTTGGTTTGGCTATGGGGGAGGAAATTCCGCAGTTGAAAACACAATATGTTTAATTATAAAATAATCGGCGTTCGCGCTATTCTATCATGAAGAAATTTTTTAAGATCATCGGAATTATTCTTGTACTGCTTATCATCTTTTTGGCTGCCGCTCCATTTTTATTTAAGGGCACTTTTGAAAAACTGATCAAGCAGAACATCGATAAAAATGTCAACGCCGATGTTTCATGGCAAGCGTTCGATTTGAGTCTTTTTAAAGATTTTCCAAACGCTGCTTTGATCATCAATGATTTTAGCGTGGTTAATCGCGCTCCTTTTACTGGTGACACACTCGCAAGTGGAAAAGAACTGCGTTTAAACATGGGCATTACACAGTTATTAAAAGGAGGCAATGACGCGATCAAGATTGATGGGCTTACATTTGATGAAGCTTTTGTCAATATAAAAGTAGATTCGTTGGGTAATGCTAATTACGATATTGGTGTCGAAAATGAAAACACAGTTGGCACTAATAATGAAGCGTCTTCGGAAGGTTTTACATTTAATTTACAGCGCTACGAACTCATCAATTCAAGAATTAACTATTTGGACGAGTCTACAAAAACCTTCTTAATGTTGAAAAATGTTAACCATACTGGGAAGGGAGATTTTTCAGTAAATCAATCAGAATTAGAAACCATAACCACTGCTTTAGTTTCCTTTAAGATCGATAATGTTGAGTATTTAAGTGAAAACAGCGTGACCTTAGACGCGCTCTTTCAACTTGACCTTGAGAATCAGAAGTACACTTTTCTCGAAAATGAAGCAAAGATCAATGAGCTTCCATTAACTTTTAACGGATATGTTCAAGTGAATGAAACCAACAACGAGATCGATATTTCGTTTAAAACACCTTCATCAGACTTTAAAAACTTTTTAGCAGTTATTCCGAAGGAATATGTAAAAAATTTAGACGGCGTAACTACAACGGGTAATTTTACTGTGGAAGGTAACCTTAAGGGCATTGTTGATGATACTTATATTCCTAAAATGGATATAAAAGTTCGAAGTGATAACGCGTCTTTTAAATATCCAGATTTACCGAAAGCAGTTAAAAATATTTCTATTTCCGCAGATCTCTTAAATACCACGGGCTTGTTAAAAGATACGTATCTCGATATTGGCGGACTAACATTTAAAATAGACGACCAGATATTTAAAACCAGCGGAAGCATAAAAAATCTAACACAAAACGCCTTGATAAACCTCGCCATTCAAGGAACACTTGACCTTGCTAATATTGAACGTGTGCTTCCTATTGAATTAGAGCAGGATCTCAGCGGAATTTTTAAGGCAGATGTTACTACAAGTTTCGACATGGCTTCTGTGGAAAACGAACAATATCAAAACATAAAGACGAACGGAACGGCAAGCTTGTCAAATTTTATTTACACTAATGCCGCTTTTAATAATCCGATAGAGATCTCAAATGCCGCGATCACTATGTCTCCGGGAAATATTCAGTTAAATGAATTGAAAGCCAAAACCGGTTCGACCGACGTGCAAGGTACCGGAACGATTCAAAATTTGATCCCGTGGATCATGGCGAAACAAGATCTAAAGGGACGTTTTAATATTAAATCGAACACCTTTGATCTAAATGATTTTATGGCTGCGGAAACTACTTCTTCTGGTCAGAAAGCTTCAAATACCAACGTCTCACTTACCGACGATAGTATTAAAATACCTGACTTTTTGGATGCAACCCTAGACTTTCAGGCAAACAAAGTGATCTACGATGATGTTGTATTGGAAGATGCGAAAGGAACCGTGGGAATTAAAAACGAAACTGCTAATTTGAGTAATGTCACCTCGCGTATTTTTGGTGGAACTATTGCGCTTGCTGGAAATGTGAATACTCAAAATAAAGTGCCAACCTTTGCAATGGACCTGGATCTTAGCAAGATAGACATTGATGAGTCCTTCGGAAAATTAGCGCTACTCAAATATATTGCGCCAGTCGCAAAAGCATTGGATGGAAATCTAAATACCACG
Source organism: Ulvibacter sp. 2305UL32-6 (assembly GCF_058148545.1). NCBI lineage: Bacteria > Pseudomonadati > Bacteroidota > Flavobacteriia > Flavobacteriales > Flavobacteriaceae > Ulvibacter > Ulvibacter sp. 2305UL32-6. The sequence continues at coordinate 10,403 of NZ_JBYVKA010000007.1, forward strand.
ATAAAATTGAGTGGTGAGTTGGATGAAAATTTTACACCTAAATTGGCTACTATTGCTGGAAGTGCTTTAGCACAGATATTAACGGCCGAAGTTAATCCTGCGCAGGCTCCATTGCTATCTAAGCTGGGTGAAAAGGTTTCTTTTTTAAATTTGGATAGATTAAGTCTAAAAGATGTTACTACGGCACTGTCGTTTAAAGATGGAAATATTGAAGTGCAACCGTTCACTTTTGATGTAAAGGGAGTAAAAATTACCGCAGGAGGAACTCATGGTTTAGATAAGAGTGTCAATTACAATCTCAGTATGGATGTGCCCGCAAAATATTTAGGAGGGGAGGTAAGCAGCCTATTGGCCAAGTTAGATCCTGCCGAAGCAAACGCAATGACGGTTTCTTTACCTGTAGGTATAACAGGAACCATGACAAATCCGCAAATAAATTTAAACACCGAAAGTGCAGTAAAAGCATTGACACAAAAACTTATTGATAAGCAAAAACAAGATTTAAAAGATAAAGGAACCGATATCTTAAAAGATATTATTGGAGGAAGTTCAAAGCCAAAGGACAGTTCAGGAACTACAAAAACAGACCCAGTTAATACAACAACGGAAGTTGTAAAAGATATTTTTGGCGATCTCTTCGGAAATAAAAAGAAAAAGAAAGATTCGGTAAAGGGCGGAAACTAACTTATTTGCAGCCGCACAACATAGCCCTCACTGCCTCGAACATTAAAAACAGTATCGTCTTCAAAGATGAGGTATTGTCCTTTAATTCCTTTTAGAACCCCTTCATAACTAGGTGTTTTGATGAGGTTTAAACTCTTGGGCTTCTTAGGGTAATGTAATACAGGGAATTCCATATGGGTCTCCGAATTATTAGCAATAAAGTATTCTTTTGCTTCCTCAGGGATAAAAGACCTTAACTTTTCACGCCATTCTACAAGATCCACATCTTTAATTTCATTTTTAAGCATGGTTCGCCAATTTGTTTTATCAGCGACATGATCTTTAAGGGCAACTTCCGTAATTCCTGCTAAGTAGCGATTAGGAACTTCTACGATCTCAATGGCTTCATGTGCACCTTGGTCAATCCATCTTGTGGGAATCTGTGCTTTTCTTGTTACGCCAACCTTGACATTACTACTATTTGCTAGGTAAACAACATGTGGTTGCAGTTGTACTCTTTTTTCATATGCAAGGTCTCTATCTTCCTTTTCTAAATGAGCGGTACTTAATTCTGGTCGCATGATCCAGTCGGCTGCCTGTGGAATTTCATAAAAACAATCATAACAAAAGCCTTGGCGATAGATCTTTTTATCGAGATGGCAGTTCAAACATTCGTTGCCAATATGAGAAATAGATAGTTTTTTATCTAAAAGTTGGTTCATTTGAAGAAAGTCGTTGGCAAAAACCAAATAGTACTGAATTGGACTTCCAATTTCGGTTCGCATTTTTGTTAAAACACCTTCGTATTGCATAGAATAAAATTGTATTTTTAAAGCATAAAGATAGGTCAAAATATGCCAATCCCATTAGTAAATTCAATCGCTTCATGGTTCTTAAAGAAGCGCTTTCATCAAATTGAACTTTTTCTGAAATATCCTATTGAGGTTCAGGAGGAATTGCTGCACAGTCTTATTAATACGGCGCGAAATACCGAAATAGGAAAGCAATACGAATTTGAAAGCATAAAGACCTATCGGGAGTTTGCCGAGAGGGTTCCTATTACAGATTATGAACAAAATCAAGCCCGAATTGAACGGGCGAGGCGAGGGGAGAGTAATATTTTTTGGCCAACTCCTATCAAATGGTTTGCAAAATCGAGTGGAACAACAAATGCAAAGAGTAAGTTTATTCCTGTGAGTAGTGATTCGTTAGAGAAGTGTCATTATGCTGCAAGTAAAGACTTATTATGTATGTACTTAAACAACAATCCCGAGTCACAGTTGTTTGTTGGTAAAAGTCTTCGTTTAGGAGGAAGTAAGGAGTTGTATCAGGAAAACGGTACCGTGTTTGGGGATCTTTCGGCCATCCTGATTGATAATATGCCCTTTTGGGCCGAATTTAGTAGTACGCCAAGCAGTGAAGTTTCTCTGATGGGCGATTGGGAAACCAAGATGCAGGCCATTGTAAATGAAACTATTTGGGAAAATGTAACAAGTTTGGCAGGCGTACCGTCTTGGATGCTGGTATTACTAAATAATGTTTTAGAAACTACTGGAAAGAAAAATTTGTTCGAAATATGGCCAAATTTGGAAGTTTATTTTCATGGAGGCGTGAGTTTTGACCCCTATGTTGAACAATACAATGCAATTTTACCACGGGAGTCATTCCGTTATTATGAGATCTATAATGCTTCGGAAGGGTTTTTCGCGATTCAAGACAGAAATTCCAACAGCGAATTAATGTTAATGCTTGATTATGGGATCTTTTATGAGTTTATCCCGATGGATGCATATGGTTCAACTTCAGAAAAGATCATTCCGCTTTCCGAAGTAGAAATTGGAAAAAATTACGCAATTGTAATTACTACAAATGCTGGCTTATGGCGTTATAAAATTGGCGATACTGTACGATTTACCTCTGTTAGTCCGCATCGAATTAAAGTAACAGGGCGTACTAAGCATCATATTAATGTATTTGGGGAAGAACTTATTATAGAAAATGCCGAAGCAGCGCTTCGGAAGGCATCCTTTCAAACACAAACCGAGATCGTTGATTATACAGCGGCCCCCATTTTTATGGAAGGTAGAGAGAAAGGTGCGCATGAGTGGATCATTGAATTTAAGACCCCTCCAAAAGATTTTAATGAGTTTTCTGAAATTCTCGATACTGCTTTGCAAGAAGTTAATAGTGATTATGAAGCCAAACGCTTTAATAATACTACCTTAAATCCCCCTAAAGTGCACTGCGCTCGTGAACGTTTATTCTATGATTGGTTAAAAGATAAGGGGAAATTGGGCGGGCAGCATAAAGTGCCTCGTTTGTCAAATACACGTGATTATCTAGAGGAATTGATCGATTTAAATGGTCTACAGTAAGATCTGCTTTTTGATTCCTTCGGAATATAATTTCGTTTCCATTTGTATCTCTACTAACTCAATATTTTATTGGTAGATTTTTTAGAAACAATACTTCTTTTAAAGAACGGATGATTTGTTCTGATATTTAGCTCGATCGACGAACGACATCTTTTTCGGCTCAAATACTGCGTTTTAAAACGATGTTTTGTGGTCTTTAATCGATTTTTAAGAAAATCGATGTATTTCAACGAATTTCGAACTCACTTAAACTAAAAGTTTTGGTAGTCCTTTTCTTACGGAGTATGTTTGACCTGTTCAAAGGAAATAACCTCACATGAAAAGAATAATTTTTATAATAGCAACTGTAGTTTTAACCATCTCGATGACCTCTTGTGGTAGTGCGGTTAATCTAAAAAATAGCGATACCGATGTTGCTGGATATACATTGAAAAATAAGACGGAATTGTTGGAGCAGAAAATATTGAATAGAAAGTCAAAAACAGTGATTGCTATTCCGTAACCGATTAGTTTAAGTTAAGTTCAATAAAAAGCCTCAAACGGATTAATGTTTGAGGCTTTTTTATATTTAAGTAAGAGTTTGTTATGAAACGGCTTTCAATTTCTTGATGGTCGCCTTGTTCAGTTTTTCTTGAACGTATTCCTCAGTAACATTTAAAATCTTATCATCTGTTCCAGGTAGTTCGTACATGGCATCAGTTAAAACAGCTTCACAAAGCGAACGCAGGCCTCTAGCACCTAATTTGTATGCTATTGCTTGATCAACGATAAAGCCTAGAGCTTCTTCAGTCATGACAAGTTCTATGCCGTCCATCTCAAAAAGCTTGATATATTGCTTTATAATGGCGTTTTTAGGTTCTGTTAGAATCGCACGCAATGTGCCCTTATCAAGCGGATTCATATGGGCAAGCACTGGTAATCGCCCAATAATCTCCGGAATGAGTCCGTAATCTTTTAGATCTTTCGGGATAATATATCTCAAAAGATTATCGCGATCTAGGTATTCTTCTTTCATCGTTGCACTAAAACCAACGGCTTGCATATTAAGGCGTTTCGAAATATGACGCTCGATTCCATCAAAGGCACCTCCCGCGATAAAAAGAATATTTTCTGTGTTTACTTCAATAAATTTCTGATCTGGATGTTTTCTACCTCCTTTAGGCGGGACATTAACTACAGTTCCTTCCAAAAGTTTTAGAAGCGCTTGTTGAACACCTTCACCACTTACGTCTCTTGTAATTGATGGGTTATCGCTTTTACGGGCGATCTTATCGATCTCATCAATAAAAACAATACCGTTCTGTGCTTTTTCAACATTGTAATCTGCTGCCTGTAAAAGGCGTGTTAGGATACTTTCAACATCCTCACCTACGTAACCAGCCTCGGTCAATACGGTTGCATCTACTATTGCTAAAGGAACGTTTAACATTCGTGCAATTGTTTTAGCGACCAATGTTTTTCCAGTTCCTGTTTGCCCAACAATGATGATATTACTTTTTTGAATTTCAATATCGTCATCCGTTTTAGGTTGTAATAATCGTTTGTAGTGATTATAAACTGCAACCGACATTACTTTTTTGGTATGTTCTTGGCCGATCACATAATCATCAAGAAATTCTTTGATCGATTTCGGCTTTTTGAGCATAAGCTCTTTAGATAATTCATTGTTGGTAGAATGCAGCGCCTCTTCTATTACAATACCGTGTGCTTGTTCAATACAGCGATCACAAATATGTGCATCCAAACCTGCAATAAGCAAGTTGGTTTCGGCTTTTTTACGGCCACAAAAGGAACATTCTAATTCTTCTTTCGACATAAATATCGGTTTAGCTTTTTTGGGGATTATTTGTCGCCTCGGGTCAAAATTTCATCAATCATTCCGTATTCCAAAGCTTTTTCAGCTTTCATCCAGTAATCACGATCACTGTCTTCATATACTTTCTCATAGGTCTGACCGCTGTGTTGAGCGATAATTTTATATAGCTCTTCTTTTAAAGTGATGATCTCCCGTGCCGTGATCTCAATATCACTCGCTTGACCTTGTGCGCCACCCATAGGTTGGTGAATCATAACTCGAGAATGGGTTAAGCCACTTCGCTTGCCTTTTTCACCGGCGCAAAGCAGTACTGCAGCCATAGAAGCTGCCATCCCTGTACAAATGGTTGCTACATCTGGGGTGATAAACTGCATGGTGTCGTAAATACCTAATCCAGCATATACGCTTCCTCCTGGAGAATTGATGTAGATCTGAATATCTCGATTTGAATCAACGCTGGCTAAAAATAGCAATTGCGCTTGTACAATATTGGCTACTTGATCATTAATGCCAGTACCCAGAAAAATAATACGATCCATCATGAGTCTTGAAAAAACATCCATAGATACGGCGTTCATCTGGCGTTCTTCAATAATATTTGGGGTAAGACTCACAGGATACATGCTGCTCATGATCTTGTCATAATACGTGCTGCTTATTCCTTGGTCTTTTGTGGCAAAATCTTTAAATTCTTTCTGAAAATTCATAAATAAAAATCGTGTTGTATTAAAAAAATTAGGGCGTTAAAATATCTATTCCAACGCCCTAAAGATACCTATTTTTTTACGGAATTACTCGTAAGCCTCTTTGATGAATTTTTCGTAGGTAACTTCTTTAGTTTTAAGTTTTACGTTTTCTTTAAAGAAGTCGAGCATTTTATTGGTGTTCAATTGCTCACTCATACGTTTTACTTCTTCTTCGTTAGATAAAATTCGTGCTGCGATGGTATCTAACTCTTCATCACTTGGGTTGGTTTGACCAAACTGTGCCATTTGCGCACGAATCATGCCTTTGCTATAGTCCTTTAGTTCGTCAAAAGTAACTTGTAGTTTATGCTCTGCACGCAATTTCCCTTCGATCAATTGATAACGAAGACCTTTTTCACTGCGTTCGTATTCGGTCTTGGCTGCTTCTTCGGTGATTGGTTCTTCCGAAGAAACCTGGATCCATCGTGTTAAAAATTCACTAGGAAGATCAAACTTTGTATTTTCAATTAGTGACTCTACAATATCATTCAATAATTTCTGATCACTTTGCTGCGCAAATTGACCTTCGGCATCTTCCTTGATCTTTTCTTTGAGTTCTGCTTCGGAAGTAACTACGTCTTTTCCGAAGAGCTTATCGAACAACTCTTGGTCAAGCTCTGCCATTTCACGCGTATTCACTTCTTCAATTTTAAAAGCCACTTCGATATCTAAACCGTGCGCATCGTCATGAGCCACATCGAGGTGTTTTTGATTGTCGTGATCATCGTTAAAAAGTCCTTTGGTCTTTAATGTCACAACATCGCCAACTTTAGCTCCTATAAGAGCGGCAAGTTGTTTTTTACCTTTGATGTCTTCAGTAGAGATAGTGGTTTGTTTATTAATTCCTTTTTCTTCTGAAGTAAACGTTCCTGTGATCTCGTCTCCTTTTTCTACGGTGTCTTTGGCGATCAATTTCCCGTATTGCTTACGAATTGTTTTCACCTGATTATTTAGCATTTCTTCATCAGCAACAATTTTGTAGCTAGTGATTGCTTTTTTAGGCTTCAGGTCCACTTCAAATTCTGGAGCCATACCTAGATCAAATTCGAAGGTAAAATCGTCTGTATTCCAGTCGATCGCGCTTTCATTCTTCGGTATTGGGTTCCCAAGTACGTCTAATTTTTCTTCGGTTAAGAATTTGTGAAGATTCTCTTGAAGTAATTTGTTTACTTCTTCCAATAAGACTGCTTTTCCGTATTGTTTCTGGACCATTCCCATGGGAACATGTCCTTTTCTAAAACCTGGAATATTGGCAGTTTTACGATAGTCGTTTAAGATGGATGCTACTTTATCTGCGTAATCATCTTTTGAAATTTCTACGGTTACTACCGCATTCAATGCATCTATGTCTTTTTTGGTAATATTCATGTCGTCTGTACTGAAAATAGTCGCTTTCCGTTCTTCGGAAAGGCGGGTGCAAAAGTACTACTTTTTATGTAAGACAACAAGTATTTAACGAACGGGATTTTAACGTTTTAGTTGTCCTTTTTCAGAAGTGAAAAGAGAATAGATTGCAATAGGGAAAGTAGCAAACTAAAAATAAGCGCCCACCAAATGTTAGTTACCGCAAAACCACCGATAAAATAATCTGCTAGCAGAATGATTATAGCATTCACGATTAATAAAAATAAACCGAGCGTAACGATAGTTACTGGTAGCGTAAGTATAACTAGAATAGGTTTTACAATGAGCCTCAATAAGCCTAAAACAATAGCAACAATGATGGCAGAACCATAACCATCTACTGCTACACCAGGAAGTATTTTTGCTAAAATGACTACGGCTACGGCAGTGAGTAATACTTTAAGAATTGTATTCATAAGCTTTTAGTTTCCTTAAAGATAAAAAAAATCCGCTCCCAAACTATGGGAGCGGATTTTAATTTTTAGAAATACGCTACGCTTAGTTATTCGCTAAGGTAATTGTAGGATAATTTCCTATTTCAACCATAGGGATTGTTGCTCCGTAGGTTCTGTTGAGTTCTTTTATGATGAGGTTTGCAGTAAATGCATAGCCTCGAGCTGTTGGATGTACTCCATCTAAAGAAAAAGCACCACCAGTTACAAATGTAGACGTTAAGACGCCGCCATTGTAGCTAACACCGTTAGCTGCAACATCTGCCAAGGCAGAACGCGCATCAACAAAAGCAAGTCCGTTAGCACTCGCTAAACCACTAATTGTTGCATTATATGCTGAAGCCGCCGCACTTACACGACCTTGCTCAACTGCAGTAAGAATAAATTGATCTTCTAATGGAATAGAAACACCAATTATACCTAAAGGATTTGATGGGTCTGGTTGTGTCCCTAATACAGAGGCAGCAGTTAAAACAACCAAATCACTTTCATTTGCCTGACGCAATTGACCTAATAAATTAGCCAACGCTGGAGGTAAATTTGCAGGCGGACCTTGTAAAACTAAACTTACATCTGTAAGATCATCGTCTGTCATAATTGGAAAGTTTACACCAGCTGAAAAGTTAATTTTTCTAGCCTCAGCTTCTTCCGGTGTAATAACTCCAAAGGTCACTAAGGTAGGTAAGATCACATCATTGTACTGAGCAAACTGTGCATTTACCGCACCAGCTGTTGCTGCGTCTAATGGAATAGATTTAGCAGGAACCGTTGTAAAGTAAGGAATAGAAGTTACATCTGGAATATTTACCAATACACCGCCTGAAGCTCCAGCGCTAAGCGCAGTTACTTGAGCGCTATATGCTGCAGCGAATACATTTGGATCAGTAATATCGTTTGGTCCATAAGTTGACGGATCGAAATTACCTGTTTGGTCAACACCATCACCTCCGTTGGTCGCATATCCTAGGATATCGTTGTTACCAATCCAAAGACTGAAAAAGGTTGGATTTAGGGAAGCTGCATCTTCAATAACTGAAGCACTCTGACTAGTTTGGAAACGTCCGTACCATGGGTTTAAGGAACCGTATCCGTTAGCATTTAAGTGAAAAACTTTAGCTCCTGGAACTCCCATGTTGTTAAAAGGACCAGCAGCACTGTTTTCAACAGATGTTGTTGGAGTTCCTTCTAAACGAACTGGGCTAGGGTTACTTCCATCAGCATCTGCAGAAAGCACAAATCTGTTAGGAAAAACTTGTTGTCCGCCCGCAAGAAGACCACCTATATTATCATTCATCAAAGGCTGTGTAAACTCACCGCCTCCTGCCAAAGCAAATTGCTGTGCCATGATGTTAGGATAACTATTTTCTTGTCCAGTGATATATAGGGCTCCATCAGCATATCCTGCAGTTAAAGAGTTACCAACGGCTACGTAATTAGTTAGGTTGGCATCACCACTAGTATAAAATCCATTTTCATCTACTGGATTTTCAAATTCTGGGTCGCAACTTACCAAGCCAATGGCGATAAGTCCCGCGAATATTTTAATTGTATTTTTCATCGTGTTGATTTTTTTCAATTACATTTTGTACGTAACACCTAGACCAGGCACAAACGCATTTGATTTGTATTTTCCGCTAAAAGGAGCGCTCTGGCCACTTTCAATGTAGTAATCGTAGGAAGCATCGATTTCTTTAAAGTGTATATAAAGGAAAGAAGCATCGATCTGGAAGCTGTCACTCACATTAAATGTAAGTCCGGCAGTGTATCCATTGCTGTCATTACGCGGAGTTTCTGGTGCAAAGTAACCCGATTGAACAGGAGACTCATCAAAGTAGTATCCAGCGCGTAGCGTGAACATTTTTGTTGCGTCATACTGAAGACCAAAACGATAAATAGACGCATTTTTATAATTACGTGCGTTTTTTGAATCTGGAATGCTTTCATCTGCAAAATCGATATCTAAGGAATCATAAACATCCCAAAAAGCTCGGTTGTAGTCAAAAGCGAATAACCATTTTTCACAAAACTGATATGAAATACCAACGGTCATTTCGGCTGGTAACGGCAAGGTAGCGTCAAATTCAGTTGAGTCTGGGAATGGTGTTAGTGGAGAATCTGGAATGTTTTCAAAGGTAGCGTCACCGCCTTCAGCATTCATTTTTATCTCCGATCGATAATTAGCACCAATGGTAATGTTTTCGGTAGGTTTAAACATAGTTCCTACAGTAAAACCCCAGGCGTTAATTCCTGTTGCGTCAATGGTCACTTCTGAGCGATTTCCGTCAAGGTCACTTAAGCTTCTTGAAAGGTTACGATTAAAGTTCACAGAACCAGTTACGTAAATAGGGCCACCACCAAAACTTAGGTGCTCATTTACTTTAATGGCAACAGTTGGTTGGATATAGATAGCTGCTAAATCGATATTGTTCACTAAGTGTGAACCAGCCCAATCATCTTCATATTCTACCGAACTTCCGTAAGGTGTATAGGCCGCTAAACCAAAGGCTAGCCAATCTGTTGCTTGATAAGACGCATATACATAAAAGGGTGTTCCTACTGGACTGTCGGTTCTTGCCGAGACGCCAGTGCTTTCATTTTGATATGCTACGTTAGAGAATACGCCAAAGGCTCCCCCAGAAATACTGAGTTTATTCTCTAGGTAAACTATACCTGCTGGATTGAAAAACAACGATTCACTGTTAACAACAGCGACACCGGTGTGTCCCATTGCCAAAGATTTGTTACCCTGTAAACTAACACGGTATCCTCCGGCGTACATTACTGCTGTGGCTAATGTAAACACAGCAAGAAGCAATACTTTCTTCATAATAGTTTGTTAAGTTAATTTTAAATTTCTGTAAAAGTAAGAATAATTCGGTTGCATCTACGTGGTTCCACGTAGTTCCCTGTTTGTTTGTTATGCACGCATAACAAACCGCTTCTGCAATACTATAAAAAATCCTTAACATAATGGTAAAATTCGAGTGGATTTTCGGCATGAAGCCAATGTCCGGCCTTAGAAACTGTTTTTAAAGTTGCCTTCGGAAACTGTTTTTTAATGGAAATCTCATCCATATCTTCAATATAGCCAGATTTAGAGCCTCGTAAAAATAAGGTAGGTCCGTCATATTTTGCATCCAATGGAAGTGCCTTTCCTACTTCGCCAATCTTTTCAGTAAGGACAGGCAAATTCATACGTAAACCTAGCTTTCCTTTTTGTTTCCAGAAGAGGTTTTTTAGTAAAAACAAACGCGTGCCTGTATCTGGAATATAAACTGCGAGGGCTTCATCGGCTTCATCACGGGAGTGTATCTTGTCGAAATCTAAAGTGCCTAAAGCTTTTAGTATATCCTGATGATGCTGCGGATATGCTTTAGGCGCAATATCTGCTACTATGAGTTTAGACACTAACTGAGGATAGCGTGTTGCAAGTTCCATGGCGGTTTTCCCGCCCATAGAATGCCCTAGAAGTATGATTTTATCGAGTCTGTGATGTACGCAATAGGCTTGGATGTCGTTGGCCAAGGTTGTGTAATCAAACTGTGTGCTGTGAAAACTACGACCGTGATTACGTTGATCTATAAGGTGTACTTGGTAGCCTATTTCTGAGAATTTTCTACCCAGCGTTTTCCAGTTGTCGCTCATGCCCAAAAATCCGTGGAGGATAACAAAGGGTTGTCCTTCGCCTATTATTTGAGAGTGTAAGATCATATTATGCGAGTTTACTACGATATTGTTTGATTACGTTTTCCAGACCTTGATAAATGGCTTCGCAGATCAGGGCGTGACCAATGGAAACTTCAAGGAGCTGCGGAATATTTTCTTTAAAAAACTGAATGTTTTCAAGTGAAAGATCATGACCAGCATTTACGCCTAATCCTAGTTCATTGGCAAGTACAGCACATTCGGTATAAGGTTTTATGGCTTTTTTGTTGCCTAGGCCATATTGATGTGCAAATGTTTCGGTGTAAAGCTCTATACGGTCAGTTCCTACTTCCGAAGCCCCTTCGATCATACGTAATTCTGGATCAACAAAAATGGAGGTTCTTATCTCATTTCGTCTACATTCGCTAATAATTTCAGAAAGAAAAGTCCGGTTTTTAATAGTATCCCAGCCAGCATTGGAAGTGATAGCGTCTACCGAATCGGGAACCAAGGTGACCTGTGTGGGTTTAATGGCTAAAACCATCTTCATAAACGAATCGATAGGGTTCCCTTCAATGTTGTATTCGGTGGTGACTATTTCCTTTAGATCATAAGCGTCTTGATACCTAATATGGCGCTCATCGGGTCTGGGGTGAATAGTAATTCCTTGTCCGCCAAATGCCTCCACATCTCGGGCTACCTGCAACAGATCAGGAACATTTCCGCCTCGGGCATTTCGCAAGGTTGCAATTTTATTGATATTAACACTTAGTTTAGTCATAACGATTGGAATAAAGCACAAAAATACAAAGCTTCGTCGCGGTTTTGATTCATTATTTAAGTATTTTGCATAAAAATTGTACCTGTGGATACCCAAAACTACATTATCAATGATATTAAGCCTTTTGATATTTCTTCGGGAATAAAAGAGGTGCAACGCGCTTTCAATATGCTTACTTATTCGCACATTCCTGTAATGAAAGAAGGAGCTTATGAAGGTTGTGTTTCTGAAACCGATGCCCATTGTTTTGAGAGTGATAAGTTGCTCTCAGATTTTCAGTATGCTATAGAACCTTTTTTTGTGCGTGCTACCACCAATTGGTTGGATATTCTTGAGGCATTTGCGCTACACAGCAGTAATATTATGCCAGTTTTGGATGACAAAAATCATTATTTAGGGTATTATGAGCTCAGTGATATTATGAGTTTGTTTAATCATACTCCTTTTTTGAATGAAGCTGGAGGTATCATCGTAGTTGAGAAAGGCGTTCGCGATTATTCTTTTAGTGAGATATGCCAGATCGTTGAATCGAATGACGCTAAGATATTGGGTGTATTTATATCTCACATAGACGCTAACATTATGCAAGCCACGGTGAAAATAGGGCATACAGGAATGAATGCCATTGTGCAGACCTTTCGACGTTACGACTATCATGTGGTGTCAAATCATGATGAAGATAAATTTTTGGACGATCTTAAAAAACGCTCCGAGTACCTAGATAGATACCTAAACATTTAAGAAGATGAAAATTGGTATTTACGGTCAGTTTTATCATGAGGATTCTGAAAAATATATTCAGCTTATTCTCGACGCACTGCAAGCAAAGGATGCTGAGATCATTGTTGAGGCAAACTTTTTAAAGATTCTTCAAAAAAATCATACAGGGGCTGCCCAATATGCGCACTTAGAGACTTTTACTAAACTTGATCATAGTTATGATCTGTTTTTTAGTATTGGTGGTGACGGAACCATTTTAAAGTCGGTTACCTTTGTTCGCGATCTCGATATTCCTATTGTAGGGATCAATACAGGTCGCTTGGGATTTTTGGCAACTATTCAGAAAGAAGATATTACTCAAAGTATTAATGCTATCTTAAACGGGTCCTTTCGCATTTCAGAAAGAAGTTTGCTTACTATAGAGACTTCTCCAGATAACAATGAAGTGAAAACGCTCAATTTTGCCTTAAATGAAGTAGCTGTCAATAGAAAAAACACTACTTCAATGATCAAGGTTGAAACCATGGTCAATGATAAATATCTAACTTCTTATTGGAGTGATGGTCTTATTGTTGCAACACCTACTGGCTCTACGGGATATTCTTTGAGTTGTGGGGGTCCTGTAATTGACCCGAGTACCAATAGTATTGTTATTACGCCTATTGCGCCGCATAATTTAAATGCGCGACCATTGGTCATACCTGATAATAGTGAGATCTCCTTAAAGGTGAGCGGACGAGAGACTTCTTTTCTAGTTTCATTAGATTCTCGAATTGCAACTCTAGACAATGGTACCACACTACACATTAAAAAGGCGAGCTTTACTATAAAGATGGTTCAACTGGAAGATGATAGCTTTATAAAGACCCTACGAGAGAAACTTTTGTGGGGAGAAGACAAACGCAACTAGGCAATAAAATACCATAAACTTTGTTAATCAACTTAGACAAATGAGCTTACCTCATGGTGAAGCCAAGTTAATTGTTATATTTGCAAACTTTTAAGGTATATGAAGTATTTCGCATCGCTGTTTATCATAATGTCATCTGTTTATATGGCCTCAGCGCAGACCTATGAATTAGGTATGTTTGTTGGTGGATCTAACTATATAGGAGATGTAGGTAAAACTAACTATATTGCACCTAATGAACTCGCATTGGGAGGTGTTTTTAAATGGAATCGAAGTTCAAGACACGCTTTTCGTTTTAGTGCAATGTTTGCTTCTATAAGTGGGGATGACAATGATTCTAGTGAAGCACGACGCCAAGAGCGAGGTTATTCGTTTGAAAATACGATCACCGAAGTTTCATTAGGGATAGAATACACCTTTTTTGATTATAATGTTTATAGCGGAAGACCCGTTTCAACACCGTATCTTTATACAGGTTTAACTTATTTTGGTTACAATGCCCTGTTTAAAAGATCGAGTAATATTATTGACGAATACGATTCAGCTGGATCTGTAGCCATACCAATGGTGCTTGGGTATAAAGCCAATCTTGGTGGGAAGATAGTACTTGCCTTTGAGATAGGTGCACGCTATACATTTACCGATGATCTGGACGGAAGTTTTCCGGTAGGAGGACTAGAAAATGAAGAAAGTTTGCGTTTTGGAAATCGCAATAATGATGATTGGTACGTGTTTTCCGGCGTAACAGTTAGTTTTACCTTCGGAAGAAAACCGTGTTATTGTAATTTTTAGAAAAAAGCCTCGTCTTTGTGACGTTGCAAAAAGATAAACACGGCTTTAAGAGATGCAGGAATAGTAAAGAAAGCAATTAAGAAGTATGCAATGACATTACAATCGCAGATAGATGTAGACAAACTCCCGCAACACCTAGCTATTATTATGGATGGCAACGGGCGTTGGGCCAAGCAAAAAGGTCTGTTTCGATCTATGGGTCATGAAAATGGCACCAAAGCGGTTCGTGAAATTGTTGAGGCATGCGCCGAAATTAATATTCCATATCTCACCTTGTATGCGTTTTCTACTGAAAATTGGAATCGTCCAAGAATGGAGGTAGAATTATTGATGAAATTGTTAGTTTCCTCTTTAAAAAAGGAGATCGATACGCTTCAAAAAAATAATATCAAGTTAAATGCGATTGGCAATTTAGATGCCTTGCCAAAAAGAGCGCATAAAGAATTACTAGATGTTATTGAAGTGACAAAGACCAATACTAGGATGACGCTCACGCTCGCCCTAAGTTATGGTTCTCGGGAAGAAATTGTAAAAACTATTAAAGAGATTAGTCTTAAAGTTAAAAATAACCTAATTTCGCCCGAATTTATCGATGAAGACGTTATTAATAATCATCTTTACACGCGAAATTTACCAGACGTAGATTTGCTGATACGCACCAGTGGTGAACAGCGTATTAGCAATTTTTTGCTTTGGCAAATAGCGTACGCTGAACTGTATTTTACAGAAACACTTTGGCCAGATTATACTAAAAACCATCTTTTTGAAGCAATATTAAATTATCAAAATAGAGAAAGAAGATTTGGAAAGACTAGTGAACAACTCAAAAAATAATTCAACATTGCCTACTTATAAAAAGCTGTATTGTGCGATAATTTTCACAATGCTTTCCGTTTTTACAATATCTGCCCAGCAAAAGGACTTGGACGGAGGTAAAAAGTATACCATTAATAAAATTGAAGTCACCGGGGCTCAAAGTTTTAATGAGCAAACCGTGATTGCCTTTACAGGTCTTAAAAAAGGAGACCGCATCTATATTCCAGGGGAAAAGCTTAGTGCCGTTACTAAAAAGTTGTGGGAGCAAAAGCTTTTTAGTGATATCGCTTTTTATGTGACCAATATTGAGGGTGACGAAGTTGATTTAGAATTATACATTGTAGAACTTCCAAAGTTAAACAAGGTAACCATTGAGGGAATCCGGAAAGGAAAGACCAAAGAAATTATCAAGGATAATGGTCTTAAGCCTGGTACAAAAATTACCAAAAACCTAATTACTACTACCAAGAACGCTATCACTACTAAGTATAGAGATCTTGGTTTTTTAAATACGAATGTAATTTTTTCTACAACACCTGTTGTCGATACTACCGGACAAGAGGTAAGCAGAGATATGAAGATCCTTATCGATAAAGGGGTGCGAGTTAAAGTTTCGGATATCGATTTTGAAGGAAATAGCGAACTTACTGATGCTAAGCTTCGTAAGACAATGAAAAAGACCAAGCGAAAATTTCCCTTGCGTATTTTTAAACGATCTAAATATACCGAAAGCGGATTTCAAGAGGATAAGACGTCTATTATAACCAAATACAAGACAAATGGGTTTAGAGATGCGCGTATAATAAGTGATACGCTTATCGTTAAGGATAAAAAGAACATTGCACTTGCAATGACCATTGAAGAAGGTAGAAAATACTATTTTGGTGATATTCGTTTCATTGGAAATAGTGTCTTTACAGACCAACAGCTCCGCCGAATTATAGGCATTAAAAAAGGAGACACCTATAATGGTGTCTTGCTGCAAGAACGAATTGAAGATGCTGGAGACCCAGAAGCGATTGATATTACAAACCTATACCAAAATAGCGGTTACCTATTCTCAAGAATTAACCCTGTTGAGGTAGCAGTAAGACAAGATACAATCGATTTTGAAATTCGTATCATCGAAGGAAAAGAAGCCTATTTTGACCATGTTACTGTAGTAGGTAACACCAAGACAAATGATCACGTGATCTATCGTGAGCTGCGTACGCGACCAGGACAGAAATACAGTAAGCGTGACGTGGTTCGTACCATACGTGAACTAGGACAATTGGGCTATTTTGATCCTGAACAATTATCACCAAACTTTAAAAATGTAGATCCAAATAACGGTACTTTAGACATGGAGTATTCTGTAGTTGAAAAAGGATCTAGCCAGATTGAATTGCAAGGAGGTTATGGTGGCGGAGGATTCGTAGGGACACTTGGTTTGTCTTTCAACAACTTCTCATTGCAAAATATATTTAATAAAGATGCTTATAAGCCGTTACCTATGGGTGATGGACAAAAGCTATCGTTACGAGCGCAAGCAAGTAGTTTTTATCAAACCTACAGTCTGTCGTTAGTTGAACCATGGCTCGGTGGTAAAAAGCCTGTTCAGTTGAGTACATCTTTCTCGCATACCGTACAGTACTTTTACGATTTTCAACAGAGGGAAGCCGATCGTGACAGACGATTCTTAATTACTGGTGGATCTGTTGGAATTGCAAAAAAATTACAATGGCCAGATGATTACTTTGTACTCTCACAGGCGGTTAGTTTTCAGCATTATAACTTAAAGAATTATAATACTCCTTTATTTACGTTTGGAGATGGATATTCGAACAACTTGGCGTATACCTTCGGAATAAGCCGAAACAACACGGCTACCAACCCAATCTATCCCATGTCTGGTTCAGATTTTAGTTTAACCGCTAAAATGACGCTACCATATTCGGCATTTGGCGAAAAAGATAAATATAAAGACCTCAGTGATGAGCGTAATGATATTATTGGCGCTTTAGCCATTAACGATGATTCTGATTTTGTTACTGCTGCGAATGAACGTATTGGACAAATTGACCAAGAGCGCTTTGATTGGTTAGAATATTACAAGATCAAATTCAAAGGAACCTGGTATACACGTCTAGTTGACAAATTAGTGTTGCGTACGAATACAGAATTTGGGTACTTAGGTGCTTATAATAATGATAGAGGTATCCCGCCATTTGAGCGTTTCTTTGTTGGAGGGAGTGGCTTAGGATCTTTTAGTCTTGACGGAAGAGAAGTAGTTCAATTACGTGGTTATGCAGATCAGTCACTTTCTGGGACAGATGGAAATACCATTTTCAATAAATTTTCGTTAGAATTAAGATATCCCGTAACTTTGAAACAATTAGCATCTATTTATGTGCTTGGTTTTGTTGAAGGTGGTGGGGCATATGATGGTTTTAGTGACTATAATCCGTTTGATTTGAAACGATCTGCTGGCGTAGGATTACGTATATTTATGCCTGCCTTTGGGTTGTTAGGAATTGATTTCGGGTATGGTTTCGATCCAGTATTGGGTGGTACACAGCCAAATGGACTGGAAACTCATTTCATTATTGGACAACAATTTTAACTTTGGCACGATATTTTCTAATCAACAACTAATCTATGATGAATACTAAGAAATTAATTGCAGTTGCACTTGTTTTGTTAGGCTTTGGCTTGACGGCAAATGCTCAAAGGGGCGTTCGCATCGGTTACATAGACATGGAGTATATCCTTGAAAATGTACCAGAATATAAGGAAGCAACTATTCAGTTAGAAGGAAAAGTGCAACGTTGGAAAACAGATATTTCAAAAGATCAGAAAGAGATCGATCTTATGAAATTAAATTTAAGTAACGAACGTGTATTACTCACTAAAGAGCTTATTGAAGAACGCGAAGAGGAGATCAAGATCAAAGAAGATGAAATGATCAAATATCAACAAGATCGTTTTGGTCCAAATGGTGATCTTATTATTCAAAGACGCCAATTGGTTCAGCCTATTCAAGATCAGGTTTTTAATATTGTACAGGAAATTGCAGTTAATAAAAAATACGATTTTATTTTTGACAAATCTGCCGATGTAGTGATGTTGTTTGCTGCGGAAAGAAATGATATTAGCGAAACCGTATTGAGAAGCATAAATAGAGCCGCTAAAAGAAAAGAAGTAACAACAAAACGTGAAAAGCAAGCTGTTGAAACAAGAGATGCTCTAAGTGTCGAAGAAGAAGGAGCTGTAAGCGAAAGAGAAGAAGCTGTTGAAGCTAAAAAGAATGAGCGTGAGCAAATGATGGCCGATCGTCAAAAAGTACGTGACTCCATTCGAGCAGCTAAAAAGAAAGAATTTGATGAGCGTAGAGAACGTTTATTGAGAGAGCGACAAGAGAGAAAAGATTCTATTATGAACGCCAGAAATGGCGGTCAAAATACACCGCCAGAAAATGGCGGGGACGATGGTGACGGCGGACAAAACATTTAAAAAAAGACAAATAACATAACACTTAAATTAAACACAATTACAATGAGAAATTTTAAATCATTATTCGTAGCCCTAGTGCTATTTGTTGGAGCAACCAGCTTTATGAACGCACAATCTAAGGTTGCGCATATTGAAACTGGAGCCTTAGTAGAAGCTATGCCAGAAATGAAAGCAGCTCAGAGCCAGTTAGAGAAGCTTAAAAAGACCTATGACACAGAGATCAAGGCAATGGGAAGAGAGCTTGAAACAAAAATGAAGCAGTACGATGCCGAAGCAAGCACAAAAACCGATGAGGTGAATCGCTCGCGTATGGAAGAGGTACAGGGAATGCAAAATAATATTGGTGCATACCGAAATCAAGCTTTACAAGACCTTCAGCAAAAAGAAGTTGATATCTTAAAGCCTATCCTTGAAAAGGCGCGTCAGGCTATTCAAACTGTTGCAAGAGCGCAAGGGTTTCAGTATGTCTTAGATTCTTCAACCGGAGGTGGTGTTTTATTAGCCGACGGAAAAGATCTTTTACCAGACGTAAAGAAGCAATTGGGAATCTAATACGACCCGTTCAATAGAATAAAAACGACCTGCATTTGTAGGTCGTTTTTTTATGCGGCAATTTCAAGAAACCGAAAGTTTGAGTTACTTTTACAATGATGATGGCAAACCAACCAATAGGCTTTTTTGATTCTGG
Source organism: Ulvibacter sp. 2305UL32-6 (assembly GCF_058148545.1). Lineage (NCBI taxonomy): Bacteria > Pseudomonadati > Bacteroidota > Flavobacteriia > Flavobacteriales > Flavobacteriaceae > Ulvibacter > Ulvibacter sp. 2305UL32-6. Next base: position 29,706 of record NZ_JBYVKA010000007.1, read on the forward strand.
CGTAGGAGGCTCTTCTATATGGAAGGAAGTGCATTACTTACTGCCTAATGAGCATACCATTTATCTTGCTGATAGTGCAAATGCACCCTACGGAAATAGAACTTCCGAAGAAATTATTGCACTAAGCTTTAAAAATACCGAAAAGCTTATCGAAATGGGCTGTAAGATCATTGTAGTAGCTTGTAATACTGCTACAACCAATGCAATTGACTTACTTCGGAAGAAGTATAGCATTCCTTTTATTGGTATTGAACCCGCAATAAAACCAGCTGCTTTAAAAACCAACTCTAAGGCTATTGGTATTCTAGCAACTAAAGGAACATTGGGAAGTGAATTGTTTCATAAAACAGCCGCTGCATTAACAAAGGAAATTCAGTTGGTAGAGATTATTGGCGAAGGACTGGTACCTTTGATCGAAGCAGGAAAACTTGATAGCCCCGAATTATTGAGGTTGTTAAAGCGTTATATTGGTCCTATGCTTGAGGCAAAGGTTGATTATCTCGTTCTGGGATGTAGCCATTACCCCTATATTATTCCACAACTGCGCCAGTTGTTGCCAGATTATGTAAAAATCATTGATTCAGGCACGGCAGTAGCCAAACAAACCAAATGGATCTTAGAAGAAAGAGATTTACTTCGGAAAGAAATCACTGTGCCAAAACTTCAGTTTTTCAGCAACACCAACACAGAAACTTTAGCTCGTTTATTAAATGACGTTGAAGATCCCATGGAGATCTTAAGGCTTGATTTCTAATTTGCTAAAAAAATCCCAAACAACAATCCCAGTACTTACACTGATGTTTAAGGAGTGTTTTGTGCCGTACTGCGGAATTTCGAGCACTACATCACTGGCTGAAACAACAGACTGTTGCACGCCTTTTACTTCGTTGCCGAAAATAATAGCATATTTCTTATTGGGCTCGGGTTTAAACGCATCTAACATAACAGCATCTGCAGCTTGTTCGATAGCAATGATTGTAACGTCATCATTTTTTAATGCTAATAATAGTTCGAGTGTGTCTTCCGTGTATTCCCATGAAACACTCTCTGTGGCTCCCAAAGCTGTTTTCTGAATGTCTTTGTGCGGTGGTTGGGCTGTAATGCCGCAGAGATAGATCTTTTCCACAAGAAAAGCATCAGCCGTCCTAAAAACCGAACCAATATTATTCAAACTCCGAATATTGTCTAAAATAATGATAAGTGGGGTTTTAGCGGCTGCTTTAAAACCATCAATATCTTTTCGGTCAAGTTCACTATTTTTGATCTTTCGGTGCTTCATAGTGCAAAGGTACTAGCTTTTTGCGAAGATATTTTTTGTGAGCTTTGTTTTTCTTTTCTTCGGAAGGAGCATGCGCTCATTATAGAAAATTGTTGATAAAAGGCAACAACTTAGGGAAGCTGCGATGGCTTAAAAAGAGGCATTTTCTGTATTTTTACTAGTCACAAATATATTGAAACTTAAAAAGAAATCCGTTGTACCGGATCTTACTATGGCAAAAAAAGTGACCCCTTTAATGAAGCAATATAACAGCATCAAGGCAAAGTATCCGGATGCATTGTTGTTATTCCGGGTGGGTGATTTTTACGAAACCTTTAGTGAAGATGCAGTTCGTGCTTCCAAGATCTTAAATATCACGCTTACGGCGCGGAATAATGGGGGAGAGCAGACAGAGCTTGCGGGATTTCCGCATCATTCCTTGAATACCTATTTACCGAAATTGGTCATGGCGGGATGTCGTGTGGCTATTTGTGATCAATTGGAAGATCCAAAGTTAACCAAGACCATCGTAAAACGAGGGGTGACCGAGTTGGTGACACCAGGTGTGGCTCTCAATGATGATATTTTGCAATCAAATTCCAACAATTTTTTGGCGGCAGTTCATTTTCATCATAAAGGTATTGGAGTATCCTTTCTCGATGTTTCAACTGGTGAATTCTTGACTGCGGAAGGTTCTGCGGAATATATTGATAAATTATTACAGAATTTCAACCCTTCCGAAGTACTTTTTAGCAAACAAAAACGCAAGGTTTTTACGGAGACGTTTGGAGATAATTATCACGTCTTTCACCTTGAAGATTGGGTGTTCCAAACAGATTATGCGCAAGAGACCCTTCAGAAACACTTCGGAACTAAAAATTTAAAAGGATTTGGTGTTGATCATCTTGAAGCCGGTGTGATTGCTAGTAGTGCGGCCCTGCATTATTTAGGGGAAACCCAACATCACAAGCTTCAACATATCACAAAAATTTCAAGGATCGCCGAAGATGCCTATGTTTGGATGGACCGATTTACCATCCGGAATTTAGAGCTTTATCATTCACAGCAACAAAATGCGGTAACTCTGCTCGATGTGATCGATAAAACGATATCGCCTATGGGCGGACGTCTTTTAAAACGATGGATGGCATTACCGCTTAAAGATGTGTCGGCCATTACCCAAAGACATGAAGTGGTGAGTCATTTATTGGATCATCCAAAAGTTTTAGACACGGTGCAACAGCATATTAAACGTATTGGCGATCTGGAACGGCTCATTTCCAAAGTGGCTACGGCAAAGATCCATCCACGGGAGGTGATACAATTAAAAAATTCGTTGGCTGCTATTATTCCGGTCAAAGCACAAGCATTAGCATCTGGTAATGCTTCTTTAAAACGTATTGGTGAACAACTCAATAATTGCGAAAGTCTCCGGGAAAAGATCCAAGAAACCTTAAATGAAGAAGCGCCAGTCAATATTATAAAAGGAAATGCTATTGCCTCAGGTTTTAATGAAGACTTAGATGAGTTACGAGCCATTTCAACAGGAGGCAAACAATATCTTGAAGCGATGCTTAAGCGGGAAACCGAACGTACCGGGATCAGCTCGTTAAAGATCGCGTCAAACAATGTATTTGGTTATTATATTGAAGTCCGAAACACCCACAAAGACAAGGTCCCAGAAGAATGGATCAGAAAGCAAACACTCGTTAATGCAGAGCGTTATATTACAGAAGAGTTAAAAGAATACGAAGCCAAGATCCTGGGTGCCGAAGAAAAGATTTCAGCCTTAGAACACGAGATTTACAATAAGCTGGTTTCTTGGATGCTTCCGTTTATTGGTGTGGTACAGCATAATGCTGCGCTGATCGCCGAATTGGATTGTCTTTGCTCTTTTGCGAGTCATGCCAAAGCCGCCAATTATACGAGACCCCTCTTTGATGAAACCACCGATCTGGACATAAAAGAAGGTCGGCATCCGGTGATCGAAGCTCAGTTACCGCCCGATTATCCTTTTATAGCCAACGATGTATTTTTAGATCGTGATAACCAGCAACTGATCATGATCACAGGGCCCAATATGAGTGGTAAAAGTGCTATTTTAAGGCAAACGGCCTTAATTGTTTTATTGGCGCAAATGGGAAGCTTTGTGCCTGCTAAAGCAGTTCGGATGGGTGTTGTAGACAAAATATTTACACGGGTTGGTGCGAGCGACAATATTTCCATGGGTGAATCTACGTTTATGGTTGAAATGAACGAGACCGCAAGTATTTTAAATAATATTTCAGAGCGTTCATTAGTGCTTCTCGATGAAATTGGACGAGGTACTAGTACATACGATGGTATTTCAATTGCTTGGGCAATCAGCGAGTATTTACATGAACATCCAAGCCGCGCAAAGACCCTCTTTGCGACGCATTACCACGAGATCAATGAAATGACTGAAACTTTTCCGCGAATTAAAAATTACAACGTTTCGGTTAAAGAGCTTAAGGATGATGTTCTGTTTCTGCGAAAATTGGTTCCGGGTGGTTCACATCACAGTTTTGGAATTCACGTCGCAAAAATGGCCGGAATGCCACAAGCGGTTTTAAATCGCGCGAATAAAATTTTAAAACGACTTGAAAAAAGTCATTCTTCTGAAGAGCTTTCCGAAGAAATGAAAGCGATTTCTAAAGATGAAATGCAATTGAGTTTTTTTAAGTTAGACGATCCTCTGCTCGAAGAATTGCGCGACGAGATCCTAGATATCGATATTGACACATTAACGCCTGTAGAGGCTCTTATGAAGCTTAATGAGATCAAGCGGATGCTACAACGGAAAGCATCAATTAAATTTAAGAAGTAGTTTTTGGGCGTTGCCCGCTATGCAGCGTGCCGGGTCTTCCGTTTCAATCTGCTTTGCAGGATTTCCACTGCAACCCCTAACGCATGCAGTGAGCGTTGCGAAGTGAACGGTGAAAATGGAATGCTCAATCATTAATTCAATCATTGATTCACTCATTAATCATCACACTCGCGAGTCCTATATCAACATGTTGAGAGAAAAAGCCTTCGCTGCTCTGCAGCTTGCTTTTTTATGAGATTACACATTAACGGGAATTGCTCGTTTGCACTCGCGAGTCCTATATCAACATGTTGAGAGAAAAAGCCTTCGCTGCTCTGCAGCTTGCTTTTTTATGAGATTACACATTGACGGGAATTGCTCGTTTGCACTCGCGAGTCCTATATCAACATGTTGAGAGAAAAAGCCTATGCTGCTCTGCAGCTTACTTTTTTATGAGATTACACATTAACGGGAATTGCTCGTTTGCACTCGCGAGTCCTATATCAACATGTTGAGAGAAAAAGCTTTCGCTGCGCTGCAGCTTGCTTTTTTATGAGATTACACATTGACGGGAATTGCTCGTTTGCACTCGCGAGTCCTATATCAACATGTTGAGAGAAAAAGCCTATGCTGCTCTGCAGCTTGCTTTTTTATGAGATTACACATTGACGGGAATTGCTCGTTTGCACTCGCGAGTCCTATATCAACATGTTGAGAGAAAAAGCCTTTGCTGCTCTGCAGCTTGCTTTTTTGTTTTCCTCCAACCTCCCGAAACTAAAGTTTCGCGGTTTCCGGAAAACAAAAAAGCCGCATCTTACGATACGGCTTTTTCTCATTTGTACTGAAGACGGGACTTGAACCCGTACGTCCTAATGGACATTGGATTTTAAGTCCAACGTGTCTACCAATTCCACCACTTCAGCATCACTTCGACTAAAACTATAGTCGGGTAGATCAATGAGCGAAAAACGGGATTCGAACCCGCGACCTCCACCTTGGCAAGGTGGCGCTCTACCAGCTGAGCTATTTTCGCGATTTTAATGAACGTACTTCGTTTTCGAAGCGGTTGGCAAATTTATAACATTTGTAAAAACCGCAAAGAACTTTTTGCGATAAATTTTCAGAAAAACGAAAAATAATTAGGGGTGAGGCAAATACTACAAATCGTCGCTCCAAATTTGCTTGATTTCTTCGTCAACTTCTTTTTTAAGATCGACTTCATTTTTGCCTCTTCTTCCGATACGTAACGAGATATAGATAAGGAAAAATAGGATAGGAAGTATGACGGGCAAAGAATACCAAAAATCGTATTCATCAATATACTGGATCTTGTAGTTGATAACGCCAGAGAGTTGAAATAAAAACATGGTAAAAGGCACTAGAATAGCGTATTTCCACCAATTACTGGAGGTAAGGAACCATATACCGGTAAGGATCACAAAAGTCATTTTTGTGAAAAGAGAATGTAAATAGTAAGAGACATTTTGAAAGCTTCCCGCAGTAATCTTTCCAAATATAGTATCCCACTCGCTTCCTTCAGTTGGAGCGATGCGGTATATGTAAAATAGAAAGGGTGTTGTTACCAAAACAATAGATATCAACACCCCTATAAGATATTTCTTTTTTCTATCCGTTTGGTGGCGGTACGTAGTCTTTTTTGTCAATTTGGACTTCATCATTTGTAAGGGCTTCAGGTGTACAACTTGCAGTCATTACCAAACCCACTAAGGCGAAAATAAACATAAATTTTTTCATGAGGATAAGTTTTTGTGTTAATTATGGGGCTAAATTACACTGAACTTTCATAAAAACACATAGTGCATTTCATCTTTATTAATGGTACTTTTGTCGGTTATTTCGTTGATTTTGACCTAATAACGTGTATTTTTTCCACCGCTAAATTACCTAGTGGGAAGTAAAAAGCGAAGAATAATGTCATGGTCAAAGCGAAGGTATACGGACCAAATAATTGCACTAAAATATTGTCAGGGAATACGTACGAGGTCTGTAGGGCATAACCCCCAAATTCTAATAATCCCATTGCTAAAAGCCCATAACAATATTGATTAAAAAACGAATAATTTCTAAGCAATAGTGAAACAGGAATCATATAAAGGAGATAACAACTAATTACTTGCCACCAATGGGTGAATTTCGCAATTTCTAGATTAGCTCCTATAGCATTCATAGTAAAACCTACGATACTGTACAGTACTATATAAATAATGAGTCGATCCTTTTCAACACCGAGTAGCTTTTTATAGCCTAACGACACTAATTTTGACATACAGCATCAATTTTGAACCTAAGGTACGTTTTCTTTAGATTAAATAACAGGAAATCATTCAATTAGATGGTAGAAGGTATTGTTTTAAGGTTGAAATACACGTGTAGATCAAAATTAGATCGGAATAGATACTATTCATTCTATAAGGAGGAAGTGTATTTTGACATAATTAAAGCAAAATGTACGGGTTTTAAATGTTTGGAGGGAAGAATTGACAATTTATGGGCATAAAAAAGCCTCATTGACATCGTCAATGAGGCTTCTTGTCAAGAACAAGTTAATTAGTTATCGTCGTTTCCTTCGATTTCATCTTCTACTTTTTCTGCAGCATTTTCGATTGCATCTCCAGTTGCGTCCGCAGCGTTTTCAATTGCATCGCCTGCTTCATTCATAGCATCTCCGGTAGCGTCAACTGCATCTTCAGCAGCATCAGCAGCAGAATCTGCAGCATTTTCAATAGCGTCTCCAGCATTATCAGCTGCTTCTTGAGCTTTGTCTACTGTTTCTCTACATGAAGCAACAGAAAGTACAAGCGCCAAAGCGGCTAAAGTTGTGATTACTTTTTTCATTTGTTTGATGGTTTTAAATTATACGGGATAAAATTAACATAATTTTTTTATCGAGGCGCTTTTTCACTAAGATATTTCCAGTAACGCTTTGGTACGTGGCGCATATGAAGCTTTAAATTCTTTCTGGAAGCGATTGTGGTGCTGTTAAAGTAATTTTGCCATAGGTTTTGATACTGTTCCTCTTCGGGGGTAAAGTACAAGGCTGCCATTTTGGTTGTATTGATATTTTTGTTTAATTCTATAATTACCGTTTCTATGCAAGTGAGATCATAATAGATTCCATAGTTTCTTTTTAGATCGTAGATAAGCCATTTTTGATCGGCATATCTGTCTTTAAAATGCTTAGCATTTAAGGGAAGTACATTAAAGTCGGGTTCAATAGTGGCTAGATAGATCTCATCTTTTGTGAGCCGAAAACGCACAAAAGCATCCATTCTGTGTTTTTCTCTTCGAACCATTTTTACCACTTTAGCCACCTCAAGGATCTTCGGATCACTATAATTTTTAGCCATTTTTCCTTCTGAAGAAATTAAGAGCCGAATATAATAAAGCAATGTATCCTCTATAGTTGGTATTTCGCTTAGAAAAGCTTTGAAGAGATTGCTTTTTATTTCCGAAGAAGCGTAACGGGATAAGCCTTTCCAAACCCGTGTTGCTTTTTTTTCTTCAGACATGATCATTTCTGAAGTATCAAAGAAATTATTCGTTGCTATATCCATCCTCTGAATGCTTACCTCTTTCAAGTGATGTTCATACACGTGAAAAACGCAGCTCAAAAAACCTTCGAAGGTGTTGTCATATACTAATATCGATCTCATGAAACAACGGGAAGCTGTTGGTTTGAAAACAGATTTAATTGGTTTGAATAAGTGCCTCTAAATTTGCTGTTCGATTCCTGCAGAATGAGTCCTTTAATTTGCGCTGCAGAGCGGTCCTTACTTTCAAAATTTCGTGAGTCACAAACTATAAAGTATTTGGCTCTATTTAAAGCGATACCGAAGGCTTTAAGGTGTTCCCAATTTAATTTTCGAAAACGTCTTGCTTGAATTATTTTTGAAACGCTCTTCATGCCAATTCCCGGAATTCGGACCAACATGCGTTTATCTGCTCGATTGATGTCAATAGGAAAATGTTCCAAATTTCGCAATGCCCAGCTTAATTTCGGATCAATATCGGCGTCAAGATTAGGGTTTTCTTTATTGAGTAACTCTCGAATGTCAAAGCCGTAAAAACGAAGCAGCCAATCGGTTTGGTATAATCTATTTTCACGTAAAACGGGTACTTCTGTGCCAATGCCAGGTAAACGTGTGTCATGGCTAATTGGGATATAGCCGGAATAATAGACTCGTTTCAAATTGAATTTTTTGTAAAAATAAGCAGAAGTGTACATGATCTCTGCATCAGTTTCTCCGCTAGCGCCTACGATCATTTGGGTACTTTGGCCCGCTGGCGCATAGATTGGTGTGCTTTTAATAAGTTTTTTTTCGTTTTTATACTGAATGATCTCGTTACGAACTTTCTCCATCGGTTTAATGAAATCGGCTCGGTTCTTTTCTGGCGCTAATAGTTTTAAGCCTTTTTCCGAAGGTATTTCAATATTTACCGAAAGCCTATCGGCGTAGAGACCCGCTTCCCGCATAAGTTCGTCACTTGCTCCGGGAATGGATTTTAAGTGAATATACCCGTTGAAGTTTTCTTCCTCTCGTAGTTTTTTAGCGACCGCAACCAAACGCTCCATGGTGTAATCTGCACTTTTAAAGATTCCGCTACTTAAAAATAGGCCTTCAATATAATTTCGACGATAGAAATTAATGGTGAGGTCAACTACTTCTTGTACCTTAAAAGCAGCTCTTTTGATATCGTTGCTTTTTCGAGTAACGCAGTAGGCGCAATCAAAAATACAGTGATTAGTGAGTAAAATTTTCAGAAGAGAAACACATCGACCATCTTCGGTATAGGTGTGGCAAATGCCCATACCGCTGATATCACCAAGCCCTTTATTCTTATTGGTTCTTTTACTTCCGCTGGAGGAACAGGAGACATCGTATTTTGCCGCGTCTGCAAGGATATTCAGCTTTTCTTTTATACGTTCAAAATTCATAGTTCGATTTGGAATTAGGACAAAAATATGGAATAATTCCTTGATATAGGAAAATTTCCATCTGGAAATTTGGATATATTCCAACTTTTCTTATATTTGGATATGGAAAATACGCTGTCAATAGAAGCACGTCGATTTAAGAAGGTGCGTGAAGAATTACATCACACCCAGCAATCGTTTGCCGAATTACTGGATATTGGGGCCACAACAGCTGATATTGAACGAGGTAAAACTAAGATATCTGGGAAAGTTGTAATGGAGTTGTTACGGCAATTTCAAATTAATCCGCTATGGCTTTTTGGGGAGAGTTATACTAAATTAGTGAATATTGAGGGAGGCGATGTGAGTCCGAAGGTGATCACCCTCGATAGGGAGGAGAATGAGAGTATTGTTTTGGTAAATCAGAAGGCTGCGGCAGGATATCCTCATAATATCCAAGACACCGAATGGTATGAGACGCTTCCGGCTTTTAATATTCCGCTTCCTGAATATCGCAATGCAACATATAGAGGCTTTCAAGTTGAAGGAGATAGCATGTTGCCTAATATTCGTCCAAATGAGTGGGTTTTGGGTAGAGCAGTACCAAGTATTTCAGAAGCAACAGATAGCAAAATATATATAGTTGTTTTACATGATTCGGTACTTGTTAAGAAACTTCAAAAAGTGCCAAATGCACCTGATAAGGTTCGGCTTATTTCGCTAAATCCTGAGTATATTCCAATCGATGTTCAGATTAGGGATGTTCAGGAGTTATGGCTAGTTAATAGTAAGCTCACGTTTGGTATTGATGATCCTGCTGAAAGTAACTTATTACGACAGTTACAACAATCAATGGAAGAGTTAAAAGGGCAGATCAATAATTTAAACACATAAAAAAAACGACCCCTTGGAATAGGAGTCGTTGATTCTACACGAACGGTTATTTATTACTGACCGTCGTTGTCAATCTTGATTTTGGTGTCACCATCATCTTGTTTGATTTTAACCTCTTTCTCGTCGGTTTCCATCTTGATCTTTAGATCGCCATCATCTTCTTTTACTTTTACTTCGGCGCCATCGTCTTTCATCTCTTGGATAAGTTCTTCGGTTTCTGTTTCAGCTTCTTTTTCGGCATCTCTACAAGATGTAAAAGATACAGCGAAAATAGCTAGGGCAATAAATAGTATGTTTTTCATTTTTGTTATTTTAAATTAGTGAGTTAATACAATTAAGCATCATCTTCTCCGCCCATTCCTGTATTCTCTTGAACTTCATTAACACCTTCTTGAATGGTGTTTTCTATTGGATCAGATGCATCGTCATCTATTGCGTCTTCAACATCGTCTGCTGCATCTTCAATAGCGTCGCCTGCATCATCGATCGCGTTTTCAACATCATCTGTTGTGTTTTTTGTATCTCTACACGATACAAATGCGGTGCTCAGGGTAAATATTACTGCTAAGCTTAAAATTAGTTTTTTCATGTCAGGGTTGTTTGTAGGGTTAATAATTTAATCGTCGTTTCCAATTTTGTCGATTTCCTTGTCGATTTCCTCATTTATTTCTTTGTCAACTTCAGTAGCTGCACGTTCTAATATACCAGGTTTATCCTCTGAGGTTTCTACTTCAACTTCCACTTCGCGAACTACCTCTTTGGTTTCTGTTTCTCTACAAGATGTAGCCGAAAGCGAAAATGCGATAAATGCAATAGGAATTAGTAATCGTTTCATATTTAATGGTTTTGGTGTTAAATTATGATACAAGATTACAAGTTTTAACATTGACACTGTAATAAAGTTTTATTAAAGTTTTCCTAGTAACTTCGTAAAAAATAAAACGATACGCTTTATGAATTTCCAAAAAATGTTTCAATTTCTTAAACGACTCAATACCAATAACGAGAAGGCTTGGATGGATGAACATCGCAAGGAATATTATGAAGTTCGTGATTTTTTTATTTTATGGCTTGATGATATGAATGTGAAATTGGCGGCTATCGATTCTGATTATTTTGATACGCCTGGCAAAAAAGCGATCAATCGAATTAATAACAATCTCATGTTTCACCCCAACAAGCCTATTTATAAAGATCATTTTAGCGCTGGTCTTGACCAGGCGAGTAAGCAGGGCGATTTTTATATGGAGTTTGGTGTGAATGAATGTTTTATTGGAGGTGGTTACTGGCATCCCGATGCTAAAACATTACGTAGTATTCGTCAAGGAATTGACTATAATGGCCACGCATTAAAAGCAATTCTTTCAAAACCAAGTTTTAAAAAAACCTTCGGAGCGCTAATTACCGACGATCCGTTGAAAACAGCCCCGAGAGGTTTTTCCCAAGATCATGAGCATATCGATCTGCTTCGCAGAAGATCGTTTGCCGTAGTGCATCAACTTTCTCAAAAGGAAGTGATGGCACCCAATTTTGATCAAAAAGTGATCGCAATTTATAAAGAACTGTTGCCTTTCCGAAGATATTTAAATGAAGCAGTTAGCGTTTAGCTTTTATTGAACTATCAGTTTTTTGCTCGTACGACCAAGAGTCGTTTCAACTTGAATGAGATAGATGCCGCTAGGTAATGCTGGATTGATCATTGCGCTATGTTCTGTAAAAGTATTGGAGTAGACCAACTCTCCCAAAACAGTATAAATCTGTATGTCCATTTTTGTCATTTCACGATTCAGGCGCACCGTGAAACCGTTTTCGTTACTTGGGTTTGGAAAAAGTTCAAGAGCAAATGGAATTACATTATCATCAACATTGAGCGTACAAGCCATGGGTTGCGGGTCAAATCCCGCTGGGAAACTATCCTCAAATGTTTCGACCGTAATATTCGCTGCCATTTCATCAATACGACTGAGATATATATTTTCGGGACTAATCAAAAGATACGAGGGATATCCAATAACGCCAAAGTTTGTGTCAACAGCTTCGCATCCACCTTCGATGCTAACGGCCGGTGCGTGATTGAAAGGTCCACCAAATTCATTTTCAAAAGCGATGACCTCTGCATTAGTGTCTGTGCCATTATTTATAGAGAGCACAAAAATGTCACCTTTATTGCATCCGTATTTATCGTGAAATTCATTGAGCACCGATTGTGTGATTTGGCAGGGCGCACAGGTATCAAAGAAAAAATCGAGATAGACATATTTGTTTTGTGCGGTGATATCGTACAGATTCCATACTTGACCGTCTACATCTGTGACTGTAAAGTCATCAACGACATCGCCTATTTCATAATTTGAAACTTGAGCTATGCAAGACAGCGAAGTGACAGTTAAAAGACAAGTAAATAATAGGTTTTTTATTGAATTCATCTTTCCTACTAAGTTGTACCTTATATTTTGAGTTGCTTAATATAAGCCATGGTTTTTTGCGTTGCTCCAGTGTTACTATTGACAAAATGACCCGCAATCATGCCTGTTTTACTTCTGAAGTTAGCATCAGTAACTAGTTTATCTAGTATTTCTGAACAGGTTTCGGCTGAATCTACCGAGAATAAACCTGCAAGTGATCGAAGTCGTTCTGCTTCGGGAAACTCTGAATAATTATTGCCAATAACGATTGGAACACCAAAGGTAGCCGGTTCCAAAATATTATGAAGTCCGGTTTTGCCCATGGCGCCACCCACATAAGCGATATCGGCATAACTGTAGATTTTGGTTAAAAGTCCAATGGTGTTAACAATTAGAACAGTTGTTTCTGAAAGATTTCGGTCGCGCATTACCTCTCTTGCTGTACTCTCGGAAGTAAGTTCGCTATACAGAACAGATGTTTTATTTAACTTTTTAACGAAGCTTTCAATTTTAACAGCGTCAATTTTATGTGGTGCGATGACAAATTTGATGTTTCCTTCCGAAGCATTTATAAATGGAAGGAGCACGTTTTCGTCTTCGGGCCAAGTACTTCCGCAGACAATACATAACGAATCTTTTTTAAATTCGTCCATAAAGTCGAGATGGTTGTCATGTTCAATTTGATGTGAAACGCGATCAAATCTAGTGTCTCCGCTTACTGTGACATTTTTATGTCCAAGTTCCTTAAGCAAATCTTTTGATCTGTTTTCCTGAACAAAAAAGTGATCGAAGGTAAAAAGCGCTTTACGCATAAAACTTCCGTAGGGTTTAAAGAAAATCTGATCTTTTCGAAATACACCTGAAATAAGCAAACTTGGGGTCTTCCGTTCCTTTAAGGCGAATAAGTAATTTGGCCAAAATTCGTATTTTACAAAGAGCGCCAAAGAAGGATTTACTAAGGTAAGAAAGCGTTTTGCATTGCGATTGGTATCCATGGGTAAATAAACAACGACATCAGCAATGACAGCGTTCTTTCTAATTTCATAGCCCGAAGGGGAGAAGAAGGTAATGACTATTTTATGCTTTGGAAAGAATTTTTTAACCTCCTCCATAATAGGAAGGCCTTGCTCATATTCACCTAAAGAGGCGCAATGAAACCAGATTGATTTGTCATTAGGAGATAGTTTCTCGGATAGCTTCGAAAATGTGTTTCTTCTGCCTGAGACAAATAATCTTAATTTTTTGCTGAAATATTGCGCCACCCAAAGATGTGCGGTAGCCACGTAAGTGAGAATGGTATAGACTGCTCTCATGATGCGCTAAAATAGCGATTAATTGCCAAATGGAATCACCCATCGCGTCATAACTTTCTAAGGAAATGGTTAGCTAATAAAACTAATTTAATCGGTTGTAGACGGCGGGCAATTTTCGTATTTTTATACCCTATCTTTTTTAAAAACTCATGAGAAAAATCCAGATGGTTGACCTTAAAGGTCAGTACGCAAATATTAAAACGCAAGTAGACAAATCGATTATGAATGTAATTGAATCTACAGCTTTCGTAAATGGGCCTGAGGTACATGCCTTTCAGAAAGAATTGGAAGACTACCTAGGCGTAAAACATGTAATTCCCTGCGCCAATGGTACCGATGCCTTGCAAATAGCAATGATGGGCCTTGGGTTAAAGCCAGGGGATGAGGTTATTACTGCCGATTTTACTTTCGCTGCCACGGTAGAGGTTATTGCCTTACTGCAATTAACTCCGGTTTTGGTCGACGTTGACCCCATAAACTTTAATATTGATGTTTCGGCTATAAAGAAAGCAATTACTCCAAGAACTAAAGCCATTGTTCCTGTTCATCTTTTTGGCCTGGCAGCCAACATGGATGAGATCATGGCCTTGGCTAATGAACACGATTTATACGTAATTGAAGATAATGCGCAAGGAATTGGAGCAACTTATACGTCGCCGAAGGATCAAACCAAAATTAAAACGGGAGCGATTGGTCATGTGGGCTCCACCTCTTTTTTCCCTTCTAAAAACTTAGGCTGTTATGGTGATGGGGGTGCGATTTTCACCAACGATGATGATCTTGCGCATATTATTAGAGGTATTGTAAATCACGGAATGTATGAGCGATATCATCATGATGTAGTTGGGGTGAATTCACGACTAGACTCTATACAGGCAGCTGTCTTACGTGCAAAGTTGCCACATTTAGATGATTATAATACTGCTCGAAGAAATGCGGCGCGCAAATACACTGCGGCTTTTGCAGAAGTTGATCAAATTGTTACGCCTACTGGTTTTTGTGATGCTGGCCAATCGATCTGTGATACCTGCGATTGCCATGTGTTTCATCAATATACTTTAAAGATCACCAATGGGAAGCGTGACGATTTAGTAAAACATTTAAATGAGAAAGGAATACCTTGTGGTGTTTATTATCCAATTCCTTTGCATCTCCAAAAGGCCTATCGTGATGAACGATATGATGAAGCTGACTTTGTAGTTACTAATCAATTGGTAAAAGAAGTTGTTTCTTTACCAATGCATACTGAATTAGATAATGAACAAATTGCGTTTATAACAAAAACGGTAATTGACTTTGTTGCGAATTAAGCATATTCGTATTTAATTGAATCCCAGTTTTAGAATATGAAAAAAATACTTGTTACTGGTGGCTTAGGGTATATTGGATCTCATACCGTTGTTGAATTACAACAACAAGGTTATGAGGTTTTAATAATCGATAATCTATCCAATACCACCGAAGAGGTTGTAGATAGAATTACAACCATCACTGGAATACAACCCAGTTTTACAAAACTCGATTTAAGAGAAAAAAATAAGGTTTCTGATTTTTTCCTTGAACATAAAAATATTGCTGGTATTATCCATTTTGCGGCGAGTAAGGCCGTAGGAGAAAGCGTTGATAACCCACTTTTGTATTATGAAAATAATCTTAACACCTTGATCTATATACTGCAAGAGTGTAATAAGAACGGGATCGACCACCTTATTTTTAGTTCTTCTTGTACCGTTTATGGCGAGCCAGATGGTTTGCCTATTACAGAAGAAGCACCTGTAAAGATGGCTACTTCTCCCTACGGAAATACCAAGCAAATAAGTGAAGAGATCATTCGCGATACCTGCAAGGTTTCACCAAAATTGAATGCCGTTGCATTAAGATATTTTAATCCGGTGGGAGCACATGAAACGGCTGAAATAGGTGAGTTACCAGTAGGAGTTCCTCAAAACCTAGTACCGTTTATAACACAAACCGCGGCTGGATTACGAAAGGAACTTTCTGTATTCGGAGATGACTATCCAACAAATGACGGAAGCTGTATTCGCGACTATATTCACGTGGTTGATCTCGCAAAAGCACACGTGATCGCATTAGAAAGACTTCTTTCCAAATCGAATAAAACTGGCTTTGAAATCTTTAACGTTGGAACAGGTACTGGTTCTTCAGTATTGGAAGTAGTTCATACCTTTGAAAAGGTCACTGGAACTAAATTGTCTTATAAAATTGTTGGTCGAAGAGAAGGAGATGTTATTTCGGTTTATGCAGATACAAAAAAGGCAAATGAAGAATTGGGTTGGAAAGCAGAGAAAACATTGGAAGATGCTCTGGCTTCTGCCTGGAAATGGGAGAAGAAAATCAGAAATATTTAAAATTATGAAAAACTACATCACTCTTTTAGCGTTCTTTTTTGTTTTAGGAAGCATTGCCCAAAATACTTATTTGCATTGTGGAAAAATCATTGATACGAAGAATGGGACAGTGCTCACTAAGAAAACCATTATAGTTAACGGTAAGAAAATCATCGGAGTTCAAGATGGCTTTATGGCGACCAAAAGAGCTGACGATATTATTATAGATCTTTCGAATAAAACAGTATTACCAGGTCTTATCGATATGCATGTACATATTGAAAGTGAAACAAGTCCTACCGCTTATTTAGATGAATACACCCAAAACCCATCCGATGTAGCCTTCGATGCCGCTGCAATAGCCAATCGAACTCTAATGGCAGGTTTTACCACGGTTCGTGATTTAGGTGGCAGTGGCGTGAATGTATCACTTAGAGATGCCATTGCTCAAGGAAAAGTACCCGGCCCTCGTATTTTTACTGCGGAAAAAGCGATTGCAACTACAGGTGGGCATGCGGACCCTACCAATGGACATCGAAAAGATCTAATGGGTGATCCAGGTCCAGCTGAGGGGGTGATAAATAGTGTAGAAGACGCTAGAAAAGCCGTGCGTCAGCGTTATAAGAATGGCGCAGACTGTATTAAGATTACTGCAACGGGAGGAGTTTTAAGCGTGAGTAAAAATGGTATAAACCCACAATTCACACAGGAAGAAGCCGATGAGATCGTAAAAACAGCTAAAGAGTACGGAATGCATGTTGCAGCTCATGCACATGGTGACGAGGGCATGAAACGAGCTATCAAAGCCGGTGTAACAACCATAGAGCATGGCTCTATGATGTCTAAAAGTACGGCACAACTTATGAAACAGTATGGAACTTATTTGGTACCTACGCTTTCAGCAGGTCGATATGTGGCAGCAAAAGCCGATATACCTAACTATTATCCAGCCATTATTATTCCAAAAATTAAAAAAGTGGATGCTGCGCTCAGAAAAACCTTTGCCATGGTAAAAGATGAGGGTGTTAATATTGCATTTGGTACTGATGCAGGCGTTTTTCCACACGGAGAAAATGCAAAGGAATTTGGTTATATGGTTGAAACGGGTTGGTCGCCTATGTTCTCTATCCAATCAGCGACTATTACAAATGCTAAAATTCTAGATATGGAAAATGAAATCGGACAAATCACTTCAGGGTTTTTGGCCGATCTTATTGCTGTAGATGAAGATCCAATTCAAAATATCAATACGCTAGAAAATGTGGTCTTCGTGATGAAAGAAGGCACAGTTTATAAGAATTAACAACGGTTTAACGAAGGTTTAACGGGTTCTCCTTGGTAGCCCACAATAAGATGTGTTGTTTTGTAGCAAACAGAAAGAACGATGAAAATATTGAGCGCTAGACGCAAAACGAAAAGTGAAAAAAGATTTACAGAAGAGATGGGGATGCTGAGCACAAAGGTTGTTTACATTCAAAAAACCTTCTTAAATTTTCCAATAAGTACTGTACACAAGTATCGAGAAACATACTATGGTGAAGTTAAAGATTGTGATGAATGCCTTCTTAGTGCATAGTTAGATCTACTTATAAAGTATTGTTTATTAACATGATAATAAAAACCGAGCTTTAAGCTCGTTTTTTTTTTGAATAATTTTCAATCTAGATTTCCGAGGTTAATTCTTAATTAAAATTCCTGTTATCCATAATGGTAGCTGTTTTCCGTTACCACGTCATTGTCTTATATGTTTTTAGGTAACCCACGATCGACGCGTAATTCGTGAATGGCGTCATGGACCGTTCATTTTTCACCTTATTTTACTAATTCCTTTTATATCTTGTTCTCGATTTGGCAAGTCAATGTGCTTTAAACTGTACAGTACTCTCCACGATGTAAATCGAAGCTAAAACCTTTTATAGGCTATCAGAAACGTTGCTGATATATGGCTTACGATGAATAATTAATCAATTTATTAATTTAAAATCATCATTATGGAAACCAAAATCAAACATTTGATTAAGCCATTTTTGGCATTATTAGTACTCGTCTTATTTTCCAGTTGTCAAAAGGAAGAGCACGAAGATCATGCAGTACATGAACAAAACGTCGAACAGAAGTATGAACGGGAAGAAGTTCCCTTTCGAAAGTTTCAAGAAAATTTTCTTGATAGTCAAGAAGAAACGGCGCTTACCTCATACTTAGCAGGAAATAATGAAGCCGCCTTTAGTGATTATTTATTAAAGATCAACCGTGAACGTATTGTGGCTTTTACGAATGAAGACGTTAAAACGTATACATTTAATGTTGTCACATCAGATACTGATTCGCGTAGTTTTACGAATCTTATTCTCTATGAAAATGAAGAGGGTACTGGCGAGTTGCTTTTAAAATACACTCCAACGACCGATTGGATAGAAGCGCTATCAAAGGGAAATAAAAAAGCATTTTCAGGTGAGATGAGTATTATGGATAAAAACGGTAATGTTCAGCAAACAAACTCTTTTGACAATGGAGTTGAAATACCTAGCAAAACAGTAACCCCATGTACCTTTACGGTAGATGTAATTTGGATTGATTGTTACGGGGCTCAATGTCCATGTACAGACGGAGGAGGCTATGCCGGCGGCTGGGAAATTACCTATGATTGTCCACCAACTAGTGGTGGCGGTGGCGGTGGACCAAATTCAGGAGGCTCAGGGCCAAATGGTGGTGGATCAGGGGGTTCAGGAACAGGTGACCTGCCTACAGATCCATTGGAGTGGTCAATCTTTATGGACCTAACGGGTTTACTTGGTGAATATGACGATTTCTTTTTTGACCACAGCTTAGACCCTGACCCAAATTTAGAATTTACAGATGTTAGCGAGTTTGAAGATTTTATTGCACCATATTCTGGAGCAACAAGCTCAATAATTCCTCAACCAGATGGTACGCAAAACACGATAATTAATATAAGCGATACCTGGGGTCCTGATATAAGAATAATAGTTAACTCAACGCTCTGTAACAATATGACAGGCCAGTCTTTTGTACTAAACTCGATAAATGCTTATTTGGTAGGAAACAATTATTTAGGTTTCTTGATGGAACTAGATGGCTTTAATTTTAGGGGAATAAATAGCGAAAATCATGCAGAGATTGAACTGTACTATACGTATGGGATGGATGTTAAAATTGGTCCGGTGCCAATACACTTTACCCAAGGAAAGATTATGTTGTTAAAGATGGATATTTTTTCAGGAGGATTTAGAGGATACACAGAAATTGATTAACTTAATGGCCATTAACGAGTTAAGTGTTTTAAATCCCTATTTTTTCTAACAAACTAAATTTTATTACTATGATTATTCAAGAAATTACAGACAGGCAAATCACTACAGTTGAAACCGACGTATGGAGCGGAGGACTCGGTGCTTTAAGTTTAATTTTCAATGTTGTTTTACCTATTTTACTTACAGTCTTTATAATATATGTTTTTTATAAAAGCTTTAAGATCTTAAAACGAATGAATAATACACTTGATGAAATCAATAAGAAAATACAAGATCCAAATAGTAGTAGTTAGTGATATATACTTTAGTATGTAAAAGAAGGAAAAGCCGAGCTAAATAAATAGCCCGGCTTTTCTGATTATTACTGATACTAATATGTTTAAATCGTGGCTTTCTCCGTAGCAAATGAACGGTCGATCTTTTTAACTAAGCCTTGAAGGACGTTTCCAGGACCCACCTCAATAAATTTAGTAGCACCGTCTGCGATCATATTTTCCATGCTCTGAGTCCATCGAACAGGAGCCGTAAGTTGTGCAATAAGATTTTTTTGAATTTCTACAGGATCTGTAACGGCTGTCGTAGAGACATTTTGGTATATTGGACAGGCGGGTTCAGTAAATTGAGTGGACTCAATCGCCGCTGCAAGTTCTTCACGGGCTGGTTCCATCAACGGACTATGAAAAGCACCACCAACAGGAAGTATTAATGCGCGGCGTGCGCCAGCTGCAGTGAGAGCCTCACAGGCTCTATTTACTGCGTCGATCTCTCCAGAGATCACTAGTTGCCCTGGGCAATTATAATTGGCAGCCACTACAATTCCTGCAGTCTCTGCGCAGATTCTTTCTACTACCTCGTCTTCCAATCCCAATACAGCTGCCATGGTTGAAGGTGTTAATTCACAAGCCTTTTGCATTGCTAATGCGCGTTTATATACAAGTTGCAATCCGTCGCTAAACGCAATCGTACGATTTGCTACCAAAGCTGAAATTTCCCCCAGCGAATGACCTGCAACCATATCTGGTTGAAATGCGTCTCCCATAACTTCTGCAAGAATGGTAGAATGTAGAAAGATGGCAGGTTGCGTTACTTTGGTTTCTTTGAGCTCCTCTGCAGTTCCCTCAAACATTATCTTGGTTATATCAAAGCCTAAGACTTCGTTTGCGTGATGAAATAGATCTTTTGCTTTCGCAGAAGCTTCAAAAAGATCTAATCCCATGCCGCTAAATTGGGCTCCCTGACCCGGAAATATGTATGCATTCATGCTTTAAGTTTTACTTCAGAAATTATTCAGTTAAATAATGACCAACGGTTGATTTGAATTGCAAAAATAGCAATAAAAATCCCCTTTTCCGAAGAAACGAAAAAGAGGAGTAAGTATGATAAGGTAAAACTATTAAATTGTTAATTGCCCTGTGGTTCCAATATCTTGATTCTTTCCTGTAACTGCAGCTTTTGCCATTTTGAATAAGACAACAATAGCATTCTCGTCATTATCCCAATAGGCTGCCTCACTTGGTGTAAATTTAATGGCTGTTGTGTTAGGGTCTTCAGGGCCATTAAGCCACGTATCATCGGTCTTCCCGTAAAGCTCTTTAATGATTTCATTGTTTGTAATAATTTCGGAACGACCGTAAATACTTAAAAATTTCATGTCACTTCCGCTACTATACATTAGTTGAGTAGCACTGTCTTTTTTAATATTGGCATTGTGCTCGCTATCTGCACCACTGATAAACCAAATATTCCCGTGGTCATCAACTTTTTTAGTTGACATGGGGATGACAGAAAGTGGTTGTTTACTTAATTGAGTTGCCATCATTGCATAATCTACATCTTTTGCAATATCTTTTATTTTCTTGATAGCTTCTTTGTTGTATAAATTTTCCTTGCTCATAATAATTTTTATGTGAAAGGTACTCAGAAAGGGTATTTCGTGTAGCTAAGAAAATGCTAAACCTTGTCAAGACTATGTTAAGGTCAAGTTGATGTCTTTACAACGTCAATAGTAAATGGGAAGAAGTATTTTTTAGATTCTTATCCACGTTTCATAAGTAAAGGCATAGTTATGACGCTCATCTTGTGGGTGATACTCTTTGGAAATGAGCTCCCATTGATCTTTGGAAATTTCAGGAAAAAAGGCATCTGCCTCAAAAGTTCCGTGTACACGAGTTAATTCGATCTTATCGGCAGCTTCCATGGCTAATTGATAGATCTCACCACCACCAATAACGAAGGGTTGTTCGTCTCCCGAAGCTTTCAGCAGGGCAGCATCTAAGCTATGCACTACCAGAACTCCCTCTGGGTTATAATCTTTATTTCTGGTAATGACCACGTGAGTTCTATTGGGTAATGGCTTTGGAAATGATTCAAAAGTTTTGCGACCCATGATAATAAAATGGCTCGTGGTTAATTGCTTAAAACGTTTAAAGTCATCGGGTAAGTGCCAAACTAGTTCGTTGTCTTTGCCTAATTCGTTGTTCTCGCCCGCTGCAGCGATTAATGTTATCATGCTTCTTCCGGTGGTAATAGATTGGGGTTTTCCTTTTTTTTTATTTCAGATAGGGGAAGGGTTGGTTCGTTTAAGGCGCCTTCTTCTCTCGCGGCTTTTACTTCTTGGACGGTGACTTCTTGAATAGCTTGTTTTTTAAGTTCCGCGATTCGCTTTACTTGTATCGCTTTTAGCTTTTCTAATTGTTTGTTCTCCCATTCTTTGCCCATGAACCTATTAATAATTAGCACATTAAAAAGATGAATTAAAAATAGGAATGCCCAAATTAAAATAGCCCAAACAAACCAATCTTTGATAAAAAATTGATCGCCGTAGCCTAAAATAGGATTGATTATAATTAACAATACAGAGCCAACTAAAAACACAATGAAATGACTCATCAGTCTTTTCTTCTGCTTGATGCGTTGTCGAGCGTATTCGTATTGCTCGCGTTGTTCGGCGTCAATTCTTTCGGTTTTGTTAGTTTTTGAAAACATAGTTGGTTACTTTTATGCGGCACCATAGCGTCAATATGATGATCCGGTGTCTTGTAAAAATACCCAATTTTCGTCGTTTACTTTATAATCTTATGAAAGATTTTAAAAAAGAGTTTCCTGTTCTTAAAAAATATAATTATCTCAACACAGCGTCGTGTGGGCTGCTCTCACAGTCTTTAGTTGGTTGGAGGAGAAGTCACGATCTCAACTTAATGGAAGGCGGTAGCGTTTTTAGAGATAAACATCGACCCCATATACAAGGTATTCGATCGGCTGTTGGTAGATTTTTAAAGGCTTCGGAAGATGAAATAGCACTTGTGCCTAATTTTTCTTTTGCGATGAATATGGTTGCGGAAGCATTGCCAAAACCACTTAAAATTCTTTTGCTCGAGTCAGATTATCCTTCAGTAAATTGGGCTATTGAAAATAGAGATTTTGAATTGTGTTTTGCGAAGATCGATGGCGATTTCGAGGAAAATATTGAAGCAGCAGTTGCTCGACACCGACCCGATGTTTTTGCGTTTAGTATTGTGCAATATTTGACCGGAATTCGCATGGACTTTAATTTTCTAAAACAGTTGAAGGCCTACCATCCAAATATAATTCTTATAGGGGATGGCACACAGTTTCTTGGTACAACCGATTTTAATTTTTCTGAAAGTCCATTAGATATTTTGGCAGCCAGCAACTATAAATGGATGCTTTCTGGCTACGGAAATGCGCTTCTTCTCATAAAAGAGAGTATGCAAGAAATATTGTCTCCTAGAACGATTGGGTTTAATTCGGCCGAAGCTGCTTTTAGTAGACGTGACGAAATTCAGTTTATGCGTAGGTTTGAACCAGGGCATCTAGATACTTTGAACTTTGGTAGCTTAGAGCAAGCCATTTTAAATTTTGAAGATATGGGTATGGCAAATGTTGAAGCCAAGATCACTGATCTTTCCAAAAGGGCATTAACGCATTTTGGAGAAGCAGGCTTATTGTCCAAAACGGTAGAGGCACGCGAACAGCACTCAAATATTTTCAGTTTAAAAGGTGATGAAAAGCTTTTTCGGAAGCTAAAAGAGAATAGTATTATTTGTTCCCAACGCGGACAAGGAATTCGTGTAGGGTTCCATTTTTATAATTCCGAAGAAGATCTTGAGATACTCGTGAAGGTTCTTAAAAGCTAACTAAGAATTCTTTTTACGGTTTTTTCTTTTGGCTTTACGTTCCTTTTTTAGACGCGCCTTTTTATCAAGTAAGGTTTCTTCAACTTTAAACAGAATTGGCAACGAATATAAAACACCTACGTCGGTTCCTTTTTGCTTTCCCGGTTCCATTTTTGGTAATGATGAAACTACACGACGCGCTTCAGACTCCAAGGTTGGATGAGGCCCTCTTGCACGAACATTTGTTACAAAACCATTTCTGTCGATTTTAAATTGTACTGAGATACGTTGCACTCCACTTAAGTTTAACGATGAAGCAAGGTGGGTGTTAAAATTACCTAGTACATGCTTCGAAACATTGTCTGACATACATTTCTTTAATGCTGCATTATTATCTTGATAGCAGCCTGGGTATATAGGGGCACGCTCGATTATAGCGAATGGTACCTCGAGATTTTCGTCTGTGGCATGCTTCGTTTGTGGAACGATTTCAGACAGTTCAGTTTCTACTATTGGAAATGCCATTGTTATAACAAAAGAATCGTAGAGCATATCGCCAGCATAATTTTTAAAGGCTTTGATGGGACGAATACGAGCCATCGTTGATATAGCTTTTAACTCAAGCGATTTATTTTCGCTTTCTGAAGAAACTACATGGAAATTACCCAATTGATCAACAAGAATTTCTACGGTAAGAGTAACGGGATTATCAGTTACCTTGACGAAATTGGTTTTTTGAATTTCAGAAACGAGTAGTGCATGTACATTTTCTTTTAGGCAACTATTACGAGCTGCGATATTGTTATGGTCATTGCAATAATCGAAATTAAGTTGTTGCGAAAGACATGTAGCAGAGAGTAAAAGGAGTAGTATTAAAAATTTCATTTAAGCTATCTTTTTATTCAAAAAGAAAATCCTGTTTTCTAATTAAGATAACAGGATTTTCTTTTAAAACGTTACGATGTTTATTTCCCAGTCTTAAAGTTAAAGGGAACTGTATATTTAATGGCACGTGGCTTTCCTGCAAGCATGCCTGGTTTAGACATTTTTGGAATAGCCATGATGTTACGTTTAGCTTCAGCCTGTAAAGCAGCGGTACCGCCAGAGACATTTTTTACTTCCACGAGTCCTTTTTCATTGATAATAAAGTCAACCGTTACTTTACCTTGCTCATTTGCTTTCCATGCAGATGCAGGATATTTGAAGTTTTTTGCTACATGTTGTGATAACTTTTGATTAAAACAGTTGTCACGAGTGTACGAGCTTCCTGATTCACAACCTGGCCAAATAGGAGCGATCTCCTTCATGGTTACGGTGTTTTTATTTACACTACCCCATTCTTGAGAAAATGCTGAGGTTGAACCAATGATTAGGCACAGAATTAAGAGGATGTTTTTCATGATAAGTAGGTTTTAAATAGCAACTGCACCTTTGATGTGCGGATGCGGGTTATAATCGATTAGGGTAAAGTCATCAAAATTGAAGCCAAATATATCTTTTACATCTGGATTGAGCAACATTTTCGGTAAAGGGCGTGGTTCTCTTGATAATTGCAGGTCGATCTGCTCCTGATGGTTATTGTAAATATGTGCATCTCCAAAGGTGTGAATAAAATCTCCAGCTTCATAGCCACAAACCTGTGCCATCATCATAGTGAATAAAGCGTACGATGCAATATTAAAGGGTACTCCTAAGAAAATATCGGCGCTACGCTGGTATAACTGACAGGAAAGTTTTCCGTTAGCAACATAAAATTGAAAAAATGCATGACACGGTGGCAAAGCAGCCTTTCCATTCGCTACATTTTCAGAAAAGGGTTTGGATGTATCTGGCAAGACAGAAGGATTCCATGCACTTACAAGCATCCGGCGACTATCTGGGTTCGCTTTTAAGGTGCTTATGATTTCTGATATTTGATCAATCTCTTCGTTGTTCCAATTACGCCACTGATGTCCGTATACCGGTCCTAAGTTTCCTTCGTCATCTGCCCATTCGTTCCAGATACGTACACCGTTTTCCTGTAAATAATTAATATTAGTGTCTCCCTTCAGAAACCATAATAATTCATAGATAATCGACTTTAAATGTAGTTTTTTGGTGGTAACCATAGGAAAGCCCTCACTTAAATCAAAACGCATTTGATATCCAAACACACTTTTGGTGCCTGTACCTGTTCGATCATGCTTTTCGTTACCTTCTGATAACACGTGTTTTATAAGGTCGTGGTATTGCTTCATCTTCAAAAATATTTATAGGCTAAAAGTAAAAAAGAAGGCGTGTTTTTTAAACGCAAAAAAAAAGCTTTTGTTATAAGTTATTAACTTTTACCCTAAAATCATTCCTGCTATTGTGGCAGAAATTAAAGAGGCGATTGAACCTCCCAAAAGTGCTTTCATTCCAAACTTAGATAGCGTTTTTCTCTGTCCTGGAGCTAATGAGCCGATTCCGCCAATTTGAATTCCAATAGATGCGAAATTTGCAAAGCCACATAACATATAAGTTGCCATGATGATCGATTTTTCGTAGCGTAAGTGTGACGCATTTGTAACATTCTTTAAATCGGCTAATTGAATATAACCAACAAATTCACTGGCAGCCAGTTTAATTCCAAGAAGCTGTCCCATAAGCATCATATCTTCTTCTGCAACACCAATTAACCACATGAGCGGTGCGAATACGGTTCCTAGGATTGCTTCCAAGGATAATCTTGGATATGAGGTATTTGCGGCCATCCAATCGTTTACGGTAGTTATTTCTCCAACGCCGCCAATAAGCCAGTTTAGCATTGCAATAAAAGCAACAAATACAAGGAGCATAGCCCCAACATTAACAGCTAGTTTGAGTCCTTCAGTTGTACCATTAGCAATTGCATCTAATAGATTTGAGCCGATTTTTTCAGAAGAAACCTGAATATCGGTGTTGATTTCTTCGGTCTGTGGGTAAAGTATTTTTGAAATAACAATGGCACCTGGAGCGGCCATTACCGAGGCTGCTAATAAATGTTTTGCAAAGACAAGGCGCAAGACTGGGTCATCACCGCCTAAAAACCCGATGTAGGCTGCTAGTACCGCACCTGCAACGGTTGCCATTCCACCAATCATAACCAAGAGCATTTCACTCTTGTTCATTTTTTCGAGGTACGCCTTAATTAATAGGGGTGCTTCGGTTTGTCCTAAAAATATATTTCCTGCTACACTTAAGCTTTCGGCTCCAGAGATCTTCAGTAATTTAGAGAGCAACCAGCCAAAGGCTTTTACTACTTTCTGAATAATTCCGAGGTAAAATAAAACCGAGGTTAGAGCTGAAAAGAAGATGATGGTAGGGAGTACTTGAAAAGCAAAAATAAAACCGAAAGTGTCCATGTCTACTACTAATCCTTCAAACAAGAACTTACTACCTGCCTGCGTAAATTCAAGAATTTTTACGAAGATCTTACCTACAAACTCAAAAATATTTTGAACAAAAGGAACCTTTAGCACTCCAACAGCAATCACAATTTGAAAGGCGAGTCCGATACCAACAGTACGCCAGTTGATGGCTTTTCTATTCGAACTAAAGAGAAAAGCAATCAATAATAGGGTGAACATTCCTAGAATACCGCGCCAGAGGCTATTGAAAGATAAGCCTTGAGAAGGTATGATACCACTATCTTCGGAAATAACTTCAAGAGGTACAACAGTAATGTCAGTTTTTTCTTTTGGTTTTACAAAGGAGTATGTAGTTGTTTTTTCTGAAAAAACCAGGGTGCTGTCGGTGAGTGTAGAAACGCGATACCTCCTAATTGTATCGGTGGGTTGGTCGTAAAAAAGAACTAATAAGTTATTTTGAAAGATGTAGTCCCCAGACGCATTAAGCTCGTTGTTAGCTGTTAAGTTAAATTCGAAGGTCCCATTTTCTAAGTTAAATTGATCTGTTTCTGGGTTGATCTCGAAAAGTGCTTCGCCGGTAGCGTTTTCAATGGCTGAAAAATTCCAATGCTTTTCTATGTCTTGCGCAAAACTGCTTCCGAAGCATAAAAGAGCAAGAATAATAGTGAGAATGCGCGTCATATGTACTTTGGGAGTTGGTTATGGCCTTTTTGAGATTTCGTCCCGAATATGGGCGGCCTTTTCATAATCTTCATGTGCAACCGCTTGATCAAGCATTTCATTTAGCTCTTTTATAGAATATTTTGAATAATCTTCTGTGTGTTTCGCAACAACAGATTCACGATCGTCTCCCAAAATTAGTTCATCAATAACAGCTTCTTCTGCCTTCGAGATTTTTTCTGGACCGCGCTTTGGGCTTGTCTTTAAATAAATCCCGGCTTTGTCTAATATACCTTTGTAAGTAAAAATAGGTGCTTTAAATCGAAGTGCTAAAGCGATAGCGTCACTTGTTCGGGCATCAATGATCTCTTCAATGTCTTCACGTTCACAAATTATACTTGAGTAGAATACACCATCAACCAATTTGTGAATGATCACTTGTTTTACAACGATCCCAAATCTATCAGAAAAATTCTTAAAAAGATCATGAGTTAGTGGGCGAGGGGGTTTTATTTCTTTTTCAAGAGCAATTGCAATAGACTGGGCTTCAAAAGCACCAATCACAATAGGAAGTTTGCGGTCGCCATCTACCTCATTCAAAATAAGGGCATACGCACCATTTTGCGTTTGGCTATAGGAGATTCCTTTTATGTTAAGTCGAACTAGGCTCATTACGATATTAAAAAAGGCTGTTTAAACAGGATGTTTCCTTGATTAAACAGCCTTTTAATAGAGGCACAAATTAATAAAAAATTATGCGTTTTGCGCTTTAAAAGCTTTTAATTTTTCATTGAGCTGAGGGATCACTTCAAAAGCATCACCTACAATACCGTAGTCTGCTGCTTTAAAGAACGGAGCTTCAGGGTCATTATTAATAACCACTTTGATTTTTGACGAATTAATTCCAGCCAAGTGCTGAATAGCACCACTAATACCAATAGCGATATACAAGTTGGAAGCGACAGGCTTTCCTGTTTGTCCTACGTGCTCACTATGTGGTCTCCACCCCATATCGCTCACAGGCTTAGAACAAGCTGTTGCAGCTCCTAAAATATCTGCTAATTCTTCGATCATTCCCCAGTTTTCGGGCCCTTTTAAACCACGGCCACCAGAGACAACAATTTCTGCATCTGCGATCGTCACTTTGTCTGTTGCTTTATCTACTGAAACAACTTCAACACCACCTTTATCAATAGTTGGTGAGAAGGCTTCGGCAGTCGCATCTGCACTATTTTCCTTTAATCCATAGGCGTTCTTTGCTAAGCCTACAATTTTTACATCGGTTTTGATCTCTGAAGTGGCAAAAGCCTTATTGGTAAACACACTGTGTTTTACTTTAAATGGGGCTGTTTCCAAAGGAAGTTCAGTAACGTTTGACACATAGCCAGCTTCAAGATTTACGGCAACTAAGGGTGCCATAAATTTACTATTGGCGCTCGATGTGAGAACAACTACTTTCGCTCCTTCAGCTTTTGCGGCATCGCTAACGGCGCCAGCATAGGCTTCGGCGTTAAAGGCTTTTAAGCTGTCTTCAGTAATTTGAAGCACTTTATCTGCTCCGTAATTACCTAATTCAGAAACATCTCCCGCATTCACGGTCACAGCAGTAACCGACGTTCCCATTTGAGCTGCAATTCCTTTTGCGTATGAAACCGCTTCAAAAGCAATTTTCTTAAATTTTCCTTCTTCAGATTCTGTATAAACTAATACTGACATATATTTTTTATTATAAATGATGAACTCAACAAGTTGAATTCAGAATTATTTTAGATGACTTTCGCTTCATTATGTAATAGATCAATTAGATCGTCTACATTATCTACAAGCTTTACAGCGCCTCTTGGAGCTGGTTTTTCGAAAGATAGAGCGATAGTTTCTGCATTCGCTTCAATAGGTTCCTTAACCGATAATGGTTTAGATCGTGCTTGCATAATTCCACGCATATTCGGGATACGAAGATCACTTTCTTCAACCAATCCTTTTTGACCTCCCACTACTAATGGTAGTGTTGTTTTTACAGTTTCTTTTCCACCATCGATCTCACGGATCACGGTAGCATTTGAACCTTCAACTTCTAAACTAATGCAGGTATTTACAAAATTTGCTCCCAATAATTTTGAAACCATTCCTGGAACCATCCCGCCGTTATAATCGATAGATTCACGCCCTCCAATAATAAGGTCATAAGCACCTTCTTTGGCTACGTGTGCTAATTGCTTAGCTACCGAATAGCCATCGGTTGGAGTTGTGTTAACACGAATTGCTTCATCGGCGCCAATAGCCAACGCTTTTCGCAAGGTAGGTTCTGTTTCTGGTCCGCCAATGTTTACAACATGAACGGTTGCTCCTTGCTTCTCTTTAAACCACATGGCTCGGGTTAAGCCAAATTCGTCATTTGGGTTGATAACAAAATTTACTCCGTTGGTGTCAAATTTTGTATCACCATCTGTAAAGTTGATCTTTGAGGTAGTGTCGGGTACGTGACTAATACACACTAATATTTTCATATTCATTGCCCGAGAAGTCGGGTAACTATTTCACCCAGAAAAAAGGGTGTTGCATTAAACATCATTTTCAAGCTTTTTTTTGATCTTTTTCACTCAAAATAAAGGAGGTCAAAGATAACGAATAATATTCTAAAATACTATGCGTGCATAGTAAAAATATATGCAAAATTTAAAAAATAGCTGTGGTGCGTATAAATAATACTATTTTTGTTTTTCAGAATAGGTAGAAGGAATCTTTTTAATATTCACTTCCGAAGAAAAGAATTAAAAACTATCCCGTGTTGCGGGTCACTGCATATGAAAACAATACAATTTAGAGAAGCCATTTGTGAGGCGATGAGCGAAGAGATGCGTCGCGATGAAAGCATTTACTTAATGGGTGAAGAGGTCGCCGAATACAACGGGGCTTATAAGGCTAGTAAAGGAATGCTCGATGAGTTTGGAGCAAAACGCGTGATCGACACACCTATTAGTGAACTTGGTTTTTCTGGAGTAGCTATTGGTAGTGCGATGAATGGCAACCGACCTATTGTTGAATATATGACGTTTAATTTTTCCCTTGTTGGAATTGATCAGATCATCAACAATGCCGCAAAAATTCGTCAAATGAGCGGGGGGCAGTTTAATTGTCCGATTGTTTTTAGAGGTCCAACAGCCTCGGCAGGACAATTGGCAGCAACACATTCACAGGCTTTTGAAAGTTGGTTTGCCAACACTCCAGGTTTAAAAGTGGTAGTGCCAAGTAATCCAGCAGATGCAAAAGGATTATTAAAAAGTGCTATTCGCGATAATGATCCTGTGATCTTTATGGAAAGTGAGCAGATGTATGGAGATAAAGGAGAAGTGCCGGAAGGTGAATATTTAATTCCGTTGGGAGTAGCTGAAATTAAGCGCAAAGGAACTGATGTGACTATTGTTTCCTTCGGAAAGATCATTAAAGAAGCTTATAAAGCAGCCGAAACACTTTCAAAAGAAGGGATTGAATGTGAGATTATTGATTTGCGCACCGTGCGTCCAATGGATCACAATGCTATTTTAGAGTCTGTAAAGAAAACAAACCGCTTGGTGATCTTAGAAGAGGCATGGCCATTTGGGAATGTTGCAACTGAAATTACCTATCAAGTGCAAAGCCAGGCCTTTGATTATTTGGATGCGCCTATTGAAAAAATTAACACTGCAGATACGCCTGCACCATACTCACCAGTACTTTTGGCAGAGTGGCTTCCTAACAGTGATGATGTGATCAAAGCTGTTAAAAAGGTAATGTATCGATAGTATACGCACTTTTTTTTCGATATTCCCGTTCCAAATCTGATAGATGCACTTCCTTATGAAGCAATCCCTACTTGTATTATTACTTGTTTTTACTTGTTCTCTATTCGCCCAAACAAAAGTGAGTGGAATAATCAAGGATGATCTCGGGGAAACCGTTCCATTTGCGAATGTGATCTTTAAAGATTCAAATGAAGGTACAATAAGTAATGAGGAAGGTCGCTTTTACTTGCAAAGTGATCAAAATTACGATACGGTTGTTTTTTCCTTTGTAGGGTATCAAAATAAAGAATTGGCACTCACAAAAAGCGCTACGTATGATATAGTGATCACTCTTGAAGAGGAAACAAATTCGTTGGGAGAAGTGGTTATTGTGAGCGGAAAACTTTCAAAAAAGAATAATCCGGCTATTGATATACTTCGGAAGATCTGGGATAACCGCCGCGATAACGGAGTTAAAAAGTTTAAGCAGTATAACTACGATAAATACGAAAAACTAGAATTCGACCTGAATACTATTGATAGTGCTTTGATAAAAAGCAAGGTATTTAAGGGGATGGAATTTATCTTCGATCAAACCGATACGTCAAGAATTACAGGAAATACCTATCTGCCTATTTTTATTAATGAAGCTTACAGTAAGGTTTATGGAGATAATCCACTTTCCGAAGAAAAAGAAGTACTAGAAGGAAATAAAAACTCTGGTTTTAGTAATAATCAGACATTGATCGCCTTTGTTAAAGATCTTTATGCAGAATATGACGTCTATGACAATTATCTGAAATTCTTCGACAAAGCATTTACGAGTCCGTTATCACGTACTGGAATAGACGTATATAATTACGCGCTTATGGACAGCGCCTACCGCGATAATAAGTGGTGTTATAATATTGTCTACTATCCGCGTCGGAAAAATGAACTGACTTTTAAAGGTGATTTTTGGGTAAATGATAGTACTTGGGCTATTAAAGAAATCAATTTGCAGGCTTCTAAAAGTGCCAATTTAAACTGGGTGCGTGAGGTGTATATTGAACAAGAGTTTGATGTGCTAAATGACTCTATTTTCTTAATTACCCGCGATTATTTTTTGAGTGATTTTAGTCTTCGGAAAAAGGAAGGATCGCGCGGAGTCTACGGGAAACGAACTACTTTATACGACAATTATACTTTTGATGAGCCTCAGCCGAAAGAATTCTACAAAGAACAAATTGATCCGTATCAATACGAAATTTATAATAGACCCGACGATTTCTGGCAGGAAAGACGTATGGAAACGCTGAGTAAAGATGAAGTGGGCGTATACAAAATGCTCGATACCTTAAAAACCGTTCCGCGTTTTAAAGCACTGTACAATATTGGAGCAACATTAGTTAGTGGCTATTACCAAATTGGAAATTTGGACGTTGGTCCGGTTTTTTCAGTATTTGGTTTTAATGAAGCCGAAGGGCTGCGCCTCCGTTTAGGAGGTAGAACCTATTTTAGTCAGAATGATCCTTGGCGTCTCGAAGTTTTTGGAGCTTATGGTTTTAAGGACGAACGCTTTAAATACGGCGTTTCTGGAAAATATCTGCTCGACAGAAAATCACGACTCACCTTGTATGCGGGTACCCGAAAGGATGTGGAGCAAACGGGGGCTAGTTTGACGAATAGTAACGATGTTTTGGGCCGAAGTTTAGCCTCGTCGTCGCTTATTTCGGTAGGCGCTAACGATAAATTATCGCGAATTAATTTGGCTACTGCCGGACTCAGTTTCGACCCGTATAAAAACTTTAATGTACGTCTTACAGGCTCTTACAGAACACTTGAATCTGCTACCGAAACCTTTAGCTTAGATTATCGAGTTAAAGAAGACGGCGTGTTTACAGGTGAGATCAGGGACATGATACAGCAACCCGAACTAGAATTGGCATTTAATTATACACCGCGCAGAAAAACCTCTGGCTATGGCGTTGAGCAAACCGTCATCAATAGTGGTGACTATCCAACTTTTTTCTTGAGTGCTAGCTATGGCTTTAAAGGACTTTTAAATGGTGATTTTGAATACCAAAAAGTACAAGGATTATATACACGTCCGTGGAATATTGGGGGCATCGGACGATTATATTCAACTATTGAAGTAGGTAAAACCTTTGGTGAGGTGCCTTTGAGTTTGCTAAACCCAATTCCTGGAAATCAGACGTATTTTAGTATTTACAATAGCTTTTCCAATCTTGATTTTTACGAATTTGTGAGTGACGAATATGTGTCACTTCATCTACAACACAATTTTGGCGGACGAATTTTTTCTCGTATCCCGGGTCTTCGGAAGCTAAACTTACGAGAAGTAATTGGCTTTAGAGCGGTCTACGGACAGCTATCACCAGAAAACATAGCCCTAAATGTAGATAGTGAAGGTGTGATCATTCCCTATCGTGCTCCAGAAGACATCTATTACGAATACAGCGTAGGTATAGGTAATATTTTTAAGATCTTTAGAATTGATCTTAACTTCCGTGGAAATTATTTCGACAACCCTGATGCTCGCAAAATTGGAGTAACAGGTGTTTTCGGGTTTTCTTTTTAATTTTTTTACTATCTTCGATTTCTCCCGCAAATTTACACTTTGAACTAACCCAGAGTGTTAACTTTTAATTTGTTATACATATGAAGTCCTTGTTATTGTTGCTTGTTTTCGCATGCACATCAGTCATGTATTCACAACTAAATGTTATTACCTATTACGAATATACATCAGATGGTTACGACCTATTTGCAGACAATAAGGAAGATTACTCGGTGATCGTCGAGCTTGATTTTGATCTTAGAAATTTGAAAGTGGTTCGTGAGGGTCCGAGTGAAATTGTTGTTCCCGCAAATACCAATCGATTTAAATTAGTGGATCTGGTAACGATAAATGTTCTTAAACTGTACGATTTTAAACATACAGCTACCGTTCGGAAAAATGATAAAGCCATTCAAAGAATTTTTACGGAAGAGCCTTTGGCTACCGAAGAACGTGAGATCGATCCTGACGCTGTTGTAAGAATGTCTACGGAAGAAAACAAACAAGTAAAACAGAAAGTGCCCGAATTTCCAATAGATAAACTAGGTGAGGAAGTTATTTCCGACGATGCGGTTAAGGAAGAAGCGGTGGCTGAAATTGAGGAAACTATAAAAGATCCAGAAGTACAGCAGACATCAGAAGTCACTGTAATTAAAGATTTAGACCAGTCTAATAAGGACGTTGTATTGACAACGAAGCCTAAGGTTGCCATTGGGAAACCCGTAAAAACCACTGAGATTCAGGCTGAAGTTGTAAAAACGCCAGATGTAGTTGCTGCGAAAGAGATCGTAAAACCAACGCCCAATACGGCTGTTCCAAAGGTAGAAGTTAAGACAGAGGTTATCTCGAAGCCTATTTCCAAAGAAATTGAAACAGCACCTGAAGTCGCCATTGGTAATGCTGTAAAAAACACTGAGATTCAGGCTGAAGTTGTAAAAACGCCGGCTGTAGTTGTTGCGAAAGAGATCGTAAAACCAACGCCCAATACGGCTGTTCCAAAGGTAGAAGTTAAGACAGAGGTTATCTCGAAGCCTATTTCCAAAGAAAATGAAACAGCACCTGAAGTCGCCATTGGTAATGCTGTAAAAAACACTGAGATTCAGGCTGAAGTTGTAAAAACGCCGGCTGTAGTTGTTGCGAAAGAGATCGTAAAACCAACGCCCAATACGGCTGTTCCAAAGGTAGAAGTTAAGACAGAGGTTATCTCTAAGCCTATTTCCAAAGAAAATGAAACAGCACCTGAAGTTACTATTGATACAGCTGCAAAAACCGTTGAGGTTCAAGCTGAAGTTGTAAAAACGCCCGCTGTAGTTGCTGCGAAAGAGATCGTAAAACCAACATCGAAAGAGGTGGTAGGAGCACCAGAAACTGTTATCCCCGAAAAAACAACACCTGTAATAGAGGAGGAGCCTTTACCTCCATATGATACTTCGGCGAAATTTTCGTCTGCTTATCAATATAATCTGCCGTTTAAAAAAGGGGGTAATTACCTTATATCGCAAGGTTATTTTACCAAAGGATCTCATGCTAATATTTTTGCTTTAGATTTTGCGATGCCTGAAGGGACACAAGTGCTTGCGGCGAGAGAAGGGCAGGTAGTCGAGGTGGTTCAGAAAAATTTAAGAGGTTGTGATTCAGAAGCCTGTAAAAATTCAGACAATTACATTTTAATTTTACATCCAGATGGGAGTTATGCCAAATATGGTCATTTAAAACAAAATGGTGCTGCGGTTGCTAAAGGAGATATAGTAGCGGTTGACCAGATGTTAGCGTATAGTGGAAATACGGGTTGGTCTACCACGCCGAGTTTACATTTTGAAGTATATCGTGATACCGATAAAGGTAAAAAGACCTATCGCACCAATTTTAGAGTTCGGGATGGAAAGGATTATAGTGTTTTAATGGAGCAGCAGTATTACGAACGCAACTACGATTAATTGGGGTATAAGTACTATTTCTTCGGAAATTGAATAGATTTTTTGTCTGTTATCGAAGGAATAATCAGTGCTATTTCCACTTCCGAAGAAAACAAAAAACCTTCCTTTTTTATTAGCTCACAAAATCATAATGGGTAAGGCCTTAGCGATACACCTATGTAATTGTTTGAAGCACTGGCAATCAGATCGATTTTATTAGCACATTTAAAAATTTCGTATCCCAACCTATTTTACTATTTTTGCCCCGCAAAATTGAAATAATTATAACTAAATAACACGTAATGGAAGACTACATTATTTATATGCCAATCGCTTTGGCGCTTATAGGATTAATTTACATGGTTGTCAAAAAATCATGGGTTATGAAACAAGATGCTGGAGATGGTAAAATGAAAGAAATTTCAGACCATATCTACGAAGGAGCCTTAGCGTTCTTAAATGCAGAATACAGATTACTAACAATCTTTGTAGTAATTGTAAGTGTATTATTGGCCATTGTTTCTTTTGTAGTGCCTACAACACATTGGCTTATTGTAATTGCTTTCATTTTTGGAGCTGTTTTTTCTGCTTTCGCTGGAAACATCGGGATGAAAATTGCTACCAAAACCAATGTAAGAACAACTCAAGCTGCTCGTACAAGTTTACCAAATGCACTTAAGATCTCTTTTGGAGGTGGTACTGTAATGGGACTAGGTGTGGCAGGATTAGCTGTATTAGGTTTAACAGCGTTCTTTATATTCTTCTTTTGGTTCTTTATGGGAAGTGAATGGACAAATACTATGGATATGACTATCGTTTTGGAAACCTTAGCTGGTTTCTCATTAGGAGCAGAGTCTATCGCACTATTCGCGAGAGTAGGTGGTGGTATTTATACAAAGGCTGCCGATGTTGGTGCAGATTTAGTAGGTAAAGTTGAAGCTGGAATTCCAGAAGATGACCCTCGAAACCCAGCAACTATTGCAGATAACGTAGGAGATAATGTAGGTGACGTTGCAGGTATGGGAGCCGATTTATTCGGATCGTATGTAGCAACCGTATTGGCCGCCATGGTTCTTGGTAACTATGTGATTAAAGATATGGGTGGATCTATCACTGATACTTTTGGAGGTATTGGTCCAATTTTATTACCAATGGCAATTGCCGGTGTTGGAATTATCATTTCGATCATTGGAACAATGTTGGTAAAGATAAAAAGTAATGATGCTAAGGAGTCTCAGGTTATGGGCGCTTTAAATGTTGGTAACTGGACGTCTATTGTTTTAGTTGCTGTAGCATGTTTTGCATTATGTAAATGGATGTTGCCAGAAACAATGAATATGAACTTTTTTGGTGAAGGTGCAAATGGAGAGAACCTATTGAGAGAAATTAGCTCAATGCGTGTATTCTATGCAACTTTAGTGGGATTAGTAGTAGGGGCAGTTATTTCTTCTGTAACCGAATATTATACAGGATTAGGGAAATCTCCAATTTTAAAAATTGTACAACAATCAAGTACGGGAGCAGGAACTAATATTATTGCAGGTTTAGCAACTGGTATGATTTCTACTTTCCCTTCAGTATTGCTTTTTGCTGGAGCCATTTGGGCTTCTTATGCATTTGCAGGATTCTATGGTGTGGCTTTAGCAGCATCAGCGATGATGGCAACAACGGCTATGCAATTGGCTATTGATGCTTTCGGACCAATATCTGATAATGCAGGTGGTATTGCTGAAATGAGCGAACAAGAACCAATCGTTAGAGAACGTACTGATATCTTAGATTCAGTAGGTAATACAACAGCAGCAACAGGAAAAGGATTTGCTATTGCATCTGCTGCACTAACGTCATTAGCACTATTTGCTGCCTATGTAACCTTTACCGGGATCGACGGAATTAATATTTTTAAAGCACCAGTGTTGGCAATGCTATTTGTTGGTGGGATGGTACCTGTAGTGTTTTCTGCACTAGCAATGAATGCTGTGGGAAAAGCTGCTATGGAAATGGTAGAAGAAGTTCGTCGTCAGTTTAGAGAAATTCCTGGAATTATGGAAGGTACTGGAAAACCAGAATACGATAAATGTGTGGCTATTTCTACAAAAGCATCTTTAAAGGAAATGATGTTACCAGGTCTATTGACTATTGGTTTTCCATTAGTTATCGCTTTTGTACCTATGTTATTTGGTATGAAACATATCGCTATTGCAGAAATGTTAGGTGGTTATATGGCTGGAGTTACTGTTTCAGGTGTACTATGGGCAATCTTCCAAAACAACGCTGGAGGTGCTTGGGATAACGCTAAAAAATCTTTTGAAGCGGGTGTAGAGATCAATGGAGAAATGACTTACAAAGGTAGTGACGCGCACAAAGCGGCTGTTACTGGTGATACTGTAGGTGATCCATTTAAAGATACCTCTGGACCTTCTATGAATATCTTGATCAAGCTTACCTGTTTGATCGGTTTGGTAATCGCCCCTATTTTAGGTGGTCACACTGAAAATGATCTTGGAATAAATTCTTCGGAAGAAATGATGTTTATTGATGAAAATGGTAATCAAACGATATTAACTGACAAACAAGCGGTACAGATCGATGAAGCCAATAGAACTGAAGTTTCAAAAGAAGTACGAATTGAAAAGAGCGTTGATGGTGATGTAACAACTGCAAAAGTTATTATCGAAACAACAAGAAACGGCGAGACTACTTCAGAAGAAAAAACTTTTTCAGGAACTGAAGCGGAAGTGAATGCACAGATCGAAGAGCATAAAAAGGCCGATGCCGAGATGAACGGAAAGAAGATCATTAAAAAAATTGAAGAGGTGGAAATAGACAATTAGTTGTCCCATCATATTTAAACTATAACGAGAAAGCTCTGCCTGTTGGTGGAGCTTTTTTATTGCCGTATATTACCTAAAAAGTGTAGGAATGGCCATTTTTAAAAAAGATCCTTTGCAGATAATTCCGTTTCAAAGTTATGGAACAGACGCACATCTTTATGTTCGCGGACGCGCTTTGGAAGATGAGAATATCAACCTTTCAAAACGCGGTTTTTTTAACCTTCTAAAAAACACATGGCGGCGGTTCGAAACCGATGAGATCCCCAATGCTAGTTTACGATTAAAACTTCCAGACGATTCGGTTTTATATACTAAAAGCGACAAAAATGGCTACTTTAAAATTGATCAAAGTATAAAGAATTTACAGAGTTTGACCAATGAAGAAGGCTGGTTGCATTATGAAATGCATTTTGATCAGGACTTCCCAGGGCGCATTATTCAAAATGACAATGTATTCGCGGGGGAGATGTTAATTCCATCAAAAAGCAGCAGTTATGCTGTTATTAGCGATATTGATGATACTATCTTACACACAGGTGTGGTTTCAAGATTTAAGTGGCGTCTTATTTTTAATACTTTTTTTAGAAATGCGGAAGCGCGAAGCCCGCTAGAAGGGGCACCTCATTTTTATCATTTATTGCATCGTGGTCCTTCGGGCAAAGAAGCGAATCCGATGTTTTATGTGAGTCATAGTCCGTGGAATTTATATCGCTATTTAGAACTTTTTCTTCGGAAGAATGATTTTCCTAAGGGGCCTATATTGCTTCGGAGTTTTAGCGATATGTTTGCAAAAAAGAAAGCTGACGAAAAACCTCAAAAGCAGAAGGAAATTATTAAGGTATTACAAGCCTATCCTCAAACGCAATTTGTGCTTATTGGCGATGGAGGTGAACATGACGCCGATATTTATATTGAAATTGCAGAGGCATTTCCGAAGCGAATTAAAGCTATCTTTTTAAGGAGTGTTAAGCATAAAAAGAAAATGCTTCGCATTAAAGGGTTATTTGACAATTATAAGAACACTCCTACTTATTTAGTAGAATCGAGCGCCGAAGCTATTGAATTCGCCGTAGCGCAAAATCTTATTCGCCCAGAGCTTGTTGCTCAAAATAACGATATGTAGCTATCTGAGATCTCACTTTGGGCGCGTGGTCTTCGACGTAATGATTTAATTGCTTAGCGTCAATAATTCGTGCTTTTACGTTGTCTTTAATTTGAATAGTTATTAATTCTTTGATGGTCTTTTTGTGATCTGGGTCAACAATAGGAGTGACCACCTCAATACGATGGTTTAAATTACGTGTCATCCAATCTGCCGAACCAATGTACACTTTTTCCTTACCACCATTTCCAAAAATATAGACCCTGCCATGTTCTAAAAATTGATCAATAATAGAGGTGATCGTGATATTTTTGCTCTGTCCTTTAATCCCTGGAACTAGTGAGCACATACCTCGAACCAATAATCTAATGTTCACTCCCGCGTTACTGGCGCGATACAATAATTTGATCATGTCCTTGTCTTGTAGGCTATTCATTTTAAGAATAATAGATGCGGGCTCACCAGATTTTGCCAGCGCTATTTCGCGATTTACGAGAGAAGTAAATTCAACCCGGCTTGTAAATGGCGAGACGATCAAACGTTTAGTTTTCGGTACAATGATAGTACGGTCAAGCACCATGAATACTTTGTTGAGTTCTTTGGTGATTTTTTTATGCGCGGTCATTAAGCCAAAATCGGTATACAAACTGGCGGTCTTTTCGTTAAAATTACCTGTAGCTATATAGGCATATTGCTTTGCTTTTCCTTCAAACTCACGCTCGATCAATAAGATCTTACTATGAACTTTTATGTCTGGATAACTATAGATCACATGGGCACCTTTCTTTTTGAATATATTGCCCCAGTAAAGGTTGTTTTTTTCATCAAAGCGTGCTTTCACTTCGATAAAGACAGTTACTTCGATACCATTTTCTGCAGCTAATGCGATGGCATCATTTAAGCGGGATTTTTTGGCTGCGCGATAGATAGTGATCTTTAATTTTTTAACTTTTGGATCTTTCGCGGCTTCTTCTACAAGTCTAATGATAGGCTCAAAGGATTGATATGGGTAGTGAATAAGCTGGTCTTTGTCGTCTATAGCGTCAAAAATTGTGTTGTATTCGGCCAACATGGGGTGTGCCAAAGGTGGAAGCGCCTGATTTTTTAAATTCTTTTCCGAAGGGTTAGGGAAGTCAAAAAAATCTTTAAAATTATGA
This sequence comes from Ulvibacter sp. 2305UL32-6, assembly GCF_058148545.1. NCBI lineage: Bacteria > Pseudomonadati > Bacteroidota > Flavobacteriia > Flavobacteriales > Flavobacteriaceae > Ulvibacter > Ulvibacter sp. 2305UL32-6. Next base: position 70,453 of record NZ_JBYVKA010000007.1, read on the forward strand.
TAGGTTCCCCCTAAAATAACATCCGTATTGTTTACGTCTAAAGCCGAGGTAAGTATCTTTTGAAGCGATTCAGGCATAGCAGGGTCTAATAACACACGTGTAGCCTGGCCTGTATCTCGTTTTGGAAGGGATGCCTTGATTTTTTCCTTTAAATTACCTGAAAATTCATCTTCTATATACAATTCGGCATCTCTTGAGATCTTTAAAGCGTAGTATTTTGTTTGTTTTTCTGCCTTTGGTGTTTGGCGAAGATTGTGTTTTAAAATATCGTCAATGAAGGTGATGTAGTGTTTTCCGTTTTGCTTCGGAAATACAAAAAAACGATCTTCATCTTCAGGTATTTCTACCAATTCGAGTATATTTTCTTCCTGCTGCGCAACGAGATAGAGTGTTTCGTTTTTTACAAAAACGTCATGTTTTGTCTGTATGGGATATTGCTCTACGACTAGTTTTGCCTTGAGAACATCATCATAGTAATTTTGCGCAACAATTTTTTGTGTGGTCGAAAATTGAGTGTGATTAATGAGGTTGATTCCTTCTTTTTTTAGATCGGGAATAATTTCATTGCTAAAAATAGTTCCGAAGTCATTCTGTAAAATATCCACTTGCTTTTTGATCTCCCTTAATACTTTGTTGGGTTTGGTGATCAATTTTTTCCGAAGCGGTTTTTCAATTTCTTTTATCTGCCGAATATCACTTACGCGTACGCGGAAGAATTCATCAAGGTTAGATGAAAAGATAGCCAAGAATTTTATACGCTCATACAGCGGATTTCGCTTGTCGGCAGCTTCTTGTAAAACGCGGTGGTTAAATCGTAACCAAGAAAGGTCGCGATGATAGTATTTTGTGTTATACAGTGATGCCATAAGAGGCAAAATTCGTCAATTTTTTGACGTCTGTATGTTTTGGAAACGTTAAGGTTTTAGGCTGTGTATTGCTAAAATAAACCGTTAATTTCGGCGTCGATCTTGGTGATCACTTCACCCAAATGTTCAGGATTATCTACAAAATCAAGGTTGTCTACATCTAAGATAATGAGATTGCCTTTATCATAACCATGAATCCAGGCTTCATATCTTTCATTTAAGCGACTTAAATAATCGATACTTATGGAGTTTTCGTACTCTCGGCCTCTTTTATGGATCTGATTTACCAAGTTGGGAATTGAACTACGTAAGTATATTAATAGGTCGGGACCTTCGGTGACGCTTTCCATAAGATCAAAAAGCGAGCGGTAATTTTCAAAATCTCGATTGGTCATAAGACCCATGGCGTGTAAGTTGGGAGCAAAAATATACGCATCTTCATAAATAGTACGATCCTGAATTACTTTTTTCTTTTTTTCGCGAATTTCGAGAATTTGTCGGAAGCGACTGTTTAGAAAGTAAATTTGAAGATTGAAAGACCAGCGCTCCATTTGGTTATAAAAATCATCCAAATACGGATTGTCCTCTACATCTTCAAATTGGGGTTTCCATTTATAATGTTTTGCTAATAAACGGGTTAATGTAGTTTTTCCAGACCCTATATTTCCTGCAATCGCAACATGCATAGCGTTACTTTTTTGGTATTGTTAGTGAGAATTTATGTACGGTATTACCGTCATAAATATACACTAAATCTGCGCGAAGCACCAAGTCTTTTATAGGGTTTTCGGGCGATGGAATATTTAACGGATAAAAGCCCTCTTTTGTTTGTATATAAAGCGAGTCCTTTTTTAAACCAATAAGCCTATCATTGCTAAAGAATAGTTTTTCGAAACCTTCCGAAGGCATTTCAGAAAGCATACTTCCATAGGGATTAAAAAGACGTAACTTTTTGTCGGTGAGAGTATAGCAGTAGTTAAAGTCGCTTACCAGATGCAGCAAATTTCCGGGGAAAGGTTGTGAAAGCACAGTATTTGTGGTAGTTCGGTAATTAAAAAGTTCTAATTGCTGTGTATCCATATTAAAGATCCAAAGGCGATTGTTACCGGCATTAGTGGCGGCTGAGACATTCAGAAAGTCGGGAATGGTATTAAAGTTGATCAGTTCTATTTCGCTCAATCGATTATCGAGCAAAACAACGGTATTGACATCTTTGTAAAAGACAATAATCTTTAAAGGATTTACAATATCTACGGAAGTTATCTCGCCCAACTGGAAATTTGTGTATTGATAAGTACCGTCGGGTCCTTGTTTATATAGTACCGAATCTCTAGTAAAATACGTGTTTCCGAAGTGATCCACACCCATTAAATGATCTGCTTGTAAGGGTGTTGATGAAACCTTTTTAAGCGTTTGTGCGCTCAAAAACTGAAAACAAACTAATGTAAGGATAGGAAGCCATTTCATATAAGGGCAAGGTACAAAAATCAGTCTTTTAATTAATTGCTAATAAACTAATTTATATCCGTAACCGCGTACATTGATGATTTGGATCTGTGGGTCGCGAGCCAGCTTTTTCCGAAGTTTTGAAATATAAACATCCATACTTCGAGCAGCAAAGAAGTCGTCATTACTCCAAAGCTTTTTGAGTATTAAGGTTCTGTCTAAAACCTCATTCTTATTATTGTTTAAATGATACAGCAGATGCGCTTCGCGATGTGTAAGACCAATGGGTTGCTCGGTGTTAAATTGTAAGGTTTGCTTTTTAAATGCAAATGTAAATGCACCAATTTGGATGGTTGGTTGTGCTGTTTGAAATTGTTGGCGTTGTATTAAATTATTGATACGTACAATGAGTTCTTCCATGCTAAAAGGCTTTTTCAAATAATCGTTTCCTCCACTTTCAAAACCTTCTACAACATCTTTGGGTTGCGATTTTGCCGTTAGAAATATGATTGGAATCTGTTTATCGATAGCTCGTATTTCTTTGGCTAGGGTAAAACCGTCTTTTTTAGGCATCATAACATCAAGTACCGCAATCGCTGGCCGACTTTCCATAAAACAGCTTAAAGCTAATTCCCCATCCAAGACATGCCTAACTATGAAACCTTTGGTTTCCAAGCTTTCTTTTACGATAAGACCTAGTGACTGTTCGTCTTCAGCTAATAATATGGTTCTCTTTTCAGGCATGAGGTAGTTTAATTGTAAAGGTGGTGGGTTTTACCTGTACGTGAATACTTCCTTGGTGTTTCTCTATGATCTTCTTGGTGTAATATAGACCAATTCCGAAGCCTTTTATATTATGTGTATTACCAGTTGGTACACGATAGAATTTTTCAAAAATTTGTTTTTTTTGAGCTATTGTTAGCGAGTTCCCAGCGTCGGCAATGCTAATTATAGTTATGGCATCTTTCTTTTCAAGTTTGATATCAATGGGAGTGCTACCATATTTAATTGCGTTGTCAATGATATTATTCAAGGCATTCTCAAAATGGAAAAGATCAATTTGGTGAAACAAGGTATTGCAATTGCTTTGAAAACGAATGGTTTTGTTTTTATCTGTCAACGTTTCCGTCGTGGTCATTGTTTTTAATAAATTCACCAAATCAACAGCTTCAAATTGTAGTTGTAAGTTTTCACTATCGAGGGTTGCGGTTTTTAAGAGTCTTTCTACCATCATATTCAATTTGGAAACCTGTTCGCTTGAGATCTTCGCATAACGCATGTTTTTTTCTGTATCCTGCGAATCGTTAAATGATTGGATGCCTTCCATGGCAACACCAATGGTGGCAATGGGTGTTTTAAACTCATGCGTAATATTGCTAATAAGGTCGTTTTTAATTTCAGCAAGTTGTTTTTGGTTCTTAATTACCTTTAAAAGGTATAATAAACAACCAATAATGGTCACAACGAAGAGAAAGGAGAGGAGAAGACTTAAGGTGTTTTTCCGTAGAATGCTTCCCATAACATTGGTAAATTGAAGCTCAATTTTTTGATTCTTTGGAAGAAAACTCGATTTGGCTGCGGTATTAAGATATTGAGTCCCCAAATTTGAAGCGCCATAGGTTGTTATACGATCTTTTTCCGAAGTAAAAAGGATACGATAGTCTGCTACGATCTTTTTTCGTTCTAATTCTTCAGATACCAATTCATTTAATTGTTTAAGATTTAGAGTGTCTTCTTTTGCCGCAAATATGATTCTTGTGGTTAGTCTAGCGAGGTTATTTTCAAATAAAGAGTCCTTATTAAAATGCCGTTGAATAATTTCTCTTCGTACATTTTTGTCCAGATTTATATTAGTGAGTAATGTATCAACATTTTTATGATCTGTTTCGGTAAAAACGGCAGTGTGCTCAGATTTACCACTTTCGCTGAGGAATATAAATGTATTGGGGTCTTTTGCTGAAATTCCCTTTGGGGAACTATATTCATGTAAGAGAATTTCAATACTGTCTTTTGTTAATGTATTTCCTAATTCAGAAATACTAAAACCGATCATATTTTTTTCGGCAAGATTTGTATAATAATTGTTTACGGCATTGTCTAAGCTAATTTGTACCTCATTGATCAACTGCTGCTTGCTGGTCTGGTAATTTTTGTAATTCCAATAAATCTGTAAAGCCAATGTCGCGATTATAGCTGTACTTATAAAATATAGGATGATCTTGTAATGTCGCTCTAACATAGAACAAATTACCATGTTATTATGGTGATAAACAAACCGATTAACACTAGTTAACACTGGTTAACTTTCAGTATCAGCATAATACTGCAACTTTGTGGAAGTATTATTTCTGAAATTTTAAAACACCAAACCCATGAGAATAAAAATGATAATCATCACGGCATTTTTAAATATAGCGGCATTTGCTTCGGCGTTTGCTCAAAATTTTGAAGGGATCGCGACCTATAAAACCGATCGTAAAGTAGAGCTTAAAATGGATAGCACTCATATGAATGACGAAATACAGCAGCAATTACAAGCGCAACTTCGGAAACAGTTTCAAAAAGAATACACCTTACGTTTTAACGCCAATGAGTCGTTGTACCAAGAGGTTGAAAGTTTGTCGACTCCGGCTCCTTCAGCAGGTGGAATTAATATCATTCTTTCTGGGAATGATGATGTGCTTTATAGAAATTTAAAAGAGAATCAATATATCAATCAAACGGAGATCATGAGCAAGATCTTTTTGATAACCGATTCCTTGCAAAAAGATGACTGGAAACTGGAAAAAGAAACTAAAAACATTGGTAACTATACATGTTTTAAAGCAACTAGAACACGAGAGGTGACCGAGCAAACCTTCAGTAGTGACAGTGACAGTCTAGTGAATATTACAAAAAATCAAACTACAGTAGCATGGTACACCTTAGATATCCCTATACAACATGGGCCAAGTGATTTTTGGGGACTCCCAGGAATGATCCTAGAAATTAACGATGGTGATCAGACTATTTTATGTTCTAAAATTGTCTTAAATCCTGAAAAGAAAACAAAGATCGAAGCACCTTCCAAAGGAAAAAAAGTTGATCAAGCCACCTTCGATGCGATAGAAAAGAAAAAAATGCAAGAAATGCAGGAGCAACTGCAAAACAATAGTAGTCGGAAGGATGGTGATAGTTTTCATATAAAAATAGGAGGATAATTCATTATAAACGAAACAAATCAAGTTCTTTGTAGTCTAAGTAATAGTGTGCCGATCATTTGGCGCCATCACAATCGATTAAATACAGACCTATGAAGACATTATCTATCCTTTTTATTATTCTCTTTGGAATATCGGCAAGCGCCCAAAACATAAGCGGGCAAGCTTATTATGAATCAAAAACAACCGTCGATATGGATGGAATGGGTGGCCCTAACATGAGCGAGGACAGAAAAAAACAGATCAAGGAAATGATGAAGAGCGCCCTTGAAAAAACTTATATTCTTACGTTTAGTGGCAATGAATCTGTTTATAAGGAAGAAGTGAAGCTAGACGCCGGACCTCAAAATCCTATGATGAATATGATGATGGGTAGCTTTATGCCAGGCGTGCAATACAAAGATTTAACCGAGAATCAAATTTTAGAAGAGCGTGAGTTCTTCGGAAAATCGTTTTTGATCAATGATACAATTACCAATTTACAATGGGAAATTAGCAAAGAGTCAAAACAAATTGGACAGTATTTGGCGATAAAGGCCACGGCAACAAAGCAGATTGATGAAAACGATATGAGTTTTGCAAGACGAAGAGGTCGTGATAGAGAAAAAGATGAAGCCCAGAAAAAAGCAGATAGTATTGCTGCCAATGAAGATCCATTGAGCATGGTAGAAGTGCCAAAAGAGGTTGTTGTCACCGCATGGTTTACGCCTATGATTCCAGTAAAAAATGGTCCAGGTGAATATGCTGGGCTTCCAGGATTGATCTTAGAATTAAATGTAGACCGCACAACATTGCTGTGTTCAAAAATTGTGATGAATCCTAAAGATGCAGAAAAAATTGAAAAACCATCCAAAGGAAAAGAAGTATCCCGCGAAGAATTTAACAAGATCGTAAAGGATAAAACCGAAGAGATGCGAGAAAATTTTAGAGGTCGGGGTGGACGACGCGGACAAGGGCGTTTTGGGGGTCACTAATTTAAAACAAAATAATCCTATTTTAATCAAATAGTAACTGAACCAATAGCCGGTTTGGGAGGGTATCTAATAATAAAATCGTATGAAAAATTTTCTAAGTATTATCTTACTTTTAGTAACTATTTCGGTGGCAGGACAGAGTATAAAAGTCCGTGGTTTCATTAAAGATAGCATCGGAGAACCTTTGGAATTTGCAAACGTAATCGCTACCGTGAAGGGGAGTGGTGAAATGGCTTCGTACGCAATAACAAATACTGAAGGCCGCTACCAACTTGATCTTCCAATAAATAATACTTACGTGCTAAGAGCAAGTTTTTTAGGATATAGTAATGCTGAAAAGCAAATGACTATTCCGGAGGACGCACAGAACATAGACTATGATTTTACATTGAATGCTTCGGAAAACGTACTTGATGGCGTAGAGATCATTTACGAAATGCCCGTTACTGTGAGTGGTGATACAATTACCTACAATGCAGATTCTTTTAATACCGGTGAGGAACGAAAGCTCGGTGATGTGATGAAAAATCTGCCAGGAGTTGAGATCAATGATGATGGAGAGATCCAAGTTGAAGGAAAAACTGTGACCAAAGTGATGGTTGATGGTAAAGATTTTTTTGATGGCGATTCAAAATTAGCAACAAAAAATATTCCAGCCGATGCAGTAGATAAAGTACAAGTGCTTCGGAATTACAACGAAGTAGACCAAATGCGTGGTTTAGGGAATGATCAGGATAATGTAGCTATCAATATCAAGCTAAAAGAGGGCAAAAAGAACTTTTGGTTCGGTGAAGTGGCAGCCGGAGGTGGGAGCATCGGTGAAGAAAAGGTAGGTTATTTAGCGCATCCCAAATTGTTCTATTACAGTCCGAAGTATAGTTTAAATTTTATAACCGATTTCAACAATGTTGGCGAAGTTCCCTTTACAAGGCGAGATTATTTCAATTTTACAGGAGGTTTCCGAAATTTTAATAGAGGAGGCGGAACTAATTTCTCCATTCGGGAAAGTGATCTAGGCTTTACAACGACTCAAAATAATAGAGCCAATGAAATTGAAACAAATTTCTTTGCGGGAAACTTCAGTTGGGCAGCTGCCGAAAAGTTAGATCTAACGGGGTTTGCAATTATTTCAGATAATACAACCAATATCATTAATAATTCTATCCGACAGTACATTGACCTGGGCCAAACAGAAACTACATCAAATACCAGTGATCAAAATAGCACCCTCGGAATGCTGAAATTGAGCGGAACCTATAAACCAAACTCAGATTTCCAACTAGACTATGATATTTTAGGCAAGGCATCAAAACAAACCGAAAACGGACTTACCATATCGGAGGTTGATAATTTTGAGAATTCAATTTCCGAAGAAAAAGAGAACACCCCCTATTCATTTAATCAAAATGTCAATGCCTATTACACACTAAATGATAAAAACATTTTTGCGGCTCAGGTACAACACCTTTGGCAAGATGAAGACCCTTTTTACAACGCAGTTACAGATATAGCACCATTTGGAGGAATTATTCCCGTAGATACGCTTCAAACACGTACTAATCTCAATCAGTCAAAAAATATTAAAACAAATAAAATTGACGCTAAAGTGGATTACTATTATGTGCTTGGTAATACCAGTAATGTAAATGTTACATTAGGAACCACCTACAGTAATCAAAAATTTGATTCCAGTATTTTTCAGATTCTTGATGGTGGTTCACAAACAGATTTTATAGGAACCGATTTTAATAATGATGTTACCTATTCCTTTACCGACGCCTTTTTAGGTGTGCACTACAAGCTTAAAACAGGTAAATTTATCGTAACTCCAGGAGCCACGCTTCATAATTATAATTTGAAAGACGAGCAGTTAGGAACTACTCAAGAGCAAAATGATTGGATGGTATTACCAGATGTTGACGTGCTTTTCGAACTAAAAAAGAGCGAAAACATTAATTTCAATTACGCTATTTCTTCTCAATATACAGATGTCAATAATTACGCTCAGGCATATGTGTTCAACAATTATAATCGTTTGTTCCGCGGAAATAGGAACCTAGAGAATGCCTTGGCACATACCTATAGTTTGCGCTATTTTAGTTTCAACATGTTTAACTATACCAATATTGTCGCTTCGGTTAATTATTCGCGATCGATCGAAGGTTTTAAAAATATTACTATCCCCAACGGTATTAACCAGGTGTCTTCGCCTATTAATTTTGATAGCAATTTTCCAGATGAATCTATTTCGGCTTTTGCCCGATTTAGCAAAAGAGTTAAAAAGATGCAGTTTACCGTAAATGCCAATGTTGCATTAAATAAAGCCTATAATACCTTTCAGGGAATTCCAACCGAAAGTGAAAGTTTAACGCAAAATTATCGTGGTACAGCGCGAACTAATTTTAGAGATTGGCCCAATTTTGAAGCGGGATATCAAATAACTATGAATAACTATGATAATGGCGGTATTGAGCAAAAGTTCTTTACACACCAGCCATCGTTAAGTATGGATGCACGGTTTTTAAAGAATTTTACTGTAGATGCCGAATGGGAATTCTATGACTATTCAAATGATACCAATACCATTCAAAATACGTACTCTTTTGTTAATTCAAATCTGTATTATAAAAATGGCGATAGTCCGTGGGAATTTCAACTACAGGCTAACAATATTTTAAATACAATTGCCACTAACAACGATAGTTTTGATCAAACGAATAATATCACCAACACATCCAGTTATTTCGTATTGCCACGTATTCTTATGCTGATCTTGCGTTATGAGTTATAGGATACGGCAACTGCCTTATTGAAATAGCTTTATTGTTACACTAGTTTTATGATGTAAAATTCAACATCATGAAACAATACTTAATTCTATTCACACTTTTTATTACGGCTGGAGCTTTTGCTCAAGACTATCCTACAGGAATGATCTGGGATGAGACTTCGTACAGAAGTATTCCGTACAAGGCTCAGTTTACAGCATCAACCTATGATGATCTTCCTGCTTCTTATTCATTAGAGGAGTTTGCTCCATATCCAGGAGATCAAGGGCAATATGGAACCTGTGTTGCCTATGCAGCAGCCTATGGTTTACGAACCATCATGTTGGCGAAGGATCTCGGTCTAAAAAACAAGCAAGATATAACGCAAACGGCGCTCTCTCCGTCATTTGTATATCAAGCTATTCGGCAAGAAGAAGATCTCGCTTGCAATCAAGGTGCCAATCCTAAGTTAGGAATGGAAGCACTCAAAGTTTTAGGAGCTCCAACATTAAAAACAGTGCCCTATACCTGTAATCCTCCAATTCCAACAAGCGCCCAGTTAGAAGCTATTGATTATCGTATTCGAGACTACCAAACCCTCTTCTTTTATGATGAGCAAGCCCCAGGTGTTCGCGTTAATGCAACCAAAAAGGCACTTTCTGAGGGCTATCCTATTTTAATTGGGATGAAACTTCCCGAAAGCTTCTTTGCAGCGACCAAAGTATGGCACGCCAAGCCTACTGATGTAGGTACTACAGCTAAAAAACACGGCTATCACGCTATGGTTGCCGTAGGATACGATGATAATTTTGAAGGAGGCGCCATTCGAGTTTTAAACAGCTGGGGAATGGATTGGGGTGATGGAGGATATATTTGGGTTCCTTACAAAGAATTTGATGAGTGGTGCCTTGGTGCGCTGCAGCCTTATAGTTACTATAAAAAGAAAGATGAGCCATCACCAATACCCGTTCCAGACGACAAAACAGATCCAAACCCGATCGCTGGAAAACTACCAAAAGGAAGTTTAATGTTTGAAACGAATAACGGCACGGCCATGCCAGTTTCGCGAATCTCCACTAGAAATTTAGTGGTTGAAGACGATGTTGAAGGTGAAGATCTTGTGGCATATCGAATGACCGAAGCCTATCCTTCGGGAACTCGCTTCCGATTTTATTTGAAAAATGAAAACGAAGGATATATCTACGCATTTGCAACAGACCTTAGTCAAAAGATCAATAAGATCTTGCCCTATGAAAATGGTATGTCACCATTGATCGGAGCGAATTCAGAACTGGCCTTCCCAAGTGAAAAAAAAGTGATCCGTATGGATGATAACCCGGGTACAGACTATCTCTTGATTCTTTTTAGCCAGCAAGAACTAAATCAAGCCGAGCTATTGGCTGCCATGCAAAATACCGCTGGCGGACTCACCTCAAAAATAAAAGCCGCACTTGGCGATAAATTGATCGATAAAAGTGAAGTTTCTTATCAATCGGGAGCACCTGGATTTGAGGTGAAAGAAGGAGCAAAGGGATATGTAGTTCCGGTAATGGTTGAAATAACACATAAATAATATGAAAAAGCTATTTATCTTATTGTTCGCATTTACAGTGACCTTTTTACAGGCACAAATTTCAAATTTAAGTTTGCAGGCTAGTCATGCCGAAGGAGCCACCAAGGCCTTGTTAGACAACAAGAGAGATCTTTTGGTCACCTTTGGTTATAAAGACAATACCTTAAAATTCTGGAACAAAAACTCGGCGCAGCTCTATAAAACCATTGACCTTACGGGTTATGCAAGTGATTTTGCTATCAATGATATTGAGGGAAAAACCTACGCCCTAACTCAGAATACAATATATATTTATGACAATACTACTTTTGAAGAATTAGCAAAGTACCCATTGGGTAAAATATATAGTATCGATTTTCATAAGACGACGCCCACCGAAGGACTTTTGCTTTTTTATGCTGAAGACCAAAATGGTCAAAAAGCCATGTATGGTTTAAACGAAGAAACGAGCGAATTCATCAATATACCCTTACCCGATTTCCCTGGAAAAGGAGAGCCCTCGCATTTCGAATTTACGAGTGACAGCAAATTTCTTTGGGTTGAAACCAATTATTTAGAATACTATCTCTATGATGCAAGCTTAGGAACATATCGAGAAATTGACTATGATCCAGGTGCTTCGGAAAGCGCTTATCAAGAAAAACCCATTGCCATGTTTGATAATGGAGATGTTCTTTTTCTGAAATACACCGCAGATAATTTTACCGAGCTTTCCCGAAAGAATGTAAACACTGGAAAAGTAGTATGGACCTATAGAGAACGAAAAGAAAACTTTTCAGATAGTAACGCATGGGCGGGATATCAGGTAGTTATTGAAAAAGATCAGCAGTCATTTTGGATCGCAGCGGGAGAAAGTACTTTTTTAGAAATAAATGCCACTAGCGGATATATCCTCGGAAAGATCTATCGAGAAGATTTTAAGAATGCGATGGTTTCAGATGGTAAGTATCTCTTTGCGCAAAGTGGTCTTAATTTGCCTTATGCCAAATTCCAAAGATATGAAAGCAAGCCCGTACTCGAATTTGGAGATAGTATTTTTGAACCAGGCGAAACCATTGCTTATGTAGGTAAAGATGCATTTGAAATTATTACGGGTGACTTTGATGGTGCGACGTTTTCATTGCTGAATAATGCGTCAACCTCTCACCTCACAAAGTATAAACCAACATATAAATATGATGGGAGTCAAGGCTTTCTGATCGCAGATCCGTTAAATAAGGACGTATATTCTATTCCTAGAAATTCCGAAAGCATCAAGGTCTTTCAACGTGGACAACCAGATAGTTTTAAAGATATTATTGAGAATTTAAACGGCGTAGATAATGTAGATTATCTCCCCGAAAGTAAAATGCTGGCGACTATGGGCGGTTCTGCGGTGCGCGTGATCGATATGATACAAGGCAAAGTGCTATATCTAAAAATGATTCCATCATCAACACCTCTAGGGAATGACGGTATTACTTTGGCCCCCAATGCACCTCGTGTTGCCTTTATCACATACAATGTCGCGGGCCCTGAATTTGTTGACTATCGCATTGAATATGTAGATTATCAAAGCCAACAGCTACTTTGGAAGAAAGCAGGAAGATACAGTTCCATAAAGCATATCGAAAATGGTACGAAGATCTTTGCACTCAACATAGAAAATAATATGATCGAAATTTTAGATGCGAAAACAGGCGCTCAATTAAAATCATATAAGTTAGACAATGACGGCTTTGATACCACCACACGTTTAAGTCCTGATGAGCGTTATTTATTCGTAACAGGTGCTAATGTTCCTCCCACGATCTATGATGCAAAAAAGGGAACCAAATTAAAGAGCCTTCCATTTAAAGATATTGATTTCTTTGAGCCTAGTTTTGTGGGAAATAATTTGATCATGAAAGCCTCAAATGGCTCGATCAAATTGTACAACGTGCTTACCGGAAAAGAGGTCGTTCGAATTTATATTTTTTTAGATAATGAATGGATCGCTCATACTCCAGACGGGCATTTTGATGGTTCGCAAGGCGCCTGGGAAAGGGTGGCTTTCGCTAAAGGAAATACCTTTCTTCCTCTTGCAAGCGTTTTTCAGAAATTCTATACTCCAAGATTGTTAAACAAAATTTTTAAAGAAGAAAACATCGACCGCGATATTGAGATCGATGAGCTAAATCCCGCGCCAACTGTAGCAATAACCTATAAAGAAGGTGCTAGAAATCTAACTGTTGAGGATGACACGAATACTATCACAACGGCATCTGCAAATGCTGAAATCACCTTAGTCGGAAATGCTTTTAATGATATGCTTGTGGAACTTCGTTTGTATCACAACGGAAAATTAGTAACAAATAATGCGCGCAACTTAGTTGTCGAAGACGATGTAACGCCTTCCGGAGATCAAAAGACCTTTCAGCTCACTTTGTTGGAAGGTGCCAATAATTTTACTGCAATTGCTGTGAATTCTCAAAATACAGAAAGTCTTCCAGAGTCTATTGTAGTTACCTATAAACCAACGCAAAAAGAAGTGGTTAAACCACAAGGAATTCAAGCGCATATCATGATTGTGGGAATAGATCAATACAAGAATGCGAAATACAATTTAAATTATGCGGTGGCCGATGCTACTAGTTTTCAGCAGGATATACAGAAAGGTGTGGCCAATATTACTTCACAATCGCATATTTATTCGGTAAAAAACGATCAAGCAGTTCGGGAGAATATATTGAGCAAATTTGCTGAGGTAGCTTCCAAAGCAAATCCGCAGGATATTTTTATCTTTTATTATGCGGGTCATGGGGTGGTTGCTGAAGAAGGAAATAAAGATTTCTTTTTAGTGCCTCACGATGTCACCCAGCTCTACGGAAATGACGGTGCACTCGTGCAAAAAGGTATTTCTGCTTCCGAATTAAAGAAAATTGCCGCAGGAATTCCAGCACAAAAACAATTGTATATTTTAGATGCTTGTCAAAGTGCCGGGGCTTTAACCACCATTGCCACCAGGGGTGCTGCCGAAGAGAAAGCAATTGCGCAATTGGCAAGAAGTACAGGTACACATTGGCTTACAGCGTCGGGCAGTGAACAATTTGCAACCGAGTTTGATGAATTAGGTCATGGCGTATTTACATATGCATTACTTGAGGCTTTGTCTGGAAAGGCCGATAGTGGTGATAACCGCATTACCGTCAACGAGATCAAAGCTTATATTGAATCTAGGGTTCCTGAAATTTCAGAGAAATACAAAGGAAATCCGCAATATCCGTCTAGTTTTGGCTTTGGGCAAGATTTTCCGGTCGCTATTAAAAACTAGTTAAAACATGCAAAGCCTCAACATAACGAGGCTTTGTTTTTTGTATCTTTCTGAAAAAACTTCCCCATGCGAAAGGTGCTCCTCGGAATTGTAATTGCCCTTGTCATTGTCTTTGGCTTGCGCTATTGTGAATATAAAAAAGACGATCGCGATCAATTGCGAGAGAACTCATCTTTGATCCAAAAGCAACTCAAAAATGTGGGTAAATTGATCGTGACCGAAGGGAACTATGCACAAGTACTAACTTTTAGCGATACCGAAAAATTGTTCGGTTTTTTAGATGCAAAAAAGAAGGCGATCGTTGTTGTTAATGCAACGGCAACAATTAGTTATGATCTTAGTTTGATTACTTCGGAAATTTCCGAGGAAAATAAAACGGTAACCATTACCCACATTCCAGAACCCGAACTTACCATCAATCCCAATATCGAATATTATGACGTCACGCAAGATTATCTCAATCAGTTCGAAGCATCAGATTATAATAAAATTAAACAACGCGTAGAGGCATCCCTTCGGAAAAAAATAGAGGCATCCGATCTTCAAAAAAATGCCCAAAATAGACTTATTTCTGAGCTTCAGAAAATTTATATCCTAACCAGTTCAATGGGATGGACGCTCATTTATGAAGGAAATCTGATCTCTGACAACGAAGATTTCCAGTTTTTCCGTGATTAAACGACAAAAACAAACCTGCTTTTATCGTTTTTTTCGTAAGAATATACCTACTAAAGTCAATATATTTTCTTGGTGATGTTGTTTAATTAGTTGATTATTAGATAATTAAAAATCAGCACCTAATCGACAAAAAGCATATAATACCGTTAATACGTATTTACACGTATATATTTTTTCAAGATTTGCTGTATTTTCGTCCTCTCAACAAAACTTAACCAACTTAATTATGAAAAAAATTACCTTAACACTCATAGCGATGTTATTCACGCTACTCGGGTTTTCACAAACGTATAATTTCTCGACAGCTGGAGCTTCGGGACAGTTTGGTCCTGATCAAACTCAAGTAGATGCGGCATATGCTGGAACTAGCTTAGATGGAGATGTAACTATAAACACTCAAGGAATTCAAGAGTGGACGGTTCCTTTTACGGGCTTATATAGATTAGAAGCTTCTGGGGCTTCAGGAGGAAATTCTAATTTCAATGTATCAGTGCTTGGTGGATTTGGTGCTGAAATGAGCGGTGAGTTCAATCTTACAGCAGGAACCGTTATCAAGATATTGGTAGGCCAACAAGGTGAAACTGATGCTGTTGGAGGCGGTGGCGGGGCTTCCTTTATTACCGATGCTGCAAACAATGCGCTTATAGTTGCAGGAGCTGGTGGCGGTGCATCTTCTGATAATTCAGGAGTTGGTGCCGTAACGGGTACTAATGGAACGATGGATTCATTAAATCTTATATTGGGTGGAACTGCTGGTAGCGGTGGGGATGCTTGCACTACTGGCGATAATAACGGCGGCGGTGGCGGTGGTCTGTTAACCAATGGTGTTAGTGATAATACCGGAGTCCCTAATAATAATGGAGGTTTCGGCGGGCTCTCTTTCTTGAACGGAGGAGTAGGTGGTGCTCCAGGAAGAACAGATGGTGCATGTAGTGCTGATGCTTTTGGAGGTTTTGGTGGTGGTGGATCTACTACTTGTAATACTGTTGGCGGCGGCGGCGGCGGCGGATACTCTGGTGGAGCCGGAGGACCACATTTATCAAATTGTGGAGCTCCAACTAGAGCCGGTGGTGGTGGCGGTGGTTCATTCAACAATGGATCCAATCAAACAAATACTCCAGCTACTAATAATGGAGATGGAAGTGTTGTTATTACACTGCTTTGTTCACCTATTAGTGTAAACGTAACACCTGGAAATACTGTATGTCCAAATAGCATGGTAACGCTTACAGGAACTTCGGCAAATGGAGGAACCATAACTTGGGATAATGGTGTAATGAATGGTGTGCCATTTACGGCTACCGTTACTACAACATATACAGCGACAAGTTCAAATATATTAGACTGTACAGCAACAGTCACAATTACAGTTGAAGATACAGAGGATCCAGTAATTACTTGCCCTGGAAATATTACACAAGACAATGATCCAGGAATGTGTGGAGCCATTGTATCATTTGCAGCAACGGCGACAGATAATTGTTCAAGTACGATTACATATTCTCAAGATCCAGGGACTTTATTTGCTGTGGGAACAACAACAGTAACAGCAACTGCAACCGATGCGGGAGGAAACACGGCTAGTTGTAGTTTTGATGTTACCGTAAATGATACTGAAGATCCAACAATAAGCTGTCCTAGCAATATTACACAAGATAATGACCCAGGTGTTTGTGGTGCGATAGTTACCTATACAGATCCTATAATTTCAGATAATTGTGGTGGATTAACCGTTACTGATACAT
This sequence comes from Ulvibacter sp. 2305UL32-6, assembly GCF_058148545.1. Taxonomy (NCBI): domain Bacteria; kingdom Pseudomonadati; phylum Bacteroidota; class Flavobacteriia; order Flavobacteriales; family Flavobacteriaceae; genus Ulvibacter; species Ulvibacter sp. 2305UL32-6. Next base: position 86,995 of record NZ_JBYVKA010000007.1, read on the forward strand.
TTGACTTTACCGGTGCGCTTCAAACCTTTACGGTTCCATCAGGCGTAACAAGCATTACAATTGAAGCCTTTGGAGCTGCCGGACAGGATATGGTAATTGAAGATTTTGATCCAAGTATTGGAGGTTTAGGCGGTTTTGCAACCGGAGAACTTGCTGTCACTCCAGGTGAAATTCTTACTATTTATGTTGGTGGTGAAGGAATTGATGGTGTTGGCGGTTTTAATGGTGGAGGAACCGGCGGTGTTGGCGCCCCATCTACAGGAACTGGTGGTTTTGCAGGTAGCGGTGGTGGAGCATCTGATGTTCGCATTGGTGCTGCAACCCTTGCCGATCGTGTATTAGTTGCCGGTGGCGGTGGCGGTAGCGGTCGTGACTATGTAAATGGCACTTGTGTACCTTGTGGAATTGGAGGTAATGGTGGTAATGGAGGAGACTTTATTGGCGAAGATGGAGAAGACCCTTCTTGGAGTGGCATATTAGGTGCATTCCCCAATGTTGGAGCTGGTGGTTCGGGTGGAGATCAAGCTGCTGGTGGTGCTGGTGGTGATGGAACTGAAGGAGTTGATGGAAATCCGGGAATACTTGGTATTGGAGGAAACGGAATAGGTGGTTCGCAATCTGTAGCTAGTGGCGCAGGTGGTGGTGGCTATTATGGTGGTGGCGCAGGTGCTGGCGCTAATGCTGGATCTGGTGCAGCAGGTGCTGGTGGAGCTGGAGGTTCAAGTTATATTGGTGGTGTTACAAGTGGTAGTACAACTCCTGGCCTAAGATCTGGAAACGGACAAATTCTTATAACTTATAGTACATTAACTTTAACACAAACAGCGGGCCTCCCTAGTGGAAGTACATTCCCAGTAGGAACAACAACGAATACATTTGTAGTAACAGATAGTTCTGGGAATACAGCAATGTGCAGTTTTGATGTAACCGTAAATGACACCGAAGATCCTGTAATTACTTGCCCAGCAAATATTACGGTAAACAAT
>NZ_JBYVKA010000008.1:0-31189 GCF_058148545.1 Ulvibacter sp. 2305UL32-6
CGAGGTAGAGAATCAAGCCTCGGTTGTAGCAGAAGCACCAGATGGAACGTTTGTAGATGATCTTTCAGGAGCAACCACCACCACGGATGATATTACAGTAACGACCCTTTGTGAAGGAGCTGCTATTGCACTTGTTAAAATAGCAACACCAATAGATGATGATGGTAATGGTTGTTTGGATGTTGGTGAATCGATCGAGTATCAGTTTATTGTGACCAACTTAGGAAACGTAACCTTAACGGATGTTGTTGTAACAGACGGAATGGTTGATGTGATGGGTGGTCCAATTACATTGGATGCAGGAGTTGAAGATGATACTACATTTACTGCGGTATATATCATAACACAAGATGATGTAGATGCTGGTGAGGTAATAAACCAAGCAATGGTTGATGGAACTGCACCAGACGGAACGGTAGTAAGCGACCTGTCAGATTTTATCAGTAATACACTAGATAGACCAACTGTAACTGTATTATGTCAATCACCTTCACTTTCTCTTGAGAAGAGTGGTGTTTGGAATGATGAGAATGGTGATGGTTCGGTACAAGCAGGAGAAACGATCTCGTATCTTTTTGTAGTAACCAATACAGGAAACGTGACATTGTATAATATTGAGATCAATGATCCATTACCAGGTATTGAAGTGCTTGGCGGACCAATTCCAGTATTACTTCCGAATGAAGTTGACAGTACAACGTTTACTGCGGAGTATGTGATCACTCAGGATGATGTTGATGCAGGTGAGGTGATAAACCAAGCAATTGCAACGGGATCGGACGCTATGGGAACTATTATAGCGGAAGATACTTCAGATGATCCGAATGATCCTACTAACGATGATTTAAACAATGATGGAGAACCAGATGATCCAACAGTGATTGTATTACCATTCGTTGAACCAGTACTTCCATTTGAGATATTTAACGGTATTACACCAGATGGTGATGGCTTAAATGATTTCTTCAATGTTCTTGGAATTGAAAACTTCCCAGATAATAATATGAAGATCTTTAATAGATGGGGAGTACTTGTTTGGGAAACCGACGGATACGGAGGAACCACAGGTAAAGAAAATGTATTCCAAGGTGTTTCTAATGGTCGTTCTACAATTCGTCAGGATGAAGATTTACCAACAGGAACTTACTTCTATATCTTAGTTCGCGTAGATCCAGATAGTGGTGAAGGTTTAAAAGATTCAGGCTACTTATATATTAATAGATAGATTTTTGATAAAATAGATTCCGGGAGATTTTATCTCCCGGACCTTAAATGATATACTTATGAAATACAGTTATTTAATAATCGGTTTTTTGGTCTTTTTAGGAGGCTTTTCTGCAAAGGCACAACAAGATCCGCAGTACACTCAGTATATGTACAACACGCAGGTGGTGAATCCAGCTTATGCTGGGTCTAGAGATGTATTGAGTTTCGGACTTTTGTATAGAACGCAATGGGTTGGTTTTGAAGGAGCTCCAAAAACAGCAACTTTTACTGCAAACTCACCTATTGGTTCATTACAAAATATGGGGTTAGGGCTATCAATCGTTCGCGATGAAATAGGACCCGCTGTAGAAACTAATGTAATTGTTGATTATTCTTATTCAATTAATACCTCGGATAGCGCTGAATTATCATTCGGTTTAAAAGCAGGAATCGACCTATTAGATATTGATTTTAACAAGCTAAATATTTTTGATTCAGGAGATGTATTTGAAAACAATATTGATAACAAGTTACAACCGCAAATCGGAGCAGGAATTTATTATAACACAAGTAAATTTTACGCCGGACTTTCAGTTCCTAATTTTTTAACTACGAGTCACTATGATGAGTCAACATTAGATGATGTAAATTTTGAAGGTGATATTGCCCCAGCAGAGCGTTTGCATTATTTTCTAATTGCGGGCTATGTATTTGACTTGAGCGATAATTTAAAATTCAAGCCAGCAACCTTAATTAAAGCTGTTAGTGGTTCACCTTTGCAATGGGACGTTTCAGGAAACTTTTTGATCAACGAAAAATTTACCGTAGGTGCTGCATATCGTTGGAGTGCTGCCATGAGTGCAATGGTTGGATTTCAGGCATCTGATCAGATCTTTATTGGTTTTGGGTATGATTATCAAACAACAGATATTGAAAGCTATAGTGACGGATCATATGAACTTATGCTTCGTTTTGATGTCTTTAACAAGCCTGAGCGAGTATTGACACCGCGTTTCTTTTAATCCTGTAAGTTAATTAACAAAGTATTTCTAATTCCTTACTGTTTCATTAATTTTGCTGAATTGCAGATAGATAAAACCTCACATAAATTAAATACAATGAAATTATTCATAACAAAAGTAGTGTTATTGGCTATCGTCCTTTTAGGAGCGACCGATGCATTTTCTCAGAAAAAGCAGATCGAAAAGGCAAATAAAGATTTTGATAAATACTCTTATATCGATGCTCGTGATATTTATCTGAAGGTAGTTGAGGATGGTTATGAATCTGCCGAGATCTTTAAAAAACTTGGGGATACCTATTATTGGAACAGTGATTACGACAATGCGGCCAAATGGTACCAAAGATTGGTAAGTAGATTTCCGGGTGATGTTGAGGCGGAATATTACTACCGAGCCGCGCAGTCATTAAAAAGTATCAATAAATACGATGAGTCTGATCGCTTAATGACTAAATACGCAGAATTAGGTGGAGAAAGACATTTGGTTGAAAATTTTAATAGTGATCCAGATTATCTTAAGAGTATCGCTTTTCAGGCGAAAGACTTTTTGCTTGAAAAAGTAGCTGTTAATACAGAATATTCAGATTTTGGTCCGTCTTATTACGGTGACCGAATAGTTTTTGCTTCCGCAAGTAAAGATAGTAAGGGTAGTAAAATTTATGGTTGGACTGAACAACCGTTCTTAGATTTGTTTGTTGCCGATATGGATTCCGAAGGGAAACTTTCCAACGTTGAAAAATTGGCTGGCGACATTAATACAGAATATCATGAATCTTCTGCAGCCTTTACAAAAGATGGCAAAACTATTTATTTTACACGTAATAACTTTATTGATGGTAAAAAAGGAAAGGATAAGCAAAAAACTATTCGTTTAAAACTTTATAAAGCCACCAAAAGTGGAGAGAATTTTTGGACAAATGTTGTAGAATTACCTTTCAATAGTAAAGAGTATTCTGTAGCACATCCCGCTTTAAGTGTTGATGAGAAAAAATTATATTTTTCTTCTGATATGCCAGGAACCATAGGTATGAGTGATCTTTGGTATGTTGATATTTTAGGCGATAATATGTTTAGCGAGCCTGTAAATCTTGGTGAGGCCATCAATACAGAGACACGGGAATCGTTTCCTTTTATTAGTAAACTTAATAACTTATACTTCTCAACCGATGGTCGTGCTGGTTTAGGTGGATATGATATTTATGTTACGCCACTTGATGCCTACGGAAAACCAGGTTCAATTACTAACCTAGGTGAGCCTGCCAATAGTAATCAAGATGATTTTGGTTTTATAGTAGATGAGGAAAAACGAATTGGATTCTTGTCATCAAACCGTGATGGTGCTAAAGGAAGTATCGATGATGAAATTTATCGTGTTCAAGAAAAATGTGAAATTACAATTACAGGAACTGTATTTGATATAGATTCTAACAAATTATTGCCAGGAGCTGAAGTTTCACTTTTGGATGAGAACAATACATTAATAGACAAAGTGATCGTTGGTGAAGATGCCGCTTTTAATTTTATGGCAGCCTGTGAAAGTCAGTACGCCATACGTGCAACAAAAACGCAGTACGCTCCTAATGAGAAAGTTGTGGAAACTCCTGCGAAGACAGGAACTATTGAAGTACCTATACCTTTAAAACTTGTTGATCCTTGTCCGCGAAACGATCTTGGTTGTCGTTTAACACTGCAGCCTATTTATTTCGACTTTGATAAATGGAATATTCGTCCGGATGCTGCCATTGAACTAGCGAAAATTTTAGCAGCAATGCGTCAATATCCTGAGTTAGTTATACATATTGAATCACATACTGATTCAAGAGGAAAAGATTCGTATAATGAGGCGCTCTCTGAGAGACGTGCGCAATCTACTTTAGATTGGCTAGTAGAGAATGGAATAAGCAGAAGCAGACTTAGTGCGAAAGGATATGGTGAATATCAACTTACCAATCAGTGTTCGAATGGGGTTAAATGTACCGAAGAAGAGCATCAGTTAAATCGACGCTCTATGTTCATTATTCAGAACTAAAAATATAAAAAAATCATCAAACGAAAAACGCTCAAATTTATTGGGCGTTTTTTTTGTTAAATACTATTGATTCTTTATTCTTTATGATCAAATATTGAATATTCTGAAGCCTTTTATTCGTATAGGTTCTATTCTACTAATGATGTTATTCCCACAAAGCTAATGCCTTGAAACTATTAAATATAGGGCGATATACGTGTTTACACGTACGACTTATTCCTACAAAAAAATCGAACAAAACTAGGGTATTAGTGTAGTTCAGCGATTATTGTTTGGGTTTCATCTAATAACTCATATTTAGTAAGATTTTAACATTTGTTCGTGCGTATATTTGACTAAAGAATAGCGTATTGCTGTCTTAGCCCCTAAAATGAACAGTCTACAAACATCTATTGTATTGGAGGTCTGTATCCTTGATACAGGCAAATTTACATTTGAAACTTAAAAAATATAGTTTATATGCGAAATATTACTTTTACTTCTTCGTATCAGAGAATCTTAACCATCGTAAGTGTAATTGCGTTATTATTCTCGTCCGCTTTATTAGCGAATGAATCGCTTTCTTCATGGTCTTCTTCGGAAGCTAATTATGATATGCCTGTTTTTAAATCTTTAGAAGAGGCAAATTATGAAGCAAGCTTTATTGGTCCAAAACTTCCTTTAAATAATGCAAAGAGCGTTTTCGCTTCTTCATCTAATTCATATGTATTTGGAGCTTTAGGTTCGGTTAACGACACGGCGGAATATACCAGCTGCAATGTGGCAGTAGATTGTGAATGTTATAGAACAGTTACAAATACAGATCACTGTTCATCAAATAGTCATTATCAAATGTATCTTTCAGGCCCTAATGGGTCTTTTCATTTGAATACCATAGGGACTTCGGTATGGGAAGAATGTTCCTCAACGGGTACTGCGCGCTTCCATGGGCAATCTAGCAAAAATGGAGAGAATTTTACATGGGATGTATATTTCTCAGGTGCCACCACAACACCTCCTTCTCAAAGTCCTAAAAAACATGATTGTTTAAATGAAAATTCTAATGGTTGGGTATATTATCCTGATGCCTGCGGAACATTAACCTCTTCAGTAAATGGAACATTTGACCTTACGCGAATGGGGCCATCTTTCCAACTAGGAAATGGTGCGAACGTAACCAGTGACAACCTAAACTTTGGAGGTTCAGGATGGTTTACTGTTTCTGGCGGAAATGGAGCGTATACCGCTGGAGATTTAAATCTAATGTTGTCAAACAATGTTACATGTCCTTCAAATTCAACCGGAGCAACCAACGATATAAATAGCACGTTCCAAGCAGTGGCTGTTTCTGGCAATGTCTTAAGTAATGATGTAGATCCTCAAGGAGATGATCAATTTGTAGCTACTACGCCAGTTTCAGGACCAGCAAATGGTTCAGTGCTGTTAAATGTAGATGGAACCTATACCTATACTCCAAGTGGTTCATTTATGGGAACCGATAGTTTTGTATATGAAGTTTGTGATAGTGGTTCGCCTAAGGCATGTGCTACGGCAACCGTTACAATTCAGGTTTTGGCTCCGCCCACACCAAGAAGTTGTGAGTGTTCACCATTTTATGAAAATTCAAATTTTGTAAATCCAACAAAAATATCAGGGTCTCATTTACAAGAAGGAGCTGTATATCGATTCAGAAATGTTTTTCCAAACAATCAATACGGTACTACCATTGATGCATTGGTAAAAATAGAAGACTTTAAAAATGGTGCGTCACTTTTAGAAATAGATGTGACCTCTTCAGGCCTTCAAGAGGCATTTCAGCCAAGAATTAATAGTACCAATAATGGTGATCAAAGTGTTGAGTTCAGTATTACTTTCGTTGAAGACGGGGGTGGCTATAATGATCAAGTAACAATTTCATTTTTCGCTTCGCCATTAGATATTGATGGTGATAATGTAAGTACACGGGAGTACGGGGAGATTTCACTTCCAGATGCGTACTTCGTTTCAAACAATACGCTTCTCAATATGACACAGAATGCGTCTATTGTTCGTGGTGAATGTTCTATTGTTAACGTGGCTCCAGGACCAGATGTGTCTCTAGATCCTCGTTTTACGTATAGTAATTATTTCGAAAATAAGTCATCATTTAAATATACTATCGGTAAGATAGATGGAGATAGCGATCGTTACTATTCATTAGATATGGATAGTGCAGATTACAATGATCCTAATTCAGTTTTGGTAACTTATCCAGTTATCTGCGGAAATGTGAGTGATGACAACGGCTTTCCATTAGTTGGAGTAGATGTAGACGTAACAGGTTCAGACGGAAGTTCAACAACAGTAACTACCGATAACAATGGAAATTATAAAGCAATAGCAGCTATTCCTGAAGCTCTTGTTAATGTAGAATATGACATCCGTGAGAATGACCTTGATGGATATCTCTCTATCTCAGATGTAGATGGGGCTAATGATAATTTAATTGAACGCACAATTAATTTAATGTCTACCTGCGGAAATGACTTCGTAGATGGAGCAGATAGTCCAGATGGCTGGACCTTTGATTGTGGGGATGATAAAGTGGTTGATGAATTTGGTTACAATGCAAATTGTCAAAATACTTCAATAGTTGATCTTTCGTCAGCAACAGGCATATATCAATATGTAGTAGAACTTGTATTTAAAGGAGGAAATCCTGGTCAAACTTTAGATGTTGTTGATAGTTCAGGAACAGCTCATACGCTTGCTAGAGATATCCCTATCGGAAATAGTTCAAATGTTTTTGTCTATAGAGGTCTAATAACTGGATCAACAACTTCACTTACCTATAATACAACAAACACATACAAGTGTAAACTTCAGTCAATTGTAGTATACGCTTTTAGAAATCAACCAGGAGCAACTGCAAGTACGGGAGTATTTACAGGTAAAAGTGGTTACAATAATATTCAAACGATCACTATTGATGTTCCTTCTTTTACGGGGCCAAGAGATTTGATCATTGAAACGCCTATTTCAGAATTGACACCAGACGGACGCTATTTACTTTTAAAAGCACAAGCCGGTACAGTAAGTGACCAATTGTTTATTTATGGTCCAGATGGATCATTGCCAGGAGGCGACTGCTGTTTGGCGGTTCCATCGCTTACATTAACTGCTGTTCCAGGAAACATTACACAAGTTGTGATTTCGGTTGACACTAGAAATGGTCAAAATGGCCAGTCTGTAAATGGTCAATCTTGGGTTATTGCAAGTGGTGTTAATATTGAAGGAGTTTGTTATGATGATCTAGAATTGACATTAGATAATCAAGAAAATATTCTTTGTTTTGGGGACGATACAGGATCTATTACTGTAACACCAACAGGTGGATTGCCACCATATAGCTTTACTTTAAACGGAGGAACGCCACAAGCATCACCAATATTTTCTAACCTGGTGGCTGGTGTTTATAACGTTGAAGTTACAGATTCACTTAATAATATGGCTTCTATAAGTGTTACACTTACAGAACCAGATCCAATTACAATCCAACTTTCAAAAGTAGATGCCACGGCAACTGGAGCTTGTATAAATGGTGAGGCAACAGCAACTCCTTCTGGAGGTGTAGGTCCTTATACTTATCAGTGGGGGGCTTCTGCAGGAAATCAAACAACACAAACAGCAACGAATCTTCCTGGTTCTGCTGGGGGTGGAATTACGCATATGGTTACTGTTACAGACGCAAATGGATGTACAAGTGAGCAAAGTGTTGTAATTGACTGTGTTAACGATTGTGATGCGGTAATTAGTATTGACAATGTTACAGATGTACTTTGTAAAGGAGATGATTCAGGTAGTGCAACTGTAAGTGCAACTTCAGTAGCTAATCCAGGAGCAGGATTTACCTTTACATGGAACACAGTGCCACCACAAGTAGATAATGGAGTGACTTCAAGTACAATTAGTGGATTGGGAGCTGGAGTATATACTGTTAGTGTTACAATTGACGGAACATTATGTGCTCCTGTCGAGCAAAGCGTTACTATTGGAGAACCCGCAACTGCAGTAAATGTTAATGCTACGTCTACAGACGAAAGTGGACCTGGAGCTGGAGATGGTACTGCAACTGCAAATCCAAGTGGAGGAACACCGCCTTATACATATTCATGGAGTCCTGGAGGACAGACTACACAGACAATTACAGGTCTTGGAGCTGGAACATATGCTGTAACGGTTACAGACGCGAATGGCTGTATGGCCACTGCAACAACCACAGTAAATTCAATTCCTTGTAACTTAAGTGCTACTGCAAGCTCTACACCAGTTTCTTGTAATGGAGGAAATGACGGAACAGCTACAGTAGGTGTTAATGGCGGTGTTGGTCCATTTACCTATTCTTGGAGCCCAGGAGGTGCAACTACCCAATCGATCTCAGGATTGACCGCTGGAGTATACACCGTTACAGTTACGGATACAACTACTTTATGTACCGAGACGTCTACCACAACAGTAAATGAGCCAGGAGCTTTAAGTTCAGGTATTGCAATAACTGCAGTAGATTGTTATGGTGCACCTACAGGTTCATTAGATTTAACAGTTACTGGAGGTACACAGCCTTACTCATTCTTATGGACTCCAGGTGGAGCAACCACAGAAGATTTAACCAACCTTCCTGCAGGAACATATTCTGTATTGATTACCGATGCAAACGGATGTACATTGACAGATTCAGCTACGGTCACTCAGCCAACAAGTGCTTTGGAAATTACTGAAGTTGTAACCGATGTGCTTTGCTTTGGTGATGCTACAGGAGCGATAGATGTTTCAGTTAGCGGAGGAACAGCACCTTATAGCTATAACTGGAGCAACGGGGCAACTACCCAAGATATTAGCAACGTAACAGCGGGTGTTTATACAGTTTCTGTAATGGACGCAAATGGTTGCACGCTTGACAAAAATATTACAATTTCTCAGCCAGATTCATTATCTATCCAATTGACAAAAATTGATGCTACCGCTACAGGTGGTTGTGGTAATGGAGAAGCTACAGCAACTCCTTCTGGAGGTGTAGCTCCTTATACTTATCAGTGGGGTGCTTCCGCAGGAAATCAAACTACCATGACAGCAACGAATCTTCCTGGTTCAGCTGGCGGTGGAATTACTCACACTGTGGTTGTTACTGACGCCAATGGTTGTACCATTGAGCAAAGTGTTGTAATTGACTGTGTAAACGATTGCGATGCGGTTATTGGAATAGACAATGTTACCAACGTATTATGTAAAGGAGATGAATCAGGAAGTGCTACTGTAAGTGCCACTTCTGTGTCAAATCCTGGAGCAACATTTACTTTTACTTGGAATACCATTCCTGCTCAAGTGAATGCGGGAGTTACTTCAAGTACAATAGTGAATCAAGGAGCTGGAGTTTACACTGTTAGTGTAACTATTGATGGCACCTTATGCGATGCAGTTGAGCAGAGCGTTACTATAACTGAACCGGCCACGGCTGTAAATGTAACAGCTTCGTCTACAGATGAAAGTGGACCAGGAGCCGGAGATGGTACAGCTACTGCAAGCCCTAGTGGCGGAACACCGCCTTATACATATTCATGGAGTCCTGGAGGTCAGACTACTCAGACCATTACAGGTTTAGGTGCTGGAGACTATACAGTTACTGTAACAGATGCTAATGGTTGTATGGCTATGTCTACAACAACAGTAAATTCAACTCCTTGTAATTTAAGTGCTACCGCAAGTTCTACACCTGTTTCTTGTAACGGAGGAAATGACGGAACAGCTACAGTAGGTGTTAATGGAGGTGTTGGACCATTCACTTATTCATGGAGCCCAGGAGGTGCAACTACCCAATCGATCTCAGGATTGACCGCTGGAGTATACACCGTTACAGTTACAGATACAACTACTTTATGTACTGAGACTTCAACCACAACAGTAAATGAGCCAAGCGCGCTTAGTTCTGGTATCGCTATTACTTCGGTAGATTGTTATGGTGATTCTACAGGCTCATTAGATTTAACTGTTACTGGAGGTACACAACCTTACTCATTCTTATGGACCCCAGGTGGAGCAACTACAGAAGATTTAACCAACCTTTCTGCTGGAACATATTCTGTGCTAATTACAGATGCCAATGGATGTACGCTTACAGATAGCGCAACGGTTTCAGAACCTCAGGCAGCGCTAACGCTGGCCGTCGATTCACAGTCAGATATTGTTTGTTTAGGACTTGGTTCGGTTACGGTACTTGCCTCTGGAGGAACTGCTCCTTATCTATATAGTTTAGATGGTGGAACACCTCAGGCTTCAGGCGTATTTGACAATTTAGATCCAGGTACCTATATAGTTTCAGCTTATGATGCTAATGGTTGTACTACTGAAATTGAGATTGAGATCCTTATAAATTGTACAGACGCTATCAATGATATCAACAACACCTATATGGATATCGCTGTAAGCGGAAACGTACTTACTAATGATGAAGATGCTGAAGGAGATACACAAACAGTAACTACAACGGGAACATTCCCAACGGTACAGGGCGGAAGTGTTACCATGAATGCTGATGGTAGTTATATTTATACGCCACCAGCGGGTTATGTAGGTCCAGATCAGTTCAACTATAGTATTGTAGATAGTGGTAACCCACAAGCGACAGATTCCGCAACAGTGTTTATCGAAGTATTACCTGTTACGGGTAACAACACAACGATCGCCAATGCTGATACTGCAGGAACTTTGATGGATACTCCGGTAGATGGAAATGTACTGACCAACGATTTTGATCCTGAAGGAGATAATCAAACGGTAACCAGTGTAGGTACTTTCCCAACAACACAAGGTGGGTCAATTACGATCAATGCCGACGGAAGTTACACTTACACACCACCAGCTGGATTTGTAGGTGAAGATACTTTCGAGTATTTCATTACAGATGACAATCCAAATGGTCCGGCAACCGACTCCGCGATCTTAGCGATCACAGTTAGTCCGAATAACGGAACGAACGTAACCTTTGCTAATGATGATGCTTACAATGGTAATCAAGGAGCAACGGTAAGTGGAAATGTACTAGATAACGATCAAGATCCAGAGGGTCATACACAACTTGTTGACACGGTACTTACGCCTGTTAGCGGACCAAGTGTCGGAGTGTTATCGATCAATGCTGATGGAACATTTACGTATACACCAAACGATCCTAACTTCTTCGGAACAGATCAGTTTGTATATGAGATCTTTGATAACGGAAGTCCTGTAGCAAGAGATCAAGCAACGGTGATCATTACGATCTTCGGAATCAATACCACTGATGCTATTAATGATATCAACAACACCTATATGGATATCGCTGTAAGCGGAAACGTACTTACTAATGATGAAGATGCTGAAGGAGATACACAAACAGTAACTACAACGGGAACATTCCCAACGGTACAAGGCGGAAGTGTTACTATGAATGCTGATGGTAGTTATATTTATACGCCACCAGCGGGTTATGTAGGTCCAGATCAGTTCAACTATAGTATTGTAGATAGTGGTAACCCACAAGCGACAGATTCAGCAACAGTGTTTATCGAAGTATTACCTGTTACGGGTAACAACACAACGATCGCCAATGCTGATACTGCGGGAACTTTGATGGATACTCCGGTAGATGGAAATGTACTGACTAACGATTTTGATCCTGAAGGAGATAATCAAACGGTAACCAGTGTAGGTACTTTCCCAACAACACAAGGTGGGTCAATTACGATCAATGCCGACGGAAGTTACACTTACACACCACCAGCTGGATTTGTAGGTGAAGATACTTTCGAGTATTTCATTACAGATGACAATCCAAATGGTCCGGCAACCGACTCAGCGATCTTAGCGATCACTGTGAGTCCGAATAACGGAACGAACATAACCTTTGCTAATGATGATGCTTACAATGGTAATCAAGGAGCAACGGTAAGTGGAAACGTACTAGATAACGATCAAGATCCAGAGGGTCATACACAACTTGTTGATACGGTACTTACGCCTGTTAGCGGACCAAGCTTCGGAGTGTTATCGATCAATGCTGATGGAACATTTACGTATACACCAAACGACCCTAACTTCTTCGGAACAGATCAGTTTGTATATGAGATCTTTGATAACGGAAGTCCTGTAGCAAGAGATCAAGCAACGGTGATCATTACGATCTTCGGAATGAATTTGACAGATGCTGTTCAGGATATTAACAATACATATGTTGATCTTCCAGTTTCAGGAAATGTATTGACAAATGACGAGGATGCCGAAGGAGACGCTCAAGTAGTTACTTCCGTAGGGACCTTTCCAACAACTCAGGGTGGTTCTATCACAATTAATGCTGATGGAAGTTATACATATTCTCCACCAGCTGGATTTACCGGACAAGATACATTTGAATATACTATTGAAGACGACGGTAACCCACAAGCGACAGATTCAGCGATCATTTATATTGAAGTGCTTCCAACAAACTCTTCAGATAATGATCCTCCAGTAGCTAACCCAGATACTGCGGGTACTGAAATAGATACACCAGTAGATGGAAATGTATTGCCAAATGATTTTGATCCTGATGGTGATACTATTATGGTTACTTCCGTAGGTACATTCCCTACCACAGAGGGAGGAACTGTAACAATCAATGCTGATGGTACATTTACGTACACACCACCAGCTGGATTTACAGGTGAAGACACATTCCCTTATACTATTTGTGATGATGCACCGGTGTCATTGTGTGATGATTCATTTGTTACCATAACAGTGGATGGAAATAATCTTGATAATCATACATACGCCAATGATGATGCTTATAATGGAATTCCAGGCCAGACAATTGTTGGCAACGTACTAGACAATGATCAAGATCCAGAAGGAGATACACAAGTGGTAAATCCAATACCATTTCAAGCTCCTGTAAATGGAACATTAACATTGAATCCTGATGGAACATTCGAGTATGTTCCTAATGATCCAAACTTTGTAGGTACTGATCAATTTATCTATAGCATCTGTGATTCAGGAACGCCACAAGCTTGTGATGAAGCAACCGTTTATATTACAATCAGTGCTGCTAATAATGACATTTTAGCGATCGACGATATTAATAATACATATGTAGGTCTTCCTGTAGATGGTAATGTAGCAACGAACGATGAGAATCCTGATGGTCCTGCTGGAACTGAAACCTTTACTTTGGTAAGTGGTCCAACAGCAGGTGGAACATTGGTATTCAACCCTGATGGAACATATACCTATACACCGCCAGCCGATCCAATGGTAATGGAAGATACTTTTGTATACCAAATATGTGATGCTGGTAATCCAATAGCATGTGATACTGCAACGGTTTATATCGAGATCTTACCACTAGGTAGTCCAGATAATAACCCGCCAGTTGCCAATGCTGATACCAATACAACAGAGGTTAACACGCCAATCGACGGTAATGTATTACCAAACGATTTTGATCCTGACGGTGATGATATCACTATTACCACGCCAACGGTAACAACTGCTGAAGGTGTAGTAGTAACGATCAACCCTGACGGAAGCTATATATACACACCTCCAATTGATTTTGTAGGAGAAGATACTTTTGAGTATTCTATTTGTGATAACGGTACGCCACAGTTATGTGATACAACTACTGTTATAATCCAAGTGATTCCAAACAACGGTAACATTACAGTTGCCAACGATGATGCTTACAATGGCTTTATCGGTGAGGATATTGCAGGAAACGTACTTGATAACGATGAAGATCCTGAAGGTGATGGTCAGATGGTAGACGCTACGATCAGTCCAATTAGTGGTCCAAGTAATGGAACATTAGTGATCAATGCTGATGGAACATTCATTTATACACCAAATGCTGGTTTCTTCGGAACAGATCAGTTTGTATATGAGATCTTTGATGATAACGCTATAGAGGCAAGAGATCAGGCAACCGTTTACTTAACGATAGGTGATCCAGGAAACGACATTTTAGCGATCGACGATATTAATAATACATATGTAGGTCTTTCAGTAGATGGTAATGTAGCAACGAACGATGAGAATCCTGATGGTCCTGCTGGAACTGAAACCTTTACTTTGGTAAGTGGTCCAACAGCAGGTGGAACATTGGTATTCAACCCTGATGGAACATATACCTATACACCGCCAGCCGATCCAATGGTAATGGAAGATACTTTTGTATACCAAATATGTGATGCTGGTAATCCAATAGCATGTGATACTGCAACGGTTTATATCGAGATCTTACCACTAGGTAGTCCAGATAATAACCCGCCAGTTGCCAATGCTGATACCAATACAACAGAGGTTAACACGCCAATCGACGGTAATGTATTACCAAACGATTTTGATCCTGACGGTGATGACATCACTATTACTACGCCAACGGTAACAACTGCTGAAGGTGTAGTAGTAACAATCAACCCTGACGGAAGCTATATATACACACCTCCAATTGATTTTGTAGGAGAAGATACTTTTGAGTACTCTATTTGTGATAACGGTACGCCACAGTTATGTGATACAACTACTGTTATAATCCAAGTGATTCCAAACAACGGTAACATTACAGTTGCCAACGATGATGCTTACAATGGCTTTATCGGTGAGGATATTGCAGGAAACGTACTTGATAACGATGAAGATCCTGAAGGTGATGGTCAGATGGTAGACGCTACGATCAGTCCAATTAGTGGTCCAAGTAATGGAACATTAGTGATCAATGCTGATGGAACATTCATTTATACACCAAATGCTGGTTTCTTCGGAACAGATCAGTTTGTATATGAGATCTTTGATGATAACGCTACAGAGGCAAGAGATCAGGCAACCGTTTACTTAACGATAGGTGATCCAGGAAACGACATTTTAGCGATTGATGACATCAATAATACATTTGTAAACACTACTGTAAGTGGAGATGTAGGAACAAATGACCTTAATGCTGATGGTCCTGCTGGAACTGAAACCTTTACTTTAGTAAGTGGTCCAACAGCAGGTGGAACATTAGTGTTCAACCCTGATGGAACATACACGTATACACCAGCATTAGATTTTGTTGGAGAAGATACTTTTGTGTATCAAGTGTGTGATGCTGGTAATCCTATCGCTTGTGATACAGCAACAGTAACCATTGAAGTAGTTGATGACCCTATTATTGGGAATGATCCTCCAATTGCGAACAATGATACTAATGTAACACTGATGAATGTGCCGGTTGATGGTAATGTATTGCCTAATGATTATGACCCAGATGGAGATCCAATCACAATCACAACACCTACAGTAATAACCACTGAAGGTGTAACGGTGACCATTAACCCTGACGGTAGTTATACATACAACCCACCAATTGGTTTTGTTGGAGAAGATACATTTGTATATACTATTTGTGATAATGGTATGCCAGCATTGTGTGACGAAGCAACAGTGGTTATCTATGTACTACCAAGTAATAAAAATATCACTGCAGCAGTAGATGATGCATACTATGGTGAGATTGATACGCCTATAATGGGTAATGTATTGGATAACGATTCCGATCCTCAAAATGATAATCAAACTGTTGACATCGCTATTAGCCCGGTAAGCGGACCTAGTAACGGAACCTTAGTGATCAACGCGGATGGTACATTTACATATACACCAGGTCCAGGCTTTATAGGAACTGATCAATTTGTATATGCAATATTCGATGACGGCTTCCCAGTAGCGACAGATTTAGCTACTGTGTATATCTTGATCGAGCAAACACCAGCACCAGCAATCGCTATCCTGAAAACAGGCGTCTTTGTAGATGGTAATCAAAATCAATGTGCAGATGCTGGAGAATCTATCGACTACACAATGACTGTTACTAATGAAGGTAATATGCCATTAAGTAATGTGATCGTTACTGATCCATTACTAGGAGGTGTTGTTCCAGGACCAGATTCTGGTGACACTAACAGTGATGATGTTCTTGACTTAGATGAAACATGGATTTACCTCGGAAGCTATACAATAACACAAGATGATATTGATGCGGGTCAAGTTGTTAATCAGGCTACTGCCGAAGGTACTGATGAGGATGGAACTACAGTAGAAGATCTTTCTGATGAAACGTCAATTCTTGAAGATGACCCTACAATAACTGTACTATGCCAGAACCCTGCAATCGCTATCGTGAAGGCTGGATTCTTTGTAGACGGAAACGGAAACCAATGTGCAGATGTTGGAGAGTCTATTGACTATACTTTCATTGTTACAAACCAAGGCAATGTGAGCTTAGCATCGATCATAGTTGATGACCCATTATTGGGTGGACCTATAGCAGGACCTGATTCAGGAGATACTGATGGTGATCTTGAATTAGATGTAACTGAAACATGGATGTATACTGCAAGTTATATAATCACTCAAGATGATATTGATGACGGACAGGTGGTAAATCAAGCAACGGCTGATGGAACTGCTCCAGATGGAACTATAGTTGATGATCTTTCGGATGATGATAGCGTTCTTGAAGATGATCCAACAGTAACAGAGCTTTGTCAAAACCCAGCAATCGCAATCGTTAAAACAGGTCTATTCGTAGACGGTAACGGTGATAATTGTGCAGACGTTGATGAGACAATTGATTATACATTTACTGTAACTAATCAAGGTAATGTAAGTTTAGCTTCAATAGTAGTTGATGATCCATTCTTAGGTGGACCTATTGCAGGACCAGATTCAGGTGATACCGATGGTGATCTTGAATTAGATGTAACTGAAACATGGATTTATACCGCTACTTATACAATTACTCAAGTTGATATTGATGCCGGACAAGTAACCAATCAAGCAACAGCTGATGGTACTGCTCCAGATGGTACAGTTGTTCAAGACCTTTCAGATGATGATAGTATTCTTGAAGATGATCCAACAGTAACTGAACTTTGTCAGAACCCAGCAATCGCAATCGTTAAAACAGGTCTATTCGTAGATGGAAACGGTAATAATTGTGCTGATGTTGATGAGACAATTGATTATACATTTACTGTGACTAACCAAGGTAATGTAAGCTTAGCTTCAATAGTAGTTGATGATCCATTCTTAGGAGGGCCTATTGCAGGACCAGCTTCAGGAGATACCGACGGTGATCTTGAATTAGATGTTACTGAAACATGGATTTATACAGCAACCTATACAATTACTCAGGTTGATATTGATGCAGGACAAGTAACCAATCAAGCAACGGCAGATGGAACTGCTCCAGATGGAACTGTAGTTACTGATCTTTCAGATGACGATAGTATTCTTGAAGATGACCCAACAATTACAGAGCTTTGTCAAGAAGCTAGTATAGCGCTTATTAAGTTTGGAATTGTTCCAGATCCTGTAACAGGAGGTGGCTGTCCAGTAGAAGGCGATATTGTTGAATATGAATTCACTGTTGTAAATACTGGTAACGTGACACTAGAGAATGTTAATATTACTGATCCACTTCCGGGCATTGTACTTGTTGGAGGGCCAATAACATTAGCTGCTGGCGCAACAGATGCTACTACCTTTACTGCGACATATGCTGTTACTCAGGCAGATGTTGATGCAGGATTTGTAGAGAATCAAGCTACTGTGTTTGGAACAACTATTGGTGGAACAACGGTTTCAGATCTTTCAGATGATAATGTTATTACTGAAGATGATCCTACTATTGTTGACCTTTGCCAGACACCAGTGATCGCGCTTGTGAAAAAAGGAACATTCAACGATGAGAATGGTGATGAATGTGCTGATATAGGAGAAACTATTTCGTACGAATTCACAGTATTCAACTTAGGAAACGTAACCTTAGAGAATATCACAATCGATGATCCTATTGTTAACGTTCAAGGAGGGCCAATTACACTAGCTCCACTTGCATCTGATGCAACTTCTTTCACAGCGACTTATATCATTACTCAAGATGATATTGATATGGGCTCTAGGGAGAACCAAGCAACAGTAACTGGATTTACATTGTTGGGTCAAGAAGTAAATGACCTTTCCGATGAGAGCAGTGAGTTTGGTGACGACCCAACAATCACAGATCTATGTCAGGGAGCACAAATTGCTCTTGTGAAGATGGCAACGCCAAATGATGAGAATGGTAATGGTTGTATTGATGTAGATGAAACGATTGACTATAGCTTTATTGTAACGAATACTGGAAACGTAACCTTAACAGGAGTATTTATTATGGATGGCTTAGTAAATGTTCAAGGATCTCCAATTACGCTTATGGCGGGAGAGTCTGATATAAGTAACTTCTTTGCTACCTATACAGTAGTACAATCAGATATTGATGCTGGAAATGTTACGAATCAGGCAATAGCTGAAGGTACTACTCCTGAAGGAACTACAGTTAGTGACTTGTCCGATTTCAGCAGTAATACTGAAGACCGACCAACAGTGACTATTCTTTGTCAAGAACCTAAAATGTCTGTTGAGAAGACAGGTGTTTGGAATGACGAAAATGGTGACGGCTCAGCACAAGAAGGCGAAACAGTATCATACGTATTCCATATAACAAACACTGGAAATGTGACATTGTACAATATCGAATTGGAAGATCCTCTTCCAGGTATCGAAATTATGGGCGGCCCAATCGCAGTCTTAAATATCGGTGATACAGATATGACAACGTTTACAGCAGAGTACGTTATCACTCAAGATGACGTTGATGCCGGCGAAGTAGTTAACCAAGCAATTGCTACAGCCTATGATGTTAATGGAAATATTATCGCAACTGATACTTCAGATGATCCAAACGATCCTGTCAATACGGATCCTGATGGAGATGGAGATCCTGATGATATGACGGTTACCATTCTTCCTAATGTACTTAATCCAGGTCAATTTGAGATCTTCAACGGTATCACACCAGATGGAGACGGCTTAAACGACTTCTTTAATGTACTTGGTATTGAAAATTGGCCAAACAACAATATGAAGATCTTTAACAGATGGGGTGTTCTTGTTTGGGAAACAGATGGATATGGTGGCACAGATGGGAAAAACAATGTGTTTAGAGGTGTCTCTAACGGAAGATCAACCATCCGTGAAGAGAAAGAGTTGCCAACAGGTACTTATTTCTATATACTAGAACGTATCGATCCAGATAGTGGGGAAACGTTGAAGAACTCAGGCTACTTATATATTAACCGATAGACACTAATTAAGAATAAACCCCGGGAGTCTTACCACTCCTGGGTTTAAAATAGAAACCTATGAGACACAGTTATTTTATCGTCATCATTTTGATGTTGCTAGGTACATTTTCCAGCAACGCACAACAAGATCCGCAGTACACTCAGTATATGTATAATACACAGGTTGTTAATCCTGCTTATGCTGGATCGCGTGATGCCCTTAGCTTCGGCCTTTTGTATCGTACCCAGTGGGTTGGTTTCGAAGGCGCACCTAAAACAGCAACCTTCACAGCCAACAGTCCTATTGGAGCACTACAAAATATGGGTCTCGGACTCTCTATTATACGTGATGAAATTGGACCAGCTGTCGAGTCGAACGTCCTCGTTGATTATTCTTATACGATCAATACTTCCGATGTTGCTGAACTTTCGTTCGGATTAAAGGCGGGTATTGATATACTTGATATCGATTTTACAAAGTTGAATATCTTTGATTCAGGTGATATTTTTGAACAGAATATTGATAATAAAATTCAGCCACAAATAGGAGCTGGGATTTATTATAACACAAGTAAATTTTATGCAGGTCTTTCTGTTCCGAATTTTTTAACAACTAGTCATTACGACGAATCGACTTTAGATGATGTAAATTTTGATGGAGATATTGCTCCAGCAGAGCGTCTTCACTATTTTCTTATTGCCGGTTATGTATTCGATCTTAGTGATAATTTAAAATTTAAGCCAGCTACCTTAGTAAAAGCAGTAAGTGGCTCTCCTTTACAATGGGATGTCTCAGGTAACTTTTTAATAAATGAAAAGTTTACTGTAGGTGCAGCATATCGTTGGAGCGCAGCCATGAGTGCTATGCTTGGCTTCCAAGCCTCCGATCAAATATTCGTCGGATTTGGTTACGACTATCAAACAACAGATATTGAGAGTTATAGTGACGGCTCTTATGAAGTTATGCTTCGTTTTGATGTCTTTAGTAAACCAGAAAGAGTATTAACACCACGTTTCTTCTAAGAACACTTAAAGCGATCCATATGAAAAATTTTACTTCCAAATTTATATTATTTACGCTGGCCCTCTTTTTGGGATCGAGTGCTTTGTTTTCACAAGAAGTTAGAGAAAAGAAAGCCGAGAAGAAAATGGATGGGCTCGCTTATATTGATGCACGTGCAATTTATCTCGAGCTCGTTGAAAAAGGATATGAAAAACCTGAATATTTTAAAAATTTAGGAGATACCTATTATTGGAATAGCGATTATCGAAGAGCTTCAGAATGGTATCAAAAACTTATTGAACGTTTTCCAGGTAGTGCCGAGCCAGAATATTATTATCGCGCAGCACAATCGCTGAAAAGTATTGATAAATACAAAGAATCAGATAAGTTAATGGATTTCTACGCAGCTTCTGGTGGCGATGAATACATAATCAAAAGTTTTAAAGAAGATCCAGATTATCTCAATAGTATCGATAAAGGAGCTAAAGGCTATTTATTGGAAAAAGTTGAAATAAATACACCTACCTCAGATTTTGGACCAACTTACTACGGTGATAAATTAGTATACGCGTCTGCCGGTAATGGAACAGACGGTACAAAAATTTATTCATGGACCAATCAACCTTACTTAGATCTCTTTGAAGCTGATATGGATGCTAATGGTATCCTTTCTAATCCACGACCTTTATCTGGCGATATCAATACAGAGTTTCATGAATCTTCAGCCGCATTTACTAAAGATGGTACAACAGTGTATTTTACACGAAATGACTTCGAAAAAGGTAAAAAAGTAAGAGATCAGAATAAAACAGTACGTCTTAAACTATATCGTGCTACTAAAAGTGGCGATAGTTGGATCGATGTTCAAAAACTTCCTGAACCAAGCTTTAACGTAAAAGGATATTCCTATTCACATCCTGCTTTAAGTTTGGATGGAAAAAAATTATACTTTTCTTCGGATATGCCAGGAACACTTGGAATGAGTGATATTTGGTATGTAGATATTTTAGAAGGCAATCAATATGGAACACCAGTAAATCTAGGCCCATTCTTTAACACGGGTGGAAGAGAATCATTTCCGTATATAAGTAAAGAGAATAATCTATATTTCTCTACAGATGGTCGTTCAGGATTAGGTGGATTTGATATTTACTACACCCCTCTTGATGACGAAGGTAAAACCGGAGATATTCATAATCTAGGAAAACCTGCAAATAGTAATCAAGATGATTTTGGATTTATTGTTGATGAGGAAAAGTTTATAGGCTTCCTTACTTCCAATAGAGACGGGGATGCAGGAAGTGATAGCGATGAAATTTATCGTGTACGAGAAAATTGTGTGATCACTATTGTAGGTACCGTTTACGATGCATACGAAAACGAAAAATTACTACCAGGTTCTGAAGTTTCTTTGTTAGATGAAAATAATAAACTCATCGATAAAATGATTGTTGGAGCAGATGCTGCGTATACTTTTACAGCAGAATGTGATAAGAATTACTCAGTTCGAGGTACCAAAGAGAATTATAGTCCGAATGAAATTGCATTTACCACACCTGATAAAACAGGAACAGTAACGCAACCAATTCCGTTGGTGCCACCTTGTCCTCCAGACGATTTAAGCTGTATTTTATGTATCCAGCCTATTTTCTTTAATTTCGACAAATGGAATATTCGTGATGATGCAGAAGGTGAACTTGCAAAAGTTATCATCGCTATGCAGAAGTATCCAAATATGAAAATTAGCATAGAGTCGCATACAGATTCTAGAGCAACTTTTGAATACAACGATGCGCTTTCTGAAAGACGTGCCCAATCAACACTCGATTATCTTGTAGCTAACGGAATTGACCGCAGTAGGTTGACAGCAAAAGGCTATGGGGAAAGACAACTGCTTGATCGTTGTACCATTTTTGATGAATGCGGAAAAATAATTGGAACTTATGATTGTTCACAAAAGCAATTAGATAATCCAAAATGTAGCGATGGCGTAGATTGTTCCGAAGTAGAACATCAACTCAACCGTCGATCCGTTTTTAGGATTATTAGTAACTAGCCAAATACTTTTATTTAAAAGCGTTCTCAACCGAGAGCGCTTTTTGTTTTTTATAAAGATGGCAATTCGTATTTTTGAAAAAAAAATGCTATGACTGAAGAAAAGGTCATTCTCGTTAATGAGCATGATGAGCAGATAGGGTTAATGCCGAAGCAGGAAGCACACGAAAAAGGGGTTTTGCATCGTGCATTTTCCATATTTATTTTTAATGACAATGGAGACCTTATGTTACAGCAACGCGCTATGCATAAGTATCATTCACCTGGACTTTGGACCAACACTTGCTGTAGTCACCAACGTGAGGGCGAATCATCTCTGAAAGCCGGATTTAGAAGGCTAGATGAAGAAATGGGTTTTACAACCAATCTTAAAGAGAAAACTTCTTTTATCTATAAGGCACCGTTTGATAATGGTTTAACTGAACATGAATTCGACCATATTTTAGTAGGAACCTTTAATGAAGATCCTACTATCAACCCAGATGAAGTGGCGCAATGGAAATGGATGCCCCTAAAAGAGGTTAAAGAAGATATTTTAAATAATCCCGATCAATATACAGCTTGGTTTAAAATAATTTTTGAAAAATTTTATCAGTATCTTGAGGTATGAGCATTACGGTTTATAGAAAAGCACATTTTAACGCTGCGCATCGCCTTTTTCGGGAAGATTGGGATGACGCTAAAAACTTAAAGATTTTTGGAAAGTGCAGCAATCCTCATTATCACGGCCATAATTACGAGCTGGAGGTGGGAGTGACGGGTGAGATCGATCCTGAGACAGGTTTTTTAATCGATTTGAAGATCTTAAAAAATATCATTGCTGAGGAGGTTGAAATTCCATTAGATCATAAAAACCTCAATTTGGAGGTAGCTGCCTTTAAAAGTTTGAATCCTACCGTTGAAAATATCGCGGTAGTTATTTGGAATCGCTTAAGAAAACGATTAGATAGTTCCTTTGGGTTAGAAGTGAAATTGTATGAAACTCCTCGAAATTTTGTGGTTTATAAAGGTTAGTGTATGTCAATAACTCTCGGAGACACATTGCCTGCATTTAGCCTGATCGACCAAGACGGAGTAATGATCTCTTCCGAAATATTTAAGGGGACACCTTTAGTAGTATATTTTTATCCCAAAAATTTTACTCCAGGTTGTACAAAAGAAGCGTGTAGTTTTCGAGATCAGTTTCAAGATTTTACAGATCTAGGAGCCAAAGTTGTTGGTATTAGTGGAGATAGTGAGGTATCTCATCAAAAATTTGCAAAAAAGTATCGCTTGCCTTTTACATTATTATCTGACCAAAAAGGCAAGGTAAAACGCGCCTTTGGAGTAAAGGCTACATTTTTGGGGATGCTGCCTGGTAGAGAAACATTTGTTTTTGATAAGACTGGTGTTTTGATCTATAAGTTTCAATCACTAAATGCACAACCGCATATAGAAAAATCACTTCAACAGTTAAAAAAATTAGTGTGAGCGCGGACCCTAAATTATACCCATTAAAATTTGAGCCTATCCTTAAGCAAAAGGTCTGGGGAGGTAATAAATTAGCTTCAATCTACCACAAAGAATCACACCAAGATTCCATAGGGGAGAGCTGGGAGCTTTCCGGCGTGGCTGGATCCATTTCAGTAATTGCAAATGGTCCATTAAAAGGGATGACACTTATAGAAGCACTAGAAAAGTATCGATCGCAACTTGTGGGAGATAAGGTTTATGAGCACTTCGGAAATGAATTTCCACTGTTATTTAAGTTTATAGACGCTAAAAAAGATTTGTCGGTGCAACTTCACCCAAACGACGAACTAGCCCGCGCAAGGCATAATAGCTTCGGAAAAACAGAAATGTGGTATATTTTGGAGGCTGAAGAAGATGCAAGACTTATTCTTGGTTTTAATCGAAATGTAACCCGAGCTGAGTATAAAAGCTATCTTTCAGAAAATAAAATCACCGATATTCTTCATTCCGAAGGAGTAGAGAAAGGGGACAGTTTTTTTATCAAAACTGGTACGGTACACGCAATTGGCGCGGGAATTGTTTTAGCTGAAATACAACAAACTTCCGATGTGACTTATCGAATTTTCGACTGGGATCGCCCCGGAATAGATGGAGAAATGCGTGAATTACATACAGACCTGGCGATCGATGCTATTGATTATTCTGTAAGTGAAGCAAAGTGTTCCTACCGGGATATGGAAAATACCGATGTTGTAATATGTAAATCACCTTATTTTAAAACTAGTAAGTTATTGTTAACCAGTAACTTCAAACAATCGTTTAATTCAAACGATACTTTTACGGTTTACATGTGCATCGAAGGAGAGGCTTCCTTTCACTGTGAGGGATATTCTGAGATAATCAGGAAAGGAGAAACAGTGCTGATCCCTGCTTGTATGGATTCACTCACCATTGAAACGGAAAATGCAATATTTTTAGCGGTGAACATTCCGTAAGTATTTGTAACTTCGCCGCATAAACGAAATTTAAAGTAAACAGAACATGGCAAACGTACGTGATTTAAAAAAAGATATTAATTATGTGATGGGCGACATCATTGAAGCAGTATATATTTGGGAGTTAACAAATCCTGAAAAAGACAGCGAAAAATCGCAGGCAATTATTGATGATGCAATTACTCATTTTGACGAATTGATCGTTAAAGTAAACGCTAAAGATGTTGAGAGTCCTAAAAAACACTATAATGGTATTAAAGAAGAACTTGAAACTAAAGGCCGCGCATTGATTGAAAGAATCAATAAATTGTAGTCAATCCAAGCTTAAACTAAAGAGCCCCTAAACATTTCGTTTAGGGGCTCTTTAGTTTTAAATAGAATAGGTGTTTATTCTTCTTTCGATCTTTCCTGAATAAAATCTGCTAACGATTTACCATATTTTGAGCTCTTAACACGTGGCGTTAAGGTCTTGTATATAGTATCAAGGTATTTAATGTTAGCATCATAAATTTCGCTAATCGCGAGATATGGGGCTAATTCAGTATCGTTATGATTTATTGCAAAATTCACCGTAGCCAGATATTTTGCGCCAATATTTGAACGTTGTCTATTAGTATAAACCTGAGCCAAAGAATCATTTCCGGCTACTTTCGCATTAAAGGCTTCTTCAATATAATCTAGGTTCTTATCATTATACCTATTTATTATTTTTTCATATTCATCACGCAAGGCTTGGTTTGCAGATCCTGTGATCTTTGCATCGAGAATTAAATTATCTAAGGAAGTTTGAATTGTTAGTTCACCAGGTTCGGCAAAGAATGGAAGTCTCTCATCTTTTAGCTGGTCGCCATTTGCCTCAACATGTAAATAGTACATTTCTGGGCTTGAGATAATATCTTGAAAACTAAAATTTGAGTCTCCGTTAACGATCATAGAGTCGATAACCACAAAATTGGTGTCAGCATACTTCTCAAGAATAATGGTCCCTTTCCGAAGTCCGTCAACACTCCCAGAAAGATTCATCATGTTCTCATTAGTACAACTTGAAAAGAATAATAAACAGGAAAAAAGGCCAAAAAGATATCGCATAGGTTGTTTTTTAGGTGCGCAAAGATGCTAAAATTAGGAGCAAAGAACAAGAAGGATTTTCAATATTTTATATGGCTATCCACCTGCAACTGCTCGCATCATTATGGTGCACAATACCGCTCCTATAGTACCAATAGCATAGCCAAATACCGCCAATAAAACTCCAACGGTGGCTAATGAGGGGTGAAAGGCAGACGCCACGATGGGTGCCGAAGCTGCACCACCAACATTCGCCTGACTTCCAACGGCAAGGAAGAAGTACGGAGCGCGAATAAGTTTTGCAACTAGAATTAATAATCCGGCGTGAATTCCCATCCATACAAAACCTACAGTAAGCAGCCCAGGATTATTAAATATCTCCATAATATCGATCTTCATTCCAATACTAGCAACCAAAATATAGATAAAAATACTACCTATCTTACTAGCGCCGGCACCTTCATAATTTTTAGCTTTGGTATAAGACAAGATAATTCCAATGATGGTGGTAAGGGAAACCATCCAAAAGAAACTAGAGCTTAAAAATGTTAGGGAGTTTTTCTTAATGCCTGGTGGAATGTCTGCCACCATGGTTTCAAAATAGCCACTGAGATAACCCGCTCCAAAATGCGCAAAACTCACCGTTCCAAAAGCAATGGCAGCTAAGATCATATAATCGGTAAGACTCGGGTTTCGCTCAACTTTTTTAGAATAACTGCCAACTTTTTCTTTTAGGCTTTCTATTGCTGTTGTGTCTGCCTTTAGCCAACGATCTATACGTGCAGCCTTGCCAATTCCTATCAATAAGATTGCCATCCAAACATTGGCCACAACAATATCAACAAATACCATTTGTCCATATGCACTTGGATTAAATTCATAAATTTCTAGCATCGCTGCTTGATTCGCCCCTCCACCTATCCAACTACCAGCAAGTGTTGAGAGTCCGCGCCATACGGCATCAATACCTTCACCACCCACAGTTTCAGGTGAAATTAGTCCAATAATCAATACAGCTATTGGACCACCAAGCACAATACCTACGGTACCCGTAAAAAACATGATCAATGCCTTCGGACCTAGATTAAATACGGCTTTTAGATCCATACTCAGCGTCATAAGTACAAGTGCAGCTGGTAAAAGGTATCTACTTGCCATATAATACAAACTCGTGCTACCTTCAGTTATATCTCCATTGGCTTCAACTGTAGTCCATTCTGGAGCGATTAATCCTGTAGAAGTAAAAATGGCGGGTAGGAGGTAGGCCATAAAAAGTGCAGGAACCACTTTATAAAATTTATGCCAAAAACCTTGTTCCTTTTTAGAGGTATAAAAGATAATTCCTAGCGCGATCATGAGTAAACCAAAAACGATTGTATCGCTTGTGAAAAAGGGAGTGGTATCTTTAATTACTTCGGAAACGGTATCTTGCATGGCTGTAGTTTTTTGCAAAATACTTTATTTTATTTTTTTAACGTTTGATTACGGCTAATTTTTAATAAAGGTGCTTATTATATTGATGATTTGAGGCATAATGGGGCGCTTGTATTCATTATATGATTTTTGATTTTCTAGATCATCTCCCACAATTTCTTTCAACACATGATTCATATTCTGAATGATCACAAATTCTGCTTCGGGTGCCGCTTTTTTTAACAATTCGGCCTCACTTGGGTGTACTTGAAGGTCTTTGTCTCCATTTAGAATCAAAATTGGTACATTCAATGAAGCTATTACTGTTTGTGGATCGTATTTCATCCAACTCAAAATGAAGGGCTGCAGTGATTTCCTGAAAATTGAGGCTAAACCAGGACTAAAGTTAGTGGTACTTTTGTTAGCTCTAAGTTCGTCAAAGGCATTTCGTCCATTTTCGGCAAGGCCAGGAGCTTGCTTTTCTAGTTGCGCTACAATAACATTATCTATAGATTGGCCGGCGCCAGCGATAGAAATAAACCCATCGGCTCGTTCTTTTGCAGCCACCATTCCAACTAAGGAACCTTGGCTATGTCCGATAACGTAAATCTTTGAAAATTGACCTCCTTTTTTAAAGAAATCAATGGCAGATATGGCGTCGGTAATAAATTCATCAAAACGAATGCTTTCTTCATTCAATGTGCGATCTTTCATTTGTTTTAAGATGCGTTTATCATATCTAAAACTTGCAATACCTTCTTTAAATAAGCCTTCGGCAAGATAGCGTAAGGCATTGTTTTCCATCATTTGCTGATTTCCATTTCGGTCTGTTGGGCCAGAACCTCCAATAATGATTACCAATGGAATTGGTTCTGAATGCTCCGGAACTATAATAGTTCCATCAACATAAGGAGAGACGCTAATATCCCGATTATTAAATGTATTAGTTTGGCTTTGTGTAATTCCGAAGGAAAAAAGGAATGTAAAAATTACGACGTATTTCATATAAAGATCTTGTAATGTTATGTAAACGTAAAAAGAATCTTGATTGTATAAGGATCATCTAAAATAGCGGTTTATTTTTGTAGAGGAATCTTATATTTGCAGAAAGATGCATTATATGAAAACCCTCCTGATATTATTTTTAACGATTTTAATGAGTGGCGTAGAGATATACGCTGCTGAAGATTGGGGCAGTACTGGACATAGAGCCACTGGCGAAATAGCGTCAAATCATATCTCTAAAAAAACCAAACGCGCTATAGAAAAATTGCTCGATGGGCAGTCACTAGCTTTTGTATCTACCTATGGTGATGAGATCAAAAGCGATGACAATTATCGAAAATACGGACCTTGGCATTATGTAAACTTTCCTTTTGGTTCGAGTTATACCGATACACCAAAAAGTGAACGTGGTGATTTGGTAATGGGTATTGAAACCTGTATAGCAGTGCTAAAAGACGATAAATCAACTAAAGAAAGTAAAGTATTTCATTTAAAAATGCTCGTTCATTTTATTGGTGATCTTCATCAGCCAATGCATATTGGTATTGCAGATGATAAAGGTGGAAACGACTTTCAAGTACGTTGGTTTGGTGATGGAACCAACTTACATTCGGTCTGGGATACGAAGATGATTGAGAGCTATAATATGTCATATAGCGAATTGGCCGCCAATAGTCAAAAATTGTCAAAGCAGCAGCTTGCTGAAATTCAAAAAGGAAATCTTCTTGATTGGGTCAATGAAAGTCGGGAGGTATGTAATGATATATACGCCGAAACTTCTTCGGGTGAAAAGCTTGGCTATCAGTATATGTACAAATATGTTCCTGTGGTAAGAAGCCAATTACAAAAGGGAGGTATTCGTTTAGCCTCCATTCTTGATTCTATTTTCAAATAAATAGTTTTTTCTATATGTTCAGTTTGTGCATTTGAACAGACAATTGTTATCTACTATCGAAAACCAAGGTAACGTCCATAACATTTTAGTGTAATAACATGATCATCTGGTTGTTAAGCGATTTAAAGGTGTTATTTTTGCGCGCCCTAAAGAATTAAATGCATTTAGCAATAAGAAAGAAACGCAAATCGAGTAATGTAAGATTGGTTAAACAACTGGTCTTCAGTGATATTCGTCGAAAACACAACTTCTTTGTCTATTTCAGCATGACTATTGTTTAACGGTATATATGTTTAAGTTGGAAAAATTTAGGAACACTCAATATTCTGTTCGAGTATTAACTGGAGCGATCATTTCACTTCACGGATTACTCCGAATTATTTTTATTGATGATTATGTAAACTTCGTGCTCGCAAGTTATTCCGAAGTCGTTGGGTCTAGTACTTTATTACTTATTGGAGCCACATTTTTACCTTTTTTGGAATTTTTTACGGGTTTGCTAATAATATTTAAAGTAGCTATAAAGCGCGTGGTGCTTGCAGGAGTTTTACTTTCAGTAGTAATGATCATTTTTATTCTGCTAGGTCAAATGTATCCAAGAATTATTTATCACGCTGTTGTTATCATATTACTTGCTTTTGTGGGAGAGCTCAATAGAAGAAAAGTTGAAAATAATTATCATTTATACAAGTAACCTAAAAGTTAAATTAATTCTTGGTTGGATCACGCGTTTCGATTTCGGAATTTGATGTTGCCAGAAAGATTGGGTTGCCCCGCCCATTAATAATAGGCTACCATGTTCAAGAACTATTTTATGTTTTAAATGCTTATCCTGCTTATGTCTTAAATGAAACGTCCTTTTCGCCCCAAAAGTGACAGACGCGATAAAGGGGTTTGCCCCAAGCTCCTTTTCGTCGTCACTATGCCATCCGTTGCTATCGCTTCCATTGCGATATAAATTAAGTAAAACGGTATTAAATTTTTCTTCGGAAACGATCTCTATTTCAGATTTTATATCTAAAAGTGTTTTTGTGAATGGAAGAGGATGCATAGTGATTCCTGAATAGCTATAGCTTTTATTAGTGCTACCGTAAAGTCTTGTGAGTCTAGGTTGATCATGCACCTTTCCAAAGATCTTAATAGTGTCTTGTTGCCATGGTGTTTCTTCGGAAATGATCTTGAAATATCTCGTAGCTTCTTCAGAAGAAAAGAAAGACGGATAATACAAGATATTTGCGTCTGGGAGTGAAAATTGAATATATTCTCTTTTATTTTCTTCTGAAAAAAGATTCATTAGATATATAAATAGGCCCAATACATCAATCCAAATTGAAGCGGAAGTCTTAGCCACAATAGCCATTGAGGCATTTTGAGCGACGCACGATCACTTTGGAGCATATATATGTGTACGGGAATGAAAACAACAAGCATGGCTATAATTCCCCAGGCTGCTAGCGTTTGCGTTTCAGGGTTGAGCAGCATAAAGCCTAATACCATTTCTATAATTCCACTTAAAGATACCATTGTTGAGTGTGCCGGAATATAAGGAGGCATAATACGAAGATATATTTTAGGTTGTCTAAAATGATTTGCTCCTGCTAATATAAGAAGTAGCCCTAGTAGGTATTGATGCCAAGGTAACATTATAAACTATCTTTTAGTTGTTGTTTTGTGGCTTCATCTTGACGCTTTAATATAGAATCTAATGGTTCGGCACCATCTCCAATTCCGCCATCGGCTTCCACCGGCATCATTTTAGGAGTTTCCTCTTTTTTATCGCGACATTGGACCAAGAGACCAATCGCAAGTATGATCATTATTATAAACCTCATTGTTGTAAATTTGTTATCAAATGTAGTTATTTAAAT
>NZ_JBYVKA010000009.1:0-22625 GCF_058148545.1 Ulvibacter sp. 2305UL32-6
CCTAACTGGTTATAGATTCTATTTTATAGTCTTTATCCCGTACATGTCACCAGATAAGTATGGGGAACTATCGTCTTTATGCGTGTCGTGATTTGCCAAGGCAGCGTCCAACGGATTTCGAATGCTGCGTAAATCGCGCATGGCAACATGTGTATAAACCATCGTTGTTTCTGGTTTACTGTGCCCCAACAATGCCTGAATATACCTAATATCAGTGCCATTTTCCAACAAATGAGTGGCGTAACTGTGGCGTAATGTATGCGGTGTAACACGCTTCGTTATTCCAGCTAATATACAGCTTTGTTTTAAAAATGTGCGTACTGTTGTAGGTGCGTATTTTCCGCCTTTGGGGTTTTCTACAAAATAAACTTCAGGCTTGTACGTGAGATAATAATTTTTAAAAAGAGGCAAAAAACTTTCGGCCAATATCACCATTCTATCTTTCCGGCCCTTTGAATTTCGTATGGTGAGTTGCATTCGGTTAAAATCAAAATGACTTAGTCGTAAATCAATGAGCTCACCAATGCGCAGTCCACAAGAGTAGAGTAGGGCAATGACCGTTCGGTGCTTTAAATTCCGCGTTACTTGTAAAAGCTGCAAAACCTCCTCTTTTCCTAAAACTACAGGCAACTTTCGGTCCTTTTTTGGCGCTTCGATCTGTTCGGCATCAATAGCACATTCGGGGTAGAAATAAGCAAAATGCTTAATGGCACTTATTAATTGTCTATGGGTACTAATAGCGTATCGCAACTTCCTAACAGCCCATTCAACATATAAGCGAACATCGTCTTTGCTAAGAGTTTCTGCGGGTTTGTTAGCGTTAAAACGAAGAAATTCTTCGATAAAACTTCCGTAGACACTTAGTGTACTTTCGCTATATCGCTTTCCGTTTAAATATTTTAAATAGGATTTTAAGATTTCTTGCCCTTCCGAAGTTAGTAAAGGCAGTCGATCCCGTTCTAGGCGATTGCTAACCGTTTTACTCCAACGCTCACTCTTAAAAGATTGGGTATCTACCTCTAGTTGAAAGGAGCGTAAAAATGTATTGAGTTGTGTAAGTGTTTCCGAAGAATAATCAACATAAAAACATTCTTTACTCGCACTCCAGCGCATTCCGCGAAACTGCTTTAAAATTTCTTTTACACTTTTATTAAACGGAAAATAGCAACCAATACACGGGTTTCCGCGATGAACAATAGGTTTTAAATTTATGGTCATGTTGGTAAGTGCACGGCTTTTCAACATTGCACTGCGTTAAGCGGGGGAGCTTAGCTGTATAAAAATACATTAAAAAGATGACAAGGTCAAGCCGTTTTTTTTGATCTTTCGAGGAGGGTTTGCATGATCACATAGACGGTAAGGAGCATTCCTAAGGCGTAAATACTATCTTCAACAGGGATGGTAAGGATTCTTATACCCATATTTTCGGTATCATTATACCAAACTACTTGATCTTCAATTCCAGTGCCCGTTAATACGCCGTTTACGATAAAAAACGGAACGAGAATGACTAAAAATGTAGGTAAAAACTGTTGCAGATCTTTTCTTCGGAAGTTATAAACTGCGCCAAGAAGGACAATAGCGTAACCGAAATTTATAAGCGTATACCAACGATCGTAATAGTACCAAAGGCTAACAATAAGTACTGATAATAGTGATATTACGAAGATCGAAGTTGCTTTTTCTGAAAAGGAAAACTTCGGAAAAAAGTATTTTAACGAATAATGTGTGAACAGACAGGCATACGGAATACAGATAAAAAAGAGCCATTCTTCAATAGGAAGATTTAGTATTTTATAGCCTGTAATGTAAGCGTCGTTAAAACCCCAAAAACCGTTATTTGTAAAGATCACATCCCAAGAAATAAAGAAGGTCATCATAACAAAAATACCAATTACGAGACTTTTCCATTTTTTGTAGAATTGAAGTTTTGGATGAAAACTGAATAGAAACGGCACGACGAACGAACCTATATTCAGATACAAATACAAGTATTCCATTCGGTTATTTTTTGAAGTACTTCAAAGGCGGAACCAACATACCGAAACATTCGCCATCTCCTTTGCCTAAATGTTTGTGATGGATCTTGTGCGCGCGTCGAATTCCCTTTGCATACCAATTGTTGGCATTGCGAAACAGTTTAAAGCGTTGGTGTATAAAAATATCGTGTACCATAAAGTAAGCTACACCATAGGCAAAAATACCAAGTCCAATAGGTAATCCTGCCCAAAAGCCATAGTATTGCCACGCAATAAAACACCCTATGCTCACGGCGGCGTAAAATATAAAAAAGAAATCATTGCGTTCCCACCAACTCCCGTGATCCTTGTGATGATGGTCTTTGTGTAGTTTCCAAAGAAAACCGTGCATTACGTATTTATGGGTAAACCACGCCATAAATTCCATGATACAAAAGGTAGTAAAAAAGATTAATATCCAAAAAAAGATAGTCATTGTATAAGTTCAATTATCAATATTCAAAGGTACCAATTTACGGTTAGAAAGCTCTTTCTTACTTTACCAGTTTTAGTTGGTATTTTACGTAGCTACGGGTTAAAAGGCCGAATTTTTCGTAATCTGGCACTCTAATTCTGCTATTTTTAATATCGACAGCAGCAGTTTTACTGAGTTTGTTTAAAAGTCGTTTGTAGTATCGATAAGCCATAAAAACACCAAATTTAGCTTCTGGCGGAAGTAAAAGGATGCCTTCATAGCCTTTTCTGAAATCTTCTTCGATCTCCGAAATGATACGATCTTTAGACGTTTCATCTAAGGCATTTAAATTGGTATTCGGAAAATACGTTCTACTCAAACCTTCGAAATCGGCTTTGAGATCGCGTAGAAAGTTTACTTTCTGAAAAGCAGAGCCCAAAGACATTGCTGAGGCTTTTAATTGCTCAAATTTTTTGGTATCTCCTTGTACAAATACTTTGAGGCACATAAGTCCAACCACATCGGCAGAGCCATAAATATATTCTTTGTATTCGGCGTCGGTTTTATAGACTGTTTTAACAAGATCCATACGCATGCTATCCATAAAGGAAGCGATAAGGGATCGCTCAATATTATATTTATGTACAGATTCCTGGAAACTATTTAAAATTGGATTCAGACTGATCTTTTCCGTTAAAGCATGGTCTAGATCGGCTTCAAACCGATTAAAGAGCATTTCTTTGTCGTAATCGTGAAAGGAGTCGACAATCTCATCAGCAAAGCGAACAAAGCCGTAAATATTGTAAATATCCTGACGTATCGATGGTGCCAACATTTTAGTGGCCAACGAGAACGAGGTGCTATAGCTGTTAGTCACTTGTTTGCTACAAGATCGTGATACAATGTCAAAAATTTCTTTCAATTTCTTTTTTCTTTAGTGATAAGTCCGGCGACCAATTTACCTGAAATCAAGGAAGGAGGAACACCTGGTCCCGGAACGCTTAGTTGCCCCGTAAAAAAAAGGTTATTCACTTTCTTACTCTTTAATTTAGGTCGTAAAAAGGCTGTTTGCAGCAATGTATTTGCTAATCCGTAGGCGTTTCCTTTATACGAATTGTAATCATTTATAAAATCATTGATACAAAAAGACCTATTAAATATAACGTATTTTTTGACGTCTTGGTTGGTCAATTTCTCAAAACGAATCATAATTTTTTCAAAATATTCTTTACGCAAGGCTTCGGTATCGTTTAAACCAGGCGCTAAGGGAATCAAGAAAATTCCAGCTTCTTGACCTTCGGGCGCGGCGGTCTGATCTGTTTTTGATGGAAAGCTCGCATAAAATAATGGGTCTTTCGGCCATGCGGGTTCATCATAGATCTCACGTGCGTGTTCTTCAAAGTCAACATCAAAGAAGAGCGTGTGATGCTCAACGTTTTCTATTTTTTTACTGAAGCCAACATAAAATAGTAGGGAAGAAGGCGCAAAGGTCTTCTTTTCCCAATAAGCTTCAGAATATTGTCTGAAATGAGCTGGAAGCAAAGTTTCGGTATGATGATAGTCTGCACCGCTAAGAACGACATCGGCTTTGATCTCTTCGGAACCCACTTTAATACCAACGGCATTGTTATTTTCAAGAAGGATCTGTGCTACATTCTGGTTGGTCTTAATGGTAACCCCTAAACTTTCGGCAAGCGCTTTCATTCCTTCAATCACCGAATACATACCATTAACGGGGTGGAATGTACCCAATCCGAAATCGGCATAATTCATAAAGCTATAGAATGCAGGTGTATTTGATGGTTTTGCACCTAAAAACAATACTGGAAATTCTAGAATGGAGATAAGACGTTTATTTTTGAATTCTTTGCGAACCTCTTTACTTATGGTACTAAAAAACTGCCCGATCTTTTTCATGGTAACGGGTGTCACTAATTCCATGGGTGAAACCCCTGGGCGATATACAAGATCTTTAATGGCGATGTTATAGTTATCGAGTGCTTTCGCCATGAATTGTTTCAGCTTTACAGAGCTGCCAGGTTCTTCGGATTCAAAGGCAGCACATATTTTTTCGAGCGTGTC
This sequence comes from Ulvibacter sp. 2305UL32-6, assembly GCF_058148545.1. Classification (NCBI taxonomy): domain Bacteria; kingdom Pseudomonadati; phylum Bacteroidota; class Flavobacteriia; order Flavobacteriales; family Flavobacteriaceae; genus Ulvibacter; species Ulvibacter sp. 2305UL32-6. Next base: position 4,516 of record NZ_JBYVKA010000009.1, read on the forward strand.
TTCGATGGTGATAAAATCATTTTTTCCGAAGTAGACACTGTAGGCAGGGCTGAGCTTTATAAGGTCGTAATAATCTGAAGGTTTCTTTCCGAAGTCGGCAAAAAATCGTTCAAAAACATCAGGCATCCAATACCATGTTGGACCAATGTCAAAAGTGAATCCGTTTTCTTTCAACTGACGAGCACGGCCACCGATGGTAGCGTTCTTTTCGTAGATGGTAACAGTGTTTCCTGCTTTTGCAAGATAGCTTGCCGCAGCAAGCGATGAAAACCCAGAACCGATAATGGCGATGTTTTTATTCATTTTGTTTAACGAAAATACAATTTATTTAAACGAAATTGACGGAAGCTTAAAAGTTTACCATTTTTTTAAGATATGGCTTGCTCAGTAAGGCTCAGAAATAGTGTGTCTAAGGTATTGATGATCTTGATATTGTCATCGAGTTGTGTCTTGTCGAGCTCTTTCGTTTTCTGTCCCATAAGCCACAACTGACAAGGTTGTTGTTTGGCGATGGAAGTTTGAAACTGCTCGATATACGATACTAATGATAAGTTTTGGGGCTGTACGGTAAGGTAGCTAAGAAAAATAATATCCTCATTGGGTGCCAATAGGAGGTTTAGGCTATCAAGCGGAATATTGGAGCCAAGATATACGGTTTGATAACCTGCTTTGATGAGCTCATAGTAAGTATATAGTAGACCAATCTCGTGAATCTCTTCATAGGGAAGGAACAATACAACTTTCGTTTTGTTCTTTTCAACGAATTTGTTTTGCGCGTCATCTATATTTATGGTGATCTTTCTTTTGATCAGTTCAGAAATGAAGCTTTCATGGGCAGAATCGATCGTTTTTGTTTGCCAAAGTTGTCCGATATCGTTTAGTAGGGGAATAAAGACTTCAAAGAAAATATGTCTAAAGGAATAGTTTTGGGCAAGGTCATTAAAGGTATAATTGAATTCTTCGGAAGAAAAGCTAAACATAGCATTTTTAAAAGAATTGATAGCTGAATCTTCTTTTCTGGTAGCGGTTTTTGTTTGAACGATTTTACGAATTTCGGTATCACTAAGCTTTGCTATTTTTGAAATTTTGTAGCCTTCATTATACAGATAGCTTACGTTTAATAGCTTTCTAAGATTAACGAGGTCATAAGTTCTAATATTGGTATTTGTGCGATCAGGTTGAAGTAGATCATAACGTTTTTCCCACATTCTAATGGTATGTGCTTTGACATTACTCAGGTTTTCGAGATCTTTAATACTGAATTGATTTTTTACAGACATGGAGATGTTTACTTCAAAAGAACCGCTTTGGTTTCGGGGTAGTTCAATTTTTAAAGATAGTTAAATTATAATAATGTACTGTGAGATTAATAGTGTTGGGAATCAGTAAATTTTATAAAAGGACGCTTTCTTCTTTATAACTAAGAGCGCTCAGAAACGTCAAAGTCGGATAAAAAGTTACGTCTTTGCCGTTTCCTCGCTTCGCCTATGCTAGTGGCTTCGGTTTTTATTGAGATTAATAGCGATCGAGAATAACAAGTTTTATAATACGGCTGAAATGCGCTTTGTAGTTAATAGAGCTCGGAAACGTCAAAGTCGGATAAAAAGTTACGTCTTTGCCGTTTCCTCGCTTCGCCTATGCTAGTGGCTCGATATGTTTCCAAAAAAAAAAGCTATCTAAAAAGACAGCTTTGATGTACCCGGAATGGGACTTGAACCCACACGCCACTAGGACACACGGCCCTCAACCGTGCCTGTCTACCAATTCCAGCACCCGGGTGGGTGTATTGCAGACAATACTAAATAAAAAAAGTCAAACAAAAATGTTCAACTTTTAAAGTGACCTGGCTGGGGCTCGAACCCAGGACCCTCTCCTTAAAAGGGAGATGCTCTACCAACTGAGCTACCAGGTCAATAAACCAAAGAAGTAATCCTAGAGACTACTATTTTTACCTTGAGCACATATATCTGTTCCCGTAGGCGGGTGCAAATATACTATCATTATATTTATATATCAAAGCTATTTTTAATAAAATTTTCGGAGAATTCTTTCGCGTCTGCAAACTGCTTATATACGTATCTTTACAGAATGAAAATTGTACTCGTTGGTTATATGGGAAGTGGAAAATCTTCGGTCGGGAAATCGCTAGCGCGGGCCTTAGACCATTCTTTTGTCGATCTTGACCATGCGATAGAAGAATCAGAGAATAATTCCATTGCCGAAATTTTTGCGAGCCGTGGGGAGATCTATTTCAGAAAAAAAGAAGCAGAAGTTTTAAACGAAATTCTGTCTACTAAAGATCATATCGTCTTGGCTACGGGTGGAGGAACTCCTTGCTACGGAACTGTTATGCAGTCACTTATTGCAGATATGTCTGTACATGTCATTTATCTTAAAGTATCATTAGATGTGCTTACAGACCGACTTTTCCAAGAACGAGCTGAGCGTCCGTTGATCACACATCTTGAAACAAAAGCGTTATTGAATGATTTTATACGGAAGCATCTCTTTGAGCGTTCCTATTATTACAATCAGGCCAAAATTAGTATTGACGTCTCAAAATTTTCTGTTGAGGCGGCTGTTGAGGCTATTGTAGCGACTTTATATTAATCTCGCTTCAGCGTTATGTTTTTCAAATACAACCTCTACATTTTCGTTTAGGGATGTAGAAAGGGAAATTCCTTTAAAATCGGCTTTAATAGGGTACTTCTTATGATTTCTGTCTACAAGAACCGCTGTTTTAAATTGTTTCATCGGAACTTCAAGAAAATGTTTTACTCCATAAATAAGGGTAGTTCCAGAATGTAATACGTCATCTACTAAGATCAATGATCTGTTTTCGTATTCCGAAGGAGTCAAAGAAGTCTTAATAGGTAGAATTGGATTTTTCTTATCAATAGCCACTTTACATAGCTTAACCGAAATGGGAGATATTTTCTCTAAGATGGTTTTTAGTTTTTTAGCAAGAATAAAACCATTGTCCATTATACCTGCAATAATGACTTCCTTTTCATCAATATTAGCTTCATAGATCTGATAGGCGATACGCTTGAGTTTATGAGCGATCTGCTTTTTATCTAAAATAATGGTGCTGGTAGGGGTCATACATACATTTTTTTCAAAGATATAAAAGGTGAACAAATATTAGGGCCGAATTATTTACACAACTTTGAGAGTCAAATTACTCTTCACTATCTGTATAATCATCAATATCTCGTCGGTCTTTTTTAGTAGGCCTACCTACACCTTTTTTCCGATAGTACTCTTTAGAATACTTTAGAAGTTCGGTATGTTCAAAGGCTTCTTTTGGAGTTATGTCTTTTCGGTATAGGTCTACAAGTTTAGCTCCTAAGCGGCTTTCCGGGAGATTAAGGACTTCTATTTTATAGTTAATTTGATTCTTCCGAAGCGAAATAACATCTCCAGGAAAAACGTCCCTCGAAGGCTTTACAGCATCCCCATTCACTTTTACAGCGCCTTTTTTGCACATACGCGTTGCTATACTGCGGGTTTTACAATACCGAATACACCATAAATATTTATCAATCCGCATACAATTAGTCTAAAAACAACGTTAACATAGATAGCAAAAATAGCGGAAATTTGTATCTTGCCCGCTCAAAATTAACAAATGAAAAAGACTTTATTTTTATTGCTCCTTCTTATCGGGATGAGTATTGTTTCATGTAAGAAAGATGATGATAGTTCTTCTATTTCGTCTGCCGAACTTAGAGATCGCGCTGAAGAAGCTGCAGATGCAGAGTTTGATATTGTAAACTTCCTAGAAACACATTACTATAACTACGACGAATTTGCGGCTCCTCCAGCCGATTTCGACTATCAAATCGTTATTAAAGAAATCAACACCGATGATCCAATATCAAGAATACCTTTAATAGATCAGGTTGATATGATTGTTGTTCAAGACCGTTTTGAGGAAGATGTTACATATAATTTGTATTATTTGAATGTTATTCAAGGAGAAGGCGATGAAGTGTTAACAACCAATACGGTTTCTGTAACATATGCAGGTTACGAAATTGAAACAAATGAAATTTTTGACAATTCTGTGACTCCAGTACAATTTGATCTTACTTCTGTAGTTAATGGATTTCAAGACGGTTTGTCGCAGTTTAATGCTGCAACAGGCTTTGAAAGTAATCCAGATGGAACCATTGAGTTCTTCAATTACGGCGTAGGGGCGGTTTTTGTTCCTTCAGGTTTAGGCTATTTTAGCCAAACACCACTAGATTCAAATAATGATATTTTGTTGGAAGCCTATTCACAGATCTATTTTACGTTTCAGGTTTTCTTTACGGAAGAAACAGATCACGATGAAGACGGAATCCCGTCACAAGTGGAAGATCTTAACGGTAATGGTATAGAAGAGGATGATGATACCGACGATGATAGCTTCCCGAACTATTTTGATGCAGATGACGATGGTGATGGTATTTTGACTAAAGATGAAATTGAAGTTGATGGAAACGGAAATATCACATATACCGATACCGATGGTGATGGAACTCCAGATTATCTAGATCCAGATAATTAAACATAAATACAATTGCACTAAAAAGCCCCATTCAAATTGAATGGGGCTTTTTTATTTTGCCCAACCTTTCGGAAGGTCTACAAAATGTAGGTGGAGCAAAAAAAGATTATTTCCGACTTACTACTTTCTTAGCTGCTTTAACTATAGCATCAGCATTTAAGCCGTATTTTTCCATTAGCTGCTCTGGGGTACCAGATTCTCCAAAGGTGTCTTGGGTTGCAACAAATTCTTGTGGTGTTGGATCATTTTCGGCTAAAACGCGAGCAACACTTTCGCCAAGACCGCCTAAATAATTATGCTCTTCCGCAGTAACAATACAGCCTGTCTTTTTAACGCTAGCGAGTATAGCGTTATTGTCTAAAGGCTTAATAGTGTGAATGTTAATTACGTCAGCGCTAATATTTTGTTCCCGTAATATCTCTGCCGCTAGCAAGGCTTCCCATACTAGGTGACCTGTAGCCACTATAGTGACATCATTACCTTCTTGTAAATGCACTGCTTTGCCAATTTCAAAATTTTGGTCTGCCGGGGTGAAATTAGCTACTTTTGGCCGACCAAAACGTAAATAAACAGGACCTTGATGTTCTGCGATAGCAAGCGTGGCTGCTTTTGTTTGGTTATAATCACAAGTGTTGATCACGGTCATGCCTGGAAGCATTTTCATCAACCCTATATCTTCCAAAATTTGATGTGTAGCACCGTCTTCTCCTAGTGTAACACCCGCATGCGAAGCACAGATCTTTACATTTTTACCGCTATAAGCAACACTTTGTCTGATCTGGTCGTATACACGTCCTGTGGAGAAATTAGCGAAGGTTCCTGTAAACGGAATTTTTCCGCCAATGGTCATTCCTGCAGCCATCCCGATCATATTTGCTTCGGCAATACCTACTTGAAAAAAGCGATCTGGGTGGTTTGCTTTAAACTCATCCATCTTTAAGGAACCAGTTAAGTCGGCACAAAGAGCTACTACATTTGGATTCTTTAGCCCTAATTCGGTAAGTCCGTCACCAAAACCGGATCGTGTATCTTTTTTGCCTGTGTCTTTATATGTTTTCATGGTACTGCCCGCATAGGCGGGTATCTTTTAGTTAAACTTCTTTTCTTCGGAATGACTTAGTTAATAGTCGCCTAAAGTTTCTGGGTTTTGTGCAAGTGCAATTTCCAATTGTTCATCATTAGGTGCTTTACCGTGCCACGCGTGCGTATGCATCATAAAATCAACACCATTACCCATTACTGTTTTTAGCAAAACACAAATAGGTTTGCCTTGCCCTGTTTTCGCTTTGGCTGCTTTCATTCCGTCAATAATAGCTTTTATATTATTTCCTTCTGAAATGGTTAGCACTTCCCAACCAAAGGCTTCAAATTTCTGCTTGAGATTTCCTAGCGGAAGTACATTTTCTGTAGATCCATCAATTTGTTGCCCGTTGAGGTCGATCGTTACAATTAGGTTGTCGACCTTATTCCCAGCAGCATACATAATAGCTTCCCAATTTTGTCCTTCCTGTAATTCACCGTCCCCACATAGGGTGTAGATAAGATGTGAATCATGATTCAGTTTTTTGGCAGCAGCAGCTCCAATAGAAACTGAAATTCCTTGCCCTAATGAACCTGAAGCGATACGCACCCCTGGAAGTCCTTCATGTGTTGTAGGATGCCCTTGAAGTCTTGAATTTAGCAAACGAAAAGTGTTTAATTCATCTACTGGAAAATATCCCGATCTTGCTAAAACACTGTAGAATACAGGAGAAATGTGACCATTAGATAGAAAAAAGAGGTCCTCATCTTTACCATCCATATCGAAACCTTCCTTTCGTTCCATAAGAACTTGATAGAGGGCTACGAAAAATTCAGTACAGCCTAATGAGCCACCAGGGTGACCCGAATTTACTTTGTGTACCTGGCGTAGAATATCCCTACGTACTTGTATCACTAGATCTTCCAATTGTTTAATATCTGTCATGGTATGTTTTTCTGTCAAGTGTCAAAATTAATCCTTTCCGTAGCGGAGGCAAAACACATGATGCGGCAGTTATTAACGATTTGTAGGTTTTAGTTAACATCCCGGCAAAGTTCAAAGCTGAAAGTTCAAAGTTTTCAGTTTATATGTTGCGCTTAATCGTAATCCGTCACCCATCCACCATTCATTCATTAACTCATTCATTCATTCATTCATTTATTAAATCATTTGATCATTAACTCATTCAATCATTGATCCCGCTTCTCAAATCTTTCTATCTTTGCCAATTCAGAAAAAGAACATGCAATTTAAATTAGAAACAACAGATCCTCAGTCGCAAGCTCGCGCAGCCACTATAACATTAGATCATGGTATCATTGAAACGCCCATATTTATGCCCGTTGGCACCGTTGGCACCGTTAAGGGTGTACACCAGAAGGAGCTAAAGGAAGAGATCAACCCCGATATTATCCTCGGAAACACCTATCATTTATACCTTCGTCCGCAGACCGATATTCTCGAAAAAGCGGGTGGTTTACACAAGTTTATGAATTGGGACCGCAATATTTTGACTGATAGTGGCGGTTACCAAGTTTATTCGCTTTCGGCCAACCGAAAGATCAAAGAAGAAGGTGTAAAATTTAAGTCACATATCGATGGGAGTTACCATGTATTTACGCCAGAAAACGTAATGGAGATTCAGCGTAAAATTGGTGCCGATATCATTATGGCATTCGATGAATGTACGCCTTATCCTTGTGATTACAACTATGCAAAACGCTCTATGCACATGACGCATAGGTGGTTAAAGCGATGTATGACTCATTTAGAGAAAACACCTTTGCGATATGACTATGATCAAACCTTTTTTCCGATCGTTCAAGGGAGTACCTATAAAGACCTTAGACAACAATCTGCCGAATATATAGCAAATGCGGGCGCCGCGGGGAATGCTATTGGCGGACTTTCAGTTGGGGAACCAGCCGAGGAGATGTATGCTATGACCGAAGTGGTAACAGCGATTCTTCCGAAGGACAAACCGCGCTACCTTATGGGAGTAGGAACACCTATTAATCTTTTAGAGAATATTGCTCTAGGGATTGATATGTTTGATTGTGTGATGCCAACAAGAAACGGTCGTAACGGGATGATGTTTACAGCCCATGGAACGATCAATATAAAAAATAAGAAGTGGGAAGATGATTTTTCTGAAATAGATCCAATGGCGATCACATGGGTAGATACCGCTTATAGTAAGGCATACGTAAGACACTTATTTACCGTTAATGAAATGTTGGGGCGACAAATATGTACTATTCACAACTTAGGCTTTTATCTTTGGTTGGTTCGCGAGGCCAGAAAACATATCTTAGCGGGAGACTTTACAATGTGGAAGAACAAAATGGTCAAGCAAATGGATAATCGCTTATAATGTATGCTAAGCATTCTCGATAGATATATTCTAAAGAAATACCTGGGTACGTTTACTCTATTGCTCTTGCTATTTATTCCCATTGGGATCACAGTAAATCTAGCCGAAAAAATAGATAAGATCCTCGCCAATGAAGTTCCCTTTATTGAAGTAGCTCTTTACTATTGGGATTTCACCATTTATTTTGCGAATCTACTTTTTCCGCTATTTCTGTTCTTATCCGTAATTTGGTTTACGTCAAAATTAGCCAACAATACAGAAGTTATTGCATTTTTGAGTAGTGGTGTTTCTTACTATCGTTTTCTTAGACCATATATGATAGGAGCAACCATTGTGTGTATTGGAGGTCTAATTCTAGCCAATTATATGGCTCCAAGAGCGAGTAAAGGCTTTAACGAATTTTCATATACCTATTTAAAGAAGGGGAAGCGAGATCGTAACCAAAAGAATGTATATAGGCAGATTAACAATAACGACTATATATATGTAAGCTACTTTAATGTAAATGATAACTCCGGAAACAATTTTACACTAGAGCATTTTGAAGGCAATAAAATGGTCTATAAAATGATGGCAAGTAGGATCAAGTTTAATGAAAAAGACAGTAGTTATAGCTTGTCTAATTACACCAAACGAACTATTGGTGTCGATGGTGACCGTTTAGAATCGAAAGCCACACTGGATACGGTTTTTTCTTTCGAATTGGAAGATCTTACGCCTGTAGAATATATAGCGCAAACACTTAATTTTACTGAACTCAACAACTTTATTAGTAGAGAGAAGGCCCGTGGTTCAAGTTATATTAACCGTTATGAAGTAGTACGCTATAAGCGTTGGAGTTTGCCTGTTTCGGCCTATATTCTAACCATTATAGCTGTTGCGGTTTCTTCGGTAAAGCGACGCGGTGGAATGGGTGTCAATTTGGCTATAGGGATCTCTATTGGAATGATCTTTATCTTTTTTGATAAGATCTTCGGAACCATGGCAGAGCAAAGTGACTTTTCACCTTTTATAGCTACGTGGTTTCCTAATTTTGTCTTCGGACTCTTAGCTATTTATTTGTTGCGCAATGCGAAACGATAAGCTACTTCATTATTTACATCTACACCTTATCGTCTTTATTTGGGGCTTTACGGCTGTTCTCGGTGCGCTCATTACAATTGAGGCCATTCCATTGGTTTGGTATCGTATGTTGATAGCCTCCGGGCTCATTCTGGTATGGTTGAAATTCAGAAAAGAGAAAATCAAATTTCCGAAGAAAATAATCATCCTTTGCGCATTGGCTGGTCTTATAATAGCATTGCATTGGTTGGCTTTCTTTGGAGCAATCAAGATTTCAAATGTTTCTGTGACTTTAGCCGTTATGTCAACAGGCGCTTTCTTTACATCCTTTTTAGAACCGCTATTTTATAAACGTAAGGTGATAGGGTACGAAGTGTTTTTCGGCCTAATCGTCATTGCCGGATTGTATCTGATCTTTAATGTAGAAACCGAATATCTGTGGGGAATTGTCCTCGCCTTATGTGCGTCATTTTTAGGAGCACTTTTTTCAGTAATGAACGGAAAGTACTTAACACGGTATAGCGCAGCAACCGTTTCATTTTATGAATTATTCTTCGGAACAGCTTGCATTACCGTTTACTTAATAGGTAGCGGTAGTTTTACTTCGGAATTTTTTCAGTTACAAACCACAGATTGGATCTATTTATTGATTTTGGCTTCGGCATGTACGGCATACGCCTTTATTGCCTCGCTACACGTAATGAAATGGCTAAGTCCGTATACCATAATGTTAACGATAAATATGGAGCCTATCTACGGAATTATTCTCGCTTTACTTATTTTGGGTGATAGTGAAAATATGAGTCCGGAGTTTTATTATGGGGCAGGTATCATCCTTGTGACAGTGGTAGCTAACGGGATTATGAAGAACCGAAGACAAAGAAAAAAGAGAACCAATGCAACTAGCTGATAACAATATTTTATATTTGTAGGCTAAGCCAAAAAATCATATCAAAGAGTCAGTATGGAATATCTTGATTTTGAATTACCTATTAAAGAATTGCAGGAGCAATTCGAAAAAGCTTGTCAGATAGGGGAAGACAGTGATGTTGATGTATCAAATACCTGCAAGCAGATCGAGCAAAAGTTAAAAGACACTAAAAAGGACATATATAAAAACCTAACACCTTGGCAACGAGTACAACTGTCTCGTCATCCAAACCGTCCCTACACCATGGATTATATTAATGCCATTTGTGGGGATTCTTTTTTGGAGTTGCACGGGGATCGTGGTTTTAAAGATGATAAGGCCATGGTAGGTGGTCTCGGAAAAATCGGCGATCAAAGTTTTATGTTTATTGGTCAACAAAAAGGATTTAACACCAAAACACGACAGTACCGAAATTTTGGTATGGCAAATCCAGAAGGATATCGAAAAGCCCTGCGCTTGATGAAATCTGCCGAGAAATTTAATGTACCCGTTGTTACCTTAATAGATACGCCAGGAGCATATCCAGGATTGGAAGCAGAAGAACGCGGACAAGGAGAAGCGATTGCGCGTAATATTCTTGAGATGACACGTCTTAAGGTGCCTATAATTGTAGTTATCATTGGTGAAGGAGCAAGTGGTGGTGCCTTGGGAATTGGCGTTGGAGACCGTGTTTTAATGCTTGAAAACACGTGGTATTCGGTGATCTCTCCAGAAAGTTGTTCGTCTATCTTATGGCGCAGCTGGGAGTTTAAAGAAACTGCTGCAGAAGCATTGAAACTAACGGCAACAGATATGAAAAAGTTAAAGCTCATTGATGTTATCGTAAGAGAACCTTTGGGCGGTGCGCACACCGAACGAGAAAAGACATTTGCAACGGTTGCGAATGCGATCACGAAAGAATACAATGATCTAAAAGACTTATCACCAAAAGATTTGGTCGAAAAACGCATGAATAAATATTCAGAAATGGGTGTCTTCAAAGGCTAATCGTAGTAATACCAACCTTTAGAAAAAAACTGAAGTTTAACCTTCGGTTTTTTTTGTGGTTATTAACAAAATTCTTAACTTATTAACAGTGTAATTGTTCATGATCGGTGGACAGTGAGACCTTCAAAAAAGACGGTTTCTGTTAACAATTTCTTTACATTCGTCCTCATGGAAAAAGTGAAACCTCAAACCTCATACAAGCGCAGTTCCAGCCAAGTGATCTCACTTGAAAAAGGCAAAATACCGCCACAAGCAACTGATTTAGAAGAAGTTGTGCTTGGAGCGATGATGATAGATAAAAAAGGTGTAGATGAGGTAATTGATATTCTTCACAGCGAAGTTTTTTATAGCGAAAAGCATAAATTGATCTTTGACGCTATTTATACTCTCTTCGAAAATAGTGAACCTGTAGACTTATTAACCGTTTCCTCCCAATTAAAACGGGATGCTACATTAGAAAAGGCAGGAGGGGAGTTTTACCTTGTGCAATTGACCCAAAAGGTCTCTTCTTCGGCGCATATTGAGTTTCACGCACGTATTATTTTACAGAAGTTTATTCAGCGATCGCTAATCAAAATATCAAGTGAGATCATTGAGGACTCTTACGATGAGACAACCGATGTTTTTGATCTTTTAGATACGGCTGAAAGTAAGTTGTATGAAATTACGCAAGGGAACATCAAACGATCTTCAGAAACTGCACAGCAATTGGTTATTCAAGCGAAAAAACGTATTGAAGAAATTGCCAATAGAGAAGGTCTTTCAGGAATTCCTTCAGGTTTTAATAAAGTAGATAAACTTACATCGGGTTGGCAGCCTAGTGATCTAATTATTATCGCTGCACGTCCTGGTATGGGTAAAACCGCATTAACGTTATCTATGGCCCGAAATATGGCTGTAGAACACAATATTCCTGTAGCTTTCTTTTCTTTGGAGATGTCTTCGGTACAATTAATTACACGATTGATCTCTTCGGAAACCGGTTTGAATTCTGAAAAACTTCGTACAGGAAATCTTGAAAAACACGAGTGGGAGCAATTAAATGTAAAGGTGAAAAACCTTGAAAAAGCACCTTTGTTTATTGACGACACGCCTTCACTTTCTATTTTTGATCTTCGTGCAAAGGCACGTCGTTTGTCATCACAGCACGGAATTAAATTGATCATGATCGATTATTTACAGTTAATGACCGCAGGTGGAAATCAAAAAGGAGGTGGAAACCGTGAACAAGAGATCTCAACTATTTCCCGAAACTTAAAGGCGTTGGCAAAAGAATTGGGTGTTCCTGTTATTGCACTTTCGCAGCTTTCTCGTGCCGTAGAAACACGTGGAGGAAGTAAAAGACCTCTATTAAGTGACCTTCGTGAATCTGGAGCGATCGAACAGGATGCCGATATTGTTTCGTTTATCTACCGACCAGAATACTACAAAATTGATGAGTGGGATGATGAAGAGCAGAGTCCTACGGCAGGCCAAGCCGAATTTATCGTTGCTAAGCACCGTAATGGTGGTTTGGATGAGATACGCTTGAAATTTGTTGGACATCTTGGTAAGTTTGAAAACCTTGAAACATTCGATTTTCCTTTTGAAATAGGGTCACGAATGAATGATGCCGCCAATGACGATACTTTCAAGCCAGATCATTTACCTTCGGCTGATGAAGCCTTTGGAAGTAGTATGAATGATGATCTTTCCCCGGAAGATGATAATGAAGTACCCTTTTAATTTTCTACTTATTAAACTGAAATTTGTTTCAATACTTCAAAAACGAGTGTAATCTTAAAGTATTTTCTGAAAGAACCCATTAAATGCCAATAATGGAATGAATTTTGTCGTTATAACAATCCTGTGTTCGCGGGAATCTCAATGTTATAATTATTATATTCGTTACATGCTTAGATCCTTTATTTTTTTCTTATTCTTTCTTGTTTCTGCTAATACGTTCGCGTCTTACATTCTTATTCCTATGGATGCTGAAGGACAAAAGGAACATTTAAAAGCCTATGGTATTACTTATTGGACATTAGAGCGCAATGTAAAAGTGAAATGGCTGCTCAATTACAGAGGCGGCTCTTTTTTATTGCCAGATTCTGAAGAAATTAGAAAGGAATGCCAGATAAGAGGTGTCTCTTTTGAAGTGCTCTCTAATTCAAATGCTGAACAGATCCTGACCGATATTAGCAGTCCGTCGCAAAATATGGAGGCCATTGTGCTTGAAAAAGCACCAAAAATTGCGGTGTATTCACCCAAAGGAAATTTGCCATGGGATGATGCGGTTACTATGGTTTTGACCTATGCAGAGATCCCGTATACAACAGTATACGATGAAGAAGTACTATCTGATCAATTGTTGCTATATGATTGGTTGCATTTACATCATGAAGATTTTACTGGGCAATATGGTAAGTTTTACAGAATGTATCGTTCTGCGCCTTGGTATATTCAGGAGAAGAAAAATGCCGAAGCTTTGGCTGCGAAATTAGGGTATACTAAAGTTTCCGAAGCAAAAAGGGATGTGGCTTTAAAAATTAGAGACTATGTAGTGGGCGGCGGATTTATGTTTGCGATGTGTAGCGCCACCGATAGCTTTGATATCGCCCTTTCTGCACAAGGCGTTGATATCTGCGAGCCAATGTTTGATGGAGACCCTAGCGAACCTGGGTATCAAAGTAAAATAGATTATACACAAACCTTTGCATTTAAAGATTATATGTTGGAGCGAAACCCGATGGTTTATGAATTTTCCTCCATCGATATGACCACCAAACGACGGGTTTCTAAGGAGACTGATTATTTTAGTTTGATGGATTATTCGGCGAAGTGGGATCCTATTCCGTGTATGCTGGTTCAAAATCATACGGCCTTGGTCAAAGGTTTTATGGGGCAAACCACTAGTTATGATCGAAGTGAGATCAAATCGAATGTACTCGTCATGGGCGAACATAAAGCTACGGGTGAGGCGCGCTATATCCATGGAATTAAGGGAAAAGGCTTCTTTACATTTTACGGGGGACATGATCCAGAGGATTATCAGCATCGCGTAGGGGATGCTAAGACCGAATTAGCCTTACATCCTAACTCTCCAGGTTACAGACTTATCTTAAACAATGTTTTGTTTCCAGCAGCAAAGAAGAAAAAGCAAAAAACCTGATTCTTTTTAGAAGATAGGGTTTACCAATATTCAAAAAATATATAACAACGGTTTGTTTTCCGCGAAAGCCTTGCGTTAAGGATTGAGGCAAATTACCCCGCCTGCACAGTTGTTTCAGACGGGCAGGCGTGTAATGCTGAAAGCCTGACCCAGCGCGAGCGCTTGCATTTCAAAATATAGCTAAAGGTAGATAGCGAGCGTTTGGGTAACGCCCAAAAAAAGCAGAAAAGTAGAGCAATATGTTGGTTATATTTAAAATTGATAAAACAAAAAAAGCCCCACTCAAATGAGTAGGGCTTTTTAGCGAAATAATAGGTTGTTGAATTATCTTACTTTACTTTGTTTACAATGGCTTCAAAAGCTGCAGGGTGATTCATTGCTAAATCTGCTAATACCTTACGGTTAAGCTCAATCCCATTCGTTTTTAATCCTCCCATAAACTGAGAGTAAGACATTCCGTGTTGGCGTGCACCTGCGTTGATACGCGTGATCCACAACGCTCTAAACGTTCTCTTTTTTGCGCGACGGTCTCTGTATGAGTAAGACATTGCTTTCTCAACAGCATTTTTTGCAACTGTCCACACGTTTTTTCTTCTACCAAAGTAACCTTTGGCTTGTTTCATTACTTTTTTTCTGCGTGCTCTCTTAGCAACGCTGTTTACTGATCTTGGCATAATTTTAATTGTTTTTGTAGCAGGCGACACGCGAGGCGTGTGCTTTATTGTTTACTCAGACGTGAAGTCATTGTTCACAGCCCAACTCCAGGGTTTAAATAATAGTTTAACCGGTTAAGGCAATTACATCATTCGAAGCATTTGCTTAACATTACTCTCATCCGCTTTGTCAACCAAACCGTCGTGAGTTAATTTTAGCTTACGTTTTTTAGACTTCTTTGTTAAGATGTGACTTTTAAACGCATGCTTTCTTTTGATTTTTCCAGAACCTGTAAGCTTAAAACGCTTCTTGGCACTAGATTTTGTTTTTTGTTTAGGCATGTTTCCTTTTTTTATTACTATTTCGCTCTTCGCCATCTGAAGCAATTTGCAAGAGATGACAAATATTTTAATTCAATTTATTTTTTCTTAGGTGCGATGAACATTATCATACGCTTTCCTTCCAACTTAGGCATTTGCTCCACCTTACCATATTCTTCAAGTTCTTGAGCTAACTTTAATAGTAAGATCTCTCCTTGGTCTTTATATATGATAGAACGACCTTTAAAGAATACATATGCTTTTAATTTGGCTCCGTCTTTAAGGAACTTTTCGGCATGTTTCTTCTTAAACTCATAATCATGATCATCGGTATTAGGTCCAAAACGGATCTCTTTGATGATCACTTTAGTAGCCTTGGCTTTCATAACCTTTTCCCGTTTCTTTTGCTCGTAGACGAATTTTTTATAATCCATCACCTTACAAACTGGCGGTTTGGCATTAGGAGAAATTTCCACAAGATCCAACTCTTGTTCTTCCGCTATGGCTAAAGCCTGCTTGATTGGGTATACCCCAACTTCAACATTCTCGCCTACTAGGCGAACTTCCTCCTCACGAATTTTTCGGTTAATTCTGTGTTGGTCTTCTTTAATGATCCTTGCAGGACCCCTGCTTCTTTTTCTACGAATTGCTATGGCTATATAATTTTAATTGTTAAACTCTTTTATTTCTTGGCGAACAGCTTCAGAAATCATTTTTCCGAAGGCTTCTACAGACATTGTCCCTAGATCTCCTTCACTATGCTTCCTTACACTTATCGTACCATCTTTTTCTTCTTGTTCCCCTACAATCAACATATACGGGAATTTATTCATTTCTGCTTCACGAATTTTCTTACCGATGGTCTCGTTGCGATTGTCCACAAGGGCGCGAATTTCGTGTTTTTCAAGCAAATTTAAAACTTTTTCGGCGTATTTCTCATATTTTTCACTCAATGATAATATAGCTACCTGCTCGGGCATCAACCAGAGTGGGAAATTTCCACCTGTATGCTCCAGTAAAATAGCAATAAATCGCTCCATACTTCCAAAAGGAGCGCGGTGAATCATTACCGGTCTGTGCAATTCGTTGTCACTCCCTTTATAGGTAAGATCGAATCGCTCCGGAAGGTTGTAATCTACTTGTATAGTTCCCAGCTGCCAACTTCTTCCGAGGGCATCTTTAACCATAAAATCTAGCTTAGGGCCGTAAAATGCAGCTTCTCCAGTTTCAATAACATAATCAAGGCCTTTGGCTTCCGCAGCATTTATAATTGCTTGTTCGGCTTTTTCCCAATTCTCAACATCACCAATATACTTTTCTGGCTTACTAAGATCACGAAGCGACACTTGAGCTGTAAAGTTTTCAAACCCTAAGGAACCAAAAACATATAAGACCAGATCGATCACTTTTTTAAATTCACTATCCAACTGATCTGGTGTGCAAAATATGTGTGCGTCATCTTGTGTAAAACCACGTACTCTTGTCAAGCCGTGTAATTCACCACTCTGTTCATAGCGATATACCGTGCCGAATTCTGCAAATCGTTTCGGAAGATCTTTATAAGACCAAGGTTTGCTGTTGTAGATTTCACAGTGATGCGGACAGTTCATCGGTTTCAGCATAAACTCTTCACCTTCATTTGGAGTTTTGATCGATTGGAAACTATCCTCGCCATATTTTGCGAAGTGTCCTGAAGTTACATAAAGTTCCTTCTGGCCAATATGTGGTGTGATCACCATTTCGTAACCCGCTTTCTTCTGTGCTTTCTTTAAAAAGTTCTCGAGACGCTCTCTTAAAGCAGCTCCTTTTGGAAGCCACAAGGGTAAGCCTTGTCCTACTTTTTGAGAAAAAGTAAATAATTCTAGTTCTTTCCCTAGCTTTCTGTGATCTCTCTTTTTAGCTTCTTCTAATAACGCTAAATATTCAGTGAGGTCTTTTTGCTTCGGAAATGTGATGCCATAGATACGGGTAAGTTGTTTATTGTTTTCATCACCACGCCAATATGCGCCTGCAATGCTCATTAATTTTACTGCTTTAACAATACCAGTATTAGGGATATGACCGCCACGACATAGATCTGTAAAAGTATCGTGGTCGCAAAATGTGATCGTACCATCCTCAAGGTTTTCAATTAATTCGACCTTGTATTCATTTCCTTGTTTTTTGTAAAAGTCTAAAGCTTCCTGCTTGCTCGCTGAACGCATAGAAAATTCGTGCTTTCCTCTTGCGATCTCTAGCATTTTCTTTTCAACTTCAGCTAGGTCTTTTTCCGTAAAGGAAGTATCACCAAAATCAACATCGTAATAAAAACCATTTTCGATGGCCGGACCAATAGTTAATTTGACATTCGGATACAATGTTTCGAGTGCCTGAGCTAAAATATGAGCAGAGGAGTGCCAAAAAGCTTTTTTGCCTTCGTCATTACTCCACGTATATAATATAAGCGACCCGTCTTCGGTGAGTGGGGTGCTAGTTTCTATAGTTTGCCCATTATATGAAGCAGAAATAACGTTACGCGCAAAACCTTCGCTAATGTTTTTCGCAACATCCATAGGTGTTACGCCTGCTTCCATTTGTTTTACACTGCCGTCTGGGAGAGTAATATTGATCATAATCTATGCATTAAGGGTGCAAAGATACCATCTTGAAAGTTCGTGTACAAGAGTGATTGCTCCTAGTTTTAACTGTTCATGTGATTTTTTATGAATAAATATATTAAAGTGATTTCAAGTTCATTTTTTTTTTGGGCGTTACTCAGCCTCGCCCTGCGTTATCTTGTGCGATGCTGTGTCGGGCTTTCGCTCCTCGCTTCACGCCAGAGGCGTGAGAGCTCAGACATTCTCCTGCGTTGGTTGTCGGTTCGAAAGTTATGTTTTGGCGGGCAGTCGCGGCGCTCAATCCCTAACGCGGTTTGGTTATGAGGGTAAAGATTTGGTTTGATTTTGAGGGTAGGGTATGGAAAGGTTTTAAATAGTATATATAATAAGGTAAAGGTTGTTTTAAAGATTTGTTTTGTGATAATCTAAACGCTTTCAAATGATTATGGATTGGGGTA
>NZ_JBYVKA010000010.1:0-22275 GCF_058148545.1 Ulvibacter sp. 2305UL32-6
AGTTTTACTACAGATTAAATCCAAGTGTTAAAACCACGTTACTGTATACTGTGTCAATAGAAGCAATATCGGTAAGACCAACATTATAAAGCTGTTCTCTGCGTGACTGCTCTGCTCTAGCATATGCTAGGTCAAAATGATAATTTCCGCCGTTATAACCTAATCCTAATGAAAATCCTTCAAGAGAACTCATTATCTCTTCATCTTGATACGGACTTTCTTCATAGCGAAGGCCAGCGCGTAAACTCAAACGATCGAGGCGATATTCTCCCCCCAATCGATATGAAGAGGCTCCCTTAAGGCTGTTTTCAATAATCCGATTCTGTTCCTGAAAAAAAACATCAGAATCGGGGCTAAAATTAATACCAGCGTAATTTTTATAATTATAGTCAAAACTCACTAAGCCTTTGTCACTTAAAACATAGGCAGCACTCGCGCCAATTTTAGCAGGTGTTCGTAATTGATAATCTTTGTAAATATTAAGTACACGTGGATTAATACGTTCAGTTAAAACCTGATTATCCACAGTGCGTTCTGTTTCTAAAAATTGTGTTGTTTCTTCGGAAATAGTATACCACGTTGGAGTGTCATAATTAATTCCTACCCGAAACTGATCACCTATTTTTGCGATTCCACCAATTTGAGCTGAAAAACCACTTCCCAAAACTGATAAATTGTTTTCAAAAAGAACAGAATTTACAAGGCTGCCATTGTTATTGTTTCCTTCAAAAAGAAGTTTACTTTCAGAATAATCAATGATATGTGAATTCAAATTAATTCCGAAGTAATAATCATTAGTGTACTGTGTAGCAATGTTTAAAGTGTATTTACCAACATATCCTTCCGACAGTTTAGAATATTCCTGATCAAACAAACCGGGTGCAATGTTGGAAATATATTGTGTATTTCCGCCGTCATCATTAACAGGGTCGAAAATATAGCCCTGATACCCTAAAAGGGCATTTTGAGCTGCGGTTCCCTCTGTTTCGCCTAAAAATTGATATAATTCTGAAATACTTTCACCTTGTCTTAATTGTAATAGGTCTAACGGAATTCCTTGAGCTTGTTCTAGAAAAAAACTATCAATCGAATTATTTGCAGTACCACTGATAAAAATATCATCACTTAGATTTCGTGACATATTGTAATTTACTCCAATAGTGAGTTTTTTCCAATCTGATTCTTTATTTGCGTTATCAAAAACAAAAATAGCACCTGCTTGAGAAATATTAACATCTGTGTCAATACTTCTGGTATCTGTGCCGAAATACGAATTATTATTTTCACGATCTGAAATAGATAAAGAAAGAACACCGCCGTTATTTAGAAATACGGCTCCCCCAGCAGGGTTTATCGAAAGTGCAGAGAAATCACCTCCTAAAGCGCCAAATGCGCCACTCATTGCTGTGTATCTTGCAGTTCCAGTAGGTTCTTCTAATGAATATCGAAGTCCGTCGGTTAAATTTTGCGCGTCACAAAAAGCCATAGAGATGACCATTATGAACGAGATTGAGATCTTTTTCATAGGTAAATGATTGTAATTAAGGTTTTAATAAATTTAACCGCGTCCGCCGCCTCTTCTTGATCCGCCGCTTGAGCGTCCGCTGCTTTTCGAGCTATTTAAAGAGCCGGAACCTCTGCTAGACGAAGGTCTTGAATTTACGCTAGGTCGAGATGTAGGTCTTGAGTTTACGCTAGGTCTAGATGTAGGTCTTGAGTTTACACTAGGTCTAGATGTAGGTCTTGAATTTACACTAGGTCGCTGTCTTGATGTTGATCGCGAATTGATAGTAGAGTTTCTTCTTGAATTAGAAACGTTAGGTCTATTAATTGAGCTTCGTCCGCTTCGACTAGAATTTCTTGCATTTGATGCATTGTAACGAGATCTTGAGCTGTTTCGGGCACTGTAATAATCAGTGTTTCTTCTACCTCGATTATAAGCATAGCTATTGTGATGGCTATGGCCGTATCCATGACCATAGTAAGCTCCATAGTAATTATTGTAATAAGGATAGTAGAACCCACCCCAGTAATTATTTGCATATCCCCATCCGGTATATCCCCATCCCCAGCCGAAACTTATACCCCAATAGGGTCTGTAGTTATACCCCCAATAATTACCATACCAACACGGATTTGAATATCCCCATCCATAATTGTTGTAAATGTTAACCTCTACTGTCTCAGCATTACTACCCCAGCCTCCATTATCACGCTCGTAGTTAGCTTCTTCTGTAATCACGTAGCCATCTTCATCGAGACGTTCGGTGGTTGAATAAGCATCAACATCAGTAAAGATATCTCCATCTTCCGGAAGCGTGTAGGCTTCGGCATTAGATTTAAAATACTGTTTGTAGTAATTCGATTTATCTTCCGTTTCTTGTGTCGCATTGTCCGTATTTTCAGCGTCACTAGCGGCATAGATACCGTCTGTCTCCCCGTACTGATTGTTGTTATAGGTTCCGCAGGCGGAAAGAAGTAGCGCTGCGCCCGCTGCAAACAGCAGTGGAATTCGCTTTGTTAGGGTGGAGTACAAGGTTTTCATATCTATTGTAATTAAATTGTTGGACATTATAAAAATAGTTAGTTTTGCCGAGAACTACTAACTATTTAACTAAAACACAACATTTGTGCCAAACTACCTGCTATGGCTAAGAATTTAACGACAAGAGACGAAGATTATTCAAAATGGTATAACGAGTTAGTAATCAAGGCTGACCTTGCTGAAAATTCGGGAGTAAAAGGCTGCATGGTAATTAAGCCATACGGATATGCTATCTGGGAACGAATTCAAGCCGAATTGGACCGAATGTTTAAGGAAACGGGCCATCAGAATGCGTATTTTCCTATTTTTATTCCGAAGTCATATTTCAGCAAAGAAGCAAGTCATGTAGATGGTTTTGCAAAAGAATGTGCGGTCGTTACTCATTATCGCTTAAAAAATGATGAGAATGGGGGTGTTATTGTAGACCCTGATGCGAAGCTAGAAGAAGAGTTAATTGTAAGGCCTACTTCGGAAACGATCATTTGGGATACCTATAGAAAGTGGATCCAGTCTTATCGCGACTTGCCTTTGTTGATCAATCAATGGGCCAATGTAGTGCGTTGGGAAATGCGCACGCGTTTATTTTTGCGAACCACCGAATTTTTATGGCAAGAAGGACATACGGCCCATGCTACTGAAAAAGAAGCTATTGCAGAGGCGGAGCAAATGATGAACATATATGCCGATTTTGTTGAAAATTATATGGCGATTCCAGTTGTCAAAGGACTTAAAACCGAGAGTGAACGTTTTGCAGGAGCTGTTGAAACATACTGTATCGAAGCGCTGATGCAAGATGGTAAAGCACTACAGGCTGGAACATCTCATTTTTTGGGACAGAATTTTGCGAAGGCTTTTGACGTTAAATTTCAGTCTAAAGAAGGAAAGCAAGAGTATGTATGGGCTACCTCATGGGGGGTTTCTACGCGACTTATGGGTGCTTTGGTAATGACACATAGTGATGATAACGGACTCGTTTTGCCTCCAAACTTGGCGCCAGATCAAGTGGTGATCGTTCCTATTTATAGAAATGATGAGCAGTTTGACGCTGTAAGTGAAGCCGCTACTAATTTGATGAAAGAACTTAGAGCTAAGGGATTACGTGTTAAATTTGATAATCGGGACACACAAAAACCAGGTTGGAAATTCAATGAATATGAATTAAAAGGGGTGCCAGTACGTATCGCTATAGGTCCTAAGGATCTCGAAAATGGGACATTTGAGGTGGCCCGAAGAGATACATTGACCAAGGAAATTGTGAGTAAAGACGAGATCGTTGATCGCATAGTGGGACTAATGGATACAATTCAAGAGCATTTATTTAATAAAGCTATTGATTACCGTACAGAATACACCACCGAGGTAAGCTCATACGATGAGTTTAAGGAGGTTTTAGAGCAGAAGGGTGGATTTATACTTGCGCATTGGGATGGTACAGTAGAGACAGAGGAGCGCATAAAGAATGAAACAAAGGCAACCATTCGTTGCATTCCTTTGGATATTGAATCGGAACCAGGTAGCTGTATGGTATCGGGTAAACCGTCTGCAAAAAAAGTGCTTTTCGCGAAAGCCTATTAATTTTTTAGAAAAAAGTTTATTAGGATTTGCAACATTGAAAAATAGTTGTATTTTTGCATCCGCATTAAAAAATAAATGGTCCGTTCGTCTAGGGGTTAGGACGCCAGGTTTTCATCCTGGTAACAGGGGTTCGATTCCCCTACGGACTACAAAATTAAGTTATAAAAAATAAATCATGGCGAATCATAAGTCAGCATTAAAGAGAATTAGAAGTAGCGAAACAAAGCGCCTACGTAACCGTTACCAACACAAAACGGCTCGTAATGCTATGAAGAAGCTTAAGGAGCTTACAGATAGAAAGGAAGCTGAAACTATGTTTCCATCAGTTGTTTCTATGATCGACAGATTGGCTAAGAAAAATATTATCCATGATAATAAAGCAGCCAACCTAAAATCAGGTTTAGCGAAGCACATCGCTGCGCTTTAAGAAATGTAGCTTAAATGAATTGAAGACTCCTTCAGGAAACTGAAGGGGTCTTTTTGTTTTTCATACTTTTTTTTATTCGTGCAGTTCGATAGTGAGGTCGTCAAAATATACCGATGCTTGCGTTTCCGAAGAAAGGTAAAATAAGACACGAACGCGTTCTGTCTCTAGCGGAATACAAGTAGCAGTAACAATTTGGTCATCATATAAGGTTGGTCCCGGAGTATAGGAGTCGATCAGTTCAAAATACCTTCCGAAGCGCTTGTTTGCTCCATCATATAGATCTACTACAATAGCTACAAATCCACTATCAAGTCCTTTTGTGATAATATCTCCATGAATCTTTAGATTTGAGCATAGACTAAATTCTGACACATCAAAATCTTTATACCAATAGCCAAAAGCAGCCGTTGTGTTATCACCTGTTGCAGTAATTCCCAATGAATAGGGTGAAGAAGTAGTGTTTTCTTCTTCAATAAAGTAGGTATAAGGTGTCTCTAAGGGATCATTGTCAATTGTTTCTTGCTGCCAGGTATCAATAGATTGTGAATTTATATCATCAGTCGCCCAGGTTGCGGTATAAAATTTTTCTTCGGCCCAAGGCGGAGTAGCCATATTTGTTTGTAATAATTCATCCAAGTAAAAATTTCGCTGTGTTGGTTGATATTCGTGGTAAACCCTATAATTACTACATACATTGGTACACATAAGTGACGAATATGACTCATTTGGGAATTTCATCACTTCATGACTTCTTCCTAAAAGGGAATGTCCTAACTCATGATAGATCAAATTCTCTTTTTCTATATCTGTACGGGAATGCCAGCAGTTATTAGTGTTTAACACTTCGATAAGTCCACTTGTGTTGTAATACGCATAAGCACAATAATTTCCTTGAACCATACTAAATTGGTCTACGAATACGATTGTCAACGATCTGTTGCGTAGATTAGTTCCGCGTAGTTCCATTTCGTAGTAAAAACTTTCAACATAAGGTTGAAAAGCATTTTCAATATAATTTCCGGCTGGCGGATTGTTGTTAGATTGATTAGGGATCACTTTATAGTCGTCATGCTCAAAACAGGCTGAGCAACAAAGTATAAGCAGCAGATAGGGTAATAAGTGGGATTTCATAAGACTTTTTTTAAAGCTATTAAAAACCCATGGGTCGCTGGTTTCTTTTCTTCGGAAAGCCGATAATAATAATTATTATTAAGGAATTAGTATATTTCGGTTCAACTTTAATAGTTTACTGAGCCATTTGAAATGATCGATAAAATCCAAAAATTACTCTTTACCCAAATAGATGCCTCTGTAGTTAGCCTCTTTCGTATTGTTTTTGGATGTTTTATGGTCTATCAAATGATGTATTATTTCCAAATTGATTATACGTATCAGTTTATGGCAGGTCCGCAGCTGTTATTCTCATATCCCGGACTGTCATTTATGCAACCCCTGCCTTTAGGGATCTTAAAAATAGTACACGTAGCACTGTTGTTGGCTGCGGTTTTAATAGCTATCGGACTTTGGTATCGGTACGCGATTATTTTCTTTTTTATAGGATTCACATATTTTTCGTTTATCGATATTACGCTTTATAACAATCATATTTACCTAATTGCTTTGCTCGCATTTGTTATGATTTTTATCGATGCCGATAGAAAGTACAGTATCAGCGCTAGACGAACTAAAACCGATCCTGTTTTAAAAATTCCAGCATGGAATCATTATCTCCTCGTTTTTTTAATCGCATTGCCCTATTTCTATGGAGGTATTGCCAAATTATCGTCAAATTGGTTAGATACGAACTTGGTTTCTGTAATGGTCGATGCTTCTGGTGATAGTACGCTAAGCAATCTCTTCTCTAAGGAAGTGCTCGTTGGATTTTTAAAATATGGCGGAATTGTCTATGATCTCGGTATTGTATTTTTGTTGCTCTTTAAGCGTACCAGGCTTCTTGGTGTTTTGTTGGTGATTATTTTTAATTATACAAATCACTCTCTTTTGTTTGATGATATAGGGATATTCCCTTTTTTGATGATCTGCTCAACCATTTTGTTTTTCAATGCTGAAAAAGTTAATGACTTTATTCAGTCGTTTAAGAATAAAGAACAAGCAAATAAAGTGTCTAAAAAAGAAGCGAAACGTCTTCGGAAACTATCCAAAAAAACAGCTTCAGCTCCTGAAATCGTTGCTCAGCCTACCGAACAATTATTTACTCGAACCATCAAACAAACATGGATCACCGTTTGTCTATGTGTGTTTGTGTTATTTCATCTATTATTTCCGTTCCGATATATTTTAGTGACCGATAATCCAGAATGGTCGGGGCAGGGATCTCGGTTTGCATGGCGAATGAAAATGCAAGCCAAGGAAGTCATATCATTTAATATGACCATAAAAGACAATGCTACGGGCGCTACTGGGCCTATTGAGGCTAAAACATTCTTGTCAACAAATCAATCCATGCATTTGCTCGAAGAGCCGTATAACTTAATTCAATTTACCAAATTCTTAAAGCCTAAGATCGAAAAGGAATACAATATTAAGGATCCAAGTATTATGGCTGATGTTGTTGTGCGCTTTAACGGACTACCACCACAGCCTCTAATTTCGCCAACAGCAGATCTTACTCAGGTAAACGAGCGGGCTTTTGCCAAACATGAATGGGTTGTACCGCTACGAAAAGAGAGTAGCCAATAAGCGAAGAATTTTAGAAAATTATTTTTTAATTTTTACAACGCTTGTTGGTACCAAAGCAGTAATATCGCCACCATTACGGGCAATGTCACGAACTATTGAAGAAGAAATATAACCGTATTCCGGACTGCTAAGAAGAAAGATGCTATCTACACCATTTACCTTTTCATTCGCCTGAGCAATGGTTTGTTCGTAGGTGAAGTCGGTTGTATTGCGTAAACCGCGTAAAATACATATCGCTTTTTCTCTTTTGCAGAAATCGGCCGTAAGCCCTGTATAAGAAGTAACGCGAATGTTTGAATATCCAGCAAAAGCCTTTTCAATAAAGGCAATACGATCTTCTAATGACCACATATACTTTTTTGCGTCATTAATGCCAATGGCGATGATGATCTCGTCAAATAAGGGCAGCGCACGTTCTATAATATCAACATGACCCAATGTGATAGGGTCAAAAGAACCTGGAAAAACGGCAATACGATCTGTAGTTTTAGTACTCAAAATACTATATTCAAATTTATAATTTTATTATCCTTCACGCGTTGAAGGCCATAGAGCAGACAAGATAACGAATCTTCGCATCATTTTCCAATGACAGAGCCTATCTTACCGCAGTGCTTCTTCAATAAGGTCACCAAAAAAGCTTGTCAGCGTCATTCCAGCTTCTCTAATTTGCTTCGGAATGATACTTTCTTTGGAAAGCCCTGGTGTTGTATTAACCTCTATCAAGTGTGGTATTCCTTGCTGAATGATAAATTCACTTCTACTTACTCCTTTCATGTTAAGTATTTTGTAGATACGAATAGCTTCAGTTTGAACAGCCTTAATTAATTCTTCGGAAATACGCGCTGGCGTGATTTCTTGCGATTGCCCCAAATACTTCGCGTCGTAATCAAAAAATGCATTTTCGGAAACAATTTCGGTAGGCGAGAAGGCCTTAATTTCGCCGTTTGAACTATAGACACCAATGGAGATCTCAGTCCCTACAAGTGCTTTTTCAATAATTACTTCGGCATCCTCTTTAAAAGCTACGTCAAGGGCTGGCATAAATCCTTCTTCCGAAGTGACTCGGCTAATTCCAAAACTGGAACCTGCTCGATTTGGCTTTACAAAACAAGGCAATCCTACTTTTTTAATGATTTCAGAAACATTCAACTCATCGCCCTTATTTACGTAATACGAAGTAGCGCAATGTATTCCGAAGCCTTTTAAAACCGAAAGACAGTCTCGTTTGTTAAAAGTGAGAGCTGCTTGATACGAAGGCGCGCTCGTTTGCCGAATATTCAGTAGCTCTAGATACGCGGCTAAAAGGCCGTTTTCTCCGGGAGTTCCATGAATGGTATTAAACACAGCGTCAGGAATGATGGTTTTTGTACCATCATAAAAGCTGAAATTAGATTTGTCAATGGGATGTTTTTCTTCGGAAGGTGAAAGGTAGAACCATCCTTCTTGAAGAATATGAACTGGGTAAATATTATATTTTTCGGTATCTAATGCTCCGCAGACAACCATTCCACTTTTAATGGAGATGTCAACTTCAGTAGAATAGCCGCCCATGCATACAGCGATATTTTTTTTAGCCATAACAAAAAGGTTTTTACAGCGTTTTTAAGGTTGCAATCCCAAAGAAACGTTCTTTCTTTGTAAATTAAGTTGCTTTAACAAAAATATCACTAATCTAGAAAAGGATACTAGCATTCGATTTTATATTTTTGCCAAATAACCATTCGTGTATGACATTCTTCAAATTCCTCTTTACCAAGGCTTTTTTAAAGCAACTGCTTTATGCGGCTTTAGTACTCATTGTGTTGTCTTTTTTGATTTTGTGGTGGTTGCGAAGTACAACCAATCACGGGCAGCAGATTGAAGTACCTTCACTGGCAAAGATGTCTTTAGACAAAGTAGAGGAGACTCTAGATGAATTAGACCTCCGATATGAGGTCATAGATTCGGCAAATTATAATCCCGAATACCCTCCTTTCTCTGTTATTGAACAAATTCCGAAGACAGGAAATTTCGTAAAAGAAGACCGAAAAATATACCTTACCTTAAATCCTTCAGATTATAGAAAGATCGTGATTCCTCCTGTTGTTGGTAAGACCAAGAGACAAGCAGAGCCAACTTTACTTGCTATGGGTTTTAAGATTGGAAAGGTGAGTACCCGAAAATATATTGCGAAAGACGAAGTTTTAGAACTTCGACACAAAGGATCAAAAATAGAACCAGGAGATGAACTTCCCAAAACGTCTGTTATTGATCTTATAATTGGCGATGGCTCCGGAAGCTTAAGTCAGGGCGCAGACAATGATGATGCACCCACAGAAACTGAAAGCGATGACTCAAACTAACGGACCAGAATTACCCGAAACAGATAACGACGACCTCTACGAACATTTTAGATTTGTTGCCGATAAAGGTCAACAACCCCTGCGCGTAGATAAGTATCTTATGAATCGTGTGGAAAATGCTACGCGAAATAAAATTCAAAAAGCAGCCAAAGACGGAAACATTTTTGTCAACGATGTTGCCGTAAAGTCTAGCTATAAAGTCAAGGGTAATGATATTGTTACTGTGTTATTTGAACACCCGCCTTATGAACAACTACTGGTTCCGGAAGATCTACCCATTAATATCGTTTACGAAGATGATGATGTATTGGTAGTAAATAAAGAACCCGGAATGGTCGTGCATCCTGGGCATGGAAATTATAGTGGAACCCTGATCAATGCACTTACTTTCCATTTTGATAACTTACCAAACAACAGTAGTAACCGGCCAGGGTTGGTACATCGGATTGATAAAGATACGAGTGGCTTATTGGTGATTGCCAAGACTGAAGAAGCCATGACGCACTTATCGCGTCAGTTTTTTAATAAGAGTACAGAACGTAAATATGTAGCGCTCGTTTGGGGAAATGTTGAAGAAGACGAAGGAACCATTGAGGGGCATATAGGTCGTCATCCTAAAAACCGACTTCAAAATACGGTGTTTTATGGAGATGATGCTGAAGAAAAAGGCAAGGTTGCCGTCACACACTATAAAGTGCTAGAGCGTTTAGGCTATGTTACCTTAGTGAGTTGTCAATTAGAAACAGGACGAACACATCAAATACGTGTTCATATGAAGCATATCGGACATACGCTCTTTAACGATGAGCGGTATGGAGGTGATAAAATTTTAAAAGGAACGACGTTTACAAAATACAAACAGTTTGTAGATAACTGCTTTAAAGTTTTGCCAAGGCAAGCACTGCATGCAAAGACCCTTGGGTTTGTGCATCCCGTAACCGGAAAGACATTGCGGTTTGATACAGAACTTCCGGAAGATATGGTATTGTGTATTGAAAAGTGGCGAAATTACGCTACCCATGTAACCGAATAAAAAAAGCCAGCAGTTAATTGCTGGCTTTTTGCTTTTATAAATACACTACTGTTTTATCCAGCGTGCGATATGAGTTTCTTTTCCGTCGGAAACACTAATAAAGTAGATTCCTGCAGCTATGCCTTTAAGGTCATAGGGTCTGGCTTGGTTTTCAATCCATGTGCTCTTTTCAGAAAAAAGTATTTTTCCATCTATTGTATAAATGTTTAAGGTGGCTTCATTCATTGTAGCTCCTAGAGAGAGGGTAAAAATTCCTTCGGAAGGGTTTGGATAAACACGAAGTGTTTGGTCTACAGTATTCAGGTCTTGGACACCTAAAGGCTCTTCAGGAGTAATGAGTCCGTCACGATGATTGCTTCCTTTATAACCGTTGCTATAGATCTTGTCTTGATTATAAGGAACGTTTAAATTGTATGTATTGACAAATGTCGAGTCAATCCCTGTTCCGAAGGTAAGGGTATATGAATTTGCTGTTAGATCCATCATTCCGTCGCCATCAACATCGCCAATTACAGCGCCATTCAGAAATGTAAATCCGCGTGGTCGTAGTGGAAAGCCAGCAACTTCGCCTGAGCCATCCATAGAGTAGGCATGAATATAACCGTTATCATCCATATCGGTAAGAACACTTCCGAAGATAATTTCAGGAATATTGTCATTGGTAATATCTGCAATGGTTAATACACCTTCATTTCCACCATATTTTTCAATTGGAAAGTTGGTCAGGTCGGTGCCATCTGGAGCTAGCCCATAGACGGTAGGTAATGGGTCATTTGTTCCGCTAGTATTTCGATCTGCCATAAAAATATCATAAACACCGTCATTGTCAAAATCGGCAACTGTTGAAGGAGAATATGTCCATCCGCCTAACGGAATAGGCCATCCCGGAGCGTAAGTTGCGTCGTGATCCATTACGTAAAAAGCGGCTGCATCTCCGTGGTTGCTTCCTACTATTTCGAGCGTTTCATCTCCGTCAAGATCTACTAAAATAGGTGATTGATACGAGTATTTTACGTTTGGGTCGGTCAGCGGAAAACCAGTTAAAAGGTCGCCATTGGCATCAAAAGCATACATTCCAGTTGAGGAGGTAGCAATAACCACATCCATATCGCCATCATTGTCGATATCACCAATAGAGGGTGTAAAAGCGGGTGTTGCATTTACTTGTACAGGCCAATTTGCATTGAGTGGAGAGCCATCAAGATTAAAAACATGCACATACCCTTCAGCACTTCCTGCGCGACGGCAACTTATAATATCTAACGCGCCATCCCCGTCAACGTCAGAGACTGCTGGGGCATTAATAAACCAATTGTCTGAAAAATTCTGTGGCCAGCCCGGAAGATCAGTTCCTAGGTTGTCGGTAACATAAATTCGGCCAACCGTGGTTGGATATCCAGTATTCACGATAATTTCAACAGTACCATCATCATCAAGATCGGCAACAGTTGGTGGAAGTAGAATAGGACCTAATACAGTTTTTGACCATAAGATCGTTCCGTCGCCTTCCAACGCGTAAAGCGTGGTATCGATTCCGTATAAGATCTCTTCGATCCCGTCATTGTCAATATCAGCTAAGGTAACCCCTCGTGAGTTTTTAATTTGCGGATTGGTAGGTCTACCAAATGTAAAGTTACTTTGTCTCGAATTGCTTCTGTTGTAATCTTGCGCTAGTGTAAGGGGCATATTGATCTGAGTAACAGATAAATTACCATCTTCATTGAGCTGTGCTTGTTTCGCTGTATTTTCTTGAGCAGTCACGGAGAGGCTAAGAAGTGAGATAATACAGGGAATTAAAATAGTTTTCTTCATTGTTTCTAGTATTGGTTTCTATAAAAATAGCAAAATTTAACCGCGGTTTGAATTTGGCGTTGATGAATTTCAAATAAAAGAAAACGCATTTCAACTCCTTACAACATAAACAGGCTTTATAATAAGATCATTTCATTCAATGTTCTAGCTCCTTGAAGCCACATTTTCTTCTTATTTTTACTGAAAAGAATTATATATGAAAATTGTAGTGTCTCCAGCTAAAAGTCTTGATTTTGAATCGAAATTACCAACCAATCGAGGAACGCAACCGAAGTTTCTGGAAGAAGCCGAACAGATCAATGCGAAACTAGAACGTCAATCTAAAAAAACCATCGGAGCGCTTATGCATATTAGTGATAAACTCGCTGAACTCAACTATCAGCGCTACAAAGATTTTAAGACACCTTTTACTAAAAGTAATGCGCGTCCAGCGGTGTACGCTTTTGCAGGGGATGTGTATCAAGGTTTGGACGCCTATACTATTTCCGAAGATAAAATAGATCGATTACAAGACTCGTTGCGCATCCTTTCTGGGATGTACGGTATATTGCGACCTTTAGACCTTATGCAAGCCTATCGTTTGGAAATGGGAACCGATCTAAAGATCAATAGAAAAAAAAATCTTTATGAGTTTTGGGGCGACCGTATCACTGAGGCCTTGAATGATGAATTAGAAGTCGATGAATTGTTTCTCAATTTGGCAAGTCAGGAATATTTTAAGGTCATTAACACCAAAAAACTAAAAGTTCCTGTGATCGCTCCCGTATTTAAGGATTATAAAAACGGAAAGTTAAAAATCATTTCTTTCTTTGCTAAAAAAGCGCGCGGAAGTATGACGCGTTATGTGATCGATAACAATATTGACACCTTGGAGGGCATAAAAGCATTTGATCTTGATGGATATGCATATAGTGAGCAATATACTGAAAAGGAGAATGAACCGGTCTTTGTTAGATAAGCTAAAGATTGTTGATCAAAAAGTTGTGATCTACCTATAACATTTAACAATGAAGATGAAGTAGGGACGATCAAGGAATTATAACATATCCTCACAGCAATAAAATTAATACCCAACACTTAATTTGTTTCATCACACGCATCCATATCCGCCGTTTATTCCTAAAAATGCTACTAAGCTTATTGTAGGTACCTTACCTCCGCCAAGATTTACTATTGGTGAACTAAAACCAGATGATGTGAATTTTTGCTACGGAAGTCGCGACGGACAGCTTTGGCCAATTCTCAATGCTATCTTCGATCTTGGTTTGGTTTATGAGAATACAGATTTTGCGATCAACCAACGAAAGGATTTTTTAATAGAACGAGGAATAGGTATTTGCGATATTGTTGATTCTTCACATCGAGACAAGATTGACGCAAGTGATCTTGGAATGCAAAATATTGAATTGCGTGATCTAGTGACAATTTTAGCCGACTATCCCAAAGTAAATACATTGCTGTTTACGGGCGGAAACAGCAAAAATGGTCCGGAGTTTTTCTTCCGAAGACATCTAAAAGCGCATCAGCTATCCTTGCAAAAAGTTTCCGATGACGTTCCTCGAATTCATCAGTTTATACTTCCGAAGTCGGATAGAATTATTAAAACCGTTTCTCTAACTGCCCCTTCGGGTGCTGCCAATAGAGCTGTGGGAAGCATGGATGCTTATAAGAAAATGAAAGCTGCTTTTCCTGAAAAGACAACAATCGATTTCAGAATAGAACAATACCGACCTTTCTTTTAGCTTACGGTTCTAAAGAAAATACCTCAAGTGGTCCGTTGTTGCTCCCAACAATATACTCAGTCCCTCCATTGATAGTGATCTCGGTAATGTCTTTGGCATCACTTACGATCGTCGGGTCGTATTTTTTAGTGTAGGTAAATTCACCTTTTCCATCACCCAGAAGCACATAGCCAAAATTACTGTCGTATCTAATAGTTTCAACTTCCGCATCATAGATCGCACCAATACCCATGATATCTATAAATCCATCATTATTAAAATCTTTTGCAATGATTGATAAGGTTGGACCCAATTGTGCTTCATTGACCAATTTGCTAAGGGTAAATGTTCCGTCGCCATTATTTTGAGCATACATGGTTTCAAAATGATGTGCAACCAACTGATAGGCATCATTAAGCTTGTCTTCGCCGTAAATAGCATTCATGTCTAGACTTGCAAATTCTTTATATGTTTCAATTTTTTCTAGCAGGAATGGGTTTTGCTCAGAGCTACATTGCTTACCACGAACAGGAACTCGTTTACCTTCGTTGATCTTTGAAAGTGCCACGTCAAAAGATCCATTCTCATCAAAGTCTTTGGCGTAGATAAAGAGTGGCTTTTCTTCTTTTGGCTGAAATTTATTGTTTTTTCCCATGTTTCCGAAGACATAATCCATATCGCCATCACCGTCAAAATCACCTTGCGTTGCACTAAACCACCAGCCTTCATTTTTATCAAAACTCGGGATAGATTCTTTTGTAAAATGACCTTTATGGTTGCTAAAAATGGTAGGATTCATCCATTCGCCAACGGTCAGAATGTCTAGATCATTATCGTTGTCATAGTCGGTAAAAAGTACTTCAGAGATCATTCCAGGCGAAGTTAGATCTGCATTTTCGGAAGTTACATCAGTAAAAACACCCCCGTTATTTTTCAGAAGATAGGAGCGTGGCGCTAAAGGATATTTTCCTGGAATCACATTTCCGCCAACAAATAGATCTAGGTCACCATCGTTGTCATAATCGGCGGCTGCGATCGCTTTGCCGGAAGTTAGCATTTTTGGCAACGCTTTATTGTTTTTGCTGAAATTTCCTTTTCCATCGTTGAGGTATAATCGATCTTGTAATAAAGGATCATTTTCCGAAAGTTCGTAGCCAGCGCTAACCACATAAAGATCGAGATCTTTATCGCCGTCTGCATCAAAAAATAAGGCGTTTGCGTCTTCGTATTTAGCCTCTTGGTTCCAAAGCGATTCGTTGGTCTTTTTAAATTTTCCTGAACTATCTTGAATGTACAAAGCAGCGGCTGCGCCCAAGGCATTTCCGACGAAAAGATCATCCAAACTATCACCGTTTACATCACCTGTAACGATGCCAGTACCTTTAGTAGATTGTTTCTGCGGAATTAGAAGTTGCGCTGCATAGTCGTTGTAGTCGTTTTCTTGATGTTGGTAATCGAGTCCGAGTGCTTCTGAATTCTTTGATTTTTTTAGCGGAGTATCTTGCTGAAATGCCACACGCTCGTTAGTGGCGGAAACATAATCGATCGTAATACGTTCATTGACCGAAACATCAGGAACCACTGAGGTTTTTCCGTCGGGCCAAACAACCGTCACCTTTTCAATTTTTGAAGCATCACCTAATCCGAAGTGTACAATTTCGGGCATGGAAGATTGATATCCTCTGGTGAGATATAGTTGTTGAAGTTGCGTTCCTTTTTCCGTAGTTAAGTACACTTTTGAACCAATTCCTAGTTTGTTTTTGTTGCTGCCCTTAAGTTTTACTTGTAGGTAATTCTTATTTTGGTTGTTTCGGTAAATAGCTAAGGGGTCATTGGTGTTATTTACAACTAAGTCGAGGTCGCCGTCATTGTCGAGATCTGCGTATGCTCCTCCACTAGAAAAACTAGGGTCTGAAAGTCCCCAATTGGTTGTTTCGTTGCTAAAAGTGATATCGCCCTTGTTTTTGTACATATAATTATCAAGTTTCTGTGAGGGCATCAAAGCGAGAAGATCTTCAAGAACGGCAGGTTCTTTTTTTGCTTCTTTCTCTCGGAGATAGGTTCGGAAATCTTGATTGGTATAATCTTTAATGACACCGTTTGTGATGTAGATGTCTTTGTTTCCATCGTTATCATAATCGGCTATAAGTGGTGCCCAGCTCCAGTCGGTTTTTACAACACCGCTCATTTGTCCGGTTTCGTTATAGGTTCCGTTACCATTATCAATATGGAGCATGTTGGCCATATAGGCGTGATGGTAGCCTACTTCCACCATACTCAAAAAGTTTTGGGTACTCATGGAAGCCATATTCTCTTTACCTCGGGCGTAATTTTCGGCGAGCATATCGAGTGTCATAAGATCGGGTAGCAGATCATTGTTGAGGTCTGCTAGATCAGATCCCATGCTGTTGAACGAAATATGTTTCATTCTGCTATTGATCTCATTTTTAAAAGTTCCGTTTTGCTGATTTATATAAAGAACATCCGGCTCTAAAAAGTCGTTGGAAACATAAATATCGTCCCAGCCATCTTTATTAAAATCTCCAATTGCGGCTGCGAGACCCCAAGCTTTATTATAGAGTCCAACTTCACCTGTCACTTTCGTGAATTTAGTACCGTCATTTCTATAGAGTTGATCGCTAGTGACTTCTTCGATGTCACGTTGAATTTTACCGCTAATTTTTGCATTATTTTTAAAGTCGTAACGATAATTAACTACGTATAAATCAAGATCACCATCTCTATCGTAGTCTAGTGTATATGCTTGGGTTGTATAACCAGGGTCGTCTATTCCCCAAGCGGCGGCGTCTTCTTTAAAGGTGCCATTTTGTTGATTCACAAAAAGTAAATTTCTTCTCGCGTCATCATCCTTAAGCGAAGCCGCTTTTGACACATAGATGTCAAGCCAACCGTCATTATTAACGTCTAGCATGGTCACGCCTGTGGAGAATCCTTTGTAATCTTCTGTGTGTGATGATTTGGTGATATCTTTAAAGGAAAATTTGCCTTCGTTTTTATACAGTTTGTTAGGTCCCGTGTTTGAAACTACGTAAATATCTGCGAGTCCGTCGTTATCTATATCTCCAACGGCTACACCAGCTCCTGCGTATAGATACGGATAATTTAAGAAGTTGATCTCCATATTTTCAACAACGGTGTTGACGAAGTTAATACCGGAGGTCCCAGTGTCTATTTTTGAAAACTGCGTGTTTGTTCCATCTGTAAATTGCGCTGTTTGTTTTTCTTCGGAAGTTGGTTCTTGGCAAGCGAGTATTAAAAAGAAAAGACTCGCTAAATAAACATTTAATTTCATAATACTAGCAGTTAGAATGGTACCAAATATAGAAAAACATTGAGACATTATTGGTCAGTGTTTAGGAATGCTCTTTAGATATGTAAAAGACAAGAGTTTAATTTTTTAAGATAGTTTTAACAAATTATTTTTTTGTCTACTTTAGTGCGCTCAAAACAAGGTTAAATATAGTTGCATTATGGAATTAATTAAGACACGCTTGAACAAACAATTTTCTACTAGATTAACCTTGATTTTACTGATTTCTTGCGCTGTTCTTTTTTTATCGTGCAATGATTCTGGTAGCGAAGTTAGTAAAGAAGGTGAAAAAGAATTGTATTCGGGGCCACTGTTTACCTCAATGAATGCAGCCCAAACGGGGGTTGCATACGTGAACATTCTTCCAGAAGCTACCCCATCTTTGAATTATTTTGCCTATCCAAATATTTATAATGGAGGAGGCGTGTCGCTGGGTGATATAAATAATGACGGCTTAACGGATATTTATTTTACGAGTAATTTTGGGAATAACAAACTATATCTCAATAAAGGAAATTTCAAATTCGAAGATATAACCCAAAGAGCAGGATTAAAAGGAGCTTGGGGTTGGTCTAACGGAACGAGCATGGTTGATATTAATGGAGATGGTCTTTTAGATATTTACGTTTGTCGATCGGGTAATGTTCCTGCTGATAAGCGACGCAATGAACTCTACATTAATTATGGAAATCTTACGTTTTCGGAACAAGCGGCGGAGTATGGTTTAGATAGTGAAAGTTACTCGGCGCAAGCTAGTTTTTTTGATTATGATGGAGATGGTGATTTGGATATGTATTTAGCAAATCAGCCAAACACTTTATTGGTTGGTGAAAATTTTGACACTGAGCGGCGTCAGCGTAATGACTTGACTACCGATAAGCTCTTTCGAAATGATCAAGGAAAATTTGTTGATGTAAGTGTGCAAGCTGGTTTGGTAAACAATGGTATCGGGTTTGGGCATAGCGCATCAATTGGTGATTTGAACAATGACGGTTGGCCAGATATTTATGTCACCAATGATTACACCGAGCACGATTATCTCTATTATAATAATGGCGACGGCACTTTTTCAGAAAAACTAAAAGAAAGCATGCGTCATATTTCCATGTTTTCGATGGGATCTGATATTGGTGATTTTAACAACGATGGTCTGTTAGATATTATGGTGGTCGATATGGTTGCTGAAGATAATTATCGAATTAAAACCAATATGTCTGGAATGAATCCTAAAGCCTTCAAACAAACCGTCGACGATGGCTTTCATTATCAGTATATGACAAATACGCTTCATATGAATAACGGAAATGGCACTTTTAGTGATGTTTCTAAAATGACGGGGTTATCGAGTACCGATTGGAGCTGGGCGCCGTTGTGGGCTGATTTTGACAATGATGGGCTGCAAGATCTATTTGTGACAAATGGATATAGAAAGGATGTGCGAAATAATGATTATTCAAAAATAAAAGATTCCATTTTAAGAGAAATGGCTAAGCAATCCACGGGGCACTTTGAGTATATTCAAAAAATCTTGAACATCATGCCCGAAGTTCCTATTAAGAATTATGTTTATAAAAATGAAGGGGATATATCGTTTTCAAACAAAAGTGAAGCATGGGGTATTACCGAAGCCTCATTTTCAAATGGAGCAGCGTATGCAGATCTCGATAATGACGGCGATCTGGATATGGTGATTTCAAACATTGATCAAGAAGCGATCCTATATAGAAATAATGCAGAAAAATTATCCGAGACCAATTTTGTCAAGGTCGCGCTTCAGGGTTATGGTAAAAATGCCTTCGGAATTGGAGCGCGCGTAACCGTAAAAGCGGGCGATAATTATCAAACAAGAGAGCAGTTTTTGAATCGAGGATATATTTCTTCCGTAGAAAACAAGCTTCATTTTGGTTTAGGTAAAAACACGAAAATTGATTCGTTATGGGTGAAATGGCCTAATGGTGACAATCAATTGCTTACGAATTTAACCTCCAATGAATTAATAACCATTCAGTATAAGGAAAATAGCAAAGCTCCTTTGGCACAGCTATACCAAAGAAAAGGGAAGGTTTCTATTGAAGAGGTGACTCAAGAAGTTGGTGTTGATTTTGTACACAAGGAGAATGATTTTGACGATTTTAGCAGAGAGATCTTACTGCCTCATAAAATGTCTACTATGGGTCCAGGAATGGCCGTGGCCGATGTGAATGGTGATGGTTTAGAAGACTTTTATATTGGTGGAGCCAAAGGATTTTCGGGAAGCATGTACCTGCAAACAACAGAAGGTACGTTTCAAAAAGCAAACACCAACATATGGAGTAAAGATGCCGGAAGTGAAGATATGGCTGCAGTTTTCTTTGATGTGGATAATGATAATGATCAAGATCTGTACGTAGTTAGCGGCGGTAATGAGTTTGATGTCAATTCACCCTTTTTACAAGATCGCTTATATATTAATGACGGTTCGGGAAATTTTGTCAAGAAATTGGATGCGCTGCCTAAGATGCCTACGAGCGGCGGTGTTGTGAGTGCTTCAGATTATGATAATGATGGTGATATGGATTTGTTTGTAGGAGGTCGAGGAATTCCTGGGATGTATCCCAAAGCACCGCGCAGTTATCTTTTACAAAATCATAAAGGAATTTTTACAGATGTTACTGAAGCGATTGCTCCAGCGGCTTTACGACCTGGTTTGGTTACTTCGGCACTATGGTCAGATTATGACAATGATGGAAGAGCAGACCTGATCTTGGCTGGCGAATGGATGTCAATTACAGTGCTTCGTAATACTAAAACTACTTTTGAAAATACGAGCGAAGCACTAGGACTTACTAATACTGAGGGCTGGTGGTACAGTATTGCGGCGGGTGATTTTGATGGTGATGGTGATGAGGATTATTTGGTTGGTAATTTGGGTCAAAATTATAAATATCAAGCAACTTCAGAGAAACCGTTTGATATCTTTTATGACGATTTTGACAATAATAATCAAGGTGATATTGTATTGAGTTATACCGAAGATGGGAAGTCGGTTCCCTTACGAGGAAGAGAATGCTCTTCACAACAAATGCCTTTTATAAAAGAAAAGTTCAAAACATATGATGCTTTTGCAAAAGCCGAGTTAAAAGATATTTTTACGGAAGAGAAATTGAATAAGGCATTACACCTCCAGTCAAAAACATTTCAAAGCATGTATCTGCAGAATAACGGTTTAGAGCCTTGGAAATTAACTGCTTTACCGCGACTAGCTCAGGTGTCTTCGGTCAATGGTATTGTGGTTCAGGATATTAATGGAGATCAGAAGCTGGATGCAATTTTAGCTGGAAACTTATATGGATCTGAAGTAGAGACGCCGCGAAATGATGCGGGTAACGGACTTGTAATTTTGGGCAATGGTGATGGTTCTTTCCGGTCACTGGGTGTTTCAGAAACGGGATTCTTTGCTCCTTATGACGTCAAAGCCATGCATCAAATAAAAGGTTTGAAGGCGAATTATATAGCGGTAGTAAATAATAGCGAGCGTCTTCAGATATTTCGAGTCAAGAAGTAGGATTTTATCTTCAAACCCCGTCATTCTTATAAGAACTTACGTATTAATTGTTTGTTGGAGGTAAATAATTTTAGGGTACTTAGTTCTTGTAACTCATTGTAATCCTGATGTTTGTATGAGGGTGATTTCTGCTAAGAAAATAGCAACGAATCTTGGCGCTAAAAATTATGTTTATGGTTTGTTAAAGTGATTTTTTATGTTATTTTTAACAAATTATTCTAATTAATTTAAATTTCTTAATTCATGAAAAAAATTACACAAATTCTTGCGCTTAGTATGCTCATGCTTTTTGCATGGCAAACGCAGGCGCAGACTGAAATTCCGCAACAAGCTGGGACCCTCACGTCGGGGACAGACTTTGTTGATGGAGACATTTACACAGACTCAGGTGGGTCTGCGGCAAATTATTCACTTAACGAAGGTTCTACGTTAGTGCTTCAAGCACAGGCTACTGAAGAAATTGTAGTTACTTTCACCACTTTTGATGTTGAGGCGGGTTCTCAATGTTGGGATTCTTTGGCCGTAACAGGTGATACGGGTGGTTTTGATGCCACGTATGCTGGGGATGATTTCGATAATGGCGCAACTCTACCATGTACTGATGCTACCGATGCTGCTGGAAATCCAACGTTAGGGCCGTTTACTTCAGCTGTTGGAGGATCTTTAACATTTGCCTTTAACTCTGATGCTTCAGTTGCTCAGGGAGGTTGGACGGCAGATATCTCTGTAGTAGCTGCTTCAGATCCAAATGCTCCAATTATTGTATGTCCTGGAGACATTATGGCAAACAATACGCCAGGTCAATGTGACGCTGTAGTAAACTTTAGTGATGCAGTTGCTATTGATCCTAATGGAGGAACCGTAACGGTTGTTCAAACAATGGGTCCTGCAAGTGGAACTGTATTCCCAATTGGAGACACACTTATTGAATTTACAGCGACTAATGATGATGCTCCTAATGAATTTACTACATGTCAATTTACTATTACAGTAGTAGACAACG
The DNA here is from genome assembly GCF_058148545.1 of Ulvibacter sp. 2305UL32-6. NCBI lineage: Bacteria > Pseudomonadati > Bacteroidota > Flavobacteriia > Flavobacteriales > Flavobacteriaceae > Ulvibacter > Ulvibacter sp. 2305UL32-6. The sequence goes on from NZ_JBYVKA010000010.1 coordinate 22,037, forward strand.
AGCCACCATCGCAATTTGACTGTCCAGACAACATTATTGTTGACAACGATCCAGGTGTATGTGGTGCTTTAGTAGATTACCCAGATCCTATCTTAGTTGACAACTGTGTTATGGGTGGCGGATCAAATACTGGTACATATGACATGACCATTTATATTGAAGAGCCTGCTCTTGCAGCTTCTAATGCATTTAGCTTTACAGGTGCTGAATTGGGCGCTGTAACAGATGCGACCCTTACA
>NZ_JBYVKA010000011.1:0-8955 GCF_058148545.1 Ulvibacter sp. 2305UL32-6
TGACCAGTGGCGGACCTTGGCAAGCTGTGGCTCAAACAGTTTTGCGGAGCAAAAGCTGGCAGCCGCGTCGCGGCGTGCGATTCAGCAGCCACGGCGAAGCCGTTTACTGGTTTATTCGGTTTTGATAAATTTACAACAAAAAGTAGGAATTCAAATTCAATAACCCATTTAGCCATTGGTTATATACGTTGTTGTGCACCGTATTAGTTCCACCAGCTTTTCGGCTCTTTATGATATTCAGTTAATATTTTATCTATTTCTATTTCTGTCAATTCTAATTGGTTTTCGAATCCAATTGGCGGTGGCGGACTAGTCTTATCAATATATAGAACAAACTCAATTAAGTATTCACTTATTGACAGTTGAAATTCGGTACATCCTGCCTGATATATAACCTTATGTTCTTTATCGGAAATAGCTTTAAGAATTAAATCTGACTTTTTATGAAAATCTTCATTAAACATCAATCCTTCGTAGCCTGTTGCTTTAATATTTCCATTTGGATAATCAATTAATTTTAAAAGTTCAGATTTTGTAGCTGTTTTCATTATCCAATTTCGACAATCATATTGTCGGGGTTTTTGATTCGCAATTCCTACAACTCCATTTGAAATGCTTCTATGTTCAATCACTTGAACACTATCACGAATTTGATCACGAATTCCGTTCCAATTATATGACCAACTCTTCTCATAAAAAGATAAAAAAATGAACAAAACGCCTAATCCAACTATGGTAATTATCGGAAGTACAACTGTATAACTATTACGTTTTTTAATATGTCGTCTGGTTCTTGTCATATGGTGCACAACGTGTTTGTATAATGCCAGTGGCGGTTCTTGGCTCGCTGTGGCTCAACCAAATTTGCGGTAGCAAATGTTGGCAGCGGCGTCGACGCGTGCGACTCGGAAGCCACTGCAAAGCCGTTTGGCGATGTATTCGGTTTTAAAGATAGTTTATTTGTAGGAACTCAAATTCGATAAGCAACAAACCCGCCATTGGCTTTATACGTTGTTAGCCTTTCGTTATTTTAATTCCAAGGTCCGTTTGTCGTCACATTTTTTGTTTTTCCGTCTTTGTCAATTCTGTATAAACCACCTGCACAACCAAACCAAATATTTTCTTCTTTATCTTTCAAAATATCCATTATCGGAACAGGAACTTTATAATTTATGAACTTACTGTTTGTGTATTTGTAAGCACCATTACTAATTGTACTAAACCATAAATCGTTTGAATTGTCTTTATAAATTGAGTAAACATCATTTTCACTTAATCCGTCAATTTTCGAAAAATGAATGATTTTATCTCCATCATATTTATTCAATCCACCTTTTCCAAATCGTTTTTCGGTTTCCGCATTATCTTTTTCTGCTACTCTTGTTCCAATCCAAATGTTTCCATCTTTATCTTCTACAATAGATTGAACATTATTTGAGTTTAATCCTTCTTTTGTAGTGATGTGAACAAATGAATCTCCGTTAAATTTACTTGCTCCGTAACCATCTCTTCCGAACCAAATATTTCCAGTTGAATCTTCTGTGATAGAGGTTATCCAATCTTTGGTGTCAGGATTGATTTGAGTTTCTACTTTAGGGTAAGGAATAGGGAAATGCTCAAATTCAGTTCCGTCAAACTTGCAAACTCCTCCCCAAGTTCCAATCCAAAATTTCCCTTTGCTGTCGATAAATAAATTACTTATCATATTGTTGCAAAGTCCATCTTTTTCTGAATAATTTGTAAATAATTTTCCATCAAATTTCGATATTCCTGAACCAGTTCCGAACCATAAATTCCCCGAATTATCTTCAATTACATCTACAATTCGATTACTTGGTAATCCATCATTTGTGGTCAAGTAAACTAATTTGTTTCCGTCATATTTCGCCACTCCTTTTTCTAAAGTTTGAAACCAAAAATTCTCTTTAGAGTCTTGAAATACTCCAACATATTCTCCAATTTGTGAATCTACTTTTTTTGGTAGCTCGTTAATAGTGTTATCATTTTTCTTATTTGAGTTAGATTGCCCCCTACAAGAAGTTACAAAAGAGGTAACCAAAACTAATAAACAGATTTTTGAAAATAAATAGGATTGTTTCATTTGTGTTTTTTTCAAACTTAAGTCTAAAGATGCTCTTTGGGCTTTATCAAATGTAAAATTGTGTCAAAAAAGTGTAAAATTTATTTTATGTTCAAGTGTTGGTTATAATGAAGGCTAACGTGTTTGTATAATGCCAGTGGCGTTTCTTGGCTCGCTGTGGCTCAACCAAATTTGCGGTAGCAAATGTTGGCAGCGGCGTCGACGCGTAAGACTCGGAAGCCACAGCGAAGCCGTTTACGGGTTTTATCCGATTTAAAGATACTTAATTATTTGTACGAAAAACAATTCATTAACCAACTTCGCCATTGGCTTTATACGGTGTTGGCATTTCGTTACGTTCACTAATTCATTTCACGATAATTTCCATTACTTACATTCGCTATCCGTTTTTCAAATTCGTCTATTAAAGCTTTATATAATTTTATTGTTGGTTCAACTACTTGTGTCCAATTGTCAAATTCTAAATGATAGTTGCTTTCAATACTCCAGAAGTCATTCAATTCACAAGTAATTAGTGGGCTGAAATTTTCTTTTTCCGCTATTTTGCTTAGCTGGTTTAATGAACTGCTCTGTTCAAGAAAATATTTAATGTTTTCATTCTCCGTTTTTATTTTGAATCTACTTTTTCTTCTGCGAAATAAATTTGTAATGTGAGAAATTGAAGATATTTCAAAAGCAATGGGCTGAAGTGTTTTGTTTAATTTGCAATTTATGTTTCCTACAAATGAAGTTCCCGTTTGGTTTAGAATAGAAATTTCGTTGTCTTTATATTTAAATTTAACTAAGAAAATTACATTGGGACTATGCATACCTCCTCCGATAGCGACATCTTTATCTTCAAAATAAAATTTTCCATTTTCTGTGTCAGCTAAATTTCGAAAGAATGTTTTAAGTGTTTTAATGTTTTTAATTTTTTACAGATTTCTTAGTAATGAATGCCAACGGTCTCGTATATGAAAAGTAGCGGTTTTTTATGCACTAATTTTTCAGTTTATGACTGACCTTTATTTTATGTTTTTGCTTTCGTTTTAGCACTTACTCAGCTATTTTTTATATACATTGTTACCTGGCTGGCTTTTCTTTCCGCAAACTTGCTAGCGTTGGCAAAGACAAACTCTTTTGCAATTTTTGGTGTAGCGTTGGCTAGTGCGAATTGTAAATGTGTATGGCTTTTAGCGTTGGCTCAGTATATAACCATATCATTTTTCATATTGAATAATAAATCGGCTAAATTTCTATTATCTTCTTCAAGAATTGCTTTATTTATTCTTTTATTTAAGTGTAAGTTTAAATAATCCTTTAAAAATATAAAGTCTTTAGATTCATCTTTAAAGTATTCTAGTAAACTTAATATTACAGTCTCATTTATTGCTTGTTTAAAGAGTTCAATAGTGTCTAATGTAATTCCTTCATTAGCAAGTTTTTTATCATTTTTAACCTCTTCAATTTCTGTTGGTAAAGGACCAAAACCGATAGCTTTATTAGTTTTAGCAATACGAAATGAGCTTTTTATTAAACTGGCGGAATCACAAGCAAGTAAAAATAAATTCTGGTTTTTGAAAATTCCCATTTCATTTCTTTTTACCAAAGGTTGCTTTGGAAAATCATCAAGTAATTCACCACCGTAAATTTGGTCGTCCTGACCGTGTCCTAAAAATAGTATTGTGGTATTTTCTGGAAGGTTAGCTATATTGTCAAGACAACTTTTGTATGAATCTGTGTTAGGATGAATTTCAATTAATTCAAAATCAATGGAATTAGATTTTAAGCTATCTACAATATCAAACAGAAAATTTGTTGAGGGGTCAACCGAAATAATAACTATTATCATTAATCCTCGAATTTATTTAAATCAATTAAATGAGCTATAGTTAGCTCAACCAAATTTTTCTGAAAGTCGATTCCATTTGGCAAATCTTTATCGATTTCGTGTGCTATGTCTGAAAGTTTTTTTCCTTTAAACTTTGGATAGACACTGTTAAAAACTAAGTCCGGGTATTTTTCTAAAAATTTTATCAGATGATCTTTATGTTTATATATTTCTTTAGGAGCAACAGTTAGTTTTGTTAACTCTTCAGGTATCCTATCTCTATCTATAAATTCATCAATTTTTAGCTTTATCAAGCTTTTGACTTTTTTTGGTGTGTCAAATGTTTTTGCAACTTTATCCTGTTCAGATGAATAAAGACAAAACTTAGCTCGTCTTAATCTATATTTTTTTGAAGTACATTCGTTTTTAATCCATTTAAGTAATTCGAAGCCATCTAAATTCTTGTCTTTAAAATCATAATCTGAAGCAACTATATCAAAATTCTCATTCATAAAGTTATCATTAACATAAGATTGAATTTTGGCCTTGTCAAGTATTACTCTTCCTGTAGATTCATCTCTTTTCTTGTAATGATCGTTGCTTAAATCTAAAAAAGTTTCATCAAGGTCAAAACCAACATTTTTAAGTTTTTTCCTTAGATTATCTATTTGAGAATTTATCTTATTATCATCTATATATAATAACCGTACTACACTCATATTGTATTGAAAATAAGTTTAAAAGAGGCTCCAGATAATTTTAAGTTATTACCTATAAAGTCAATCTCAGAATTCATATCATTTAAAAGGTTCTTTGTGTAGAATAACCCTATTCCAGACCCATTCATTCCGTTTGTAGGAATATCACGCACAGAGAGCTCAAAAATGCGTTTGTGTTTGTCTAAAAATTTATTAGATAAACCATCACCATCATCCGAAAAAATCAATTCTAATTGTTTATCGCTTGTGTTGTTAAACTCAATCAGAATATTTTCTGCTCCCCATTTGATAGAATTGCTTATTAGATTATCAAGTATGATTGATAAATTTAAGACACTAATATTTTTGTTTAGGTATGAATTGTTAACCTTAAATTCAAATGATATCTTATCAGAAAATGTTTCACCGTATAACGAAATATATTCCTGAATATATGATACTAAATCAACGTCCTTTTTTTCGATATCTTCTTTGAGGTCTGATCTAGTAACAAACTCGGCCATTTTTAAAGAGCGTTCGGCATTGAGTTTTAGGAAACCTAGTCTCTCAATTAGGTTGTTTATATCGAAATCATCTTCTGTTAAGTCGTCAATTATATTATCAATACCATCTCTTATTTCGATATTATTGATTTTTATAGTATGAATTAGCCCATCTGCATCAGGACTTAAAGTTCTTCTTGTTGCAAGAAGGTACAAGTTTTTTTCTTTTTCAATGGATAAATCTACTTCTGCTTTCTCAGCTTTATCTTTATATTCTTTGGCGGTCTTTTCAGCGCTCTGCTTTTGATTTTTTAAATCATCTAATTCATATTGAAGTTTTTCTATTAGTATAGTTTGTTCCTCAACAGTCTTTTTGTAATTCTGTAACTCTAGAATTGCTTTTGTAGTAGCTTCATTGGTCGAATATTTAGCAAATTCTTTGAGTTGTTTTTCTAATTCGGCATTTTGTTCAGCCTTACGTTGTAAAATTCGACCCAAAGTTTCCGAGTCAATTTTTTTATTGTCAAAATCTTCAATTAACTGTTGAAATTCTCTTTCGGACTTTTGCCTTTCTTCTTCAATCTTTTGTGTAATTAAATTTTCATTGATATATAATTCTATTACGTCATTAACTCTTGCAGATATTATTGAATGTATCGCACCATATGTTCTTCTTTGCTTTGTCTGGTCGTCTTCACGAAAAATCAATTCATTTTCTGTCGCTTTTCCCGAAATGATTTTTTGTTCAATTTCTTTAAACTGAGGGTCTTTATTATCATAAATAGAGCTATCCCAATTAAGTCCTTCTACTACATATCTTTCAAGTCTTCTATGTGCTTTATAATAGAAACTATCATTTCTTTCAGAATTAGTTAAATCTTTGTAATTATCATTTCTTACAATTCCTTCTCTACTGGATATGATTTGGAAATCATTTAACTCATCAAGAATTTCAATTTGACCAATTATATCTCTAAGACCCAGAAAGCTTCTTGTTTTTTGTGCTTTTCTTTGATCTAATCCCAGCCAATCATTTCCTACATCTCCATATGGTGAAATTCTAAATCCATTAATAAACAGAAATATAGATCCATAATTAACTGATTGTATTCCAGTTTGTTTAGTGAAAAAAGCTTTAGCGTATGGATTTAAGTAATAGATAGAGATCTTTACATTCTTAATCGAAGGATAGTATGGGTTTTTTTCTTTTAGCCAAAAAATCGTATCACCTTTATCTTTAAGTTCTGTATAGATAATTTTACCTCCATCTTGAGTTCTAGTTTCAATACTAGTTGATTTGAAATCCAATTTATCAAAAATTCGATTTTCTACTTTACCAATGAATTTTTCATATTCATTTCTTAAGTCATTCTCTTTTATAAACTCAGGTGTACTAATATAAATACCGAAATCATCATTTTGAAATGCTTGATTAGGATTGATAAGTTTTTCTAAATACTTTTTTAAGTCAACGAACTTTTCTGTATCCCATTTTATGGTATTTCCACTTTTGTCTTTAATTGGATACGCCCAAGAACTTCTTAACTTTATAACTTCTAATAGTACACCATTATCAAAGGCTTTAAAACCAAGATTTTCAATTTCATTTTTTGATAGATATTGAAATTTTAAAGGTATAGATTGAATCTCCTTTTTTTCATCTTCAATTTCGAATAACTTCCAATCTATACTAAGTTTTAAATATTTGTTATTATCTTTTGTTTTCGCATATAGATTGAGATATTCGCCAAGGCGGTCACAAGAAAATCTTCCAACCCCTTTGGCTCCAGCCATTCTTCTATTATGTTGTTTTTTGTTAGATTTTTTTTCTGAATAAGCTATGTTCAACCATTTATCTTGGATGTCTTCTAGATCCATCCCTAAACCATCATCTTGAATAATTAATCTAGATGTTTTGTTCGAAAATGATTGTGTAAGCTCATCATCATTATTCTTGAGGTTTAGATAAGTTACATTAACTCTTTTTGCATCTGCATCAAAAGAATTTTTCACCAATTCAAGAATTGCGATATTGTCATCATTGATAAGGTCTTTACCAATTATACTTTTTAACTGGACATTAGTTTTAAAATGTAATTCGTTGGGATTTGTCATTAGCTAATTAGTTTGTTTAAAACCAATCCGCTTTGTTCACCGAAAAGAGGTGGTATCGCATTGCCTATTTGTGAATATCTAGGAACTTCTTGTGTTCTTCTCTTACCTCCAGTTGTATATTTACCCTTAAATTCATACCAATCATTAAAAGATTGTATTCTAGCATATTCTCGAACTGTGAAAATTCTTGGCTCACAATAATGCACATAATCGTCTGGTAAAGTAGTGATTGTTGGAGTAGGAGTACTTCCAGACAAAGGTATTATAGTTCTCTTTTTGAGATTAAATCGTTCTTTAATTTCATCAGATAATGTTTTGTTTTTATCTGCATTTTCAAGTATGTATTCAAATTTTTCAATTGTAGAAGGATTGTGGTTTGCAAATCTGTGACTATCAGGTATTTTTCCTGAATAGTTTCCTTTCAAGAGTTTTTGATATTTTGATTTAGGTTTATTATAAAAACCTGTTTTGAAAGAAGCAGTATCTGGTGATGTTGTTTCATTAATTCTTAATAAATCAGATATTGCATCTTCCAAACTATTTGTTAGACCAATCCCTTTATTTACTAAGAATTTTTCTCTTTCGTTTCTTATTGAATCAAAAAAGTATGTCGGTTTTGTGTTGTTAGCAATGTCTTTTCTAATTCCTACTAAAATGAAACGGGTTCTTTTTTGCGGAACACCATATTCTGAAAAATCAACAAGACGACCTTCTACTTTATAACCTAAATATTTTTCGTCTTTTGGAGTATATTCTAATGCATTTTTTACATATTCCGAATACACTTTTCCTTGAATTTTATTTTTGTCAAATTTTTGAGTAAAACCTTTTACATTCTCAAAAAAGATAACTTTTGGTTGTACTTGACGAATGAATTTTATGTATGATTTTATTAATTTATTTCGTAAATCATTCTCATTTCTTTTTCCAGCCGTAGAAAAACCTTGACAAGGTGGTCCACCAGCAACCATATCGATTTTACCTCTTAATGATTTGAGCTCATTTGGATAATTCTTGATTATTGCATTAATATCATGGTTGGATTTTGGTAACCAATTTGGCCAATCAAAATGATTATTATTTTCAATTAAATTATGGTTAAAAGTTTCAAATGCGTCAGGACTTTTTTCAATTGCAAACAGTCCTTTCCATAAGCCAGAATTATAAAGACCGAGTGAAAGACCACCACAACCTGCAAATAGGTCAATATATGTTTTCTTTTCGTTCATATTAATTCTCAGAATTATTAGTTGAATAAAGTAAATCTCTGATGTCTATTTCCAATGCATTTGCAACTCTAAGCAAATTCTCCAAAGATGGTTGTCGCGCATTTGTGCACCATTGAGAAACAGTAGATTCATCTTTACCTATTTGTTCTGCTAACCATTTGTTCTTTCTCCTGGTTTCGGCAAGAGCAACTTTAATCCTGTTGATTTCCACTTTAGCCAATTTATTTGTGTTTTACGCAAATATATTAACTTATTTTTAATAATATTTACATTTAAGAAGATATTTTCAGTCGGGTGGTGGTGGGGAAAGGCAAGCTCTTTTTATTTTGTGAGGCACGAGCAAAATGAAATGTGCTTGACTGTGCGGTTGGCTCTTTTTTCAGCTTGCAGGTAACGTGTTTGTATAATGCCAGTGGCGTTTCTTGGCTCGCTGTGGCTCAACCAAATTTGCGGACGCAAATGTTGGCAGCGGCGTCGACGCGTGCGACTCGGAAGCCAT
>NZ_JBYVKA010000012.1:0-5884 GCF_058148545.1 Ulvibacter sp. 2305UL32-6
AAAAAATATTTAAAAAAAACTTGATTTTATGCTTGCTATAACGGAAAAGCATTCTATCTTTGCACCCGCTTTGGGAGTTAATTATCCTTTAGTTTTTAAAGCGAGAATAACGGTCTTAATTTTTTTTGAATTATTTTTTAAAAAGTCTTGCGGAATTAAAAAAGTGTTGTACATTTGCACCCGCTTAGCGCACGAAGCTCTTATAAAAATGATGATTTGGTAATAATTTTTTAACGGTTCGATTCCGTTTTCATCACCAACTCCGTGAGGAGAAAGTTCATTGACATATTGAAATTGACAAGCGTATGAGTTTATATTCGAAAGGATATAGATTTATATTGAAAACTAAACTAAGATTATACCTGAGAAATTTTTTGAGATAATCGAACTTATAGTTGTATAAATATTATTTAAGATTTAACGATGAAGAGTTTGATCCTGGCTCAGGATGAACGCTAGCGGCAGGCTTAACACATGCAAGTCGAGGGGTAACAGGGTGCTTGCACCGCTGACGACCGGCGCACGGGTGCGTAACGCGTATACAATCTGCCTTGTACTGAGGGATAGCCCAGAGAAATTTGGATTAATACCTCATAGTATGTAGAGATGGCATCGTCTTTATATTAAAGGTTACGGTACAAGATGAGTATGCGTCCTATTAGTTTGTTGGTAAGGTAACGGCTTACCAAGACTACGATAGGTAGGGGCCCTGAGAGGGGGATCCCCCACACTGGTACTGAGACACGGACCAGACTCCTACGGGAGGCAGCAGTGAGGAATATTGGACAATGGGCGAGAGCCTGATCCAGCCATGCCGCGTGCAGGAAGACGGCCCTATGGGTTGTAAACTGCTTTTATACAGGAAGAAACACTCCCTCGTGAGGGAGCTTGACGGTACTGTAAGAATAAGGACCGGCTAACTCCGTGCCAGCAGCCGCGGTAATACGGAGGGTCCGAGCGTTATCCGGAATCATTGGGTTTAAAGGGTCCGTAGGCGGGCAGCTAAGTCAGTGGTGAAAGTCTGCAGCTCAACTGTAGAATTGCCATTGATACTGGTTGTCTTGAATTAATGTGAAGTGGTTAGAATAAGTAGTGTAGCGGTGAAATGCATAGATATTACTTAGAATACCAATTGCGAAGGCAGATCACTAACATTATATTGACGCTGATGGACGAAAGCGTGGGGAGCGAACAGGATTAGATACCCTGGTAGTCCACGCCGTAAACGATGGATACTAGCTGTTCGATCTTCGGATTGAGTGGCTAAGCGAAAGTGATAAGTATCCCACCTGGGGAGTACGTTCGCAAGAATGAAACTCAAAGGAATTGACGGGGGCCCGCACAAGCGGTGGAGCATGTGGTTTAATTCGATGATACGCGAGGAACCTTACCAGGGCTTAAATGTAGTATGACAGGGGTGGAAACACCTTTTCCTTCGGGCATATTACAAGGTGCTGCATGGTTGTCGTCAGCTCGTGCCGTGAGGTGTCAGGTTAAGTCCTATAACGAGCGCAACCCCTGTTGTTAGTTGCCAGCACATTATGGTGGGAACTCTAACAAGACTGCCGGTGCAAACCGTGAGGAAGGTGGGGATGACGTCAAATCATCACGGCCCTTACGTCCTGGGCTACACACGTGCTACAATGGTAGGGACAGAGAGCAGCCACTGGGCGACCAGGAGCGAATCTATAAACCCTATCTCAGTTCGGATCGGAGTCTGCAACTCGACTCCGTGAAGCTGGAATCGCTAGTAATCGGATATCAGCCATGATCCGGTGAATACGTTCCCGGGCCTTGTACACACCGCCCGTCAAGCCATGGAAGCTGGAAGCACCTGAAGTCCGTCACCGTAAGGAGCGGCCTAGGGTGAAGCTGGTAACTGGGGCTAAGTCGTAACAAGGTAGCCGTACCGGAAGGTGCGGCTGGAACACCTCCTTTCTAGAGCTTACCTGTTTTTAACAGGAAAGTGTACGACGATAAGTTCGCATCAGAACACACCCTTGGGTGTTTTCTTGGTTTAGTTTGTCAATTTTAATTAATTTAAGTCTTAAGGCATAAGTATCAGTATATCAAAACTGATAACTGTATACTGAAAACTAAGGACAATAGAGTCCCATAGCTCAGCTGGTTAGAGCGCTACACTGATAATGTAGAGGTCGGCAGTTCGAGTCTGCCTGGGACTACAAATTAAATTAAAGGAAATTTTAGAAGTTGGGTTTTCCAAGTTGACGTATAGGTCATCAATTAACTGATAACTGTTAACTGATAACCGACAACTGAAAACAAATGGGGGATTAGCTCAGCTGGCTAGAGCGCCTGCCTTGCACGCAGGAGGTCATCGGTTCGACTCCGATATTCTCCACTATTTATTTCTTTGGAAATAATACGTTCATTACATATTGAAATAGGGTATTAGCCACTAGGGGCTAATGAGTTTAAGCTGTTATGGTTTAGATTTTAGATCGGTTCGACTCCGATATACACATCAATTCCTAAGATATACTAGGGATAGGCTGTTAGAACAACCTAAGGAAACATACTACATGTTAAATCAGTTCTGCCGTCATCTTTATTGTGTTGTTATAAAAGGAAAAACGTTCATTGACATATTGAGAATAAGAATACGAGAAAAGTAATAATTAATACGTTATTAGTTTTAAGTGTTAGGTTGTAAGTTTACTTACGGCTTATATCGTATAACTAATAGCGAATATGAATAACTCATTAAGAGCAAAAAAGTACAATAAGCAAATTAAGGGCGTATGGGGAATGCCTAGGCTCTCAGAGGCGATGAAGGACGTGATAAGCTGCGAAAAGCTGCGGGGATTGGCACATACAAATTGATCCGCAGATATCCGAATGGGGCAACCCAGTACATTGAAGATGTATTATCCGCAAGGAAGCAAACCCGGGGAACTGAAACATCTAAGTACCCGGAGGAAGAGAAAACAATAGTGATTCCGATAGTAGCGGCGAGCGAAATCGGATTAGTCCAAACCAATGTCGTTACGGCGATATTGGGGTTGTAGGACCACGACATTTGGTGCTTTATGAATTAGAACACGTTGGAAAGCGTGGCCATAGACGGTGATAGCCCGGTATAAGTAAAGACAGTTACCGATAGTGGTATCCTGAGTAGTGCGGGGCACGTGAAACCCTGTATGAATCCGGCGGGACCATCCGCCAAGACTAAATACTCCTGAGAGACCGATAGTGAACCAGTACCGTGAGGGAAAGGTGAAAAGAACCCTGAATAAGGGAGTGAAATAGAACCTGAAACCATACGCCTACAAGCGGTCGGAGCAGACTTGATCTGTGACGGCGTGCCTTTTGCATAATGAGCCTACGAGTTACTGTTGTTAGCAAGGTTAAGATTTTTAGAATCGGAGCCGTAGCGAAAGCGAGTCTGAATAGGGCGCCATAGTTAGCAGTAGTAGACGCGAAACCGTGTGATCTACCCTTGGGCAGGTTGAAGCTGTGGTAACACATAGTGGAGGACCGAACCCGTTGACGTTGAAAAGTCTTGGGATGACCTGAGGGTAGGGGTGAAAGGCCAATCAAACTCGGAAATAGCTCGTACTCCCCGAAATGCATTTAGGTGCAGCGTTGATATTAGTTTTATAGAGGTAGAGCTACTGATTGGATGCGGGGGCTTCACCGCCTACCAATTCCTGACAAACTCCGAATGCTATAAAATATGATCAGCAGTGAGGGCATGGGTGCTAAGGTCCATGTCCGAGAGGGAAAGAACCCAGACCATCAGCTAAGGTCCCAAAATGTATGTTAAGTTGAATAAACGAGGTTGGATTGCACAGACAGCTAGGATGTTGGCTTGGAAGCAGCCATTCATTTAAAGAGTGCGTAACAGCTCACTAGTCGAGCGATCCGGCATGGATAATAATCGGGCATAAACATACTACCGAAGCTATGGACTCCCCCAAGAGGGGTGAGTGGTAGGGGAGCATTCTAGTTGTATTGAAGGTGAACTGCGAGGTTTGCTGGAACGGCTAGAAAAGAAAATGTAGGCATAAGTAACGATAATGCGGGCGAGAAACCCGCACACCGAAAGACTAAGGTTTCCTCAGCTATGCTAATCAGCTGAGGGTTAGTCGGGACCTAACGCGAACCCGAAAGGGGTAGTGGATGGACAACAGGTTAATATTCCTGTACCTGCTCACACTAAACGTGACGGAGGCGAAAAGTTAGTGCGTACTGACGGAATAGTACGTTGAAGCAAGTGGTAACACTGCGATAGTACACTGAGACTACGGTCAAGGTGATAATCTAGCAAATCGACTTCCAAGAAAAGCAAGTGAAGCAGCCCGTACCCTAAACCGACACAGGTAGTTGGGATGAGAATTCTAAGGTGCTCGAGAGATTCATGGCTAAGGAACTAGGCAAAATCGACCCGTAACTTCGGGAGAAGGGTCGCCCACAATTTATTGTGGGCCGCAGTGAAGAGGTCCAGGCGACTGTTTATCAAAAACACAGGGCTCTGCTAAATCGAAAGATGATGTATAGGGCCTGACACCTGCCCGGTGCCGGAAGGTTAAGAGGAGATGTTCGCGCTTGCGCAAAGCATTGAATTGAAGCCCCGGTAAACGGCGGCCGTAACTATAACGGTCCTAAGGTAGCGAAATTCCTTGTCGGGTAAGTTCCGACCTGCACGAATGGTGTAACGATCTGGACACTGTCTCAGCCATGAGCTCGGTGAAATTGTAGTATCGGTGAAGATGCCGGTTACCCGCTGTGGGACGAAAAGACCCCGTGAACCTTTACTATAGCTTAGTATTGACTTTGGACAAATAATGTGTAGGATAGGTGGGAGACATCGAAGCAGCGTCGCTAGGCGTTGTGGAGTCACTGTTGAAATACCACCCTTTATTTGTTTAGAGCCTAACCCAGCGATGGGGACAGTGCTTGGTGGGTAGTTTGACTGGGGTGGTCGCCTCCAAAAGAGTAACGGAGGCTTCTAAAGGTTCCCTCAATACGGTTGGCAATCGTGTGTAGAGTGCAATGGCATAAGGGAGCTTGACTGAGAGACCTACAAGTCGATCAGGTACGAAAGTAGAGCATAGTGATCCGGTGGTTCCGCATGGAAGGGCCATCGCTCAAAGGATAAAAGGTACTCCGGGGATAACAGGCTGATCTCCCCCAAGAGCTCACATCGACGGGGGGGTTTGGCACCTCGATGTCGGCTCGTCACATCCTGGGGCTGGAGAAGGTCCCAAGGGTTGGGCTGTTCGCCCATTAAAGTGGCACGCGAGCTGGGTTCAGAACGTCGTGAGACAGTTCGGTCTCTATCTACAGTGGGCGCAAGAAATTTGAGTGGATCTGATCCTAGTACGAGAGGACCGGATTGGACTAACCTCTGGTGTACCAGTTGTTCCGCCAGGAGCACTGCTGGGTAGCTACGTTGGGAAGGGATAAGCGCTGAAAGCATATAAGCGCGAAACCCACCACAAGATGAGATTTCTTTAAAGGGTCGTGGGAGACTACCACGTTGATAGGTCATAGGTGTAAAGGCAGTAATGTCATAGCCGAGTGATACTAATAACCCATAAGCTTATGTACGACGCTTTCCCACCCGCAAGGGTGGGAGGCTAACTCTTTTACATGAGCAAATTCTAACTTAATTATAACTATTTTCCTATTCTTACTCAATGTGTTATGTTATTTGCTGGCTATGCCAGCAGTCTGATCGAAACGATCCGACTTAAAACTAAGGTGGTTATAGCGACGGGGCTCACCTCTTACCTTTCCGAACAGAGAAGTTAAGCCCGTTTGCGCCGATGGTACTACACTCGTGGGAGAGTAGGTCGCCGCCTTCTTTAAGACTCAATCAATTTATTTTGATTGAGTCTTTTTTTTTGCACTAAAATCA
>NZ_JBYVKA010000013.1:0-5659 GCF_058148545.1 Ulvibacter sp. 2305UL32-6
CTTGTGTATGGCTTGTTGCGTTTAGAAAGGTAATAATTTTCAGTTAAGCACAGAGCCAAATTTTTACATTTTGTTTTTTTCTTAATTTTCTAAAAGCCAAATTAAAAATTTGGTGGGAGTTAGCAAATATTCACTAACTTTGGACTATAAACGTAACAGCAATGAGATATACACGTTGTTGGGCACAGTTATTTTATTCCATTAAGTAACTCAATATTTTATTAACTTCATAATCTTTTCGAGCTAAACATTTTTCTAAATTCCAATTCGGATATTGTTCTGTCAGTTTAGAATTAACGATTTTCAATTGACTGTTTTGATAACCATTTAATTTTTTACTCTCGTTATTATTTATTGAGCGATTAATCCCTTGTTCTAAAACGACTAAATTTCCTAATGAATTAAGATTACTACCCCATTTTTCTTTAATGTTATCTCTTTTTGTTAAATCTTCATCATTATATGATTGAATATGCTCAATATCTATTGGTTCCCAAAAAAGATATTTTTTAACGTTTTTTATGTCGTTTGGTAAATTAGAAGCGATATTTTCTTCTAAAAGTGCTGAAAGTCTGCAAAGAATATTTTTAACTTTTGTACTATATAAAATATCTCCCGAAATAATTTCAGTTAGCCTATTCTTTTTCCAGTCGTAATGTTGATGGATTTTGTCTTTTATATGTTTCATTACTGATTCGTATGAATCATTAGCGATAAGTTTTGTTAGCTGACTTGTAAATGAACCTTTAATTTCATTTACGGATTTTTGATATAATATACTGTAAATTAAAAACAACTTTGTTAGTTGTTTGGTGAACTCTGCAAGTTTTACATATTTGTTTTCATCATTTTGTAAACTATTTAAAACAAGAAATTTCAGTGTCCAAAAACGACCGTATCTTGACCACCACCAAAGATGAAGTAAACCTCCATTTTCTACATTTGAGTAACTATTGCTTCTCCATTTATCCTCCCATTCATATCTTAAATCAATGATAGAATCTATTTCGGTTAATTTCAATTCAAGGTTATTGGTTTTTATCGTGTTTCTAAAATGTTCCCATTTGTTGATGTTGAATATAGTTTCAAATAACCTATCAAAAAAAGTAGTAGTTCCGTAAGTATATAACACATTTGGAAGGTTGTATTTGGCAATTAAATAAAATTGATAAATATGCAATATGCTTTGGATGTTAGAAATTTCACTTTTAAAGGTTTTGTTATTCAAGTCTATCTTTTCGTATAAGGCACTAATTTCATTAAAAGCCTTTTTATTTTCTCCATTTTTATTCAAATATTCATACATACGAATTTTGAAAATATCGCCTGCATTTAAGTCTAAACCTGTTGTGTTAATTGCATCAAAAATTTGAAGTGTTTTTGATAAACTTGCTTTGGTTTCTATTACAACAAAATATACATTAGAAAAAAGATGTTTGGCAAAATTATCAATTTCAAAAAGTTCTGTATCACATTGAAATTTGATTAAGTTGTCAATTAACTTCGCATTTTCAATATATGTGTTTAATGAATTTTCGTTTGAAAGTTCAATGTTGTTTTGATTTAAAAGTTCAGTTAAGTTTTGTTGTTGCTCTCCATTGTTAACCTCTGTACTCAACCAATTAAATGAAACGTTTTGTAACTCCTCTGAATTTGGGAAACGGTTTTTTAGAACTTTTAATAATATCAAAAATGTTGTTATTCTTTGCTGACCATCAATGATGTGTTGCGAGTTATCATTTTTAAGTTCTGATAGTTGCATAGTCCCAATAAACATTGGTTCAGCATTTTTTTCTTGTTCATAACCCCAAAATGAAACAAAAATATCGTTAATGAATTTTCTGATTTGAGTTTCTGTCCAAGAATATGGTCGCTGATATATTGGAATTAAATAGTTTGTTTTACCATTTAGGATAATATTATCAGTCGTTTGATTATTATATTTTAGTGTAAAAGTTCCTGCATCTATTGAAAATGATGTACTCATATTTTGAATGTTATTACGCAATTAAAAAAAGTTCTCCACAAGCACGAGCATCAGATAATGCTTGATGGTGTTCGAGTTTAATGTTGTGCTTTTGACAACAAGCATTTAAGTTTGCTGGACTATAACCTTTTGCTCGATATATTTTTAAAGTACATTCCCATTTTTCGGAAATATTTAGGTCAGAATATTCAATATTACAATCTCGCATTGTTTTGGTTAAAACGTTACGGTCAAAACTTTCATTATGAGCTACGACTGTTTTACCATAAATACGTTTTCTTATTTCGGGATATATTTTGTCAAAACTTCGAACATTTAGGGTATCTCTTTCCGTAATTCCGTGAACTTGAATATTGTGCCAATTGTATTCGTTGTTAGGTGGTTGAATTAAGGCGTGATATTCATCAATAATTTTTCCATTTTCAAAGGTTACAATTCCAACAGAACAAATGTGGTGTCTTGTTGCTGTTTCAAAGTCAATTGCTATAAAGTTTGATTTCATTTATTACTTTTCATTTCTTTTATTAGCCAACTCTTGAATTTTTCCTCTAAACTCATTTAGTTTTACAATATGGTTGGTAATTATTTCTGTAGATTGTTCTGTATGGAAATCTTCAGGTTTTGATTGGATATAATCGCTATGAAAATTAACATAATAGTTGTTTTTCCATATACCAACATCAAATAAGTTATGAGTAATCACGTTGTTTTGTTGCGAAAAATAGTTCGTATATTCAGTTGTAATCTTTTCAAAATCGTTAAACAATTGTTCAGATTTTAAATCTTCAACAAAACTCTTTTGTTTTGTTCCAAACCAAACGGCTGTGTTAATGTAAAGATTAATTTTACCGTCTTTAGGATAAGAATTAATTAAATACTCTCTAGATTTAGTTAGATAAAACCTAAAATTACTCTGTATTTTGCTTCCTTTTTGCTTTATCTCGCTATTATTATTTGGTAGTTTTTGTTTTAAACTAGGTATAATTCTATCTCTTATCTTTTTTAGTAGCCAACCTTTGTGATAATCAACTACTGGTTTATCAAACGCCTCAAGATTTGTAACAGAGGAAAGAGAAATAACAGCACCAATGATATCTTCTATTTCTTCTTCTTTTTCGGTTATAGAAACTTTTAGACTGTTTAAAAGACGAGATATATTTAAAGCTCTTTTCTTTAAATAGTGGTCATTTTCACAAAGTCTAAATAATACCTTTTCCCACTCTTCATCAAATTCTTCCGATTGATTTAGTTTATCTATGCTTTGTTGGTCTAATGGTTTTAAATTCATTTGAAGAGCAACATTTTCATTCCATTTGTCAAAACCAGAGTGCAGTGATAATAAACGATAAACAGGAGGATAAGCAATTTGAATACTCACTAAAGCAAAATTGACTAATAACTCTAATTCTTCATTTAATTGGTCGTTTTCTTGGTCGCTATTTTTTGATGAATTGATACAACTTATTAATGAAAGTGAGTTCATTAATCGTTTTAACGCTCTTGGGTTTTTACCAACCGATAGGTTTGAAATTTCTGAAAATTTAGAAATTAATTCTTTATTTTTTGAATGAGTTTCCTTGATGTAGTTTGTAGACACTAAACTATCTTTCAGAAAGTCATCAATATTATAACTTGAAACTGGCATTGAAAATGGAACTTGAATTATTTTGTCAAAAAATGACCTAAACTCTCTTTCGTTGAGTTCTGATAATTTACCAAATTTTGGTTCAAGACCTTTGATGACTACATCATAATCTATAGCTAGAACAAACACACAATTTTTTAAGGTAAATATGTTTTTAAGAAGTTCTAAAAGTTGAACAGCAATTGGTGGGTCAATTCTATCTAAATCATCAATAAAGAAAATAAAACCAGTCTTATTGTCTTTTTGTATGCAATCTTCTATTATTTTTTCTAATTCAGTTCTAACTTCTCCAATAGTAGATTTTCCTTTTGAAGAAAAGGCATCAATTACAGTTCCTGCTCCATCAACTGTTTTGTCTAAAGCATTTTTTGCCACAACCTTTGATGTGTCTTTAATTCCAGACCAAAGCGTGCTTAATAATTTCTTTGTTTTAGTTTCGTCAACGTTAGCAATTTTGGAGGTTTCTTGAATCAAGCCAGTAATAATATCCATTAATGTAGATTGTGCATCTTTCATTAATGCATATTCCCAGGTGTTTAGCCAAATAGAGTGGTATTGTGAATTGTCAATATCGCTTAAATTCTTTTTAAGGCTATTCATTAGCGAAGTTTTTCCGCTTCCCCATTCTCCTTGCAAAGCAATTGTTATTGGCGTATTCGAGTTGTTAATGAATTTTGTTAAACCATTTTCAAAAGGTTCAATTCCGAAATTGTCTTTTTCTCCGTTAGAAATATTTCTCGGACTATCAGTAATACTTGATTTTATCATAGCTTTTTTAGAAGAATTATTTTGAATATTGTCTATTGATTCTTTTTCCTTTTGCATCTAAAGTTTCGGCGTAATTTCCATCTTGGATAGAAAAGGTATCGCCCGATGCTCCTAAAAAACCATCTATCTTTTTATATATTCTTGATATCCTTTTTAAATCAGCATCAAAAATTTCAATGTAATTTCCGTCTTGCACGATTACAATTTGTGATGAGTTTCCTAAAAAATTTCCGTTGTTATATGCTCTCTTAATTCTTTTTCCTTTACTGTCAATTGTTTCAAGATAATTTCCGTCAACTTTTACTCTTGCAATCATATTTTGGTTAGTTTTTTCGTGTGAGTGTTTAATTGTGCCCAACGTGTTTGTATATGACCAGTGGCGGACCTTGGCAAGCTGTGGCTCAAACAGTTTTGCGGAGCAAAAGCTGGAAGCCGCGTCGCGGCGTGAGATTCAGCAGCCACGGCGAAGCCGTTTACTGATTTATTCGGTTTTGATAAATTTACAACAAAAAGTAAGAATACAAATTCAATAACTGTCTTAGCCATTGGTTATATACATTGTTGTGCAACGTTTTTTATTTTAAAATTGACTCACTACTTTTAAAAGCATTGCAGTCGGTGCAATTATTAGTCCGATGTAAAATATATACTTTCCGTGTTTTCTATCATTTCCCGAATAAGAATAAACCTTTTGTCCATTCGGTAAAGTCTTTTTCGATGTCCAAAGAAAATAGCCAATTATTAATCCCAAAAAACCACCCAAAATTGAAAAAATATAACCTCCGATAATCCAAGGTTTTTGATTTCCTTCGGGTTTTGCTAAATCTTTTAGTCGTTCGTTTTTTAGTGAGTTTAGAAGTTCTTTATCAACAGATTTACCTCTTTGTTTTAAAATTTTTTGGGCAAGAGTATAGTCAAACGCATTCCATTCGTCAGACTTTAATAAGACTTCATAAAGTTCCTCATTAGTAAATTCAAATAAATAATAATCCTTGTCAATTTGGTCAATTAATTCCTCTGCATTATGTTCAAGAATATCTTCGGCTTTTTTAAAGTCAGATTGTTTAATTCGGATTTCAACTTGATTATTTAAAGTGCTTCCAGAAAAAGTCACATCAACAGGCGGAACGTTGTCCGCAAGAATTGATTCAATTCCGTTTTTGCTTAGCAAGTCTTTCAATTCTGTAGCTTGTTCTAAAGTCGGAAATTTTCTAAATATTGAGTAATTTTCTTCCATTTACGGGTTTTGTTCAAATGTT
>NZ_JBYVKA010000014.1:0-5159 GCF_058148545.1 Ulvibacter sp. 2305UL32-6
ACCGTTGCCAACCATTAAAGAAAAACCGTGCTCAGATTGAAAAACTGAATATAATTGAATGATTTTAGACAAATACCAACTATACGGAGAAATCCAAAACAGAGGTTATTCATCAACCGCCAAAGTAACAGATGAAAGTGGCGAAATTTATTTTGCTAAATGGATAAAAGGAATTGAAAAAAACTCACAACCGAGTAAAATTCTTTATAACAAATTACGACACTTAAAAAAAGCAGTCCACTCTTCCCTACCGAAAATTATAGAATACGAATGGGACGAAAGCCAAAGTGCTTATTGCATCATATTTGAAAACAAAAACGCAACTTCTTTAGAAGAAAACATTTTTGAAATTAAACCAACACATTTTTTTAAAGGGATTGAACAAATTGCAAATTGCTTACAGCAATTGCAACAGAAACATAAACTTGCTCACGGAGATATAACACCTGCAAATATACTTGTAGATGAAAACTTTGATTTTTACTTAATTGATTTTGGAGTTTCAGATATTTCTGCAACATTAAGCCAATCACAAGAATTAGAGATTTTCGCAAAAGAATTTGCGTCACCTGAAAAATGGGATAGAAAAATCCCAAAGGGATTTCCCTATCAATCTGACATTTATTCTATTGGTAAAGTTATTGAATGGTATTTTGCAAAAAATGAAATTAACGAATTTGAAGAAGTCCAGAAATTGACTGACAAAACTTGTGAGCAATTACCAATAAATAGAATAAATTATGTTTCTTTTTTAGAGAAATTATCGAAAATCACAAGTGAAATTTCTTTTGACAGTAAAAACTCGGTTTCTATAAATGCAATACCAGAAGTTATAGAAGATTTAAATAATTCCGATTTCAAACCAAAATTTGACATAAGTCCAAGCAGAGGAGAAAATATCCTATTAAATATCTCAACTAAAAATTTCTATATTCATTGTATTTGGAAAATATCAGAAAATGGTTTAGAAATCCTAAATGGAGAAAGAAAAGAAAATAAAGAAAGGGAACATTCTAATACTTTGAGATATGGAAAAGAATTAGGCTTGCCAATTGTGTTTACTTCTCAAAATGGTTATAACGAGCGTTTTAACTTAACGCCTTTTTTTAAGAAAATACAAAAAGAAAAACAGCACGAAAGCGAATATAGAAAAGGAAAAAGAGAGATTACTAAAGAATTAAAATTCTTTAAAGATTTACTAACCAAAGAAATGCAAGTTTTAGAAAAAAACTCATTAAGATTACGTTTTGTGAGTTTTGAGAAAAACGGGAATTATGAAATTTCATTTAAAATTCAAGACAATGAAAAATACAGCAAGAACGGTTTAATCATCTCTCATATTGACAAAGCAACACCACCAAGTCCAGAAGATTTTGAATTTATCGTAAGTGAAACTGCCGATAAAAAACAAATGAAAGACCCAATGAAATTTTCGGGAGTTGCTTATGATTTCGACACAAAAACAAGAGTTTTAAAGTTTAGGGACTGTGAACGATTAGATTTTGAAAAAATCCCTAAAAACGGATACATATTTGAAAATATCAGTAAACAAGAAGAGGAAAAGAAAAGACAATTAGAAGCAATTCGAAAAGTAGAATATAATGAAGTTCAAAATAGAGATTTAATACATTATGTTTTTAATCCTACTGATTTGCAAGGCAAATATCTTGAATTTCAAGAACTAACAAATGTTTATCAAACAGACGAAAAGGGAAATGACTTTGTATATAGTTTTAATCAACAAAAAGCAATACTAAATGCAATTCATAGAGAACCTTTAACAATTATTCAAGGTCCACCAGGAACAGGAAAAACAACTGTTATAACAGAAATAGTATTTCAAATATTAAATAAAAATCCTGATGCTAAAATTTTAATCACTTCTCAAACAAATGATGCAGTTGATAATGTATTAGATAATCTATTGGAAAAAGAAATTCCAATTGTTAGATTAAGTGGTATTAGAAAACCAAAAGTAAGTTTGCAAAAACATACTTTAGAAAGAAAAATTGAGGGTTGGAAAGAAGAAGTAAGAAAAAAAACTAAAGCCAATTGGAAACCATATAAAGAGCAATTTAAAAAGGCATTAGAAAAAGAGAATATTATTCTATTACCAATTTTTGAAATCCTTTCTTCCAATAAACAATGGAAAGTAAAAAAGCAACAAATAGAAAAAATGTTAGAACGTTTCAATACGTTTAAAGGTTTAGAAAAATCTTTAACTTCTGAAACAGAATTTATAACTTCAATCAATAGTTATGTAAAAGTAAATTTTGAAGAATATTTTTTAAAACAACAAATATTTAAAGATTGGTTAGCAACAATTAGTTCGCTAGATGAGAATAGCAATATAAATCAAAAATTAATAGATAGCATTAGAGTAATTGGAGCAACAACTAATCATATTGCATCAAAAAAATATCAAAAATATAATTTTGAGTTTGACTATGTAATAATGGACGAAAGTGGAAAAGCAACCACAGCAGAAGCATTAATACCAACAGTTTTAGCCGAAAAATTAATCCTTGTTGGCGACCATAGACAATTAAGACCAATGCTAACTGCAAATCGTGAAGTTGAAAAATGGTTAAGAGAAAAGTTTAAAACTGACACAGATGAATTTGATAGTTGGGATGATTATTTTAATAGACCAAGTTTATTTGAGCAAGTAATAAC
This sequence comes from Ulvibacter sp. 2305UL32-6, assembly GCF_058148545.1. NCBI lineage: Bacteria > Pseudomonadati > Bacteroidota > Flavobacteriia > Flavobacteriales > Flavobacteriaceae > Ulvibacter > Ulvibacter sp. 2305UL32-6. Next base: position 2,677 of record NZ_JBYVKA010000014.1, read on the forward strand.
AAAAATTGATGACGACTTTAAAAGTCAGTTAGAAGAATGTAGAAGAAGTTCAAAAGACCAAGTTTTACTAACTTCAAAATGCTTTTATGAATCTTTTGGAGATGAACCGATAAAACCAGTTGAACGACCACAAGATAAAGAACATAATCTTGATTTAAAAATTGATAGTTCAATTGTCTTTCTTGATATTGGTAATTCATATAAAAGTGAAATTGATGGAAATGGTTCGTCAAGAAATAAATTAAGTGCTGAATTAATACCTGAACTTCTAAATCAATTAGATAGGTTTGAAAAAGTAAAGAATTACACAATTGGTGTTATTACAGGCTATTCTGCTCAAGTAAGAGAAATAAGAAAAGTTGTAAGAAATAAAGTTGATTATCGTAAACTGAAAAATGTAAAATCTAATAATGTCGTTATATCTGTTGTAGATAAGTTTCAAGGTTTAGAAAAGGATATTATCATTTTTGATTTAGTAAGAAGTCAGCAACAAACATTAGGATTTTTATCTAATGCAAATCGTATAAATGTTGCTTTATCAAGGCAAAAAAAACTAATAATTATTGTTGGAAATTTAGATAGCATATTAAGTGCAAAACCACCAAAAGATTTAGAAAACACAAATCAAAAACCAGCATTACAAAAATATTTAAGTGAATTGAAGAAAGACTGGATTGTTAAAAACGTAGAACAAATATTTTAATGGACATACAAGAAATACATAAAAAGTTAGACAAACAATGTCCAAGTGATTATAAGATAAATGAAATTATCCAATTTGCATATCCTTATAGACGAGTTCGAGTAAACGCAACTGTAAATAAATCGCCTGAAAAATCAATACAACAAGTATATTCAGTTTTTTTAAGAACAATAATAGCAGGTTATAACAAAGAAGAACAAATAATTAAATTTTTAGGTCTTAACAAAGAAGATTTTATATTAAGAGAATTATACTTTTTGCGTGAAAGAGGATTTGTAGATTTTACTTCAGGTATTTGGTTAGTAACCGAACAAGGAGAAGAATTTGTAAAAGATAATAGTATTTTAAAAATTCTTGAAGAAGAAGAATTTGAATTTTTAATTGATGCAATATCAAATCAAGCGGTTGAAAAGAACTTTAGATTATTTAGCAATAAAAACATTGAAAACAGATTAAATCCAGAGATTGATTATTCAATAAAAAATCCTGAATTGCTTAACAACAAAAACGAACAACTTTCTGACATTTATAAAAGTCAGAGTAATGGAAAAGCGTATTTAGTTGATTATGACAAGTCAAATATTAAGTTTGATAAAAAGGAAAATCACGATTATTATTTAATCGAATATATTCCGATAAAGGAAAAAGAAAATGAATTAGAACCATATATTGAAGTTAGAAATACTGATAAAGATATCTCAAAACAAAAACGACTTTCTAAATCACTTTTTGAAAAATACCCAAGTATATTATATCAATTTACAACTTCTGACAGAACAAGTTTTGCGAAAATTCAAGAAGATAATAATAGTGAACTTTTAGAAGAGTTTAAAACAACTGAAATCAAAAAAAAGATAACCGAAACGCAAACACTTTCGGTTTGGGAAACGCAAGAGCAATTTGCAGAAGCATTAAAGACGGTTAAATCTAAAATATTAATTGAAAGTCCTTGGGTAAAACGTGCTACCTTAAAATATATAAATAGTATTGAAAAAGCATTACAAAGAAGTGTAGATGTTATCATATTGTATGGAATTGAAAGCAATGATGAACATCATTACGGAACAATTGAAAAACTGCGAAATTTAAAAAGTAAATACCAAAATAATTTTCATTTAATACATTTACCAACTCATTTTGAAGAACAAGGAAACTATAAAATGACAGGAACACACAGGAAATTGATTATAAAAGACAATGATTATTACATACAAGGAAGTTTTAATTTCCTATCATTTAACAAAGAAAAAGGACAGAAAATAGCGAATGAGGAAAGTATTTTAATCCCTCAAAATGTGGAAACGAAATGGAAAAACGTTCTGAAAGAATACGGAATAAATAACGGTTGGCAACAACGTATATAAAAAATAGCGGTTTAAATGTTTAAACGAAAATGAATTTTATAAATTTAAGGTCAGTTATAATCCGAAAAGTTAGTGAGTAAAATCCGCTACTTTTCATATACAAGACCGTTGTCTACAATGGCGGTTTTGAGCTGAAAACAAACATTTTTTGATAGAAAAATATAACTCAGCAACTTCTGACTTTTAAAATATGGGTGCGGAATTCCTTCAAAAACAATAAACAGTTGGAGTTTAGAAGCAAAATAAAGATTTAAAATAAAGCTCAAATTTCTACTTAAAAATCTCGCGTAGGGTTACTTAAAAGATTGTTCAATTCTGAGTAAATAAAAAATTCATTATAATCGGATACTACACGCAGTTGTTCGCAAAGGGCAGAAAAATTACTGTTTAAGTAGTAGCGTTTGAAAAAAAGCTCG
>NZ_JBYVKA010000015.1:0-3946 GCF_058148545.1 Ulvibacter sp. 2305UL32-6
AAGCAAGCACTGACAAAAATTTGTAGAAAATTTAAATAGTTGAAACAAATAATCCTCGCATTAATCATTTTAATAATATCTGGTTGTACCTCAAGCAAGACCGACAAACTGATAATGGAAATAGAATCCATAAGTAATTATGCAAAATCGACTAAGCGCGAATCTGGATCTTTAGAATATAATTTAAACCTAAAACCGAAAAAACTAAATCTAGAAGGAACCGAATATCTGATATATTTCACAACTGACAACAAAGAACTTATTCGAATTAAATATCTGAAGGAATTGTCGACAGATAAATTAGAAATGAACTTTTATTATAAAGAAGGAAAATTAATTATGGCGACCTTCAAAGATCTGATAAAGGATTCAGGCTATACAATCTATAAAAAAAATAATGTGACCATATTTGAATGCTGTGCTAAGGATAAGCCGATTAACAATTTGTCTCAATTGGGATTAAAATACTATAATGATTATCAGAGTGCCAGCTTATAACAACGTATAAAGCCAATGGCTACTTTTGAACAAATCTAAAGCTTCGTCATTTTTAAAAACACTATATTTATTTCCGAATAATCTTGTAATAAGGCTTCGCCTCGGCTTCCGAGTCGCACGCAGCACAGCTGCTTCCAACATTTGCGTCCGCAAATTTGGTTGAGCCTCAGCGAGCCAAGAACCGCCACAAGCCTTATACAAGACCGTTAGGCAACAAATTGATCGAAAATTTTTCATAGTTATATGAAAAGAATATTATATCTATTAATTTTTAGTTTATCGCATCAAATGATGGCACAGAATTCTCAACTTTTTGAGCATGAGTGGTATCTTCAAAGCGTAATTATCAATGGTGAAGAGGATTATCCACCTTTTCCAAATGTCATTGGTAGGGTTTATTTTGAAAAAGAAACTATTGAGGTTGTACATCCAAACTGTGAAGAAGGTTTTGGAAAGTTCATAAACTATCTTACAAATAGTACTTTTGAAACAGATGACGGCGGTGTTGTACTTTTGGGAACATGTGGAGATCCTGTAATAATTGAATTTCAGAATAAACATTATTCAATCTATTATAATTTAAATACCGAAATAGCCAAAAATCCGTTCACATATAACTTTACACAAAATAATGACGTTACGACATTAACAATTACAAATATTGATGGTGATCAGGCCATCTATACCGATGAATTGTTATCTATAGATGATTTGCTAGAAGTCCAGGTTTCGATTTATCCAAATCCAGCAGAGATTAATCTTTTTATAACATTAGACAATCTAACAGATGATTCCGTATTCACAATTTACAATTCATTTGGAAATGTGATACTCAGAACTAAACCAAACCACAATCGTATTTCAAAAATTGACATATCATTATTAACTTCTGGAATATATTTTTTAGAGGTTACATTTAATCCACAACAAAAATTGTATAAAAAAATAATGAAGAGATAAATGAATAATTCGTTGCATAACAATGTATAAAGCCAATGGCGGGTTTGTTGCTTATCGAATTTGATTTTCTACAAATAAACTATCTTTAAAACCGAATACATCACCAAACGGCTTCGCCGTGGCTTCCGAGTCGCACGCGTCGACGCCGCTGCCAACATTTGCTACCGCAAATTTGGTTGAGCCACAGCGAGCCAAGAACCGCCACTGGCATTATACAAACACGTTGTAAGTAATGCATAAAAAACAAATCTACATATTACTGATTTCTATAATTTGCAGTTCCTGCGATTTAAAAACAGCTGAACACTATTATGATTTGGCTTATGATTTAGAAGAAAAAGGAGAATATAAAAATGCAATTGAATTGTTGAATAAGGCAATTGAGAAAAAACCAAAATTTAGACCTGCATTATTGAATCGTGGTGCTGACAAATCTGCTCTTAAAAATTATGAAGGAGCAATTAAAGATTATGAAAACGTAATAACTTTTGATTCCGAAAATACTTTGGCCTTATTGAATATCGGAAACAATTACAAAAGACTAAAGTTATATGATAAATCCGTTAATTATTACACAAGAGCTTTAAAAACAAAAGGTGCGATCAAATCTGATAGTATTTACATTGACATTAATATTTATGGACAATGGGATAGAGATTCAGACTATTATGTCCGGGAGTACGAAATTGAATTTGAACGTGGAATTTCTTACGTCCATTTAAAGAAATATAAATTGGCTATTAAAGATTTAGAGCAGTCCATTAAATATAATTACGAATTACCAGACGCTTTTAGTTGGATTGGAGAAGCATTTTATCATTTAAACGATACAGTAAATGCAAGAAAATTCTTAACTGAAGCAGCAAATTATGGAATGTTAGACGCAAAAGCTTTATTAAACAAAATTTAGGAGAGTAAATGAATTTGATATTAAATATTTTTAAATGGATTTTGATTATCCTATTTTTTCCTCTTTCCTTAATATTCGTAGCATACTATCGACAGAAAAAAGCAAAGAAAGAATATTGGAAGAAAGAAACAACTGAATAAAGCACTACTTACAACACCGTATAAAGCCAATGGCGGAAGACGGTTAAACGAATTAACTTTCCCACAAAAAGACTATCTTAGATAAACCGAATAAACTCGCAAACGGCTTCGCCGTGGCTTCCGAGTCGCACGCGTCGACGCCGCTGCCAACATTTGCTACCGCAAATTTGATTTAGCCACAGCGAGCCAAGAACCGCCACTGGCATTATACAAACACGTTGTGCTTCATTATGACAAACCGCTAACCAATGATAAAATTCTTTAGAAAAATACGCTATGACCTTATGGAAAAAAACAAAACTGGAAAGTATTTGAAGTATGCTGTTGGGGAGATTCTTTTGGTGATAATTGGAATCCTAATTGCGGTATCTATTAATGGTTGGAATGAAGACCGAAAGCTAAAAAAAGCAGAGCAGTCTATTCTCAAAGACCTTAAACAAGAAATGATAATAAATCTGAAAGCTTTGGAATCCGCAATAGAGGGAAACGAAATATCCTTTCAAACGGCAATAGAAATGAGAGCGCTTTTTAGAGACAGAGCAGCTTTTGATAAAATGTCGGATAGTCTGTTTTCTGCATCAATCAGAAAACTGGATTATAACTTAACGTATGATCCGCAAAACGGGATACTTAATTCCATTATCTCTTCAGGACAAATTAATCAACTTTCAAATAAGGAACTGAAATATTTACTGGCATCTTTAAAGGATTTAACGACAGACGCTTTAGAAAGCACACTTAAAATAGAAACTCAAAGAGAGAGTTCGATAAAATCATATTGGACCAATGCCATGATTATTGAAGATGGAAAAATTACGGGATATAATTTAAGGTCAATATTTGAACATCCCGAATTCAGATGGGCAACAAACCATCTTTTTTATGATATACGAAAAAATGGATTAGAGGAAGAAAAGGATCTAATGGCAACTTTAGAGTATATTATTGAACTCATAGATAAAATATTAATAAATAACGAAAGCACAACAATGGCTATAAATAATTGCTTGTTCTCGCCTACTTCTGAAAATCCTCGCGGATTTTCAGTTTGGTGTGTACTTGCAAAGTTAAGTGCCAACCCACGCAACTACACATAGCCGAGACCGTTGCCTACAAGTTTGAAAAATGTACTTTCCTGAAATAGGTTGACTAAAAATTAAACCTTTTAGTACTATACCTAATGAAAGACAAAAAACAACCCTGCCGAAAAACTTCCTACAAAAAAGTAGGTTTCGATTTAAAGCTCTTAATCATTGATCAGGTCCAAAACGGACAGATCTCTGTAAACCACGCTTCAGAAAAATATCAAGTCTCTAGATCCTCTATTGATTACTGGTTAAAAAAATACAGTACTTTAAAACAAAAGAAACGCGGTATGAGCAAGAAAGACGAAATCAAAAAACTCAAAGAACGAATCGAAGAACTCGAATTTGTAAAG
>NZ_JBYVKA010000016.1:0-3278 GCF_058148545.1 Ulvibacter sp. 2305UL32-6
GAAATAGATCCATCTTCCTCCGGAATAGGATTCCCCTGAGCATCTACACAAACTCTGTAACCTCCCTCAAAGACGATCTCTGGTAATTGCTCTACCTTGAGCAGTAACTGCGCCGTAGCATAACACTGCGGCATAGCCATATTAGAAGTATTGGTAACACGTGCATAAATAAGCTGCGGATTGATCTCGTTCTGATACGCCGTAACAGGGGTAACAGCATTAGTACCCGCCTGAGCATCTGCCTGCGTTAAGTGATAACTAACCGTATAATCCAGCGGATCTTGACCCGCCAAAATCTCAGCATCTTGCGTCGTTAAATCAAACTCACCGATACCATCTACAGGATCTAAATTGTCACAGATAACATACGGAGCCAATGGATCGGTAGCCGTAGCACCATCCTGAACAACCAACTCAAAACTCTGGTTCCCAGCAGAAACACATCCCGATACAATATGAGTAATACGTGTCCAGATCTCTTGTGGATTGGTCTGATTCTCAAAACTACCCGGCAAGGCAATAGCACCCGTACCCGCGATAGCCTCTACATCACTTCGGTAAAAACTAACCATATAATCTGCAGGATCCTGAAGCGGACCTAAAAGATCAGGAATCGCCGCCGTTAAATTAAATACAGCTCGGTCAGCTCCCAACACATCACTACAGGCTACTAGCGGATCGATCTGAATACTATCATCCGGAAGTGGCTCTGCGATTAACTCTAACTCTACGATCTCAAAACAAGCCTCCGCTGTACCTGGATCGGTAACACGAACATATACGATCTGAGGATTCGTCGTATTCTGGTAATTGGTCGCATCGGCAACCTCCACACCGCCAATAAAGGCCTCGTTAAGATCATCATGATAGGTAAGAACCCAAGCCGCATTGGTCTGGATCTGTGGCGCAGCATCCGTCAAATTGAAAAACTCCATACCATCTCCATCAGTATCACACGCACGAAGCGCATCAGGGATCCCAGGAACAGGATTAGGCGTAACGCTAATGGTAAAGTTCGTCGTTGCCTCACATTCACTACCGCTATCTAAAACACGGACATAGATCGTCTCTATAGGCGTGGTATTTACATACGAACTCGCGGGAGAGATAAAAATATCATTCTGAAGATCATCTAAACTCTTATAATAAAGAACACCATAGGAAGGATTACCCCCCGTGATCTCATCGTCCTTGATCGTTAAATCAAATTCTGCAATACCATCATTGGGCTCACCCAAATCATCACAAATACGAAGCGGTGTTGGCTGCACAATAGCAGGCCCTAAACTAATCACTAGCTCAAAGCTACCCGTGTCAAAACAAGCATTCGCTCCCTCTAAACGCACATGGATCGTCTCGGGTGGCGTACTGTTATAAGCCTGCGGATTGGCAATGGCGTTAGCACCCGTTTGAGCGTCCATCGCATTGGTGTGATAACTAACCGTGTAATCCGGAAGTGGATAGAGACCGCCACTGCGGATCTCATCATCTTTATCCGTTAGATCAAAAGTTGCACTTGGCAGATCACTACAAACAACCAGATCACTGATCACTAAAGGTACCTCAGGACCCTCAAGAACGTGAAGCTCTAAAGGAACAATAGCAAAACAACCACTTCCCCCACTAATAATAGGGAAAATAGCACGTGCCCAGATCACCTGAATCGGTGATGCAATGTTTTGATACGGACTCGCCAAGGGCGCCTGTCCTAGTTGAGCATCTAAAAGCGTCTCGTAATAACTCACGGAAACACCGGGCTCACCTCCAATGATCTCTGCTGTCTTACTCGCTATATCAAATAAAATCGTACCATCTCCCTCCGTATCACAACCAATAAGCGGTGTGGGGGTCACTGGCGTAGGCTTCGGATTTACTATAAGATCTAAGGTAATGGTCGTATCGGCAATCTCACAACCCATAGCACCAAAACGAGCCTTGATATAGATCGTCTGATTGTTCATCGTATTGACATACATCGTAGGATCTACAATAGGACTATCTGCATTAAAATCAGCTAAATTTGCAAAGAATTCTAATTGTACAGAAAGATCGCCTCCCGTGATCTGGAAGGTGCGATCGGTTAAATCGAAAATAGCAAAACCATCGTTATCATCATCACAAACCTCTAAAGGATCGGGTTGATTGAGCACCGGACCTGCTTGTACCTCTATAATAAGTTCTACGCTCTCCACACAACCATTAACCGTGTCGGTCACACGAATATAGATCGTTTGCTGTGGGGTCGATGTATTGGTATACGCACTCGGATTAGCAATCACAACAGTCTGAGCAGCATCAGTATAATACCCTACCGTATAAGGACCATTTGGCAACCCTACAATGAGCGCATTTCCAACGCTCGTTAGATCAAAAACTTCAAAACCATCATTGTTACCATCACATAAAACCAATGGTGATGGAGGAATCAGTAACGGACTCTCTAACACTTGAAGCTCTAAAGTAGTCACACTATAACATCCCGTAGCCAGATCCACTACACGGACATACACCAACTGTGAAAAAGGAACATCATTCAAATACGGAGACGATAACGGCAACACCCCATTTTGAGCATCCGCAAGCGTATAGTGATAACTAACCACTAAATTACCTCCTGGATTACCCAAAGTAACCTCACTATCAGCCTGGGTTAGATCAAACTCCCCAAAACCATCATTGTCATCATCACAATAAGTCAGTGGCATCAACATCGTATCAATAGCAGGTGGCGCCTGAACAACTAACTCCATCTCATAAGTACCATAACAACCCGTCGTAGCATCTACAATACGCACATAAACCGTCTCTCCTGTGCTCGTATACGGACTCCCAATAGGATTATCCCCCGTATCAGCATCCATCTGACTGTTGTGAAAAGTAATATCTAAAGCTATATTACCACCACTGATCCCAGCATACTGACCCGCTAAATTAAAATCTTCACTACCATCCCCATTATCATCACACTCAATATAAGGAGTCACCTCCACAAAAACAGGAACCGTACCCAATACCAAATTAAAACTACCCACAGTAACACACATAAAACCATCACTGTCGACATTCTCAGCACGTACCCACATCACCGCATTACCACTCGGAAAAGCAGTATCGTTAATTATAACAGCAGTACCTGCAATAGCATCAGCCTGCGTAGGATGATACGTCAAAGTAACACCCACCAACGTATTTAAAATCTCTACATCCTTACTGCGTAAATCAAAAAGCTCACTACCGTCCTCATCATTGTCACATAAAAAATAATCCGTAATAGGATC
>NZ_JBYVKA010000017.1:0-2927 GCF_058148545.1 Ulvibacter sp. 2305UL32-6
ACAAAAACCCCCTCACAAATGTGAGGGGGTTTTCTTTTGGTTGGTTAAGAGTTTAGTATTTACTCTTTGATCAAGCGTTTGGTAATGCTAGCCTTTTCACCTTGGATCTGTACCATGTACATTCCAGACTGAAGGTTATCAATGTCAATTACTTGTTCTCCTTGCATACCGCGAAGGTCAACAGTATTGACAAGTTTACCAGTAACATCATACATCATTACTTTTTCAAGTGCGATGTTAGAACTGTTAGCGATAATCACTTGTGATTGTGCAGGGTTTGGATACATAGAGATCGCATTGTTAAGTGCATTCTCATCAACACCCAAAATACTCTCTACAGTAAGTTCGAAGTCACATGTTGAAGTGTTTCCGTACTCATCAGTAGCAGTAATTTCTACAGTATATACACCATCACCAATTAAGTCTCCAGCAGCTGGATTCTGTGTAGTGATCACTACAGGGTCTGTACAGTTGTCTACAGCCGTTGCCTCGCCAGTAGCGAAGTAATCTGGCACTTCGTAGAACAAGTTACCTGGTCCTGGATCAACTGATTGATCTGCAGGACATGTAAGTACAGGTGCTAAAGCATCTACTACAGTTACCTGTGCAGTACAAGCAGCAATGTTTCCACTTGCATCACTTGCAAAGACCATGATAGTAATAGGTGAGTTTGCGATATCATCACAAGTCACTTCTGTTACATCTACAGCCAATACTGTGATACCACAAGCATCAAAAGATAATGGTCCACCAGGGATCGTTACAAAGAATGCATCTCCATCAGAGTTGATCAATGTAAGTTCCCAGTTTGCAGGATCAAATTGACCTGTAAAGCCTGGCATAAAGTTAGTCACTGTTGTTGTTGCAGGACCAAATAATCCATCATCCGATTGTGAACGGAATCCGAATACATCACCTGGTGCAAGGTTAATAGCACCACTGTTTCCAGTTTGACTAAGTGCACCTAATGGATCTGTAAGTTGTGTGTAAACACCATTAATTGTATATCCGAAGCTATCAAAAGCAGCTCCATCCATAGTCTCAAAAGCCCAGTCGAAACTCACAGTCTCTGCAGCCGTTACCGCTACAGTGAAATCTGTGAATCCTTCAGTTCCTGAGCCGTTATCACTACTAATAGTCATAACTTCATAAGAATCTGGAGAACTACCAAGAAGTGCCATTGGATCGATCGTTGTAGTTCCATCAGGACCTACTTCAATAGTTACATCAGCACAAACAAGTACAGGAGCTGTATTGTCAATTACATTAACAGTAGCGATACATGAAGATTCGTTTCCACTAGCATCTGTAGCAAAAACCTCTACAAGAGTTTCTCCAAGATCATCACATGTAAATGTGATATCAGTACCAACAGCACCACCAGCATCATACAGGATGTTTCCGTTAAATACACGTGGCGCGAATAATGTACCACTGTTGAAAGGATATCCAACTCCAGATCCTTCTAAGAATTCTAAGTTAGCATCACTAGCAAATACAGCACCTAAAGTAGTACCATTGGTGTAGTTAAGTCCACCTGTACTTAAATCGGTTGGTGTTACATAGAAAGCATGTGTTTCACCTGCTGCTATAACATAGTTAAGCATCAAGTTAAGCGGTGTTGCAACACCATCTCCGTTAGACACAACGCCTGGCGCAGTTCCAAGAAGAGTCCATGCTGCCATGTCACCTTCAAAACCTACGTGAGTTCCTGTCTTAGCATATACCTCTACATCAAATGTAGCTCCAGTATCAGCGTTAATATCGAATGATTGGATCACAATATCATTAAGACCGTTAACATCAAACATATTTCCAAAGTTACCATTACCTCCTACAAAAGTTGTAGGTAATGTCATTGGTGCCGGAGCACCTCCTGAACCAGAAATAGTAACAGCACCACAGTTATCTGTAGCACTCATCACTAGAGCACTTGCAGGAATAGTAGCCATACCGTTAGCATCTAAGATAACGTCAAGACCCATTCCAGGATTGTCATAGCTCCAAGTAAGTCCCCAGCTATTTAAAGTACCATTGTCACCACCAGCGTTATCAGTAACACTAAGAGTCCAGTCTCCAAGAGTGCTCTCTCCATCAAAGGCAGAAAGTGCGTTGTTTGGAATAAAGGAACCAGCGATCGTTGGTACACCAGCACCACACTCATCTTCAACAGGCAATGCAGCCTCGTCATCTAAAGTAGCTAAGATATCATCACCTGAACAACCCGCTGCAGTAGTAGGTACACCAGGACGATCCATGATAGTTACAACTGTTCCAGCTGGAGATTGTAACGTAATATCCATATCACCTACCCATGTGTGAGCGATGTCAAGATCTACATTAAGATCGGTAATAGTTACATCGTCTGTTACACTTAAAACACTAACCGTTGTTGGGTTTGCGTCTGTAATAGCAGTTCCAGGAGCAACACTTGCAGTTCCTGTAGCAGTTCCTGGTTGTCCAATACATGTTACAACCGGTGCTTCCACATCATTTACTGTTACATCAAATGAACACTGTACTGTGTTTCCACCAGCATCAGTATACTCTAAAATGTTTGTTGTTGTTCCCACTGGGAATACAGTTCCACTAGCTTGACCTGATACAACTGTGTAAGGTACCGGAGGCCCTGTTGGTTGGTCATAGTCATACGTTAATTGTAACTCAAGGAAACTTGGAGTTGCACAAAGATTAGAAATGTTGATATTTCCAGCAACATCTGTTCCTGTGAAATCAATGATTCCATCAGCAGCCCATAGTTCTATAGTAGCCATAGGGATTGTGAATGTCTCTACAAAGATCGTGTTACACTGATCTGCAAAATCTCCAGAGGCACCAATCATACCTGTTGTTGCTGCATCCTCATCAAAAATAGTCCAAGCTTCTTCATTTCCGCCAGTTCCATCAAGATCACCAAAGGCACGAAC
>NZ_JBYVKA010000018.1:0-2484 GCF_058148545.1 Ulvibacter sp. 2305UL32-6
AACGTGTTTGTATATGACCAGTGGCGGACCTTGGCAAGCTGTGGCTCAAACAGTTTTGCGAAGCAAAAGCTGGAAGCCGTGTCGCGGCGTGCGATTCAGCAGCCACGGCGAAGCCGTTTACTGGTTTATTCGGTTTTGATAAATTTACAATAAAAAGTAGGAATTTCAATTCAATAACCGTCTTAGCCATTGGTTATATACGGTGTTGTACGCTGTTTATTGCTTTAATTTTTCTAATTCGGCAATTTCACTTTTATCATATTTTCTATTTCTCAAGCATCTATTTGTCCAATAGACTTCATTTTCTTCGGGAAAGTTATAAAGGTCATGATCGGTTCCGTGAATATTATTTTTATGTCCATAAACGATATAATGAGTTCCAATTTCAAATGGGAATCCGCACTCCGAAAAATTTGACCATGTATAAATGGTGATAATTTTACTTTCAGTTTTTCCTTTATAAGTTTTATAAACTCTGAGGTTATATTTTGTGCCTCTAAATATTTTGAAGCCATCTAATGCATCAGAACTTTCATAATTTTTTAATTTATTCGGATCTGCATAAATTTCAAATTTTTCCTTTGAAATTATATTTCCAAAAAGCACTTTATCGGAACGTTCATACTCTTCGGAAACACTTACGAATCTTTTACATTTACATGCAAAAGACGTTAAAGAATTGAAGAGAAAAATGAGAAAAATTATTTTAGATATTTTCATTTTTAAATAGCGTACAACGTGTTTGTATAATGCCAGTGGCGTTTCTTGGCTCGCTGTGGCTCAACCAAATTTGCGGAGCAAATGTTGGCAGCGGCGTCGACGCGTGCGACTCGGAAGCCACAGCGAAGCCGTTTACGAGTTTATTCGGAATTAAAGATAGGATTTTTTGTAATGACAGGCTAGGGGAGTTCACAAAACTCGCCATTGGCTTTATACGGTGTTGGGTACTGGCTTTTATTTAATAATCTTGAACTAAAACCTCTGTTGGAATATGAAGTGCAGTATTCAATTTTCGAATCATGTTTAATGTTAATTTGCGTTTTCCGCTCAAAATTTCACTAACTCTACTTTTAAATCCTACAACATCCGCCAGATCTTTTTGTTTCATTCCCATTTGCTCCATTCTAAATTTTATAGCCTCAATTGGGTCTGGCATTCCAATTGGAAAATATTCATTTTCGTATCGATCTATTAATATAGAAAGGATTTCTAACTCGTCTCCTTGTTTAGTTCCCTTTTTTGCATCAAAAATCTGCTCAAGTCTGTTGAGTGCGTTCTGGTAGTCTTTTTCGTTTCTAATCGGTGCTATGTTCATTTTAAATACTATTTGCGTCAATTTTATCATATTCTGCGTGAGTTCCAATGAATCTTATCCAACCAATTTGAAAATCGAAATTGAATTTCACAATCAATCTGTAATTGTTTCCTTTTATATTGAATACAATTCTATTCTCGTCTAGAATGCTGGCACTTGGATATTCAGACTTTAATTCGTTGATATTTTTCCATTGTGCTTTTTCAGTTTCTCTGTACCACGCGGTGAGTTGTTGTTCACAATCACCATGTTTTTGCCAGAAATCACGTAAAGTTCGTTTTGCAATTACTCTCAAATCACTAATTGTTTGTCGCAAATATAATAAAAAAGTTACCATATTGGTAACAATATAGAAATTTTCAGCTTGTACCCAACGTGTTTGTATAATGCCAGTGGCGGTTCTTGGCTCGCTGTGGCTCAACCAAATTTGCGGTAGCAAATGTTGGCAGCGGCGTCGACGCGTGCGACTCGGAAGCCACGGCGAAGCCGTTTACGAGTTTATTCGGTTTATCTAAGATAGTCTTTTTGTGGGAAATCTAATTCAGTTAACCAACTTAGCCATTGGCTTTATACGTTGTTGGCTACAGTTACTTAAAGATCTCGAATACCTTTTTTTTATTTTCGGGGGATAGAATAATTTTATCAACTGAATGAAAGAAATGAAAGATTCCGGTTTCATTCATTCTAATTAAATATTGTGGAAAGGGTTCGTCAAAGTCTTCACGCCATTCTCTAATTCTATTTATTTCACGTTTTTTTGACGAAATCAAATATGCTTGATCTTTTAGAGGGAGTATGAAAAATGGTTCATTTAATAAATATTCATCACCATCTTCTGGATTAAATGTTAGTTTAAAATCCTCCATAGTGAAATTACCATGAATTGTTCCATTATCGACGAAAGGTCCATTTTGATTTCCACATTCATCGACTGTAACAATACATCCGACCATAGTGTAATTAAATCTGAAAGTATTATCCGAACAAAGAGTTAATTCATAACTTGAATTAAAGCCATCCATTTTGAAATTAATTGAATCATTCGAAATTAATTTTTTTTGCGCAACTAGATTGGCGGAAGCAAGTAATAAAAATACAAGTAAATTATAATAGGCTATTTTCATTTTCGTAATTGTTGCCAACGTGTTTGTATAATGCCAGTGGCGATT
>NZ_JBYVKA010000019.1:0-2311 GCF_058148545.1 Ulvibacter sp. 2305UL32-6
CAAATGTTGGCAGCGGCGTCGACGCGTGCGACTCGGAAGCCACAGCGAAGCCTTTTACGAGATTATTCGGTTGATCTAAGATAGTCTTTTTGTGGAAAAGTTAATTCGTTTAACCAACTTAGCCATTGGCTTTATACGTTGTTATGTGTAGGCGTCTATTCTTTTTTAATGTCAATTTCTTTATCTTTTTTCGGCTTAGACAAACCTGTTAATTCTGAAACAGGTTTTAATCTCATCTCTTTTAAATAACCCACAATTGTAGCAATTTTCTTTTCTTTACTTGCCTTAACGTCTTTATAAATTGTATATGGATTTACTCCAGCTAAGGTAAAAATTTCTTGAAGACCTGCAATGGACTGAATTCCACCAGTTTTATATTTTGAATAGATTAAATCTAAATATAGTTCATCAATTTCTGCGAAGAGATATTTAAATTTAGCTAGACCTTTTTTATTCATGTATGTTGTGTCAATCCGAGAATTGTTTAGTTTTCTATATAAGCCAATTTTATTTTTTTCTACTAGGTCAGCGCTAAGTTGGTTAATTAATATATCTGTTTTCCATTTTAAGTAAGCATATTTTTCTTGTATAGTTTTCCTAATTCTTAAATCTTGTTCATTAGCGTTTTCTAAAATTTTATTGCGTTCTTTAAATTTGGCTTCAGACCACAAGACTTTATTCTCAGATAGTTCATTGATTGTGTTTAAATAAGCGATTAAACCTAAATTTTTCGATTGATCGATTCCATCCTGACAAAATGAGCTCAAAGAGCAAGACAGGAATAGCAATGTGAAGATGATTTTTTTCATATCTCAATTATTTTATTGTGTAAAGATAAGTTGCCTTAATAGCACATAAAATTCCCACTATCGGGTATTTTTCGCTTACACATAACGTGTTTGTATAATGCCAGTGGCGGTTCTTGGCTCGTTTTGGCTCAATCAGTTTTGCGGAGCAAAAGCTGGAAGGAGCGGGAGCGACGTGCGACTCGGAAGCCAAGGCGAAGCCGTTTGGTGATGTATTCGGTTTTAAAGATAGTTTATTTGTAGGAAATCAAATTCGATAAGCAACAAACTCGCCATTGGCTTTATACGGTGTTGTGCGTAGTTATTTTCTATTCAATTTGTTTTAAAATCCATTTCATTAGTTCTTTCTTGTCTACTGAAATCCAAGTTCCGTCCACGTTTTTCTTTTCAGATTTACTATCTTTTGGATAAATTACTTTTAACTCGGATTTATTGTTGCCAGCGAGTTTTAATTCTGCAATCAATCCAACCATATCTGGTCCGTTATTGTCAAACGGTGTTTTTCTTTTTTCTTTAAGCCAGTATTCAATTGCAACTTGCATATAGGTTCTAACAGCTAAATCTTTGTAATATTTTATATGCCGACTCTCCTCATCGAAATAACTATAAGAAGAAAATTCAAGGTAGCTTTCTAAATTTGTTTTTGGTGTTCCTTTCAGATGTTCGTTTAGAAGATAGGTAGAAAATGTTCCTTCCCAAACCGAACCTTCATTATAATGAATTCTTACATCTCTTGCTCCTTCGTTGTATTGTCTTACCCAATCAAGAGCAGAGTCACAAATAACCATTCCGATTAGATTAAGTTTGAAATCAGGATTAGTCTTTTCACTATACTCCACATATTTCATTGCTCTATGTCCTGATAAACCAGCTCCAAGTAGAAAAATATTATTGTTGGGTAAATTATGTTTTTTAAAAACCTTTTCGATTATTTTGTGAGCTGTTTGGCTCGAATTATTGGTGAAATAAAAATCTAAAGGGATTTCTGTGGAAACAGACAAAACGGCAAATCCATTTTTGTTGGCTTGTTTATAAATCAGTTTTGCACTTTTATTCTTTTTATCAAATTCGGAACCTTCTAAAAAGATAAGTGTTCCAGTTGTTTTTGTCTTTTTTGGAATTGAAAGAGTATAGCCTTTTTGGATGTATTTTAAGAAATCTTTTTCTCCTTTTCCAATTCTTATGCTATCGTTTTTTTTAGGTTCATACTGTTGTACAAGATTTTGAGCAAAAGTGTTACTACAGTAAACAAACATTAACATCACAAGTGAAATTGTTTTAAAAAATTTGTTCATACTTTCGTAGTTCTAATTACGCACAACGTGTTTGTATAATGCCAGTGGCGGTTCTTGGCTCGCTGTGGCTCAACCAAATTTGCGGTAGCAAATGTTGGCAGCGGCGTCGACGCGTGCGACTCGGAAGCCACGGCGAAGCCGTTTACGGGTTTATTCGGAAATAAATATACGTTTTTAAATTGTAGGATTTTCAATTCAATAACCAACTTC
>NZ_JBYVKA010000020.1:0-2277 GCF_058148545.1 Ulvibacter sp. 2305UL32-6
TTTTCATTAATAGTGCCTAACGTGTTTGTATAATGCCAGTGGCGGTTCTTGGCTCGCTGTGGCTCAACCAAATTTGCGGAGCAAATGTTGGCAGCGGCGTCGACGCGTGCGACTCGGAAGCCACGGCGAAGCCGTTTGCGAGTTTATTCGGAAATAAATATACGTTTTTAAATTGTAGGATTTTCAATTCAATAACCAACTTAGCCATTGGCTTTATACGGTGTTGTGTGTAGTTTGTTACTCCTTTATTCTTTTCTTCAAATCCATTCTCCCGTGAAGAATTCTTATTATTTCCAAATGGCTATCTTCCATTTTTCTAAAGAAAATTATATGTCGGTTAGCTTTAACACCTCTTAAGTTTGGGGTGATTCCTTCGTAGCTTTTGCCCAAATCTGAATTATTTGCTATTTCTGCACAATTTGAAATTAACATGGCGTAATATTTATCAGCTTGCGTTTCTGACCATTTGTCGAAAGTATAATTCCAAATTTTATCTAAATCTTCAATCGCTTTTTTGGTGAGCTTAAATTCAGCCATTAATTTGTCTTTTAGCTTTTAGAGATTCTAAATGTTCTTTTGGATTAAAGTCATGGACAATTCCGCTGTCAATTCCTTCTTGGATTGCACTTCTCAAAGCTATAATTTTAGTCTCTTCTTCTTCTAAAAGGCGAAGTCCTGCTCTAATAACTTCACTGACATTTTTAAACCGTCCTTCACTTATTCTGCTTTGAACAAATTGGTCGAAATAATTTCCTAATGATATTGATGTGTTTTTACTCATTTCCGTTGTAATTAATACAATTCAAATATACCAAAAATTGGTATAATAACAAAATCATCAAATTACACACAACGTGTTTGTATAATGCCAGTGGCGTTTTTTGGCTCGCTGTGGCTCAACCAAATTTGCGGTAGCAAATGTTGGCAGCGGCGTCGACGCGTGCGACTCGGAAGCCACGGCGAAGCCGTTTACGAGTTTATTCGGTTGATCTAAGATAGTCTTTTTGTGGGAAAGTTAATTCGTTTAACCAACAAAGCCATTGGCTTTATACGTTGTTGGCAACTGGCGTTATATTATTTGTTCGTCTGTCTCATAATCTACATTTTTATAG
Source organism: Ulvibacter sp. 2305UL32-6 (assembly GCF_058148545.1). NCBI lineage: Bacteria > Pseudomonadati > Bacteroidota > Flavobacteriia > Flavobacteriales > Flavobacteriaceae > Ulvibacter > Ulvibacter sp. 2305UL32-6. The sequence continues at coordinate 1,113 of NZ_JBYVKA010000020.1, forward strand.
TAAGTTTTATATTTAATACCATAAAGCTGTTGACCAGGTAAATTTTTAATAAGATTGTATTTAGTTATTAAATTGTTCGTTTTCGACTTGTCTTCAATTAATTCTGAGGTGTATTCCCACTTCATTCCCATATTAGATAGACTATTAATCATTAAAAGAGCTTGCTCATAAGTTGAAATCTGTGCGCGATAAAGTTTTCCGTATTGATATTTCTCCAAATCGGAAAAATGTAAATAATCATTTAAATATTTAAAACTTTGAAAAAGATGTCGGAAGTAATGTCCAAGGCGAAACTGATGCCCACCATAGTATTTTTCATAGGGTTTAACAGGACTTAACTCTTGTGCTAAACCTGAACTAAGATTTTCCAATTTCTCTGGCGTTTGTCGATTTTTGTAAAGTTCATCAATAAGAGGATGTAATTTTGAAAGTTCCATATCTCTAATAATTTTCCATCCATTCCAACGATAAGAATTAGGTTTTTTCGGTTTAAGCTTCAAATAGTAAACTACTTTATAATAATATAGCGGATTATATTTTTTGAAAAATATTCTTCTTAAAATAGATTCCCCCTCTTCACTTAATCCATAAAATACTATAGTATAAGCAATATCGATGTTAGCGAACTCTATAAGATTTATATTAGGATTGATTCTATTTGTAATTTCTTCAAGTTGTTTTTGATACTCTGGCATTATATAATCTGAAACATCAACAGAATTAGAAAACTTAGTGATTTCACGATAGCAGTCAGTGAACTCCTTAAATATTACTCTAAATACTTGTCTATTCTTATAGTTTTCCTTCTGTTTATTTTTATATTTTGAGTATGAAATATCATTGACATTTGATCTGTAAAGTCTGATCATCTCGAAAAAAGAAGCTTCAAATGCGTTTCGTTTATTATTTTTTGCTTGCTCTCTAAAGGTTAAAAAGATGAGTAGAGTACCTGCAAGTGCAAAGAAGGTTCCAACAACACCACCAATAAAGTCGCCAAATTGACCGGTAGTTGCGTAATTAGTTGCTAGATCGGGAGAAATACTTAAGCCATCTAATGATGATTTTCCTAGGAATAAGATTAAAGATAGACACCCAAGAATAAGTAGAGTCCAAGACAAGAACATTATTTTTTTTTCCATTCTGGAGTTTTTTTCAGCTTGTTGCC
>NZ_JBYVKA010000021.1:0-2229 GCF_058148545.1 Ulvibacter sp. 2305UL32-6
TGCCAGTGGCGGTTCTTGGCTCGCTGTGGCTCAACCAAATTTGCGGAGCAAATGTTGGCAGCGGCGCCGACGCGTGCGACTCGGAAGCCACGGCGAAGCCGTTTACGAGATTATTCGGTTGATCTAAGATAGTCTTTTTGTGGGAAAGTTAATTCGTTTAACCAACAAAGCCATTGGCTTTATACGTTGTTGTAAACAGTTTAATCAGAGACATCTTGTACTAATTCAAGTTCTCCAATATAACTTCCAGTAACAGTTCCAAATTCAATCGTTTGAAAAGTGAATGTTATTGTATAAATATTCTCAGAGATTTCTAATACTACATTTCCATTACTTATTTGTTCTTCCTTTATGTCGTCAGAACCTGTAATGCAATTATTTTCAACAACTATATTTCTTGTAATATTTGTATAATTTATAGAAGGTTCATATCCCGCTATCATATCATAATTGTATGTGCCAGCTTCCAATTCCGTTAATGAAGTCGATACAATACTCATAATTACTCCATGTGTCAAGTCATTTGAAAAATCACATTCTCCAGTCTATTCATTATTTACCAGTGCCCCATTTATTAAATAGATTACATGACTGCTGTTTAAGGTTTTAGAATATGAAGACATTATTAAACCATTTGGGATAGAATACTTTTCATCATTTATTACAAATTCAGATTCAACTTGAGTATCATCCATAGAAGTGTTATCATCGGATGAGCAAGAAAAAATTAATAATCCAATAAAGATTAAAAGTCAATAGTTCAGTTTTTTCATTAGTATTTTTTTAATTGTTTACAAACGTTGTTGCGAACAGTTTACATTTCTATATATTGATTTTCTTCGTAGTAACGTAAGAAATCAGGTTCAGAGCTACTTTTAGTTACAAATCCATCGTCATCATATTGCAAATAAACATTCCAAGTACTGCCACTATTATTACCATGCGAAGAAATACGGTGTAAAGCATTATTTTTAGATGTTTTTAAGCCGAGTATATCATAGTAGTCACCGTAGATGTATGTCATGACACTTCGATTTGGGTCAATTTTTTTATTAAAGTCAAAGTTTGAGTAGATATAGGTGCTTGAACCCGAAGTGTGTGATATTAAATTTTGATTAGAATCTCGTGTAAATACTTCTTCTGAAAAATTCATCGAGTTTGAGGAGTCAAAAGTTAATTTTGCTGAATCAACATAGCCATCTGTAAAAAATATTTCGATTAGTCGATTGTCCGTGTTTGTGGTTAAAGTTGCTTTGTTGCTCTCAAGAGTTACATTGTATACATGCATTCTATTACTAATAGGGTCAATGTAATCTATATTTTCAGTAATTGTACTAACGTTATTTCCATTATATGTTACTGTATAGGTTCTTATTTTAGTTATGTACTCTTCCAGAACTATTAACTCTATTTGGTTATTTTCGTTATAGAAAAATTCTTTGTCATATATGAGGTTTCCATCGTCATAGACGAGCGTTTTTTTATATAATTTATCTGTGGAATTAGGCTCCTCCTTTTGATTATCATCTTCAGATGAGCAAGAGAAAACTAAAAGAGTGATTAAAAATCCGAGAATTAAATTTGATATTTTCATTTCAATATTTTGGGTTTAAATTGTTTACAACGTGTTTGTATAATGCCAGTGGCGATTCTTAGCTCGCTGTGGCTCAACCAAATTTGCGGAGCAAATGTTGGCAGCGGCGTCGACGCGTGCGACTCGGAAGCCACGGCGAAGCCGTTTACGAGTTTTATCCGAAATAAATATACGTTTTTAAATTGTAGGATTTTCAATTCGTTTAACCGTCTTCCGCCATTGGCTTTATACGGTGTTGTGACACGTTTTTTTTCTAATCGGTTAGAATTATTCTCAGAATCAGAAATGTCCAAATTCCGATTGCCGGAATTGACAATCCGATTAATGTCCATTTCTTGCTTAAGTTGGTCCAAACTTTCCAATGTTTTATTGTTCGTCCAATCACGGCTAATCCAAGTCCTAATGCTATTAACATAGAAGGAATGAAAAACATAACATTAAATCCGAAATTATGAGGTGCATAACCTTCTTTTACTCCAAGAAGTGGTTCTCGCAAAAAATTAACTAATAATGTCAAAATTAAAATTCCAAGACTTCCGAAAGCCATTTTGCTTGTCCAATTTATTTTTCTTTTATGATACTCGGTTAATTTCAATTGACGTTTTTTTCAAAATGTGTTACAACGTGTTTGTATA
>NZ_JBYVKA010000022.1:0-1922 GCF_058148545.1 Ulvibacter sp. 2305UL32-6
TTGGCTCGCTGTGGCTCAACCAAATTTGCGGAGCAAATGTTGGCAGCGGCGTCGACGCATGCGACTCGGAAGCCACAGCGAAGCCGTTTGCTAGTTTATTCGAAATTAAATATACGTTTTAATTGTGGGAACTATAATCGTTTTAACAACAAAGCCATTGGCTTTATACGTTGTTGGCTACAGTTTTTATAGTTGTCTTAATACTATATCCAAAGGTTCTTTCTTAAATAATGAAACTTTTATTATGTTATTGGTTTCTTCTCTTATAAAAATTGGGATAGAATTTATATCTGAAATAAAAATAACATCGTATTCATCAAAATAAATACGTTCATAAAAGTTTTGATTATTTCTGCTTGAAAAGCTTAATGTAGAATCATTGATAAAATTCAAGGTATCAATTTTATTGTTTAATAATAACTTATAAGTTCGTCCAGTTAAACTTATTCGATCGCTGCTTTTTCGTTTTAGAGAATCAGGCACTTTTCTAAATACTCTATCATAATTACCTTCATCAGTTTGTTTAAATGTAATACTATCAGATTCTATTTTTTTAGTTAAAACATATTCAATCGAATCATCTAATAAAATTCTTTGTGAGTTTACCATGTATTTGCCAGTCCCTTGAGATATTCGAAATCCGTAAAACTTAAAATCTCCATTTTCGAAATTGAAGATATGTGGATTTGACATCGTAAATTTTGAGGTATTTGTAAAAGCAGAATAAGGACCTATCCAGGTACCTTCAATTTTATCTTCAGATTTGCAACAAACTGAACATAGAAAAGCAATTAATATGTAAATAATTTTCTTCAAAATTGTAGCCAACGTGTTTGTATATGGTTTGTTGCGTGGTTTTGCACCTAATTTAGCAAATAAAAACCGAATAGAAAATCCGCGAGGATTTTCGTAAGTAGGCTAGAACTAGCAATAAATTATATACGGTGTTGTAGCCAGTTATTTTTTCTTTCTTTTTTGTTCAATTTTTGTCAATTCAGATTTCGAATCGTAAGGAACTTTTCCAGAAGGAACGACCTTACTACTGGATTCTAAATGTGTGTCTTGGTCATCGAAAAATATATGAGCTCCAAATGCTTTTAAAACTTTGTCTTTTGAAAGTCCTCCCAGAAAATAGGCTTCATCAACATAAACTCCCCATTTTCTTAATGTTTTAATCACTCTCATATGTGATGGTGCATTTCTTGCAGTAACAATTGAAAGTCTTAAAGGTGATAATTCAATTCTTGTTGGTAAATGTTCTTGAATTTTCGATAATTTAATCAATAAATTTGCAAAAGGACCTTCTTTTAATTGTTCATCTTCGTGTTCTGATTCATACTTATGGAATGCATCCATTCCTTCTGTTTTGTATCGTAATTCAGATTCGTCAGAGAATAAAACTGCGTCAGCATCAAATGCTATTTTTACTCGATTATCTTTTGGGTCAAATTCAGTTGGTGGTGCGTATAAAGTTGCTGCAGCACAGGTTTTAGAATCTATAACTGTCTGAACATCTCTACTGTCTTTTGATAAAAATAAATCTACATCAAAAGCATCAATGTAAGGTGCTAATGGTTCTCCTCCAGATAATGCAACTCTTGTTATGTCTAAATTTTGACTTTTTATTGAATTAAGCATCCTAACTCCAGTTTCAGGGCTATTTCTTGACATTACTACAACTTCGACAATTCTTTTGTTAGCTTGATTGTTGAGTTCAAGAAGGCTTTTTACTAAATAAAATGCAGTTCCGTGTCCTAAAGATTCGTTTTCATTTTCTTGTTGAAATTTTCGAAAACCTTCAATTTCTTCCGAATCAAAAATTTCATTTTCTTTCTCCAAGTCAAATAATGCTCTTGAAGAAACTCCTATTACTAATATATCTGAAAGGTCTACTGGCATTTCGTTTGGTTTTAATTGGCTAC
>NZ_JBYVKA010000023.1:0-1905 GCF_058148545.1 Ulvibacter sp. 2305UL32-6
TAAAACATATGAAAATACAAAATATACAGAAATTGATAATCGGATCTTTAATTTGTTTTTGCGGACTAGAATTAGCTGCACAGACTAATAATGACAATAACAAACAGATTATAAAAATGACGAAAGAATACTCATATAAATATGATGAAAATGACGGGTTTAAAAGTCGTGACAGTATTTTTCCTTCAAATTTTGACACTTATTCAATATTCGATAAAAACGAAAAAATAATTGAAAATTGTCGCTATAATCGTGACGGCACTCTTTATCAAAAGACATTTTATTTGAGGGATGAGGTCGGAGAGGCTATTAAGGGAATAAGCAAAAGTTCAGATAACAAAATTAAAAGCTATTGGACTTATGAATATGACGAAAACAAAAATCTGATAGAAGTCTTGACTTATGATAGCGACAGTACATTAACAAATCAACAGATAAATCGATTTGATGACAAAAACAGTCAAACGGAGATGATTACTGAGGATTTAAAAAGAGATAAAACTCGAAAATACGAATACAAATTTGACGCTGATGGAAATAAAATTGAACAAATTCGGTACAATCCTGACGGAAGTCTTAAAGATAAACGAATTTACCAATACGATAAAACAGGAAACGAAACAATCCAGTTTTTAAATCGAGCAGACGGTTCTAAAATGAAATTTGTGTCTGAATATGATGAAATGAATAACCTTTTGGTTCAGAATTGGTTTGACGAAAGTGGGGAACAAACTCACCAAACAGCATTTGAATATGTTTATGATGAACACGGTAATTGGATAACGAAAAAAAGAATTTCCAAAGGAATATTAAATCTGATTTGGGAAAGAGAAATTGAATATCGTGAGTAAATACGTTTTACAACACCGTATAAAGCCAATGGCGGGTTTGCTGCTTATCGAATTTGATTTCCTACAAATAAACTATCTTTAAAACCGAATAAACTCGCAAACGGCTTCGCCGTGGCTTCCGAGTCGCACGCGTCGGCGCCGCTGCCAACATTTGTGTCCACAAATTTGGTTGAGCCACAGCGAGCCAAGAACCGCCACTGGCATTATACAAACACGTTACCAAACATACGAATGAACATCTTCGGATTTAAGAAAAAACAGGAATATTCAGCAAAGGAAATACTAAAGCAACTTGACAAATGTGCTGAAGATTTCACGTTTCCTATCTTGGACAATGGATACGTTTATCCAATTCACTCAAAATTGAGTGCTTACCGAGATGAAAAACGTTGGACTTTAATAATCGAAGTAATTGGATTCAATTATCGTGGTGGAGGACACGATGGAATTTCTAACTGTCTACATATTTTCGGGAATTGTATTGACACTGAACCTGGAACTGACAATGGGAATTTCTTATATATAACGGACAACAGCTCTGACAACTCGACTTTTGACGAGGAATATTTGGAAAGTTTAAACCCACAAGCAAAAACTATGATTTTGCGCAAAAAGGAAATTAGCATTAATCACTATAGAGAATTTTATCTGAATAAAGGAATTGAACTCGAGGAGCAAGATAAAATTTTTGTTTGGGAATTTATGAGAGGTTTAGAGCCTGAATACAATAATGAATTTGAGGCAACTGAAAAAGAAATAAGAGAACGAATCCCATCTGATTTACCGAAAATTATGGAATTAACGGAATGGTATCATCCTGACTGTGCAGATTCTGAACTTCCGAGCAAAAACGAGACTTTTAAACAAATAGCAAAAGTCTTGGAAACTGGAAAAACAGAATTTTACAAACCAACAAATAAACCGAATAATCATTGGAAAAATTGGCCAGATGGAGGAACACTATAAATAAAGTACGTTTGGTAACACCGTATAAAGCCAATGGCGAGTTTTGTGAACTCCCCTAGCCTGTCATTACAAAAAATCCTATCTTTAA
>NZ_JBYVKA010000024.1:0-1878 GCF_058148545.1 Ulvibacter sp. 2305UL32-6
GTAGAAAATAGTTTGTCTAGTATTTTAATTCAAATAGTAGATTTTCGTTATGAATCAAGCGAATTTAATTCTATTTTTATAATGAAAGTCAAAATAGTACACACCTAAGAAACATAAAATACTATGAAAAAATTATTACTATTAGGTTTTTTTATATTACTTCCCGTCTGCCTTTGGGCACAACCAGTACAATTATTTCAGCAATTTAATGGTCAGTATGACTATAAAGCGCTTGGAAACACCTTAAATACACAAGAAAATGGTGGGGGTGGAGGCTGTACTATTTTAACTTCAAGTAGTGCAGATTTGTCTCTTGTGGGAGGTCAAACGTTTGTTGCAGCCGTAATGTATTGGTCTGGATCAGGTTCTGGTGATTTCGATGTTGAATTAAATGGGATTGCTGTATCAGCAGATCGAACTTTCGCATTAAACAATAATGGTTTAGACTTTTTTGCTGCTTATGCAGATGTGAGTATGATAGTTGGCCCAGGAGGAAATGGTACTTATACGGTATCAGAACTCGATTTAACAGGCGTGATCCCCGCATATTGTGGAAGTGGTCTTAATTTTGGAGGTTGGTCTATAATTGTTATCTACGAAGATTCCTTACTTCCGTTAAATCAAATTAACTTATATGATGGCCTAGAGAGTGTTTCCGCCAATAATCCCAGTCTTACCATTGTTATAGACAATATTGATGTAGCCAGTGAAGACTTGGCAAAAATTGGATTTTTAGCATGGGAAGGAGATCAAGGAATTGCTAACAATGAATCTCTACGAATTAACGGAATTCTAATAGATAATCCGCCTTTGAATCCAGGGGATAATGCATTTAATGGAACAAATAGTTTTACTGGGGCAACAGACATGTATAACATGGATCTCGATTTCTACGATATTGAGAATACTATCATGCCAGGAGATACAAGTGCAACAATAGATATTACTTCCAGTCAGGATTTTGTTATGGTAAATAACGTAATCACGATTATTAATTCTGAATTACCAGATGCTACAATCGAAATTGATGATCTTGGAGTGCTTTGCGCAAATGGGGAAATTGACGTTTTATATACAGTATACAATTCTAATTCCACTGCGTTTTTACCAGCAAATATTCCAATTGCTTTTTATGCGGATGGTGTTTTAGTTGGACAAACACAAACAGTTGCCGACATTCCTATTGATGGATCCGAAAGTGGCGGTCTTACCTTAGTTCTTCCTCCAGGAACTCCTACAGTTTTTAATTTAGTTGCTTCGGTTGATGACGACGGAACGGGTGTTGGAATTCAGAGCGAAACAAACGAAATGAATAATGAGGATCTTCTTGTAGTAGATTTAAATTTGGCAGTATTGGATCTTGGTCCGGATTTGTTCCCATGTGTTGATGACGAAGTTACTATTGGTCAGTTTTTAGGTATTCAATTTAGTCAGCAATGGTACTTAAACGGAAATATTATTTTTGGTGCTACCGAGCCTTTTTACGATCCAGTAGTATCTGGAACTTATACTATAGAAGGTGTAAATGGAGTTTGTTTTGTTACAGGTACAATAGAAGTTACGTTTCAGGATCCACCAGTTCCAGGAAACCCTGACACTTTAAAAATATGTGACGATATACCATATGATGGTTTTGGAGTTTTTGACTTAACAAATGCTGATGCGCAGATTATTGATGGGTTACCGAATAGCTCTGTAGAATATTATACTACATTGGCTGCTGCACAAGCCGCTGCATTTCCAATCCCAGATCCTACTATGTTTACAAACTTATCGGTAGGTTTTGACACAGTATATGCTAGGCTCATTGAAAATACTTATGGGTGTAGTGCAATAGTTCCTTTGAATATCCAAGTCAACGAGAGTCCATCGATTACT
>NZ_JBYVKA010000025.1:0-1861 GCF_058148545.1 Ulvibacter sp. 2305UL32-6
ACCGCAAATTTGGTTGAGCCACAGCGAGCCAAGAACCGCCACTGGCATTATACAAACACGTTGTACACAATACCCAAAAAATGAAAATCGGAACTAAAATATTAATCCTATTTCTGACATTTAATTTACTTTCCTGCAAAGAAACTGCTCAGGAAAAAGAAATTGAAAAGCCTACTACTGAATTTGATTTCTCAACAGTTGAAAAATTCCGAGAAACAAAACTTAAAGGTCAAATAATAAACGATTACGATAGCATTTTCAGTTCTTCACAAAGGAAAGAACTGTCGAACATTATTTATGACTACAATATTGAAACCACAAGACAAATAGTTGTTGTAACAATTGATAGTATAAATCCATATTCTGACATTCAAAAAATGGCGACGGATTTGGGAAAATATTGGGGAGTTGGAACAGCGGAAAAAGATAATGGACTGATAATTCTGCTTTGTAAACCTTGTCAGAAAATCGGAATTGCAACTGGATTTGGAACGGAACTTATTTTGACTGACCAAATTTGTAAAAATGTTATTGACCAGACAATCATTCCTGAATTTAAAAATGGAAAATTTTATGACGGAATTAAAAACGGAGTGGCTGAATTAATAGAAAAATGGCAATAACGTACTGTGTACAACACCGTATATAACCAATGGCTAAGTTGTTTATTGAATTTGAATTCCTACTTTTTGTTGTAAATTTATCAAAACCGAATAAACCAGGAAACGGCTTTGCCGTGGCTGCTGAATCTCACGCTGCTTCGCAGCTGCCAGCTTTTGCTCCGCAAAACTGTTTGAGCCACAGCTTGCCAAGGTTCGCCACTGGTCATATACAAACACGTTACCTGCAAGCATGAAAGAAAATTTTAGTCCAAAAGAAGAACCTCATATAACAAGAAAATTATTTTCAACAAAACATATTGGTTTTGGAACTTATTTGGGTGGACCTTTAGCTGGAGCTTATATGATTGGACAAAATTTTAAAAAATTAAACAAAACTAAAGAATCCAAATATTCAATTTACGTTGGAATTTTATTCACAATTGTTCTATTTATAGCAATATTTCTTATCCCTGAAAATATAATTGATAAAATACCAAACGTCTTATTTCCTGCCATATACACTGTAATAAGTTATTTAATTGCACGTCATTGTTTCGGAAATTTGATTGAAAAAAATGATAATAATAAAAATCAATTTCATAGTTGGTGGAGAGCAGCAGGCGTTGGATTTATATCATTTTTGATATTAATTGCAGTACTATTTGCCTTTATATATATTGAAACAAGTGATGTCCAATACGGAAATTATGATAAACAAATAATTGAATTCCAAAATAATGAAGAAATCTCTTTAGAATTTTATCAAAATTTAAATTCTAAACCTAAGGAGTTGCTTTTAGAAGAACTTAATGAAATTTCAATACCAATATGGAAGGAAAACATTAAAATGTTAGAAGAATTAAATGGTCAAAATCTGCCATCTGAATTAAGTCAACAAAATAAAATATTATTAAGCTACTCAAATTTAAGATTGCAAGCATTCGAGTTGATTAAAAAATCAATTGAAGAAGAGACTGAAGAATATACTTATCAGATTAATCAAATTCATAGTGCGATTGATGAAAAACTAGATGAACTTAACTAATGCCAGCAGGTAACACCGTATATAACCAATGGCTTTGTTGGTTAACGAATTGAAAATCCTACTTTTTATCGTAAATTTATCAAAACCGAATAAACCAGTAAACGGCTTCGCCGTGGCTGCTGAATCGCACGCCGCGACGCGGCTTCCAGCTTTTGCTCCGCAAAACTGTTTGAGCCACAGCTTGCCAAGGTCCGCCACTGGTCATATACAAACA
>NZ_JBYVKA010000026.1:0-1798 GCF_058148545.1 Ulvibacter sp. 2305UL32-6
CACAACGGTCTTGTATATGGCTCGTAGCGTGTAAATTAACGATTACTATTCGGTTAAGCACGAGCCGAATTTTTTAATTTTCTTATTATCTTTTTTTATCAATAAGCCAAATTAAAAAATTTGGCGGACTTGCAAATATGCCTTAACTTAGATTAAGCAACTGACTAGCTATGAGCTATATACGTTGTTGTAGCACGTATTTTATTCAAGTATTTCTTTAGACAAAATAATTCTTCTTATACTTCTTTTGTCATCAAATGGAACTACAGTTTCGACACTTTCATTCGATTCTAATTTGAAATCAATTTCTGGTTGTTTAGACGTATTTATTAAATCGACATATGTTCCGTAATCTAATGTGTATATGTTGTATCTAATTCCAGGGTTATCCTTATCTGAATATCCTTTTTTTACTAAGTGAATTACTCTTGCGTCAAATAATTGTTGAATCACTGGATGTCTTTCCAATTCTCTTGAAACTAAAAAGGAGCGGGCTCGTTTTCTCCCGATAACTTCGTCAATTATGAGCCTTATTTTTTGATGTAAATTGTCATCTAAGTTCTTTGATTTATCGTTTTCGAACCATTGTCTTCCAGATTCTATGATAGTTTTCTTATCTATATTTTTTGAGTTTTTTCTCTGCGTGTCGAAAAATGATATATTAAAAATATTTATAAAATCTCTGATAACTCCTTCTGAAGCTCTAACCAACTCAGTAAAAGCTGGTTTTCCCGAGAATAGTCCCTGTATAAATTGACTTTCAGTCTTAATTTTATATTTATTTTCTAAATATTTTTCTTCAAGCTCTGACTTTAAATGCTTGAAAAGAATTTCGGAAAAGACTTTAGTTATTTCAACAGGGTTTCTATCATATACATAATATTCATCAATATCTAAATTGGTACTTATGTCACTGCCCAATTCAAAGCCGATATAATTATGTTTTTCTCTTGGAATTGTAAAATTTGAGCGATATTCTAATGCCCCAATTTTGAGTGTTACATTAGGAGTTGGAATAAAAGATTTTTTTAGAAACTCTGCTAAAAATGGTTGAATATCTATTGGTATAGCCGACCATTCATCAATAACTATTATTAACTCAGTATTCGCATATTCTAAAACCTTTTTTAAATGATAATGTAAATCAGGAAAAAGAATTTTTTCATATTCTTCAGTATTAAATTCGGTCAGTTTTTCACTTTCACTACCAGAAGATCTACTATCGGATAATGATATTCCAACTTTCGATGTATCAAGATTTAAGGAACTTGCTGACGTTTTACTATTACCCTGCTTACTTTTATCAGTAATTTTTTTACTTTTCTGAATTTCGCCAATTGAAGAATTTGACATATCGTTCAAAGAATTAAGAGCTAAATCTGAATTTTTATTTGGGCAGTATGCAATTTGGTTCAGTAAAGTATCGTTAATTTCATTCAATATATCAATAAATAGAGATGAACATCTATGGGATAAAGATAAGTTTGTATCAGAAAATTGTGGTGAACTGCCTAATATTCTACAATCGATAAAACATATTGTTCTGTTGTTATCATTGATGTATAAATTTTGATAGTATTTTAGTATATGTGTTTTTCCAGTTCCTCTGCGTCCGTAAAGAATTTGATTATTATTATTCATTAACTGGGGCATAATGCCAACCTCCACATAAGAATCTATTATCTTTTTTATATCTCTTTGTCTTTCAGCTCTTTGAGACAAGCTCGATACGGCTTGAATTATTTTCGGATCTTTTATCATTATTTTTGGTCAATATGTGCTACAACGTGTTTGTATA
>NZ_JBYVKA010000027.1:0-1672 GCF_058148545.1 Ulvibacter sp. 2305UL32-6
TAACGTGTTTGTGTATGATTTCGTTGCGTGTTTCAGTAACTAAATTAGTAAACAAAAACGAACCAGAGGAAATTCCGAAGGAATTTCCAAGTAGGCTAGAACTAGCAATGAATTATACACATTGTTGTGCTTTCGTTATTTTTTATCGTAATTCTCTATTGCTAATAATAATTCATTTCCGAAAGTTACTTGTTCTTTATAGAAACTTGTCAAGTCTGCAGTAAATAAGAAACCTCTATATAAAAGAGACAATACAATATCATTTCCTTTATGCTCACAAAGTTCATTTGTGTAATTCCCAACAACTTCATTAAGTTTTTGATTTGGCCTTTTTTCAAGTTCAATCCATTCTGAAAAGAAGCCACTTTTGTGTAATTCTAAATCCAAATCATTTGCCCAAACTTGTAGACTTGTTTCTTCAAATATAACTTTATCTACTGCATTGTAATAATTGTAAATCAGTTCTTCAACTTTTGGATTGTCAAGATGTTGTAAATACCCAGAATTCTTTAAAGATTCAAATCCACTACGATTATAATTCAACGGTTGCTCAATAATCATAACAAATATAGCAGAGGTTATGGTTTTTTGGTCATTCCAGTTTTTATTTGAAATCAATTCTGTTGCATTAGCGCACAATTGTGATTGTTCAGTTCGTGTTTTAATCATAAGCTCACTAACTTTTAAATCACTTTCTACATTTTTAGCAATTTTATCTAAATAATTTTTGAGTGCGTTTTTTTCATTTTTGACTTGATTTTGATTATTTACTTGAAGCGCAATTAAAATACCAATAACGACCAAGATTATTTCTCCAATAGCATAAAGAAAATATTTGCTGAACTTATTTTCAGTTAGCATTTTTTGTCTAATTTTTCTAAAGAATTTTATCATACCTATGATATTAGATTAATATCAATTAAGTCTAGTAAACGCTTTATTTCTTCAGTAGTAGTATCTAAAAGTTCATTATGATTATCCATGTTTAAAATCATAATAAGTAGGTGAGCATAAATTTGTTGGTCACTATGAATGTTAATCTTTGAAATATCGGGCAAATGAGAATCGTGTTTCGTAAATTGTTTTGCAAATTGTCTGTTGGTTATTTTAGGGGTAATATAATCTACAAATTGACGCGTTTGCTCTTTAATACGTTCTTGGGTACTATTCACAAAATCTCTTTTGTAATATAGTGAAAGGCTTTTTCTTAACTCCATGTTAGTAATGAGATCAATATTTTCTGAAGCTATCATATTTTCAAAAGCAATATTATTAGGTTCAAAAACATTAAACTCACCCATTACAAACAGGTAATTTGTAATTAGAGGCAAATATTTTTCAGGATTAGAAGACTGTTCTAACACTATAAAGGTTGAGTCTATGTAAGAAGCTTTTTCAGCATTAAATTCTTTTACTTCTTTTATGCTTTCTAAATCATTGTTTAAGCTAATTCTAATTTGTTTTAAATAGACCTGCTCTTTGGATTTCAATATTCTTCTGGCATTCCAATCATTTACCTGAAGTGCTAAAAGAATACCAATCATCACTAAGATGATTTCTCCAATAGCATATTTAAAGTATTTAGCTGTTTTGTTTTCCATAAGTAAGTTTTGGCGAATTTTTCTAAAGAATTTAATCATTGGTTAGCGGTTTCTGGTAATGAAGCACAACG
>NZ_JBYVKA010000028.1:0-1600 GCF_058148545.1 Ulvibacter sp. 2305UL32-6
CTAACGTGTTTGTATATGACCAGTGGCGGACCTTGGCAAGCTGTGGCTCAACCAAATTTGCGGAGCAAATGTTGGCAGCGGCGTCGACGCGTGCGACTCGGAAGCCACGGCGAAGCCGTTTACTGATTTATTCGGAAATAAATATACGTTTTTAAATTGTAGGAGTTTTAATTCGTTTAACGAACTCCGCCATTGGCTTTATACGGTGTTGGCTACTGTTTTTTTAGTCATCATAATAATCCCAATTTGGTCCACTGCTATGGGTATAATAGTGTGATGTATTTTTTGTACCCACATAATAGAGAACTTGAAAATCATTAGGACTATGCTCATACTTTCTATAATCGATATGTTCTCTTAATTCAGGATAAACAAATTGATAATCTTCAATATTTTCGGGAAAAGAGCCATTTTCTTGTTTTTTTAAATAAACGAAATTCACAATGTTACCTGCCTCTTCTTTTAATAAAGTCAATTTTTCGGTTAGAATTAACTGATTTGGAATTATAAAAGCTCCAAGACCCAGCAGCAAGATGAGTCCAAAAAAGCGTTTTTTTAAATAGAATAAAATAATTGGAACAATATTGAAATAGGTAATAATGTATAAAATTGCGGACTTTGACCATCCATAATTAGCATATGCCAAATTCGCAGCAAATAATTCCAATCCAACTAAAATTATCGTTAATATCCCGAAGTATAAATTTGGTGATGATAATATGTTTTTTCTATGGTTCATTTAAAATAGTTGCCAACTGTCTTGTGTATGAAACGTAGCGTGCAAAAAGGCACTACTTTTCGGATAAACACAGAGCCGAATTTTTATATTTTGTTTTTACTTTTTTATTTTAAAAGCCAAATTTAAAAATTTGGCGGTCTTTGCAAATAAGTACAAACCTTTTGATTTAGCACTTAATAGCTATGTTTTATACACGTTGTTGGCACACGTATTTTTTTCAGAGTGTATTTCCATATTCAAAAGTCGAAAAGTCTTTATACAATAAAATGTTCTTATTATCATTCCAATAGTTGTCAATTATTTTAAATTCTCCTTTTGGAAAACTAATTAAATCTCCAGCTTTAAGAATTACTTTTCCGCCATATTCACAAACACAAAGTTTTCCTTTTACAGTTGTCGCATAAACAGTCACTTTCTCTTTATGATTATCTTTCCATTTTTTATTTATTACTTGTATTTTCTCTCTATTGTCTTTGACTAATTTTCTTAAATTAGTCAAATATTCGCTATAATTTTTTGGAAATTTAAATTCCGTTCCTGTTGTCATTGTATATGGATATGAAACTTTTCCTAAACAGCAGGATTCCAATTGTTCACTTCCGTAAAATTCGTTTAGAAAAAGAGAATAAATTTTTGGTTCTTTATATTCATCTACTTTTTCATATTTTTCTAATTCCGCAATCCAATAATAAGTATAAACATGGTTCTTATGTTGACCTTTGTTTTTACTCATTTCAAAAGTCAGAATTACGAACTCTTTTTCAGTCAGATTTTGAGTGAATCCGCTGAATGAAATTAGAAGTAGAAATATTATAATTATCGTGTTTTTCAATTTGAAAACGGTTTTTTTATATGTGTGCC
>NZ_JBYVKA010000029.1:0-1570 GCF_058148545.1 Ulvibacter sp. 2305UL32-6
CAACGTGTTTGTATATGACCAGTGGCGGACCTTGGCAAGCTGTGGCTCAAAAAGTTTTGCGGAGCAAAAGCTGGCAGCGGCGTCGACGCGTGCGATTCAGCAGCCACGGCGAAGCCGTTTACTGGTTTATTCGGTTTTCATAAATTTACAACAAAAAGTAGGAATACAAATTCAATAACCAACTTAGCCATTGGTTATATACGGTGTTGTAGAGCGTTTTTAATCCATCTCTTGAATTGGAATATTTGCCTTTGAATGAGAAATCAAAATCGCGTAATCTAAAAATTCTGTTGTAGATTTCCCTTTCACTTGTTCTCCATTGGATTTATCATTTTCCATCACAATTTCCATTAAATCAGGTATTCCATCCGAGTATGGTGTATTTTTTTCATTTAGTCGAAAAAGGGTAACATCTGATATTTTCGTTTTCTTTAAATTCTCGATTCCAAGAAAATATTCTTTGTCATAGTCGCCAATTCCGAAACCGCCTTCCGTTGTATATGTTTTGTATATTTTATTCTCATCAGAAACAATATCCCAAAGTACTCGACTGTCTGTCAGATAGCCAATGACGGAAATAATTTTTTCACGTTGATAAATATTGTTTTCTATTAATCTTGTAAAAAAAGATGGATTGTTTCCTTCTCTCTGTTTTTCTATATGATAGAACCCAAATCGCACAAATTGTGGTTTCTGTTCAAAGTTATATAACTTGCTTAAATGGATATAATTATCATATATTATTCCTTCTCTTTTAGATGAATTATCGAAGTTCTCAAATGTATGTTTTAGGTTTTGTATTATGTGGTCAAAAACGAATTTGTCATTTATACCCTTTTCAAATTCCGTTGGTTGTCTTTCGTATTCCTCGACAAAATTTCTTAAAACCTTTTTAGAATAACTGTTATAGTTTGGTGAAAAGTCAGTTGTATCCAACTTTACCATATTTACTATTTCTTGCAAATATTTATTTGGGTTTTGCTTGTAATCAATTAATTCTAATAAGTGTTTAGAAGTGAATAGGTATGTTACTAAAAGGTCAATTCCGACAACGGTTAGTTTGTCCTTTTCTTGAAGTTTATCATTGAGTTTTTTTATTTCTTTCCATTTCTCATATGTCTCTATACTTTTCTCTTGTGGCACTCTAGTTCCATAATTGTTAACTAAATCTTTTAATAAGAGAGAATCTCCTGTTTTTAAATATTGGTTAAAATAATGTCCAATGCTAAAATCCGTTTCAGGTAAATAATATTCTATTGTTCCGTCTTTCGTAAAAGATTTAAGTAAGGCATATTCAGCCTTTTCAGTTTTCGCACTTCCGTGATAAGCACCAAATCCAATTATTTTAAAATCACTTTGCGGAAATCCAAAATTCGATGAATTTAAATCAAATCGGTTTTTCTTTAAATAATCTGTTTTAATTTGGGAAAAGCTTTGTAGAGTTACAAAAGCCAAAAGAATGGTAAAAACTGTTTTCATTGTTCTTGTTTTCCTATAAAGATTACTCTTTTTTAAAACTGTTACAGTTAGTTATGACGTTTCTTAAATGCTCTACAACGTGTTTGTATAA
>NZ_JBYVKA010000030.1:0-1387 GCF_058148545.1 Ulvibacter sp. 2305UL32-6
CGTTAGCTTTAATGCGAGAAAACGAGTCGGCGGAATTAAAAAACAGTCAGTTCTGTTTTCGATTTTTTTTGAATTTTAAGAAAGTGAAAAATGGAAAAACCGTTTTGCGGAATTCCAAATTTTGCGCTGAACCCTCACTCAAACGTGGAATGAAAAGCAACAGCGGAATTGCTTACTCGAACTCGGAATGAATTACAGAGCGGAATTTGACTTAAAATACGGAAAATCGGAATTCGGAACTGAGCGTGGTTGCTGAGCCTGCCGAATTACA
The DNA here is from genome assembly GCF_058148545.1 of Ulvibacter sp. 2305UL32-6. Taxonomy (NCBI): domain Bacteria; kingdom Pseudomonadati; phylum Bacteroidota; class Flavobacteriia; order Flavobacteriales; family Flavobacteriaceae; genus Ulvibacter; species Ulvibacter sp. 2305UL32-6. Next base: position 272 of record NZ_JBYVKA010000030.1, read on the forward strand.
AAATTACGTTTGACTTCCACCCTGCCGAAAAAAACGACAACGGAATTTGAGCAAGCTTGAGCAAACGGAATTGGAAAAACAACATCGGAATTGAATAACGGAACGGAAAACAAAAATAGCTGAACCCAAAAATAGCGGAATGAATTATAAAGCGGAAAAAAGCACTAAAGCTAACATTGTGTATAATTCATTACGGCGGAATTTCCTATCGGAAATTCCTCGCACTTTTGCTATCTTTGGTTCTTTAATCGGAAAAATCTCGCCGATTTTTCCGTAACGAAATCATACACTGGACCGTTAGCAACAAGCAAAAAAAAACAACTATGAACAAAGATTTAACCGCATTTGCAGAAGACATAAGTTGGTTTTTCCAAGAAAATGACAAAGTTGAAATTGAAGAAAGAGTTCTTGAATTGTCGAATGACTTTAAAAATATATTCCCAAAACTGACAAAACTGATTGAATGTTCACGAAAAACCTTTCTGCGAATAAATAATGTTCCACACATTTTGTTCGCTTGGACTGATATTGATGACGAAATATTTGGATGGTTAAATAAAATTGAGGATTTAAAAAATGTATCAGATAAGTTAAGTGCTGAACACAAAATTTTATTGCAAAATATTGGTGGAATACAGGAATCGTTTAATCAGCCAGAGGATTCTCTAACCAATAATCAGAATTTTATGTTTATCGGAACTGAATGCAGTTTCGGAATTGGAAGTTGGAATGAATATTATAAAGAAACTTGCCAAGAAGAAAATATCGAACCGATAGACCACTCAAACCTGATTTGTTTTGTAGAAGAGGCAAACGGAAATATGACTTTCTATAATTCTAAAACCAATAAAATAATATTATTCGCTTCTGACCATTGTTTTGATGATATTACGCCAATTAATGGACAGCCAGAATATACTTTTTACAGTTATGACAAAATAAATACATTTACAGAATATATTGAACAAGTAGCTAAAGAATGGACCGAAGAAAATGCCAGTTGCTAACACCGTATATAATTTATTGCTAGTTCTAGCCTACTTACGAAAATCCTCGCGGATTTTCTATTCCGTTTGTATTTGCTAAATTAGGTGCATAAAAACACGCAACAAATCA
>NZ_JBYVKA010000031.1:0-1358 GCF_058148545.1 Ulvibacter sp. 2305UL32-6
GGCAATAATTTGAAAAAACTACTCTACATACCAATATTATTGACTTTCATTTTGTTTTTTTCCTGTGGACAAAACTCTGCTGAAAAAATGTTAAATGGAAAATGGTATGAAATTGAAAACGAATATGCTACGTGGGAATTTTATCCTGATAGCCTAATTGTTGGAACAGAAGATAAAAACAAAGTTGAATGGCGAGCAACTGCCTCGAAAATTGAATTTGACTATCCGACTTACTATTGGGATTCACTTGGAAAAATTGTTAACATTATTGACAAAATCGTAATTGACTATGAATTATCTGGTAATAAAGACACTCTAAATGGAATATTAACTAATAGAAACGGAAAACACGAATTCGGACTTCTAAGAACTGAATGAAATCTGAATTAATAAAAACTCTAAAAATATTCTTGGTTCTTATTACGCTCCAAAGTTGTAATTACAATCAAGAGAAAAGTAAACTGATTGGAAATTGGAGTGATCCATATGGCTCAACAGGCCCCCTTGAATTAGAATTCTATTCGGATTCTTTAATAGTAACAGAATTAGGAACGACTTACATTAACTCTTGGGAGGTTGAAGAGCAAAAACTCTATCTTAAGCCCTATCTAGGTTTCGAAAAGTTTGGTTTAAAAGATATAAAATTTGACTATAGTTTGAGTAGCTCTGGAGACTCTCTAATGATGAGCAAAAAATCAGAGAAATCAGCTGATGGCATAGCGACATTTACAGTTTTTAGAATCGAAAATGCTTTTGATTATCTTGAAAGGCAAAATCGAATTTCACTTAAGTTACCTACTAGTGATGATTTGATTTCAGAACCAAATGAATCTATTGGCTTAAATATTTATGTTGGATTTCGAGACAAGAAGTTAATTGTGATATCAGACAATAATAAACTAGACGGTTTAGAAGATCTAAAAATATATTGCTATGATTATCTGTCTTGGAAATCAAAAGAAGGGTCAAATTCTGACTTACATTTTAATTTAGTAATTGATAAAAATGTTCAAGAAAGAGAAATTGATTCCATAAAAACTATAATAAGACAAACAGGCTTTGAGAAATTTTTCAGAATATATACTAACGAAGAAGTGAATTACCAAAAAACAAATTGGCGAGATGAATTAGAATGGTATGGAAAAAGAGAATAAAACTATTGCCAACAACGTATATCGCTAATGGCTAAGTTGGTTCAGAAATTTTAATTCCTACAATTTAAAAACGTATATTTATTTCGGATAACACTCGTAAGCGGCTACGTTTTTTGCTTCCGAGTCTCACGCTGCTCCGCAGCTGCCAACATTTGCTCCGCAAATTTGGTAGAGCAAAAACTAGCCAAGAACCGCCACTAGCGT
>NZ_JBYVKA010000032.1:0-1336 GCF_058148545.1 Ulvibacter sp. 2305UL32-6
CCAACGTGTTTGTATAATGCCAGTGGCGTTTCTTGGCTCGCTGTGGCTCAACCAAATTTGCGGAGCAAATGTTGGCAGCGGCGTCGACGCGTGCGACTCGGAAGCCACGGCGAAGCCGATTACGGGTTTATTCCGAAATAAAGATACTTAATTATTTGTACGAAAAACAATTCATTAACCACTTCCGCCATTGGCTTTATACGTTGTTGGCATTAGTACTTATTCGCGCATAGACTGGTTAAATCCAGCTATTGCACCAATAGCCTCGAAAACATCGTCTTGGTCGGTTTTTTTATTCCAGCCCTTTAATGCCAATTCCGCTCGAACTTCACTCTCGGTTTTGTCTTTTTCAAAAAGATAGATAGTATATTCAATTACCTTTTCGGGAATTTTCTCGATTGAATAAGTTAAGATGCCCTTCAAAACTTTTATTTGTGCGACAAAATATGGAATAACTAACTGTAATATCCAGACAACAACTAAACCTATCCAGCCAACATTCGTTTTGTTAATCGTAAATCCCTCTTCTAAAAGATATTTTTGAAACTCGATGAAGCCTAAATTCGGGATGTTATTTTCTATGAGTGTCAAATGAAATTGAAAGTATTGATTTGTAATAAAAATTACAAAAACGAAAATCGCTGTCAAAATCCTGGCTATTTTAAAATCAGTAAAATGAGCTTTCCCAAGAATTTTACTGAATAAATAACCAAACAAAAATCCGATACCTACCTCAAATAAAAATACAATGTAGATAAATTCTCGAGTTAAAAATCCAGCTAAAAGTCCTATTCCAATTGCAATTAAAAGTCCACTGATGACAACCAATGCCATATTTGGTTTTGCAGTTTTTTTTGGTTTGGGCAATTCGTTTGGAATTTCGTAGTCAGCCCAACTTGTTTCCTTTTCATATTCAGTTTCTAATTCCGCTAACTTTCCGCTCTCTTTATAATCGGTCGATAATTTATCAAATAGAAGTCTATAATTACCAGTTCGCAGAGAGTTTACACCAAAATCCCACATATTCCTTTTGAGAGATTTACTGTGTAATTTAATTCGTCCGGAATTTAATTTGGTAACAGTTATTTTTTCTGTCATATTGCCAAAATCATCTTTCCTTTTGGCCTCGACGGATTTATTGTCTTTATAGACGACAACCCATTTTAATTTTTCAAAAGTCTCGACTGCAAGCGGAATTATTTGGCTGTCTTGAATATCCGCTTTTATAATTTCGGTAAATTCTGGTTTATATTTGAAGCTGTGTTTTCTCTTTATTTCCAATACTTAATTTTTTAGCTGAATGTTTTTCAGTATTAATGCCAACGTGTTTGTATAA
>NZ_JBYVKA010000033.1:0-1298 GCF_058148545.1 Ulvibacter sp. 2305UL32-6
TGACCAGTGGCGAACCTTGGCAAGCCGTGGCTCAAAAAGTTTTGCGGAGCAAAAGCTGGCGGCGGCGTCGACGCGTGCGATTCAGCAGCCACGGCGAAGCCGTTAACTGGTTTATTCGGTTTTGATAAATTTACAATAAAAAGTAGGAATTCAAATTCAATTAACCCACTTAGCCATTGGTTATATACATTGTTGGGCACAGTTTTTTAAAATCCATCCGTACTTTTAAAGTCAATTTCCATTTTTTCTAATGGTTTTCTATAGTCCAAGTGTCCCTCTAAAGAACCAAGTCTGAATTTATAGCCTAATTTTTTATTAAATAAAAAGTCTCCAATTTCATTTGCTTCTAAAATCAGTGGTTTTAATTTTTTCTCAAAGTGCAAGAAATCATCTATTTCGGGATATTCCAATGTGTTTAAATGAGCAATTCGAATATTTCTATGCTCATTTTTTAAAAAGTTGATTTTCTGTCGGTATTGTTTTATTTTCTTGGTTAGTAATTTTAAATTTTTTTGGTCAACAGGTAATTTATTCAGTTTCTTTAAAATTGCTTGAAATGAATATTCAGCTTTTTCATCGTCAAGTTTTGTTAGGTGTAAAATTATTCCGTTCTCTAAATACCTTAATGATGTGAATTCTTCAATTATAAATCTACGTGTTGTTTTTTGAAAAATGTATTGAAATCTATTTGCTTTAGTGACATAAAAGTAAGTAGACGTATTTAAGTCAACTAGCTCAATTCGTATTCCTGAAAAGTCATCCTTTAATTCTTCTCTGTGCATTTAATAGACCAGTTTTTATCTTTCGAACGCATAGAAATATCCGCAACTAAATATGACTGAAAGAAACTCTCCTAAGTCATCTTTTAAAAGTGAAAAAGTCACATCTATCTCTTCAGAGTCACTACTTCCGATATAATCTAAATCCGCAATCCATTCGTAATTAAGTTCTTTTAATTGTTTGATAACGGTTTGTAATTCGTCGTAAGTGAAGTGTTTTGAACGAATATAGATTTTGTCCATTCGATTATTTTTTCGCAATTACATATTCAGCCAATTTCACTCCTTTAGTCAATTCAGTCAAATAAGATGCTGAAATTCCAGATTGTCTAATAATATCTTTTTTTGAATACTCACTTTCCTTTATTTCATTTGAGTATTTAATTCCGAACAAGTGTATCATAGCAACTGCATCTCCTTTTGGTGCATTGTTATACATTTCGCTGAGTTTTGTTCCTAATTCATTTAAGGTCATATTTTTTATTTTTTTGTTCAGATTGTGGTTTGGTCAAATTGTGC
>NZ_JBYVKA010000034.1:0-1271 GCF_058148545.1 Ulvibacter sp. 2305UL32-6
TTATGTATAAGATTAGTTGCGTGTTTTAAGCAACTAATTTAGCAAATACAAACCGAATAGAAAATCCGTGAGGATTTTCGTAAGTAGGCTTGCACTAGCAATTAATTTTATACGGTGTTAGGGTGTGTATTTTACATCTTTCGTACCTTTTGATGAAACATTTACACCTTTAAACAAATCAATAAGTTCATTGTTAAATTTCAGAGCTACTAATGATTCTTCTTCTGTGACAGAATTTTTTTTGAAATAGTTTGAGATAATTATCCAAGCAAAACTTTGTGCCTCTATTGTTTCTTGTCTTTGCATATGAAAGGATAATTCACCAAAGCTGTGAGCTGAGTTGTTTCTTAACTGAAATAGGTCATAGTAATAATCTAAAAATGATTGACCTGTCAGTTTAAATTCCTCATCAGGATTTATTAATATATTCCTCGACCACCTTTCTTTAATTCGATTAAGTTTTGTTGTCGAATCTCTTTTTCCTGGCTTTCCTAAAATTGCTTCAACACTTCTAGTCGCTTGGACAATTGCAGCTTCCATTTTTGGAAGAAGATTTACTTTTTCCCATATCTCTGGCTCATGGTCTCTATGTTTTCTTAAATGTTCAGGTGTTAAAGCACATATTTGACAGAATTCATGATTCTGTTTAGCAGCAATGATGTTTTGGCATGCAATAAAAAATTTGTCATCTCTGTTTAAAATTTCTATTAAAACAGCTATATCAGAGAATTCATTAATTCTTCGCATACTTTTCCAATTCAAAGTATGATGTCTATCTTTTAGATAGTGTAAACTTTCTAATTTTTCTTTATGATTGAATCGATAAACCCAATCATAGGCAAATTCATGCCCAGATTCAAGTTCACTAGCCATAGTAAAAGCAATTTCAAGTATTGATATGGCTGTTTTCCATAACTCCTTTTCTTTAACCTCTGGATTTACTTCCACAACAAGAATAGAGTTCTCGTCTGTTTCATATGTCCAACAATAAAATTTCTCATGACCTATTGTAAAGAATTCAAAAAAGTCTCCTTTTGAAAGAACAAAATCATTGCTAATACCTATTCCTTCAATTAGAGCATGATTTAGAACTTCATTTGGCGCATCTACTGGATTTTCTTTATAATAATCGATTTTTGCTTGGTGCTGTTCTTCAAGTAATTTTTGCAGTAAAGACATACTTTTTTCTTTATCACCTTTGATATATTCCTCGGTGAAAATTTTGAGTTTGTCTTCTTTAATACTAGGTTTCTTCATTTTGTTATATGCAC
>NZ_JBYVKA010000035.1:0-1198 GCF_058148545.1 Ulvibacter sp. 2305UL32-6
GTTGCCAACAAGTTTGAAATCGAGCACATTTAATTAATTCTTACAATCTTCCAAACCCCATTTATTCAAACTTCTTAAAATATTCTCAAGCGATTTTCCTCTAGTGCTTAAACTGTATTCCACTTTAGGAGGAACCACAGGAAAAACTTTTCTAAAAATAAGCCCATCTTTTTCTAAATCTCTTACTGTTTGTGTAAACATTTTATTTGAAATCCCAGGAATTTTCTTTTGTAATATCCCTGAACGTAAACCGCCCTCTAATAAATGAAATAATATTAAAGGTTTCCACTTTGTACCTATTAAATTCATTGTGTAATTTAAAGGACAGCTAATATCTTTATTCAAAATTCTAATTTTATAATACTGGTTTTCATTATTTTACTCGTTTTAGTAACTATACAACCTTTTAGTAAGTTATTGCCTAATGAGCAAATATAGATTAATTTTGCAATCTAAAATATAACTTATGACAACTAATAAAAATTATCCAAAATCATTTTCGCATATCGGACTAACAGTTCCTAACATAAAAGAAGCTGTAAAATTCTATTCAGAAGTAATGGGATGGTACATCATTATGGAGCCTTCAAAAGTAAAAAAGGAAAAAGAAACTGCTATTGGTCAAATGTGCATCGACGTTTTCGGAAATGATTGGACGGAATTTGAAATTGCTCATTTAGCAACTTCTGATGGAATTGGAATAGAATTATTTTCTTTTCCGAATGGAATTAAAGAAGCACCAGAATTTAATCCTTTCAATACTGGTCTATTTCATTTTTGTGTACAAGACCCGAATATTGAAGAACTCATTGATAAAATTTTGGCGTATGGAGGAAAACAAAGAATGCCAATCAGAGAATACTATCCGAATGACAAGCCTTTCAAAATGTGCTATGTTGAAGATCCATTTGGAATTGTATTTGAAATTTACACTCATAGTTATGAACTGACTTATTCTTCAGGTGCCTATTCAAAATAAAAACCTGTTGGCAACACCGTATAAAGCCAATGGCTAAGTTGGTTAAACGAATTAACTTTCCCACAAAAAGACTATCTTAGATAAACCGAATAAACTCGTAAACGGCTTCGCTGTGGCTTCCGAGTCGCACGCGTCGACGCCGCTGCCAACATTTGCTACCGCAAATTTGGTTGATCCACAGCGAGCCAAGAACCGCCACTGGCATTATACAAACACGTT
>NZ_JBYVKA010000036.1:0-1145 GCF_058148545.1 Ulvibacter sp. 2305UL32-6
TGCCAGTGGCGGTTCTTGGCTCGCTGTGGCTCAACCAAATTTGCGGAGCAAATGTTGGCAGCGGCGTCGACGCGTGCGACTCGGAAGCCACGGCGAAGCCGTTTACGAGTTTTATCCGATTTAAAGATAGTTAATTATTTTTAAGACTTTTAATTCAATTAACCACTTCCGCCATTGGCTTTATATGGTGTTGGCAATAGTCTTTAATTCAAATCCTTTCTGCCTAAAAAGCCTAAAGGTATTTTAGGATGGTGATAATCATAAAATGTTAAATATAAAGTATCAGTTTTTTTATTACCCTCTTCATTTCTATACTTTACTTCATAAGAGTCTATTGAAGCAATTCCCATTAGTCCATTTCTTGATTCATAATATCCTCCAACACCTATTCTTCTATATTCAATTTTATTTCCTTGTACATCTCTTAATGCTTCTAAATACAACTTTTGATTTTTTGGTCCGACGCCTACTTTTATTGGATTTTCTAACGTAAAACCATATGTTATATTTGAAGATTTGTCGACAAGGATTTTGTAGGTGATTTTTTGAAAGCTAATTGAAGTAGTATCGCAGATCGATCGCATATTTTCAACATATTCTGTTATTCCACCATCCAATGCCAACTCAAAATTTTTGCAGGCGTTATTGATTTCACCTATTTCTTGATAAAGGAATGCTTTATTTACATATGTATCTATTAAACTCGAATCAATTCTCAGCGCAAAATTGTAATCTTCTATTGCAGATTCATATTTATTAAATTTTTTACTTAAATAACCTCTTTGTCGAATCGCTTCTGCATATGTACTATCAATAGCAAATGCAGTAGTATAGTCTTTATAGGCGCTTTCATAATCATTTTTTCTTGATTTTGCTGTTGCTCTATTTAAGTAAATTTTATGTATGTAGTCGGAGTTTGGGTATAGCTCTATAAATTTATCTAATAACTCGATTGATTTAGTATAATTTCCACCGTCTGCAAATTCCAAGGATTTATTGAATAAATCTTCTTGAGACTGAGAAAAGCAGATAGATTGAAAAAATAATATTATAATTAATATACGGTTCATTTCTAAGATTATTGCCAACGTGTTTGTATAATGCCAGTGGCGTTTCTTGGCTCGCTGTGGCTCAACCAAATTTGC
>NZ_JBYVKA010000037.1:0-1140 GCF_058148545.1 Ulvibacter sp. 2305UL32-6
CAGTGGCGATTCTTGGCTCGCTGTGGCTCAACCAAATTTGCGGAGCAAATGTTGGCAGCGGCGTCGACGCGTGCGACTCGGAAGCCACGGCGAAGCCGTTTACGAGTTTATTCGGAATTAAAGATAGTTTATTTGTAGGAAATCAAATTCGATAAGCAATAAACCCGCCATTGGCTTTATACAATGTTGGCAGTAGTGTTTTAATTACTTCTTAGCCATAGAATAGAATTGTTTTTTTATTCTTTTCTATTCGCCTTTTATGATTGGTTCGTATTTATTCCAGTTGGCAACAATTGCCCAAATATTAATTGTGAATAGTATTAATGCGATGCCAATTCCTGATAGGTCATGTACTAAATGATGAACAAATATTCCTACCATAACAGGAAGAATTACTAGCGCTCCCAATGCTCTTGTTTTTGGGATTGCTATTAAAGCACCTCCAATGATTTCAATAATTGCTACAAGCGGAAAAATCCATTTAATTGTCATAAATCCTCCCATAATTTGCATCATTTCTTCAGACATTTCGGGCATAGGCATATAGTTGAAGAATTTGTTTAATCCTGAATTAATCATCATTAATCCGAATAGAATACATAAAGCTGTAAGAATCTTGTTTTTCATTTTTAAATTGTTGTTGTTAATAATATGGCAAAATTAACTATTTTTGATTACCAATAGTAATCAGCTACCTGTAGGTAATCAGTTACTTCAAGGTAATCATTAAACTAGTAGAGATGAAAAAAAAGGAACATAAAGAGTGTATGTCCGCCTTGTTACCTGTAAGGGACACTTTAGATGTAATAGGTGGAAAATGGAAACTTTTAATCTTAATTTCAATTTGGGAAGGAAATAAGCACTTTAGGGAAATAGAGCGAAGTATTCCAAAGTTAAGTACCAAAGTTTTGTCAAAGGAATTGAAAGATTTGGAAGAAAATCACTTGATTATAAGAACTGTTTTAAATGGTTTTCCTGTCAGAACAGAATATATGCCTACAGAGCATTCTAAAACGCTGGAAAAAGTCATTTTTGAATTGCATAATTGGGGTATTCATCACAGAAAGAAAATCTTTGGCGATAAGTCCTTTACAAATAATTCAGTTGGTGTGTAGTGTGAATTCGGATTACATTACTGCC
>NZ_JBYVKA010000038.1:0-1137 GCF_058148545.1 Ulvibacter sp. 2305UL32-6
TAACGTCTCGGCTATGAGTAGTTGCGTGGGTTAGCACTTAACTTAGCAAGTACACACCAATCTGAAAATCCGAGAGGATTTTCAGAAGTAGGCGAGAACAAGCAATTACTTATAGCCATTGTTGTAGAGCGTAGTTTTTTATCAGTTTTTATATTTTCTGTCCATTTTTTTCTTCCACCTTTCATATTTTCTTTTTTCGCTCGGAATTGTGTACTGAAGATAAATATCATCTTTTTCAGTCGGTTCAATATTTTCAAAACGCCATAAAATTCTATTACTTTCCTTATCCAGCGAGTAATTACTTGGTTTTAATTCCTCAATTGAATCAAAATCGATGTCATTAAGTTTTAAAATTATATCTGCTTTTCCAATGTCTTTGTACCATCCAGAACCTGTTTTTAAAATGTACTTGAAATATCGGAAAGCATTTTTTCCAGCTAAACCAGATGGCAATTCATAGCTTACTTTTATAGTTTTAGTTTCATTTTCCTTAAAACTTACACTCCAAACATACCAAGGAAATTTTCCATTTTCTGTTAAGTCGTGAAATTTTGAAATTAAATCACCTGATAAACCAGTCTTGTTCCAATAGAAATTGTGAATTGAATCGATAGCCATTTGCATTTCTTGCTTTTTCAAATCTTTTGGAAAAATTAGAGAGCCATCTTTTCTGTATTGCACGTTATGAGTTTTATAAGTACTGTCAATTTTCGTTTGGTGTTCCTTTTCCAATTTATATATGGTCATAAATTCTCGATAGACACTATCCATTTCTTTAGGTACTTTTATATCCCTTTTTGAAAGGATTTTATTATCTACTTGTATTTCGAAATTGGTTTTGTCCATTTCTGAATAACCTCCAAAATTCCAATAATCAAAATCCATAACTGGAAATCCGACTTCCAATGATGTTGCTTGTCCATAATTTTTCATCTCAAAGATGCAATTCACTATAGATTTTTCAAGAAATAAGTCAACTTCCACAATTTCCGATTCCATTCTAATTTTACAATCTTCAACTGTGTAAATTCCATTTGCGCAAATTGGATTAGGTGCAATATCAACAACAGAAAAAGCTGTTAAAAAAAGACAAAGTATAATTAGAATTTTAAATTTCATATTTTTTTTGCTATGCTC
>NZ_JBYVKA010000039.1:0-1011 GCF_058148545.1 Ulvibacter sp. 2305UL32-6
AACTGTTTTGTATAAGATTAGTTGCGTTGTTTAAGCAACTAATTTAGCAAATGCAAACCGAATAGAAAATCCGCAAGAATTTTCGTAAGTAGGCTCGTACCAAGCAATTAATTTTATACGTTGTTAGGTTTAGTTATTATATTCAGTATGTTTTTTAAAAATTAATTCTAAAAGGTCAATATTTTTATTGAATACTTTTAAGTTCATTAAAAAAGTAATGTTGTTCAATTCGTCTTTCTTATAATAAAGATTAGATTCAATTCCTCGATTATTCAATAATTCCTTTATCTTGATTAATTTTCCTTTTCTAATTTTTAACGTAACACTATTACCACTTATCTTAAACGTAACTGAATTGGTGGGTTTTAAAGAAATATATCTCGTATAATATTTTAAATGAAATTCCTTTTCGGGATTTAATTCTCGTATCAGGTTAACAGATTTTTGTATAATTTCCTTGTGGTTTTTGGTCAAAGAGTTTCTCCAATATTCTAATTTTTCTTCTTGAGTTTTTTGAACCCTTTTTGTTTCATTTTCTTTTTTTGGTCTTTTAATTCTTCCCTCAATAATATGTATTTTAAAGTGGCATTTATTATGTATTAATACGATCTTTTCTTTACAAATACTCGTTTCAGGACATTTACTACATTTTGGCGCTTTAATTTTTCTAAATGGTTCTTTTGGTGTTGGTTTTAAAACCTTAAAACATTCTAAATATTTACACAATCTTTCATAATCTAAATGATGAATTACTCCTTCCGATTTCTCAATAATTTCGTTACAAGCAGGACAAATATTATTCTGCTCTTCTGCTAATTCGTCAAAAATATATTCAGATTTCGTAATGTTTTTGAAATTCCGCCATTTCTTTATTTCATTTTTTGTAAGGTTTTTATATTTTCCTTCTTTGAGTGAAGCAGAATCATTAATTGGAAGAAATTCTTTGTAAATAAAATGAGACATTAATCTAATTAAATAATTTTTCAAAATTGCAATTCTGCGCTAATTAAA
>NZ_JBYVKA010000040.1:0-956 GCF_058148545.1 Ulvibacter sp. 2305UL32-6
CGTTGAGCGCAAGCTCGAAAATGAACTATAATAAAAGTAAAATAGAACTTAAAGAAAAAGGATATTCGATCGTGACTGATTTATATTCGGATAAAGAAGTGGATCAAATTCTCCATTGTATAGAGAACGCTGAAAATGATGGAAGTTCTTTTTTAAAAACAAAAGACCTTTTTGCGATTCGCCAACTCATTAAAAATGTGCCAGCACTACCAGAGGTACTTTTCAATCAAAAATTAAAGAAGTTAGTATCAGATCTTTCTGATTCAAACTTTTTCTTAACAAAAGCTATTTATTTTGACAAACCAAGCGAATCAAATTGGTTTGTTGCTTATCATCAAGATTTGAGCATTTCGGTCAATCAAAAAGCAGATCTAGAAGATTACGTAAATTGGACATTTAAAAAAGGACAACATGGAGTACAACCACCAATTCGGATATTAAAAGACACTATTACAATTCGAATTCATTTAGATGATACCGACGAAAATAATGGTGCTTTAAAAATTATAGAAAAGTCACATAGAAACGGAATAACTAGATCTGATGAAAAGAATTGGGATTTAAAAAACGAAAGAATCTGTAAGGTGCAAAAAGGTGGCGCGATGTTAATGAGACCTTTGACTCTGCATGCTTCAAATAGAACAACTAACGGAAAAAAGAGAAGAGTAATTCACCTAGAATTTAATAATCATGTTTTAAAAGAGCCACTAGAATGGTTGGAGAAATACAAGATTGAGCCAGCGCCCAACACCGTATAAAGCCAATGGCGAAGTTGGTTAAACGAATTGAAATACCTACAATTTAAAAACGTATATTTATTTCCGAATACATTACCAGACGGCTTCGCTGTGGCTTCCGAGTCGCACGCGTCGACGCCGCTGCCAACATTTGCTCCGCAAATTTGGTTGAGCCACAGCGAGCCAAGGACCGCCACTGGCATTATACAAACACGTTAG
>NZ_JBYVKA010000041.1:0-945 GCF_058148545.1 Ulvibacter sp. 2305UL32-6
CGTTACCCATAAGTTTGAAAAAAAACATTCTCATAACATTTATAACCCTTCTGACCTTATTTGGATGTAATCAGATGAAAGATATTGACACAATCTCTGATAGGCCCAAAATCGAAATTTATTTTTTAAAAGAACGGATTTTCTCAAAAGATGGTACCGAATTGCAAGCCGATTGGTTTAATATGAAAGAAATTGAAAAAGACAGTTCTAAGCTTAAAATGCTTAAAGAGATATTTAAATATGAACGCTTTGACACAATAACAAAAAATCCAATTTATGCTGGTAGTTACAATGCAACGGAAAGTGATTTAATGGATTTGCCGTTTATTTTTGATGATGAAATAATTAGCTTCGATTTTAAAACAAGTAAAATTGAATTAAGTCCGAGTGCGGTTAAAAAATTATGGGAATTTTTCCCAGATGGTTTATATAGTACCCAATTCGCTATTACGGCAAACGGAAAACCTATTTTGACAGGTTATTTTTACAACGTCCACGCTTCTGCTTATGTTAAGCACTTTTTCATCGTAAATAGAAGTGAAAATTATTGGGATTGGGAAAGGTATAATCCTGACAAAAAAGTACGTACGGAATTTATTGAAAATGAATTTTTTAAAATAGAATACAATCCAAATTCTGAATTTTTCGGTCAAATTGAAAAATATGAATTCGAACAGAATACTGAATTTTATAATGCGTTTAAACTAAGCGGAAGGATTGCGGAGTAAACCTATGGGTAACACCGTATAAAGCCAATGGCGAGTTTTGTGAACTCCCCAAGCCTGTCATTACAAAAAATCCTATCTTTAATTCCGAATAAACTTGTAAACGGCTTCGCCGTGGCTTCCGAGTCGCACGCGTCGACGCCGCTGCCAACATTTGCTCCGAAAATTTGGTTGAGCCACAGCGAGCCAAGGACCGCCACTGGCATTATACAAACACGTT
>NZ_JBYVKA010000042.1:0-936 GCF_058148545.1 Ulvibacter sp. 2305UL32-6
ATAAATATACGTTTTTAAATTGTAGGAGTTTTAATTCAATAACCAACTTAGCCATTGGCTTTATACGGTGTTGGGCACTGTTTGTCATGACAAACTACCGAAAGTGCGTCTGATCATCTCTAAACCATCTTCTAATGTTCCTTCCACTAAACGGAGTTTTTTAAGTTCAAGTTTCGTGTTATGTGGACCGACAGTAAATAGTGGAATATTTTTAAACTTCTCATTTCTAAGTTCATCGAATTGCTTTTTTAATTTTCTCTCTTCATCATTTCTGGGCTCCAAAAATTTATAACCAATTGAAATTTCCTCAATTTTACTTTCGTCAAAATAGAACTTATTATTCACGCTAGAAGGGTCATTAAATAGTAATCTCCACTCTTTTTCATAGCTCCAGTTGTTTAGTTTTATAATATACTGATAGTATTCTGCAAATTTTGAATTTATAGAAATTGGATTTGGGTTGCCAGAGTAAATTACCTTTTTTAGTTTTACCAATTCTTTTTCCTTTTGATTTATAAAGTCAGGTTTAAATTTTATGCAAAAACCATGATAAGAATTAGTGTAATGGCTCCAGAGCAATGGTTCCATGCCATCCTCTGAAAAACTAGATATTCCTATCTCTGAAATATCATTTAATTTTTCAACATAATGCCATTCCTTAATTTCTTTCTGTTTTTCGATTATTAGATTTCTATTACAATCGAATGGGTCATTAAAATCTTTAGGATTGCTTAAATAAACATAATCGTTTTTTAACGAATGCAAACTATACTCAGTTAAAGAAAAATATTTGAATAGATTTTTCGAGTTGGTGTTCTGGATAATTCCATTCTCAACTAATTTCCAATCATTTTGATCAAATAAAATTTCAGTTTTTGAGTCTACTTTGATTTTTTCCATTTTGAGTGATCAAATTGTGCCCAACGTGTTTGTATA
>NZ_JBYVKA010000043.1:0-925 GCF_058148545.1 Ulvibacter sp. 2305UL32-6
GACTTTCAACAAGACATTATTGCTGACATGGAACTCATCACTGGAGTTGACATGTCAAAAAAGTCATTGCCCAAAACATTAGCAGACGAGATCGAAAAAAAGAAACAAGACCGTTTAAAAGAAAATGGTTGATCGAATGTTTTGGGATAACCAAACAAGCTTTCTATAAACGCTTGAAGTCTCACCGTATAAAAGAAAACAATGATCAGATCGTAATTCAACTGATTAAAGGTTACAGAAATGAAGTAGGTCAAAGAACCGGAGGTATTAAGCTCTACAAGGAACTTAAAACTGAAATGAACAAGCAAGGAATTAAGCTGGGGAGAGATAAGTTTTACAAGCTCTTAAAACAATATAACTTGCTGGTTCCAAAGACCAAACGATATTTTATAACAACCAATTCTAAACATCAGTTTTACAAATATGACAACCTAGTAAAAGATAAAGCCCCTACCCGACCTGAACAGCTCTGGGTAAGCGATATCACATATATTAAAACACAGAGAAAGCATTGTTACCTGGCGTTGGTCACAGATGCCTATTCTAAGAAGATTATGGGATATAAACTAGCTTCTCATATGAAGACATCTCTTTGCACAGATGCGCTGGCTATGGCTATTAAAAATCGAAAATATCCCAATGAAAAGCTTATCCATCATTCCGATCGTGGAATACAGTACTGTAATCCCGCATATACTGAGTTTGCCGAACAAAACAACATTGCTCTATCGATGACACAACAGTACGACCCATACGAAAACGCAGTAGCAGAACGCATCAACAGAACACTTAAATATGAGTATGGATTAAAACGAACAGTAAAAAATGTTACCTTAGCTAAGAAGATCATTAGCAGAGCCGTGCACATCTATAATAACAAAAGAATCCATTTCAGCTTAAAACTAAACACACCAGCTTTTGTTCA
>NZ_JBYVKA010000044.1:0-923 GCF_058148545.1 Ulvibacter sp. 2305UL32-6
CCTAACTGTTTTGTGTATGATTAGTGGCGTGTTTTAAGCACTTAATTTAGCAAATAAAAACCGAATAGAAAATCCGCGAGGATTTTCATAAGTAGGCGAGAACTAGCCATTAATTATACACGTTGTTGTACAACGTTTTTAATTTTAAATCAGAAATTACCAGCATAAATAGTTTTCTTATAAGTCCATTTCATATTTTCTTTAGTGAAAACAATATAACTTGTGTAACCACAATCTTGCGCTCCATAGTATACATAATGAAATAATCCTAGATTGTGTCTCTTTGAATAATAGACTCTTGAAAAACTCATTATTCCTACATTAAAAACTGAATTTCTTTTTCCGAAATTATATGGTTCTAATCCATTCTTTTTGGCAGATTCCATAGTTAAGAGTTCTATGCCATCTTTCTTGATCAATTCTGTATTTAATTTTCTTGTATTTAATATAAATTTTAAGTTTTCAAAAAAACTAGAATCATTAACTAAATCACTAAGTCCATTTTGAATTAATTTATTATGATGTTTGAATTCACGTGAAACTAATGAATCTGGATAGATTATTCCAAACTTTTGTATAGTGTCTCTTTCTAATTCGGATATAAATTGACGTTTCTTAATTTTACTAACGTAACTAGAATCTACTGTTTTTGGTATTTTTATGATTGGATTGCAATAATCAATTTCAAAAAAACTATCTATAACTTGATTTATAATATCATGTTCTTCAATAAAACTAATATCGTTTTCGGTTTTAGATTCCGTCAACAACGCAATATCTTCTGGAATTTCTGAATATTTGTGTTGGACATAAAAAAACAAAAAAATCACATAAGCGATTATAGCAATAACAGCGAATGCGAAAACAAATATTAATATGTCTTTAGTTTTTTGTCTCAAATGTTGTACAACGTGTTTGTATAA
>NZ_JBYVKA010000045.1:0-919 GCF_058148545.1 Ulvibacter sp. 2305UL32-6
AACGTGTTTGTATATGGTTTGTTGCGTGTTTCAAGTACCTAATTTAGTAAATAATTACCGACCAAGAAAGTCCGCGAGGACTTTCGCAAGTAGGCAAGAAGCCAGCAATAAATTATATACGGTGTTGGCATTTCGTTATTTTTTTTCAGATTCTTTAGTACATTTTTCATCAATTTCGATAGATTCTTTACTTTCAGAAAATCCGTCTTCCATAATTTTATTCAGAGGATATTTACGATACTCTTTGATTAAACAACCACAATATTTGTCAATATCATTGGTCTGTTCAAATTCAGTCCCAATTAGTTGTTTCTTCCAATTCTCTTTCATTGAGTTCGCCAAGTTATTAGTCCATTCCATTTTGACTGATTTCATACAATTTTCAAATCCAAGTTCAAGAAATATTTGACTTTTTTGTATTTCCGCTATGACTTTTAGAAAATCATCATTTTCCAATTTAGTTTTATATTTTGATTTTAAGGTGGAGTCATTTAATACTTTTTCGGCAAAACATTTACAATATTCTTTTCTTTCTTTTTCGTCAGGTATTATTCTTCTGTTTCCGTCAATACACTTCCCAAGCGGAACTTTAATTCCGTCAATTTCTACAAAGTTGCTTGGAATTATTTTTGAGCCTAAACTAATAAAGGCAAAGAAGGCAAAAGCGACAAAAGAGATGATGAAAAACTTTAAAAATTCAAATGACTTAAATTTTAATTTTCTTCTTGAAAATCCGCTACCAATTAACCAAGTAGATAAAAAAAGAAAAAGTAATATGGGTATTATAATTCCGATGTCATAGGGTGTGCCTAACTGTCTACTTGCATTTATGTATTCTTTTCCGGCTCCATAGAGCAAAAGAAATCCGATGATAATTTTAAATGTTCTCAAATGTCTGTGTCTAATGAATGCCAACGGT
>NZ_JBYVKA010000046.1:0-919 GCF_058148545.1 Ulvibacter sp. 2305UL32-6
TTCATTATTTGAACTACCTAATTCAATTAAAATCATATCTTTAGAGAAACTAACCTCTAATGATAAAATTCTTTAGGAAAATTCGCCAAAACTTACTGTCGGAAGGCAAGACAGAAAAGTATTTTAAGTACGCAATAGGAGAAATTGTTCTTGTGGTTATTGGAATTTTGATTGCTCTTCAAATTAATAACTGGAATGAAAACCGCAAACAGAGTAATGTTATTCAACATTACTATTACCAATTAGAAGAAGACTTGGATGATGAGACAGACAACATAGAAGACAAAATTTCTCGAATTAGTGAAAGTATAGCTTCCTATGAACAATATTTAGAACTTACTAAAGAATCAAACTTAGAACTTATCGAAATGATGAACGCACTAACTAAAGTCAAACTTGCTTTTTGGTATCCATCATTTAACTCTAATACTATTGGAACATTAGAATCAACAGGAGACATAAAATTGATACCTGCTCACCTCAGAAAAAAGTTGATAAATCTTGTGAGAAAACAAGAAAGAATTGTTAGTCAAGCCAATGGAAATTACAGTGTTTATTTAAATGATTTACAAAAAGCTGGGAATTTAGGATTTTATAGAAACAATTATCACTTGAAAGAAAATAGCCATTTAAATTATACCGAAAACTACCCAGAAATAATATTGACTCTTGAGAACGCTTTATATCTTAAAAATTACACAGAAAAAAGACAAATAATTGAATTAAAGCAAATGCTAAATAATGTCAATGAATTGAAAGAATTATTTAAGATTAAGATAAATAAAAAATAACGAAAGCACAACAACGTATAAAATTAATTGCTGGTTTTAGCCAATTTACGAAAGTTCTCGCGGACTTTCTATCCGTGATTTATTTGCTAACTTTAGTGCTTAAAACACGCAACTAATCTTATACAAAC
>NZ_JBYVKA010000047.1:0-912 GCF_058148545.1 Ulvibacter sp. 2305UL32-6
TGTTGCGTGTAAATTAGCGATTATTTTTCGGTTGAGCACAAGCCGAATTTTTAAATTTTACTATTTATCTTTTTTTATTGGAAATCGTCAAATTTAAAAATTTTGCGACTTTCCAAATACGCCTTAACTTCGATTAAGCAACTGATTAGCAATGAGCTATACACGTTGTTAGCTCTCGTTTTTTTCTTTCATTTTTAGGAAATTCAACGGTGTCATTACAGCAATTGAAGAATTTCGATAATCTTTTATATTTCTAGTAATTATTGTGTCCAACTTTTTAATTGTCAAGGCGGATGAATATTGTACAGAATCTTCGTAGTCCGAGAAATCATTTTTCAGTGCTTGGATGATTTCTTTTTTTGTTGTTCCGACAATTTCAGTCATTTCAGTTAATAATTCAACAACTTCGATTGTCTTTTTATGTCCCAAGAACCTCCTCACGATATAATAAATGTTATTGATGCTCACGGCAGACAAATAAATCTTTACAATTCCTTGTTCATTTAATTCAAACAGTTCACTAGCTGGGTTTGCGTGTGGTTCTCTGTCTGTGAAGAAGTCTATTACCACGTCCGAGTCTACAAAAAGTTTATACTCCATATTTTCTCGAAAGCTCCTCGGTTAAAATTTGTTTGTAGTCAATATTATCGTCAGACTTAATAATTCCTCTTAGTTTTCTAACTTTGGGTGAGAGTTGTTTTTCTTTGACTTTAATTCTTTTGACGGTAACAAACTTGAAATAATTTTCCACCATTTCAGAGAGGCTTTGCCCTTTTTCCTTTGCATATTTTTTAGCAATCTCAATGACCTCTTTTTCTATAGTCAAAGTTAATTTCGTGTTCATAATATTTCTTTTCTACAAATATACGTGTTTAATTTTAATTATGCAACACGTGTTTTGTCAAATGAGAG
>NZ_JBYVKA010000048.1:0-898 GCF_058148545.1 Ulvibacter sp. 2305UL32-6
GGCGGGTAATACGGCGACCTGTAGTTTTGATGTAACTGTTAATGACAATGAAGCTCCCGTGGCTGTTTGTCAAGATTTTACAACACAATTAGACGCAACTGGAAATGCAACAATAACAGGTGCCGATATCGACGGTGGAAGTACTGATAACTGCGGAATCGCTTCGCTTTCAGTATCTCCAAGTACCTTTACCTGTGCCGATGTTGGACCAAATACGGTAACACTTACGGTAACCGATGTCAATGGAAATATCTCAACCTGCACATCAACAGTAACCGTTGAAGATAATATAGACCCTATTGCGATTTGTAGTCCATTTACAGCACAATTAGATGCAGCTGGAATGGCTACAATTACTGCAGCCGATATCGACGGTGGAAGTACTGATAACTGCGGAATCGCTTCGCTTTCAATCTCCCCAAGTACTTTTACCTGCGTCGATGTCGGTCCAAATACGGTTACACTCACAGTAACCGATGTCAACGGCAATATGTCAACTTGCACCACAACAGTAACGGTTGAAGATAACGTTGCTCCTTTAGCTATCTGTAGTCCATTTACAGCACAATTAGATGCAACTGGAAATGTAACGATAACGGGAGCTGATGTAGACGGTGGTTCTACAGATGCCTGTGGAATCGATTCGCTTTCAGTGTCTCCAAGCACTTTTACATGTGCCGATGTCGGTCCAAACACAGTAATACTTACGGTAACCGACGTCAACGGAAATATCTCAACCTGCACCACAACAGTAACGGTTGAAGATAACGTTGCTCCAGTAGCTATCTGTAGTCCATTTACAGCCCAATTAGATGCCGCCGGAATGGTAACAATTACGGCAGCCGATATCGACGGCGGAAGTACTGATAACTGCGGAATCGCTTCGCTTTCAGTATCC
>NZ_JBYVKA010000049.1:0-866 GCF_058148545.1 Ulvibacter sp. 2305UL32-6
GTGGCTTCCGAGTCGCACGCGTCGACGCCGCTGCCAACATTTGCGTCCGCAAATTTGGTTGAGCCACAGCGAGCCAAGAAACGCCACTGGCATTATACAAACACGTTGTATGCAATTGCCAAAAAAAAATGAAACTGACAATTAACATTATTATATCGATAGGAGTTATAATGTTTCTAATCGTTTATTCGTGCGGATTTTTTCCTCTACCAATCATTCCGCTATTTATAATTTCATGCATAATTACTTCTTTTTTATTAAGTATTTGGATTAATGGAAACCTGAAAGAAAGACTTCATAAAACACTCCCTTTTGCATTTCCGATAAATACTATAGCTTTTGTAATTGGGTATTTTTATGAAACACTAAAAGTTCTATGAGGATAATGTTAAAAATACTCTCGGTTATTGGAATTCTTGGATCTTTAGTATTCTCATTGATGCTTGGGCAGGCTACGCTAATAGAAGGTAAAAACATCATTAATCCCTACATAGATACGGTCTTCGGAGAAAATTATACCCCGAATAAATTTGATCAAATCAAAATTGGAATGAAAAAGCAACAAGTTTTGGATTTAATTGGAAATCCTTTAAATACTAGCATAAATTCTCATGACTCGCTTGTTACTAATTATAATTACACTGGAGATGGAAAATTATTAGTTTTAAACGGAATTAACAATGGTAAATATGGTGACTTCGCTTGGTACAGATCGATAATTGGTTTTGATAAAAATAATATTGTTGTCTATTTGAATAAAGGTTGGAGTTATGATTAAAGCAACTGCATACAACAACGTATAAAGCCAATGGCTAAGTTGGTTAAACGAATTGATTTTCCCACAATTTAAAAACGTATATTTATTT
>NZ_JBYVKA010000050.1:0-865 GCF_058148545.1 Ulvibacter sp. 2305UL32-6
ACAACGGTTTTGTGTATGGTTAGTTGCGTGTTTCAGCAACTAATTTAGTAAACAAAAACGAACGCGAGAAAATTCCGAAGGAATTTTCCAAATAAACAACGACCAAAGCAATTAATTATACACGTTGTTACCCAACGTTTTTATTTCCCATTATTATTTCAACTGCTTTGACGGCTTCTTTCTGATATTTTGATTTGTTGGTCAAAATTTCGTTCAATTCCGTTTCAGATTTTGTTTTAAATTTTTCCACAAACTTTTCCGTAAGACTTTTTTCTTTTTGCTTTTCCAATTCTTGCTTTAAAGTTAAAGCTTCTTTAGAGTCGGATTTGTTAATGTATTGAAACATTCTAAACCTATACTTTGTATTCTCCACAATTGGTTCGTCGTGCAGAAAGTCCACAATTAAGTTTGAAATATAATATCTGTCTCCATTATTAAATTCCAAATCCCAGTATGCAAGGTCAGAGTTTATCATTTTCCAACGCATTGCATTGTCAATCCGATTTTTGTAATAAATTCCTAAATGATAAATTGAAGATTTTATTTCCGTTATTTTGTATTGTTTTAATTCTCCGTTTTTGACAATTCCGATGCTATTATTTTTTGTGTCAATCTTAATTTTCGTATTCTTATTTTCTTTGAAATAGTTAAAATAAATAATGAAATTCGGTAGATTATAGATTAAGAAAATCACAGACATTATTTTGATAAACAAAAAGTCCAAAACAAATTGCTCTCCTTTTTTCAGATAATAATAAATAGGCGTTATTATTATCAAACCAATAACAAAATAAATATTTTCCCTCAAGAGGATTTTCAGAAGTTTGTTGTTATGTTTAAAGGTTTTTTTCAAATGTTGGGTAAC
>NZ_JBYVKA010000051.1:0-856 GCF_058148545.1 Ulvibacter sp. 2305UL32-6
ACCGTTGTGCTTCATTATCAGAAACCGCTAACCAATGATAAAATTCTTTAGAAAAATTCGTCAAAACTTGTTTATGGAAAATAGAACTGGAAAGTATTTTAAATATGCTATTGGAGAAATTATTCTTGTGGTAATCGGAATTTTAATTGCGCTACAGATTAATAATTGGAACGAATCTAGGAAACAATCCACAACTGAAAAGGAATTTATAACAAGCTTAAAAAATGATTTAAAACAAGATAAAGCTTTTATTGAGACCATATTAGAACTTAACGAACCGAGAATAGAGGCTTATCAAATCTTGAATAACGACTTACAAAACCTCTACAATAATGATAGAAAACATTTATACTCTATATTCAAGAATTATTTTAGAAGTCAACGGACATTTTATCCTATTTCTGGCTCTTACGAATCAGCTGTATCAGGAAATCAAATAACTATTTTCCGAAACAAGGAATTAGTTCAAAAAGTAGTTAAATTATATAATTCAACTTATGATAGATTGATTGATAACGGTAGGATTTTGGACGAAAGATGGGCTTTTTTAAGTAAAAAATATAGCTACGAAAGAAGAACTGGAAATTTTCGTGAAATGAAACCTGAACAATTGACTGAATTTCTAGACGATGTATATCACCATTTTATACAATTGGAATGGTATTTAAAACAGCTAAAATTAGCAACGGCAGAAATTGATGAAATAAATGTAGAAAAATAACGAAAGCACAACACCGTGTATAATTCATTGCTAGTGCTAGCCTACTTGGAAATTCCTTCGGAATTTCCTCTGGTTCGTTTTTGTTTACTAATTTAGTTGCTGAAACACGCAACGAAATCATACACAAACACGTTA
>NZ_JBYVKA010000052.1:0-854 GCF_058148545.1 Ulvibacter sp. 2305UL32-6
GGCAAACATTATAAAATAGCTATAAAAATGAGTGGAGCAGGAAGCATGCAAAGCATGAATACTAGTCTGAAGACAAACAGGAAGTTGCTCAGAAAAAGTTATTTTTCCACCAAACACAAAACCTTTTTAAATCGTAAAAGGGAATATTATGCAGCAGCGGGCGGAGTGGAAAATATAAGAACTGCTACCAAGGAAGAACTATTAGAAATACGTCAGAAAATAATAACAAAAAGGAAGAAGGAAAACTTTGTTACGATAATTATAGCTTTGATATTTATTTCCTTAGTGGTTTACTTTTCTATTTCGTTTTTTAAAGACAACACTGATTATAAAACACCGAATCAAAAACAACTAAAAATTGATCAGAAACAATATTCCTTTTTTATATCAAGTGGAGATTCATATTTAAGTAAAAGCCAATGGCATAATGCCGTATTTCAATATACCAGAGCACAAGAAATTTACCCAAATGACTATCATGCTAGTTACAGAATAGCTTATGCGTTCGTATATAGCTGTCGAAATACAAATAAAAATTGCGAAGCTGCGGAATACAAATTAAAAGAGATAATGGAAAAATATCCTAATAAGCCGGAATTAATTGAACTAGAACAAGTTCTAATATTTGCAGAGGCAGAATAACGTTTGCCAACACCGTATAAAGCCAATGGCGAAGTTGGTTAATTGAATTGTTTTTCGTACAAATAATTAACTATCTTTAATTCCGAATAAACCCGTAAACGGCTTCGCCGTGGCTTCCGAGTCGCACGCGTCGACGCCGCTGCCAACATTTGCTCCGCAAATTTGGTTGAGCCACAGCGAGCCAAGAAACGCCACTGGCATTATACAAACAA
>NZ_JBYVKA010000053.1:0-850 GCF_058148545.1 Ulvibacter sp. 2305UL32-6
AACAAGCTGAAAAAAATGCGAATACTGAAAATATACTTTTTGATTTTAATCTTGATTGTCGTTTCAGCCTGCAATAATTCGAAATTATCGAAAGAAGAAATTGAAACCAATGCCAAACGGATAACTGAATTACTAGACGAAAATAATATTGATGTTTTCAGAAAATGGAACTTTCATTATCGTGGAGGAGAAATATGGACTAAAAAAATTAAGGACTCAATAGTTTATTCTTGTTTTTATAAAAAAGAAAAAGATACAACTACTCTGATTTCATTCAACAGTTTCCTAAAGTCAAAAGAATTTCCTTGCCTAATCGAAATAGACACGTCAAAATACCACAGAATTGAATTCGAAAAAACAGAGAATGAGAATATTCGAATATTTGCAACTGACAATAATGGGACAGATGTTTTACTTATGGACAATCTTAAACTTAATGAAGTTTTCGGAAAAAGAAACCCTTTTATAAAAATAGACTCTTTGAGTAAATTGAAAGATGAACTTAAAGTTTACAGTATAGAACATCTTGAAAGATTAGGCGATTTTATTCAATTCTATATTACCTATGAGGATGTTTTGACATATATTCCTGATTATTCAAAACTTAATCCTTCATATAGCAAAGTTTGGATTAAAGAATTTTCTAAAGGAAAAAAAATCAGCGAAAATTGGAATTTAAGGAAACTCGACAAACCAAAAGACAATGGATAAAAAGCCAGTTGCCAACACCGTATATAATTTATTGCTAGTTCTAGCCTACTTACGAAAATCCTCTCGGATTTTCTATTCGGTTTGTATTTGCTAAATTAGGTGCTTAAAACACGCAACAAATCATATACAAACCCGTTGT
>NZ_JBYVKA010000054.1:0-832 GCF_058148545.1 Ulvibacter sp. 2305UL32-6
TCTTTAAAGCTAGCATATAACGTGTTTGTATAATGCCAGTGGCGTTTCTTGGCTCGCTGTGGCTCAACCAAATTTGCGGTAGCAAATGTTGGCAGCGGCGTCGACGCGTGCGACTCGGAAGCCACGGCGAAGCCGTTTACTGGTTTATTCGGAATTAAATATACGTTTTTAAATTGTAGGAGTTTTAATTCATTAACTAGCTTAGCCATTGGCTTTATACGGTGTTACCCAACGTTTTTATTCTGTATAATTAAATAGATCAACTCGTTCAAATTCGTCATAAATTTTAATAATTCCTTTCTCTCTTGAATAGTAAATTGTATTTCGAATGGATCTTAGTAAGTATATCTCTGAATATATTATTCCATCCACCTCAGTATTTGTCAAAATTTCATTTTGATATTCGTAAGCATAATCTACACTTCCAAAGCATTCTCCAAGATTGAAGATGATTTCAAATTCTCCGCGCCGCTTTGCTGTGATTATCAATTCACCAGTATAACAATTTGAACTGTCTGTAAAACGATATGTTCCTCTTTCAAAATATACTTTCGCTGGTCTACCGAATGCAATATGTCCTGATGGACCACCGCCGCTTTTAAAACGTTCAACTTCGTTCTTGGTTATTGTTAAAGTAATTGTTTCTTGACTGACATTATTTCTTAATTTAAAACTCTCATTTATGTCATATACTAGAAAACCCTTTGCCTCCTCCGTCAAATTAATAAAAACATCATCTGGTGAACAAGACTGTAGAGAAAATACAATCAGTATTAATATTTTATAATTTTTGAATATATTCTTCATGAAAATTTGGTTCAAAATGTTGGGT
>NZ_JBYVKA010000055.1:0-808 GCF_058148545.1 Ulvibacter sp. 2305UL32-6
GTTCTTGGCTCGCTGTGGCTCAACCAAATTTGCGGTAGCAAATGTTGGCAGCGGCGTCGACGCGTGCGACTCGGAAGCCACGGCGAAGCCGTCTACTAGTTTATTCGGTTTTAAAGATAGTTTATTTGTAGGAAATCAAATTCGATAGCAACAAACCCGCCATTGGCTTTATACGTTGTTATATGCTGGCTTATTTGACTTCGAAATCCATAAGTTTAAGAGATCCATAATATATAGTGCCATGTGTCAACTCTAGTGGAACCGAAAAATACACGTCAATTCTTGATGAGCGAATATTACTATGACCAAAATAGATTTCTCTATTATCTGGTTTCTTTTTTGTCCCAAAATTTAAACTAGTGTTAAGGTCTTCATATCCTTCCTTCTTATAATCAGGAAATGTGTCAATCACCGAAGGGTCGTATTTGTACATATAATTTTTCTCGTCTTCTGTAAGCTCATTGTAAACTAACATGTCAAAACTGATTATACCTCCAGTAGAGGAGTATTTCACATCAGCTGGACGCACTCTTTTCTTAAAAGTTTCTGTTATCATGAAGAATTTGTTTGGATCAAAGTCTTCTTTTTCTTTTGAAATTGATTTCAACTTAAACTTTATTTGTATTTTCTTGAAGCCTTTACTGGCAGTAACCAGTGATTGGGAAGTATGAAGTTCGAATAAACGGGAATTTTTTACCACTTTTTTAAATTCTAAATCAAACTTGTCATCTAAAATGAAGCTCTGAGCAAACATAATCGAAGAAGAAGCTATTAGTAGGGTAGTGAAATATTTTTTCATTGTGTTTTC
>NZ_JBYVKA010000056.1:0-785 GCF_058148545.1 Ulvibacter sp. 2305UL32-6
ATAGAATGAAAATAAATCTAACTAAGCGAATCGCGGATCATATAATCCAGGCTTTATTAATATTTTTCAGTGTACTATTTGCTTTTTGGTTAAATGATTATAGGAACGACAAAAACGAAATCAAACATTCTGAACTTATTATTCAGTATGTAAAAACTGAGCTCGAAAACAATCAAAAAACGTTAAAAAAATGGGCACCTTACCATATGGAAATTTCCAAAAAAGCGGAACAATATGCTATTGACAACAATGATTCAATTTCTGGATTTAATTTGTCTAGACTTATTAACTCAGAAAAGGGAATCTTTAAATCAATAATAACGAATAATGCAAAAGAACAACTTAAAAGTACTGCCTCTCTTGACCTCGATATGAGTCTAAAAATGAGCCGCATTTATGAACAGCAACAATATGTCGAAAATGCTCTTAAAGATGTTTTGAGTTTTTTGCAAGAAAGAGAACTTTACGACAGTAAATTAACTGAAACCAATTATAAAATATTCTATCAGTTAATAACCGAACTTTATTTTCAAGAAAAAGCAATGCTTATAAGCTATGAAAATGGGATCAAAGAAATAAATGAGTATTTAGATAATTAACAGTGCCTAACAAAGTATATAACCAATGGCGAAGATGGTTATTGAATTTGAATTCCTACTTTTTGTTGTAAATTTATCAAAACCGAATACATCACCAGACGGCTTCGCCGTGGCTGCTGAATCTCACGCCGCGACGCGGCTGCCAGCTTTTGCTCCGCAAAACTGTTTGAGCCACAGCTTGCCAAG
>NZ_JBYVKA010000057.1:0-784 GCF_058148545.1 Ulvibacter sp. 2305UL32-6
TCGCCATTGGCTTTATACGGTGTTAGCACCCGTTTTTTATTCATTTATTTAAATATTTAGTCTATTCGGATTATTAGTGCCAGATACCTTCAGGAATTAGCTTTTCCTCTACTATTTCTACTAGCAGACTGTCAGGACCTCTAACAAAAAAACTTTTCATACCATGAATAGGATCAATTTTTATATTATGAACAATATCTAGTCCATCAGATCTCATATTATTCATTAGGAGCTCAATATTTTCAGTTGAAAAACCAATATGATCGATTGCGCTACCATCAGTTGGTTTAATTTCTTCGTTAGACCACCATGATTCTTCCTCAACTGGTTTACCAAATACAATGATATTAATATTATTGACGGTTAATAAATTCCATTTCCACCGAAGCTCGTTATTCTGCCATTGCTTTGCTTCTTCATATTCTGGAATGAAGCCAAGATGAGATTCAAACCAATTCATAGTTTTATCAACATCAGTTGATAGTAAATGTATGTGTTCAAATCTATGGTTTTTATTTCCCGTGTATACCTCTATAACTTCTTTTTCTGGACCAAGAAAGTACATCCAAAAATTATCACCAAGAGGTGTAATGTCGGTATGTATTACTATTCCCTCATTGACTCTCCAGTCAAACTCAGATTGACCATCTACACCCGACCAACCAATATGCCATAAACTGGAACCCAAATGTGTCGATGGTGCAGTATCGACAAGATTCATTAGTAAAAACGATTTTTCCGTAAAAAGAGCATCCACTCGATCTCGATATTTTACTTGAGTTGC
>NZ_JBYVKA010000058.1:0-784 GCF_058148545.1 Ulvibacter sp. 2305UL32-6
ATGCCAGTGGCGGTTCTTGGCTCGCTGTGGCTCAACCAAATTTGCGGAGCAAATGTTGGCAGCGGCGTCGACGCGTGCGACTCGGAAGCCACAGCAAAGCCGTTTGCTGGTTTATTCGGAATTAAATATACGTTTTTAAATTGTAGGAGTTTTAATTCATTAACTAGCTTAGCCATTGGCTTTATACGGTGTTGGCAAATCGTTTTTTATTCTAAATAGGTTTCTATCTTTTTAATTTCAGTTACAATTCGATGGTTTTTCGGCAAGCACTCAATCAATTCAGAAGGAACAGCTCTGTCGATTTCCGGAAGTTCTTTATACCATTTTAAAACTTCCTCAAAGTGTTTTTCACCAATTTTTTTGTTTCCGAGTTTATATTCGCAATAGCCAATTTGTTCAATCAATTTCGTGTATCTCCAAATTTGAAACTCCTTTAGCTTTTCTTTATCAACTTTGTTATAGTTCTCTAATGCTAATTCTAGTTGATTTAAGTCGTGATAGCAATGAGCTAAATACAATTGCGATAGTACATTATTTGCGTCCAATTCAACAGCTTTTTTGAAATTCCGTATAGATTTTTCAATATTCATTTTCCAATCATCAGATTCAAAATCCACAAGCCCAAGAATGTGATAACAATTAGAATCTAAATCAGAATATTCAGCCAGTAAATTTTTGATTTCTGAGCGTAATTTATCCTTTTCATCCTTAAACTCCGCTAAAGAGAATTTATCGTATTTTTTAAATATTTTCTTTCGGATATCCACTTTTTTCAAATGTTTGC
>NZ_JBYVKA010000059.1:0-776 GCF_058148545.1 Ulvibacter sp. 2305UL32-6
CGCCACTGGCATTATACAAACACGTTGTGCCCAATTTATGACAGACAGTTACGAAATAGAAAAACCTACCTCAGATTTAAACTATTTGACAATCGGAATTAAATATATTGTCCTATTTATTGTGATCTTCTTGGCAAGCTGGATTGCAATTCCTTTATTAGTTTCAACCGGAAGACCAACTAGAGTAAATATAGTGGCTAAATTTCTCTTCGAAAACACTTTTCTTTTTAGTGTCTTAATTTCTGTCGTAATTCTATCTTGGTTTATTTATCGAACAATAAAAAAGTACAAATTAGGAGAAGTATTTAAAATTGAATTTAACGACTTTGATCATAAGTTAAATATTAAAACAACTAATTTGGCTAATAATCACGAAAAAGATAATTCCTATGAATACAAAAATATTGTATATAAACTATGTAATTCAAAAGATGCACTTTTCGGAAAACAAAGAGTTTTACAAATTTTGAATAATAACAAAACTGTTCATGAAATTAATTTTGACCGAACAGCATGGTGCAGAAATGAACGAATCGACAAACTAATTGAAAAAGTAGAAAAACTGGGCACAACACCGTATAAAGCCAATGGCTTTGTTGGTTAATCTAATTGATTTTCCCACAAAAAGACTATTTTAGATAAACCGAATAAACTCGCAAACGGCTTCGCTTTGGCTTCCGAGTCGCACGCGTCGACGCCGCTGCCAACATTTGCTCCGCAAATTTGGTTGAGCCACAGCGAGCCAAGAACCGCCACTGGCATTATACAAACACGTT
>NZ_JBYVKA010000060.1:0-773 GCF_058148545.1 Ulvibacter sp. 2305UL32-6
CGTTGTGATGCATATAAACGAATCCCTAAAATGAAATTAAACTTAGCCAAATATTTGATAATGCTACTGCTTTTGGCAAGTTGTGGGAATCAGAAAAAAGAAATCAAAGAATATGGATTTAAACTAAAAGATTCAGACAGTTTAAATATTTCAATTCGAATATCGGAATTTAATAATTATGAAAAATTTATTGACCGACTAAAAGAAATTGTCTGTTATGATAGTATTCCAAACATTGTAATCGAAACGGAAAATCAAATTCGGAATATTTACCCAATAGAATACTGTGAAATTCCAATGTTTCACCCAAGATTTAGAAACACGTTTTTCATTCGAATGGACAGTATTGTCAAGAATGACCGAAAAGTCGAAATCTCTGAATTGAGTACCTTAATGAAACAGAACTATGAGAATATGGGAGTTAAAGAAGATTTTGCAGACAGTCCAGAAAAAGTGTTATTCATATTCGAGTACTATGAAAATAAAGGAGTAGACGGAATTGAAAAATATTTAAAAGCAATCACTAACTCGTACGACCAAATCCAATCTGAGAATGAATTGAAAATTGTTTTTTGGCCTAAAATCGATGTGATATATGAGCCTGAAAATGGAGAGTTGAAATATAAAACAAACTAAATAAATACGCAACACAACAACGTGTATAATTAATGCTTACATTCTACTTCAATTAAAAATTATATATTTAACGTACGATTTGCAACGACTGAAAATCCTACGGGTTCTCAATCGCACAAATCATACACGAACACGTT
>NZ_JBYVKA010000061.1:0-772 GCF_058148545.1 Ulvibacter sp. 2305UL32-6
ACGTTGTAGGTAATTTTTAAGACATTTAGATATGAAATTAAATATGTTGCTGTTTTGTATTTTTTTAGTGTTGATTCCCAGTTGCAACAACAGAAAAAACGACAGAAACTTAAATGAAGAATTGATTGTTTATAACGAAGGTGTTTACAGAGATTTAATTGAGGAAAACAAAGATTTAAAAATAAAAGTTATTGACACTCTATGCATAAATCAAAAAAGGCGAGCAAAAAATCATATTACTAAAGGCGACGATTTAATTTATTTTACATCGCAGACATGGTATGAATTTCCTCAAATGGGCAAATTACTCCAAAAACACAATATTAAGATTCGGGATTACAGTTTCCGAGATTATGGTTTTTCTCCAGAATTTGAAGAAGGATGTTACGAACGAGAAATGAATTTAGAAATTTACAAACGATTCGGGGAAAACTTTATAGATTCACTTTGGCAAATTGCTGAAAGAAATTTTGTTCTAAAGTATCCAGACAGTATTTATATAAAGGAAGGACAAGATATCCGTAGAAAATATATCTCTATAGAATGATACAAAAACTACCTACAACAACGTATAATGCTAATGGCTACTTTTGAACAAATCTGAAGCTTCGTCATTTTTAAAAACACTATATTTAATTCCGAATAATCTCGTAGAAGGCTTCGCCGTGGCTTCCGAGTCGCACGCGTCGACGCCGCTGCCAACATTTGCTCCGCAAATTTGGTTGAGCCACAACGAGCCAAGGGCCGCCACTGGCATTATACAAACACGTTG
>NZ_JBYVKA010000062.1:0-764 GCF_058148545.1 Ulvibacter sp. 2305UL32-6
CTAACGTGTTTGTATAATGCCAGTGGCGGTTCTTAGCTCGCTGTGGCTCAACCAAATTTGCGGACGCAAATGTTGGCAGCGGCGTCGACGCGTGCGACTCGGAAGCCACAGCGAAGCCGTTTACGGGTTTATTCGGAATTAAAGATAGGATTTTTTGTAATGACAGGCTAGGGGAGTTCACAAAACTCGCCATTGGCTTTATACGTTGTTGGGGGTAGTTACTTTGATTCCCTCAGTATATTCTTTGTTATCGATTGTTATGATATTAAACTCCGACTGATTTACTGATTCAACTTTCCAATCTGTATAGCTTGAAGAGACTAGCTTTAATCTATTAATAGTATTATTCGATTTGTTAATTACAGAAAGGTATGATTTAGGCCATTGATTTGGAGTTTTAAATTCTCTAAGAAATATTAGGTGATTTATTTCAAAGTAAAAAACCCCAAAGCTTTTATCTTCCACTAAATTGTTCAAATCATCATTTTTGAATTTAATTTTGTAAAATTTAATCAATCCGTCAAAACCGGTTTCTGCAAAGTTTTTTCGATGAATTTCTCTATTTCCATTTTTAATCCAAACAAACCAATCTCCGTGAACATCAGTGTAATTTTTCATGAAAGGAATAAAAAAATACAACATGCGAAACGGCGCAGAAATAATAAACCCTAAAATTGAAGACCAAATCGGAAACCTCCGCTTTGATTCGCCTATTTTAAAATTTATTAATTTAATATCAGTCATTTCGTAATTACCCCCAACGT
>NZ_JBYVKA010000063.1:0-763 GCF_058148545.1 Ulvibacter sp. 2305UL32-6
CCACCAATACGAAAAAACCAATCTGCCGAATGAAAAAAGCACTGATTTTAGTACTAATGTTGAGTTTTATATCGTGTAGTAAAACAATACCTTCTGGATTTTGGCTGAATTATGAAAACAACTTGATTAAAGAAAAACAGAATGACCAAGGACCTTTTGGTGGAACATTGTCCATAAATTGGGTTGCGGATAAAGGTGCTGAATTTGACATCAAAAAATTAACTGAACTTGCCACTCAAAATGATTGGAAACTGATTGACAGTATGACATATAAAAAATCGGAATTGACTAAAATGACTGATTTTGGAAAACCGACAATCAATCTTCCTCTCAAAAACTTTACGCCTGAATCAAAACGACCGGATTTGAAATCGGAATCTTTTCCACGCTGGATTGAAACAGATTTCAAACTTTATCGATTTAAAACGGGTTGGTTGATTTTTGAACCTGGAACTAATGACTCGACTCAAGAAAACGGATTTATATTATTAAGTTCTGACAATAAACAAATGACTGTTTATCACTTATGGGGCGAATAAGTAAGAAAGTACTGGTGGCAACAATGTATAAGGCTAATGGCTACCCTTGAACAAATCTAAAGTTTCGTCATTTTTAAAAACACTATATTTAATTCCGAATAACCTTGTAGACGGCCTCGCCTTGGCTTCCGAGTCGCACGTCGCTCCCGCTCCTTCCAGCTTTTGCTCCGCAAAACTGATTGAGCCAAAACGAGCCAAGGACCGCCACTAGCCTTATACGAGAC
>NZ_JBYVKA010000064.1:0-759 GCF_058148545.1 Ulvibacter sp. 2305UL32-6
TTTCGTGTATGATTTGTTACGGAAAAATCGGCAAGATTTTTCCGAGTTAAGAACCAAAGATAGCAAAAGCGCGTGGATTTTCCGATAGGAAAATCCGCCGTAATGAATTATACACGTTGTTACCTGCTGTGCTTTATTTAATTGTTCTTTTTAATAATTTCTATAAATATTCGTCCATTTAAAGGCGTCCAAATTTCTGTAAAACCATCTTCCTCATTTTTAATTCTTTGAAATTCAAATACTTTGTCGCTTGTTAAATTCCCCAAATATTTTAGAGGTATTTCTTTAACAATTCCGAAAAGTAATTTGTCTCCTCCTTCGCAAGTTGTGGAAATATGTAATTCAGTTGGTTCAAAAGTCAATTCATATTCCAATTTACCATTCTTATCATAAATTTTCCAAATTCCAGTTCGGTAATAATGAAATGCACGAAATGGTCCGCCAACACCACATCCAATGTATGAACCTAATTTGTAATTCCCTTCCATTTTCAAGATTCCGTTTTCAAAGTATTCTTTCCAATGTCCAACCTTTAAGTCACTAATTCCATTTTTGTCAACAGCTACTGCACCTTTTCCGATTAAAATTCCGTTGCGAGTTAATTCAATTATTGAGTCTTGTTCTGGAAGTCCGTTTTTCAATTCTCCAAATTGTTTATTATTCGAAATGTAAATTCCATCTTCTTGTCCAATTACAAACTGAAACTGAAAAAGAATTATTAAAATGTAAGCGATGTTCTTCATTTTTTCGGCATTGCAG
>NZ_JBYVKA010000065.1:0-756 GCF_058148545.1 Ulvibacter sp. 2305UL32-6
AGATTAGTTGCGTGTTTTAAGCACCTAATTTAGCAAATACAAACCGAATAGAAAATCCGCGAGGATTTTCGTAAGTAAGCCTGCACTAGCAATTAATTTTATACGGTGTTGGCTGTAGTGTTTTGTTCAATTATTTCATTACAGGAGGTGATGCAGATTCGTGTGCATAAGTTATTCTCCATTCATTATCTAATTTACTAAAAAGCATAGTTCCGACATAAGAGTCAAAATTCATTTTTTCTCCCGTTTTGAGTTCAATTTCCGCTTTTCCAATCCAAGTATAGAGTACAAGGTCTTTGTTCAGAAACCTATATTCTTCTTTGATAGTTGTTTGATTGTATGCTTTAAATTGTTCGAAGGATTCTATATTAGTACTTTTAAAAGTATCATAATTATCAATCGAAGCATCAGGAGTGATAACAATAAAATCAGGCGATTTTAAATAAGGTTCTAAAGCAGAGTGAATATCAACTTTCTCTGCGCTTTCAATTATGATTTTTGCTACATTAGAAATTTCTTTTTTTGCTATTTCTTTTTCTTTTTCAGTCCATTCAAATTCGGCAGATTGATTTTGACAAGAAGTCAAAGTGAATGAAAACAAAATGATTGTTCCCATAAAAAACAACAATGAAGATAAATTATTGGTTAGTTTCATAAAATTCATTTTTTTTTGCCTACTCTTTTCGGTTTTCGGCTTACTCCGCTTATCATATTTAATGATTTATTTTTCATATAAGTTTTTCCGT
The DNA here is from genome assembly GCF_058148545.1 of Ulvibacter sp. 2305UL32-6. Lineage (NCBI taxonomy): Bacteria > Pseudomonadati > Bacteroidota > Flavobacteriia > Flavobacteriales > Flavobacteriaceae > Ulvibacter > Ulvibacter sp. 2305UL32-6. The sequence goes on from NZ_JBYVKA010000065.1 coordinate 747, forward strand.
TCGCATTACA
>NZ_JBYVKA010000066.1:0-755 GCF_058148545.1 Ulvibacter sp. 2305UL32-6
CCAACATCGGCACAGGTAAAGACATTCGGTGTAGCCGTCATTGTTGCAATTCCACAGTTATCGGTACTTCCACCGTCAATATCGGCTGCTGTAATAGTAGCATTACCCAAAGCATCTAAATCGATCGTAATCTCTTGACAAACGGCCATGGCTGGTTCATTATCTGTTACGATAATATCGAAGGTACATATGGCAGTGTTTCCACTAGCATCTGTTGCTGTATACTCAATGGTTGTTGTACCCACAGGGAACAAGCTTCCGCTTGGAAGACCTCCCGTTTGAGCCACTGTCATCACAGTACAATTATCAAGAGCAATAGCATCTGGGAATGTGACAATAGCGCCACATTGTCCTGGATTGGTATTGGCCAAGACATCACTTGGACAAGCGATCACAGGGTCTATATCATCAATAACGGTTACAACGGCAGTACACGTACTCATGTTCCCATTGTTGTCTGTTACTGTAAGCACCACATTATTCGGACCTACATTACTACAGTCAAAGTCTGTTACATCTATGGTTGTGCTTGCAATTCCGCAGGCATCGGTAGAACCACCATCAACATCTGCTGAAGTGATACTAGCCATTCCATTTCCGTCAAGGAAAACATCAATATTCATACAAACTGCCACAGGAGCTACATTATCTTCAACAGTTACTGTTGAGGTGCAGGTTGAGATATTTCCGTTGACATCGGTTACCGTAAGTGTTACCGTATTTGGTCCAACATCGGCACAGGTAAAGGTACTTGG
>NZ_JBYVKA010000067.1:0-749 GCF_058148545.1 Ulvibacter sp. 2305UL32-6
AAGCAAGCTGGAAACAAATTGTAACATTAACGAAAAATAGTAGAAAGTGAGAAAATTAAAGCTTCAAATTCAACTCTCAATTGACGGATTCATTTCTGGTCCAAACGGAGAAATGGACTGGATGATTTGGAATTGGGATGAAGAACTAAAGAACTTCGTTAAAGAAATAACAGAATCGACTGACACGATTGTATTAGGACGAAAACTTGCTGAAGGATTTATTCCACATTGGAAATCCAACAAAGAATTGGAAGGTGCTAAAAAAATTAATAACTCAAATAAAATAGTTTTTACAAAAACGCTCGAAAATACTGAATGGGAAAATACCCTTTTGGAAAAAGGAGATTTAGTCGAAAAAATAGAAAAATTAAAGTCCTCAACTGGAAATGACATAATTACCTATGGAGGTGGCGAATTCGTTTCTTCACTAATAAGAGAAAATTTAATTGATGAATATTATTTTTTCATAAATCCTTCGATTTTGGGGAACGGAATGCCAATTTTTGAGAAAGCAAATTATAGAACTGAATTAAAATTGGAAAGCGCAAAAGCCTATGAATGCGGAATAACAGTTTTGACATATAAAAAATAAAGGCCAGCTTACAACACCGTATAAAGCCAATGGCGTAAGTGGGTAAACGAATTAGATTTCCCACAAAAAGACTATCTTAGACTAACCGAATAAACTTGTAAACGGCTTCGCCGTGGCTTCCGAGTCGCACGCGTCGACGCCGCTGCCAACATTTGCT
>NZ_JBYVKA010000068.1:0-748 GCF_058148545.1 Ulvibacter sp. 2305UL32-6
TCCGCAAATTTGGTTGAGCCACAGCGAGCCAAGAAACGCCACTGGCATTATACAAACACGTTGGCAGTAATTGCAAAAGAAAATGACGAAAGAAGAATTTGATAACCTTTGGAAACTCAATTATCCGAATACAGTTCCAATTTCTTATTTGTTTAAAAATCAATATTCGGAAAGATGGTTTAGAATTCATAGCCTACCAAAATCCAAACGTTATCCTGAAACTGAAAAAGATTGGAAAATATTACTCTCAAGACACAACGAAATAATAACGGACATACTTGGAATAGACACACCGATTTTAATTGTTACAGGTGATTATAATTGGGGAGATGAGAGAGTTTCACATGTAACAAAAGAAGAAGTAATTTTTAAAAGTTACTCTTTCGTGGAACTTGACAAAATTGACTTGTTTAAAATCGACTCTGATGAATATCATGAGATTGACATTTATAGACCAGCGTTTGCCAAAACAAATTGGAATTTTGTAAAACAAACGGACTTAATAAAGGAAATAGCAAATGACAGAATTAGAGCATTCTTTGTGTCTTTTGAGAAAAATATAATTGTAGCACCTTATGACGGTGGAATTGATTTTATTCTTAAAGACATGGAAACAAAAGACTATTATAAAAACAAATTTAAAAATTGGTTGTCTGTAAGAAAAGATGGACTTTAATAAAACCAACTACTGCCAACACCGTATATAACCAATGGCTAAATGGGTTATTGAATTTGAATTCCTACTTTT
>NZ_JBYVKA010000069.1:0-732 GCF_058148545.1 Ulvibacter sp. 2305UL32-6
AACGTGTTTGTATATGACCAGTGGCGGACCTTGGCAAGCTGTGGCTCAACCAAATTTGCGGTAGCAAATGTTGGCAGCGGCGTCGACGCGTGCGACTCGGAAGCCACGGCGAAGCCGTCTGGTGATGTATTCGGTATTAAAGATAGTTTATTTGTAGGAAATCAAATTCGATAAGCAACTAACCCGTCATTGGTTATATACGGTGTTAGCAGCTGGTTTTATTCTATTCTTTCCATTTCTATTTTATAAAACTTTCTCCGATTCAGTTCATTTTCTATCGAGGAAACAATTCTGAAATTCATTTCGTTGTAATTGTTCGTGAAGAGAATGTATAATTCGTTATCAATTTTTTTAATTCGGTATTTGTATATGGTTTTGTCAGTTGAAACATAACAAGATGAAGGTTCTGTACAAGTTTGACAGTCAATAAAATTCACGTTGTTATTATTCAGGAATTTTAATTCAATCGTTCTGCAAAATCCTTTTTCAGACGTAACAGCGTTACTCGAATAGATTACAACTTTGTCAGATTTAGAAAAGATACTGTCTTTGTTGTTTGTAATTATTTTTGAGTAGTATGAAAATCCGCTTTTTCTTTCTTCTTTTTTCGACTCCTTAATTAGTTTTTTAAATTCGGATTTAGTCACTTGTTGAGAGAAACAAAAGCTAAAAGAAAATAGAAATAATATGGTTTGTAGAATTTTCATTAATAGTACTGGGTTCAACTTGCTG
>NZ_JBYVKA010000070.1:0-719 GCF_058148545.1 Ulvibacter sp. 2305UL32-6
CGTTGCGGAAAATCAGCTATGATTTTCCGCAATAACCGAAAGATAGCAAATTGCAATGAATTCCGATTAGGAATTCTGCCGCAATGAGCTATACACGTTGTTACCAGTAGTTATTTTTAGTCCACCGATTCTGTTAATCGGACTGGAAAAATTTGTCTTATTTCTCGCCATTTTATAATGTCTTCTTGTTCATCCGATTTCAGTAATTCAGTCAAACTTTTGTCGAATTTCGAGAGTGAGAATTCATTCCGTACCTCATTATAAGCTAGATAAAATTTGTTTCTGATTTCTCTGTATTTCTCGTAGTTCAATTCTTTGTCAATTCTTGCCAGTATAGTTATGTTTTTATGCATATTGACTTTTCCAGAATATTCAAAATCCTTTTCAACAGTCATTGGCATTTTTTCATCCGTTGGATTCGGCACTATGTATTTCTTAAATTCAGATATAATTAAGCTGTCAGGAACAAAAATGTCCTCAATAAATGTATCTCCGTTTTTGTCGACATCAATTAAGACTAAATTTCTTTGCTTGATAATAATTTGCTCGGATTTATCTCTAGTATTTTTCATATAGTTATCAAATCCGTAATCTAATTCAATTACTTTGTAATCAGCTTCTAGCTCTAATATCGAATCAATCTCTTTTTTACAAGATGTTGAAACTAAAATTAAAGTCAGCAATAATATTTTCAGTGAATGTTTTGTCATAATTACAGG
>NZ_JBYVKA010000071.1:0-719 GCF_058148545.1 Ulvibacter sp. 2305UL32-6
GCAACATTTGAAAAAAACAAATAAATGGAAAAAGCAAACCAAGTATTACACCCATTTCCTCTGATTAGAACTGGAGGATTATTTGTTTTATTCATAGGGTTTGGTATTGTAGTTGGAGCATTACTCGGAATAGAATTCTATGGAATCACTCTAGGGATTGGATTTTTTTTAGCCATAATATCATCACCAATCCTTGCGAAATTTGGAAAACGTTATAGAACACCACTCGGAAAACCAAAAAAATTCCAAATAATAGTATTAGTTTCTGCAATCATTTTAGAAATAATATTGATTCAAATTGTATACAATATTTTCCCCGAAAATGATATGCGGACTTTATTATTATGGGTTCTTTTCGTTGTTGGAATACATCTTATTATAATGTATTTTTCACACGGACCGAAAATGGGAATTCTTGGACTATTATGTACTATACTTGCAACCTTTGGGATTTGGATTGTAGATTGGCCTCTTTATGTTTTTTGGTCGACTGATGGACTTTTAAAAATAATTTTAGGACTAATTATGTTTATGGAAAAACCACAAATAAAACCTAAAAGCGTTAATTCATAATAACGAAATAAAAAACGTTGCACAACAATGTATAACCGCAATTACGGCGGATTCGACTACGTCCGAATCCACTCGGAATTGCTAACGCCTGTCCTAAACCGAAAATAATCGCTAATTTAACCCGTAACTGACGGTTATACGAGACC
>NZ_JBYVKA010000072.1:0-710 GCF_058148545.1 Ulvibacter sp. 2305UL32-6
GCGTGCGATTCAGCAGCCACGGCGAAGCCGTCTGGTGATGTATTCGGAAATAAAGATAGTTAATTATTTGTAAGACTTTCAATTCATTACTAATCTTAGCCATTGGTTATATACGGTGTTGTAAACAGTTTTAATTCATATTAGTTTGTTTAAAATTGACTTGTTCATGGTCCTTACCAAATGTTAGCTCTAAAATTTTAGTATCTTCATTTGGGATATACGGATAATGATAAGTACTACACCAATAAGAATAAATAGGAGAGAAGAAGTAGCCATTTAGTTTTGGGTTCCCATCGATATACAAAACAAATTGCTTTCCGTATCCTACATAATCCAGCTTACTTAATTTTCGAGCACCAGCAGAGTTTAAAACTAATTTTCCATTATTAGTATTGAATGATTGAATATCTGAATTGTTAATTATAGGTTTTTCCTTTAAGTTCGATTTCTCTGCTTTAAATTCACCAGCAAAAACAAAATCATCATTTAAAGTGTCTAACCTAATAATATTAAAATCAAATCTATCGCCCAATTTAATTAAATTCAGACTGTCAATAATAGATTTTGTTATTGGAATTCCTTGATAACTTTCAATTCGACTTTTCGTTAGATAAATTTCAATTTTAGGGTTTTCATTTCTTTGAATTTGATTACATGATACTAGAACTAAACTAAATAATATGTAGAATATTTTTTCTTTCAAAATTGTT
>NZ_JBYVKA010000073.1:0-704 GCF_058148545.1 Ulvibacter sp. 2305UL32-6
AGCACCAATTATGAACAGAACCAAAGTCATACCTATTCTATTTTTTGCTTTAATATTGTTAATGGCATTTGATTACTCACCCAAGAAACAATTTGATAAAAACGAACAAATACTGATTTCATTTGAGGTGGAAGACAAAGGACAAATGGATATTTGCAAGAATTTTACAATAGACTTTGTTTCTGACAGTAAAGTATATAAAAGTCAGGTTAAGGATTGTATTCTTTCAATACCAAAATTTCCAGAAAAAGTAAAAACCCTAACAGTTGAATTTCGATTTGAAAATTATATTTTAAAATTTTATGATGTCAAAACGGATTGGCTAAATCTAAACCAAAAGATGAATTGGAATTTCAAAGTTGATTACCCACCTTTTGATGAATTGAACAATGAAACTCTGAACAAGGAAGACTTAAAAATGATTTATTATTTTCAATTTAACCCGATGGAAAGCGGAGAAGGTATTGAGATTATAAATCCGATTTATTAAATTAATGACAAAATAACTGGTGCTAACACCGTATAAAGCTAATGGCTAAGTTGGTTATTAGAATTAATTTTCCCGCAAAAAAGACTATCTTAGATTAACCGAATAAATCCGTAGAGGGCTTCGTTTTTGCTTCCGAGTCGCACGCGCCGACGTCGCTTCCAGCTTTTGTGTCCACAAAACTAGTTGAGCAAAAACGAGCCAAGAATCGCCACTA
>NZ_JBYVKA010000074.1:0-700 GCF_058148545.1 Ulvibacter sp. 2305UL32-6
CAACGTGTTTGTATAATGCCAGTGGCGGTTCTTGGCTCGCAGTGGCTCAACCAAATTTGCGGTAGCAAATGTTGGCAGCGGCGTCGACGCGTGCGACTCGGAAGCCACAGCGAAGCCGTTTACGAGTTTATTCGGAATTAAATATACGTTTTTAAATTGTAGGAGTTTTAAGTCATTTAACCAATTTCGCCATTGGCTTTATACGGTGTTGTGCTTTCGTACCTTTGCTTATTAGAATTCTTTATTCCATCTTGGTAAAGATCCATAAATCTCAAAATATCTTTGAATTATCAAACCTTTAATCATTGATGGCAAATCTGAAGAATTTTTATCAAATGTTCGGTACCAATAAATATCTAATGCCTCGATTTTCTCTGAGATAAGTTTTTGTTTCCAAGTGTCTTTTCTAGTTCCTCCGAATTGTTTTCCATTAACTATTCTGTCAAACATTCCACCTTTTCTAACTTTAACTGATCCATTTTGCTTTAATTTTCCAGAAGAACCAATATACACCAGATCAATATTTCCTTTCTTTAATTCAAAAACGGTGTAAACTCCAATTCCGTCTTTTGGAGCATTGCATACTTCATTTAAATCGTCATTTTTCGAAAAAAAGAAGTGATCATTTATTTTATATTTTTCTAATTCTGCAAACATTTCTGATGTTTTGGGTATGAAGCACAACGTGTTTGTATAATGC
>NZ_JBYVKA010000075.1:0-689 GCF_058148545.1 Ulvibacter sp. 2305UL32-6
CTAACGTGTTTGTGTATGATTAGTTGCGTGGTTAAGCACGTAATTTAGCAAATAAAACACAGATAGAAAGTCCGCGAGGACTTTCGTAAATTGGCTAAAACCAAGCAATTAATTATACACGGTGTTAGCAAATGTTATTTTTCTCAATCAGTTCAATTTTTGTTTTAATTCGTCTTTTGTGAATTCCGTTTTTATTTCAGTTCCGTCATTCATTATCAGAGTACAAATTGCCATAATATTTACTTTTACAAAAGCAATATTATTCAGGTTTATAAGATATATAGCATCTTCTTTATCAACTATTTCTATAAAGTTTTTCATTTCAGTTTAATGTTTTAATTTTTATCAATTCTTATTCTCTTATCGACTTTTCTCACTCCTTTGTCAATTTGTGCTAATTTATTATCTCTAAAATAAAAATATCTATAAGAACTTCCACTTCCATCACTATCGTACCAAACTCTTTTCGTTACTTTATAGATAGAAACTCCATCTTCTAATTTTACTAATTCCTTTTTTGGAAAAACTTTATTGAATTCAGATATTGGCATTCCAACATATACTTTGCTCAAAGCATCATTCATTTGATTTTTTCCAGAAGCACAATTAGTAATTGTCAAACTGATAAATATTCCGACTAAAAGGCTTAAAATAATTTTCTTCATAAAGATTGGTTTTTAATATTTGCT
>NZ_JBYVKA010000076.1:0-670 GCF_058148545.1 Ulvibacter sp. 2305UL32-6
GGTAGCAAATGTTGGCAGCGGCGTCGACGCGTGCGACTCGGAAGCCACGGCGAAGCCGTTTACGGGTTTATTCGGAATTAAAGATAGTTTATTTGTAGGAAATCAAATTCGATAAGCAACAAACCCGCCATTGGCTTTATACGTTGTTGCCTACAGGTTTTTTTACTTATAAATAATTTCTCTAATCTTTTCATTTTGAGTAATATATTCCGAATTGTATTTTTCCAATTCAGGATTTGATTCAAAAATCAGTTCGGAATTTTTGAAATAGTATTTTTTCTCAATTATTTTATTTTTTCCTTTACCACGATAAAATTTCACATTCAGTTTGGCAAAAATTAGTTGTCCATTTTGATAATAAAACTCAAATTGTTGGTATGTTTTTTTTTCAGCCTTATTGTAAATAATGCGGAGTGGATGATTTTCATTTTTGTCAAGACTATAAGCTTCCCAAGCACCATTTTTTCGAAAAATACTTTTATGAACAATTGTACCTTCCATAATTCCTTCCCAATAGTTTTCTTGTGTTTCGTTTGTAAGCTTTACTATTGAGTCAATTTTATTCAATTCAATTTCCAATTCAGACTTGAGGTTTTGTCCGAAGATTAAAAACGGAAAGAATAAAATTCCAATTGTGTATATTATTTTTCTTTTTTTCAAACTTGTAGGC
>NZ_JBYVKA010000077.1:0-663 GCF_058148545.1 Ulvibacter sp. 2305UL32-6
CTACAAGCCTAAACAAAATTTAATAAAAAAATGATTTTTAAATATTTCTTCTTCCTTTTTTCAGGAATTGTATACTCTCAAAGTATCCAAGTAATGAATTTCGATACATTCGAAATAGTTTCGCAATTAGAAGGTCACGAAAAATTGGTTACATCAGAATCTGATGGTTGCGTAATGAAATACTCTGAAGAAGAAGAAACCTATTTTTTCACTTGTCAATCGGAACAATTTGGCGAGTATTATCAGTCATATAAAGTTGTCGAAAGAACCGATGAGAATATTATTGCCGAAATGACAACTTTCGGAATTGAAAAACCAGAATTGTATATTGTCAAGGATAGTATTTCTCTAAAGAGCAAAATAGAATTCTATCTGAAAAGACAGACTATGGACACAGGTGAAAAAGTTTCCTTATTCTTTAGATATTCGAATAATCCAAACTAAAGGCCAGTAGCCAACAACGTATAAGACCAATGGCTAAGCTGGTTAAATCAATTGATTTTCCCACAAAAAGACTATCTTAGATAAACCGAATAAACCCGTAAACGGCTTTGCCGTGGCTTCCGAGTCGCACGCGTCGACGCCGCTGCCAACATTTGCTACCGCAAATTTGGTTGAGCCACAGCGAGCCAAGGACCGCCACTGGCATTATACAAACACGTT
>NZ_JBYVKA010000078.1:0-659 GCF_058148545.1 Ulvibacter sp. 2305UL32-6
TTATACAAACACGTTGTACGCAAGCTGAGAAACGTATTCAGAAATTTAAAAATTGATGAAATAATGAATAAAAAAGAAATCGCAAGGCAATATATTACTCACCTTGAAAATAGAAATATTGAACAAGTAATCGCTTTATTCAATCAGAATGGAATGGTTGACTCACCACTATACGGAATAAAAAAAGCAGATGAATTTTATCGTGAATTGAATAACGATACTTCAAATTCTGAACTTTATTTAAAAGGAATTTTTGAAGATAATGACTCAAATGATTTAGCTCTTTATTTCACCTATAAATGGACTTTAAAGAATAATCAAAAAGTGGAATTTGATGTAGTAGACATTATTGAATTTGATAATCAAAACAAGATTAGTAAACTAAAAATTATATATGATACTGTTACTGCTAGGAAACTAGTGGAGCAATTATAAAAGAAAGCCTGCGTACAACAATGTATAAAGCCAATGGCGAAGTTGGTTAATTGAATTAAAAGTCTTACAAATAATTAACTATCTTTAAATCGGATAAAACCCGTAAACGGCTTCGCTGTGGCTTCCGAGTCGCACGCGTCGACGCCGCTGCCAACATTTGCGTCCGCAAATTTGGTTGAGCCACAGCGAGCCAAGAAACGCCACTGGCATTATACAAACACGTT
>NZ_JBYVKA010000079.1:0-655 GCF_058148545.1 Ulvibacter sp. 2305UL32-6
ATGCCAGTGGCGGTTCTTGGCTCGCTGTGGCTCAACCAAATTTGCGGTAGCAAATGTTGGCAGCGGCGTCGACGCGTGCGACTCGGAAGCCACAGCGAAGCCGTTTGCGAGTTTATTCGGAAATAAATATACGTTTTTAAATTGTAGGATTTTCAATTCAATAACCAATTTAGCCATTGGCTTTATACGGTGTTGTGTGCAGTTTTTATATTATTTTTTTTCGTTTTCTTAATAGATTTTCAATTAGCGGTTTTGTGTATTTTTCCGCTGGGTCAATATTTTCAGCATCTTCTTTTCGATAATATTCTCCAGAATCAAATGCGTCATAACATTCCCACGCAACATCTGAAAATCCGAAATTTTGGAAATAATATTCATTTGTTGACCAAAAAGTATTGATATTATTCATAATACAATCTCCATCTTCATAATCCATCTTTCCATTCCAATATTTTATAGCAGTTTCAAGAGATAGTTTTTCAATCAGTTCTGTTGGGTATTCTTTGGGATTATTTAGGATTTCAGATACTTGAGTTCCGTTCAAATTCTCTTTCGATAATTCGTTTAATATTTTTTCAATATTTGGATTTTTTTCTGACATTTATTCTCTTAAATCACTCAATTTCGGTTAAACGATTAGTTTTCTCAAATTGCA
>NZ_JBYVKA010000080.1:0-622 GCF_058148545.1 Ulvibacter sp. 2305UL32-6
ATGCAATAATTCCGACATCTGGCATTTCAAGTTCCCTTTGGAAAGCTTTTCAAGGATACTGTTTTATGTTTTTGTGTGTCTGATCTTCGATCAGACAACGGGGGCAAGCTTTGCGATTGACATCGTGGAGAGTTGTACTCTCAGACGTTGGAAACGCCTTAAAAGCTTGGTCTAAGTTAGCGGTTGAATTTTAGATAGTCAAGCCAGCTGACTTAAAAATGTAAAACAGTAGCCATAATTCATGAATTGTAATCTTTCCATCGTGAATCTTAGCAATTCTTATCGAAGATAATAACAATAAGATTTGCCGAACAAGTGACTTGAAAGCGACTATATGTTTTGTCAGAATAACTACATAATTCGCAAACTCTTTGAGTTAGCTAATTACTGCACCTAACTGCGCATAATCACAATCGCTCTTTCGTTCTTTCGATTTATATCGTACATTTAAATCAAATTAATCAACACGGATAATCACGTGAGAGCTTGCCTGCCGACGCGCACGCTAACGCGTTAGCCGGGTGCCATCGTGAATCTCGAGTCTCTAGCGTTAAACTAGACTTAGTAAAACGACTACGAGGCACTAACCTGGCAAGCCTAGCGAGCGACAGTGATTATACGT
>NZ_JBYVKA010000081.1:0-598 GCF_058148545.1 Ulvibacter sp. 2305UL32-6
TTTTAAAGATAGTTTATTTGTAGGAAATCAAATTCGATAAGCAATAAACCCGCCATTGGCTTTATACGTTGTTGTGCAACGTATTTTATTTTTCAAAAGCCTTAAATTTTCCCTTAAACTCTCGCTTAAAAATTTCATCTTTATCTCCTTGTTCTTGTAATTCTCCAGCAAAATAATTTTGAGTCAAAAAGATAGAATAATAACCAATTATATTTTTAGAATTAAAAGGATTTGAATTCAGTTTTAAGTCAACACTATCCACTTTAAAAGTCATTTCACTTCCATCAATAACATCATTTAGTTCGTCATATTCAGCATTTATGATTTCAAGTTTTGAATTCAGTTCTAGAGTTATATAATGTCCTGTAAGTCCATCGTTGATATTGTTAACGATTAAAATATTTTCACCATCTTTTCGTAATTCAAAAGTGTTTTCCAATATAAAATCAGAGTTCATAGAGGAATCATGAGGGAAATATAAATCCTCTTTGTCATATGAATTGAGTTCTAATATTTTCGCTTGTCCTAACTTTTCATTATTCGAACAGCTCATATTGAAAACAAGTACTATAATCAGCAAAATGTATTTTTGAGTTCG
>NZ_JBYVKA010000082.1:0-595 GCF_058148545.1 Ulvibacter sp. 2305UL32-6
GTTCTACACCATTTTAAAGTTCTTCAGAAAATTAAAAAATGTATTTAAAAACAAATAATACTGAGATGAAAAATCCAAAATGGAACGGAATCAAGACCGCTCTAAATAAAATGGATTCAAAAAACAACACATATCTAACGCTTGAAAATGAAAATGGAGATTACGTTCAATGTGCTGGATGGATAGAAAAAATGATCGTAGAATTTAGGTTGAATTCCAAACCAAAATTCAAACATTACGTAATCGGAAAAGGTGAAAATAAAAGTCCTTTAAAAATTGAGTGGGTTTCACTACAAACAAATTTAGGTGAGATAATGATACACAAAGAAGAAGTTTTGAACTTAACAGATGCAGAATTAATATTCAAGGAATTTTACGATAAAAGTTTAATTCCAACGCATTTAAATAAACGAAACGTAACAAAACTGTACTTATAAAAACGGTGTAGAACAACGTATAAAGCCAATGGCTACTTTTGAACAAATCTAAAATTTCGTCATTTTTAAAAACACTATATTTATTTCCGAATAAACTCGCAAACGGCTTCGCCGTGGCTTCCGAGTCGCACGCGTCGACGCCGCTGCCAACATTTGCG
>NZ_JBYVKA010000083.1:0-585 GCF_058148545.1 Ulvibacter sp. 2305UL32-6
TGTATGGACATCACCGTTGAACTCGATGAAAATGGTATGGCAACGATCACACCAGAAGATGTGATAGCTAGTAACACTGATGCTTGTGGAATACAAACAACAGCAATTGATATTTTCGATTTTGATTGTGATGATATTGGAACTCCAATTACGGTACAGATCTTTAGTCAGGATGTTAATGGCAACCTAGCAACATGTACGGCTGTGGTAACTGTAGTTGACGCGCTTGCTCCAGTAGTGATATGTCCAGCAGATCAAACAGTAGATCCAGGACCGGGGAACTTGTTCTTTGAAGTGCCAGATTACTTTGCAACAGGGGATGCTACGGCAACTGACAACTGTACTGATCCATTGACGATCACATCGCAAACCCCGGCAGCAGGAACGCTGTTAGGAGATGGTATCTATCAGGTAACCGTTTGTGCGACGGATGATTCTGGAAATGAAGCTTGTTGTACGTTCGATCTTACGGTAGAAAGTGTACTAGGCACAAACGACCATGGAATCGATATTTCAAGCATTGTGTTATATCCGAACCCTGCGAGAGATTTTGTAAACATTAGCAACCCGCAAATGATCGACTTG
>NZ_JBYVKA010000084.1:0-575 GCF_058148545.1 Ulvibacter sp. 2305UL32-6
TATACAAACACGTTGTGCAACATTTAAGAAAAAATGTCTAATTATAAAAAAAATTTAGTAAAGTTAATTAAACCGATTTTTGATTTTTACGATGAAGAAATAATTCCTGCATCTGAAAATCAACTAAACGATTTCAAAGTGTTTGCACTCGAAAAAGGTCTTCCTAATAAAACTGTATTGGAATTTATAGAATTTTATCGAGTGACAAATGGAATACCTTGTCTTGATTCTCTTGATATTCACAAAATAGATGATATAATATTATTTGAATGGTGGGACGATGGCGAAATTTGGATTGGACAAAGAGATTTTTATACACTTCGCTGGAAAGATGACAAATATCATTTAGGAGACGCTTCAAATTTGAATCATGGAAATGAATATATTTCTGATAGTTTTATCGGAATATTACAAATCGGAATAAACGAATGGTATACCGAAGATGATATTTATAAATAGTAAAAAAACGTTGCACAACAACGTATAATGACAATGGCGGGTTTGTTGCTTATCGAATTTGATTTCCTACAAATAAACTATCTTTAAAACCGAATACATCACCAAACGGCTTCGCC
>NZ_JBYVKA010000085.1:0-564 GCF_058148545.1 Ulvibacter sp. 2305UL32-6
TTCTGGTGTATGATTTCGTTACGGAAAAATGGGCACCATTTTTCCGATTAAGAACGAAAGATAGGAAAAAGGCAGGAATTTACCAGCGGTAAATTCCGCCGTAATGAATTATACGCCTTGTTACATACAGTAGCTTTTGGTGTTTTCAGTGTTCAATTCGAGCGTAAATTCCGTTTGGATGTTCAGCGTATAATTCAGCCATTGCCATTGAAGGTTAGGGCAGAAGTTGGCTAAAAATCGGCTGGCTTTTAAAGTTACAGTTTAAAATTCAGGCGTTGGTTTTGTTGCGTTCTATTCCGCCTTAATTGTTCAGGTTTGGATTAGTTGTTCCGTAATTCAATTCGCGCGTAATTCTGTTCAGCGTTCAGTTCCGCCATTGTATAAAATTCCGACGTAGCATTTCCGAGATAGAATTCAGTTCAGCAGTTGGTTTTGAGTCAATTCAGGTGTTATTTATTGCGCTTTAGCCAGCTATTTTTTTTGAGCTTAAACCACATTAAAATCGCCTGACCAAAATTCCACCGTAATTTTGGGCTATTGTATGTAACGGTTTTGTGTATGGCT
>NZ_JBYVKA010000086.1:0-553 GCF_058148545.1 Ulvibacter sp. 2305UL32-6
TGCTCCATTATGAAAAAAGAACTTTTTACAATAATATTCTGTCTAATTTCTGCAATTAGTTTTAGCTGCACCTGTTTTTGGGGCGGCAATTTTATTAAAGCAAATAAGGACTCAGAATCACTAATTATCAAAACCAAAGTCATCGGAATTTATCACCATTATGAAAATCAAAATAAAGTTCAAATTAATAACGATACGGATTTAAGTAAGTTTAATAATTTAACTTATCGTCGATTTCTTCGCTTTGAAATAAAGGAAATTATCAAAGGAAAGCATTCCGAGAAATTTGTTGATTTATACAACTCGAATGGTTTTGATTGCACGGAAGAATTATACAATTTTGATATGAACAAATGGTATATCCTATCAATTTTTTCCAGAAACAACAAACTTAAAATAAGTAGTTGTTCCGAGAATTTCTTGGAATATCTTCCGGAAACAAATAAAGTAAAAGGACGAATAAAAGGAAATTATAGAAAAAAAGATCGACTATATGACTATGAAAAATTAGTTCGAAAAATAACGTAGCACAACACCGTATAAAGCCAATGGC
>NZ_JBYVKA010000087.1:0-504 GCF_058148545.1 Ulvibacter sp. 2305UL32-6
TATACAAACACGTTAGCCACAAGCTGAAAAAAATGATGTCGAGAAAATTTTTAACTATAATAACTCTTCTACTAATTTCTGTTTCTTGTAAAAACACAGATTACCTGTCGAATGAATATGGAGAAATAGTCTCTGACGATATTGACCGAATTGAATACTATGAAGGGAATAACTTTCTGAACTCTGATAAAAAACCGAACAGCACAATTACGGACAAAAATAAGATTACGGAAATAGTAACTGAAATTAATAAATCTAATAATCCTGGACCTTGGAAAGGTGCTCATTGGGATAAAGTTTTAATAATAAAAAAGGATACGACTTTTACGTTTAGTACAAATGGAAAAGTAATTGGAATTAATCATAGTAGTGGAATATTTTATGAACTAAAAGATGAACAGTTTATAAAACGGTATTTTGAAAATTGAACAGAATAAAAGCCAGTGGCTAACAATGTATATAACCAATGGCTAAGATTGGTAATGAATTGAAATTCCTACTTTA
>NZ_JBYVKA010000088.1:0-459 GCF_058148545.1 Ulvibacter sp. 2305UL32-6
GGCTTGTGGCTGCCTTTGTTTGCGTGTTGTATCGGAATTAAAGATAGCATTTTTTTAAAAAGGGTAGGATAGGGGTTATAGCAAAACTGGCCATTGGCCTTATACGGTGTTGTCTACTGTGGCTCTTTTTATTTTTGTTTTTAGTTCATTCTTTTTAATTTCTACTAAGAGATGTAAATTTTCTGCTCAATCTTCGAGTTCTAAAAATTCAACACATTTTTTTTGCTCATTTTTAACCTCCTCTGTTTTTTTACTTTTTCAACAAACTGAAGATTTATCCGAAGTTCCCTTTTAAGTTTTAATTGTTTTATTTTTTTTTTGTTCGAAACCTCCTGAACTTTTTTTCAAACGCTACTACTTAAACAGTAATTTTTCTGCCCTTTGCGAACAACTGCGTGTAGTATCCGATTATAATGAATTTTTTATTTACTCAGAATTGAACAATCTTTTGAGTAACCC
>NZ_JBYVKA010000089.1:0-454 GCF_058148545.1 Ulvibacter sp. 2305UL32-6
TTAAGTATATGAAAAGTTGCGTGTTTGTGTGCGAGGATTTTCCGAAGGAAAATCAGAAGCTAGCAAACAAAGCAACTAACATTGGTTAAGCCTAAAATAGCAATTTTTTATATACATTGTTGGCTTTTAGTGCTTTTTTTGTCCGTTTAATTATTCTTTCCGCTTTTTCATCTTTCGGTCAGTTTTAATTCCGTAAACTTGTTCAAATTCCGCAAACAAATTCAATTCAGATTTTGAGTGAGAATTTAGCGTTTTGTTCCGTTTTCAGATTTTGATTCCGCAAACAAGCTCAAAAGTCCGCTGTATTTTTATTCCGCATTTGAGTGAGAATTCAGATGTTTTTCTGTTTTAATCAGCTCAATATTCCGCAAATCATTTTCAAATTCCGCTTTAACTGACTTCTTTTTTAAACCACAATTTGGCGGTTTTGCAACTGCGTTTCGGCATTAAAGCC
>NZ_JBYVKA010000090.1:0-418 GCF_058148545.1 Ulvibacter sp. 2305UL32-6
TCCACCAACGATCGAGACGGGCTTAGATGAGTCGCTTTATGGATTTATGTGGGAGGTCAACGGACAGCCATTGCCAGAGGTTGGTAGTTCTATTGTTGCTGTTGTAGGAGGCACCTATACGGTTACTGTTACTGAATTTGCAACGGGCTGTAGTGGAAGCTATAGTGTAGAGGTACAGCAGTCATCGCCGCCGTTAGATTTTGGTGCTGAAGTAGTTAGTGGAGCCTTTGCTGGAGAGCATGTTATAGAGGCCTTTGCTACGGGCGATGGTACATATGAGTTCCAGTTGGATGCGGGTCCTTTTCAGGAGAGTGGTACCTTTGGTGATGTACAGCCAGGGGATCATATTATCACGATCCGTGATATTTATGGATGTGGTAGTGTTGAGATTCCTGTGGGTGTTATAGATTATCCGCGG
>NZ_JBYVKA010000091.1:0-418 GCF_058148545.1 Ulvibacter sp. 2305UL32-6
TCGCGGATAATCTATAACACCCACAGGAATCTCAACACTACCACATCCATAAATATCACGGATCGTGATAATATGATCCCCTGGCTGTACATCACCAAAGGTACCACTCTCCTGGAAAGGACCCGCATCCAACTGGAACTCATATGTACCATCACCCGTAGCAAAGGCCTCTATAACATGCTCTCCAGCAAAGGCTCCACTAACTACTTCAGCACCAAAATCTAACGGCGGCGATGACTGCTGCACCTCTACACTATAGCTTCCACTACAGCCCGTTGCAAATTCAGTAACAGTAACCGTATAGGTGCCTCCTACAACAGCAACAATAGAACTACCAACCTCTGGTAATGGCTGTCCGTTGACCTCCCACATAAATCCATAGAGCGACTCATCTAAGCCCGTCTCGATCGTTGGTGGG
>NZ_JBYVKA010000092.1:0-343 GCF_058148545.1 Ulvibacter sp. 2305UL32-6
TCCAAACAATGTGATCTTAGAGATCACTGATGTCAACGGAAACGTTAGTACTTGTACTGCTATTGTAACAGTTCAAGATGTAACGGCTCCAGTGGTGGTTTGTCAAGACATTACAGTTGAACTAGACCCTATAACGGGAACTGTAACAATTGCAGGAATAGATATTGATGGTGGAAGCACAGATGCCTGTGGTATTGCGAGCTACGATCTGGATATCGACACCTTCGATTGTAGTAATGTAGGCGACAATCCTGTAGTGCTTACAGTAACCGATTCAAACGGAAATGAATCAACATGTACTGCCATAGTAACGGTTGAGGACAACACAAGTCCAGACCTTAGC
>NZ_JBYVKA010000093.1:0-343 GCF_058148545.1 Ulvibacter sp. 2305UL32-6
CCCAAACAATGTGATCTTAGAGATCACTGATGTCAACGGAAACGTTAGTACTTGTACCGCTATTGTAACGGTTCAAGATGTAACGGCTCCAGTAGTGGTTTGTCAAGACATCACAGTTGAACTAGATCCTATAACGGGAACTGTAACAATTGCAGGAATAGATGTTGACGGTGGTTCTACCGATGCCTGTGGTATTGCGAGCTACGATCTGGATATCGATACCTTCGATTGTAGTAATGTAGGCGACAATCCTGTAGTGCTTACCGTAACCGATTCAAACGGAAATGAATCAACATGTACTGCCATAGTAACGATTGAGGACAACACAAGTCCAGAGCTTAGT
>NZ_JBYVKA010000094.1:0-321 GCF_058148545.1 Ulvibacter sp. 2305UL32-6
ATCGAATTCATCCAAAGCCTTTTATAATTTGTCCCAATCTTAACTGTTCGTTTTATTGCCTTTACGAACAAATGCGAGTTGTATCCGATTATATTATTTTTGAATTAACAGCTCGATATTTTTCTTTTTTTCGCACCGCGAATCGAATGATTTTTAAAAGTTAAGGTTTAAGATTTGACAGAGTTTTTTTCTGCTTATTAACTCCTACGGTTTGTTGTTTATTAAAACAATTCTGCAACCACTTTTTCAATTCGAAAATTCCTGAAGTTAATTTTGAAGCTTGAATTTGGTTGTTTTCAGCTCGGCACCACCATTGTAGGT
>NZ_JBYVKA010000095.1:0-318 GCF_058148545.1 Ulvibacter sp. 2305UL32-6
CTAACGTGTTTGTATAAGGCTTGTGGCTGCCTTTGTTTGCGTGTTGTATCGGAATTAAAGATAGCATTTTTTTAAAAGGCTAGAGTAGGAGTTATAACAAAACTAGCCATTGGCCTTATACGTTGTTACCTACAGTGGTTTTATTTATTTGTTTTCGTTCACTCTTTTTAGATTTTGTGAAAAGAAATCTTTGTTTTCTGCGGAAGTTACGAGTTTGATAAATCCACCAAATTATTTTAGTTTTTTTCCTTTTTGGAGCAAACGAAGTTTTATCCGAATCGCTAAAATTTTGATGAATTTTTCCTTTAATTTTTTTCA
>NZ_JBYVKA010000096.1:0-316 GCF_058148545.1 Ulvibacter sp. 2305UL32-6
CAACGTGTTTGTATAAGGCTTGTGGCTGCCTTTGTTTGCGTGTTGTATCGGAATTAAAGATAGCGTTTTTTTAAAAAGGCTAGAGTAGGAGTTAAAACAAAACTAGCCATTGGCCTTATACGGTGTTACCTACAGTGGTTTTATTTATTTGTTTTTGTTCACTCTTTTTAGGTTTTACGAATGGAAAAAGTTAGTTTTCTGCGTAAGTTTCGAGCTTGATAAATCCATCAAATTATTTTAGTTTTTTCTTTTTTAAACAAACTGAAATTTTATCCAAATCGCTAGAGTTTTGTTGAATTGTTCCTCTTTTTTTTCG
>NZ_JBYVKA010000097.1:0-312 GCF_058148545.1 Ulvibacter sp. 2305UL32-6
TGTGCTTTCCTGAAATAGGTTGACTAAAAATTAAACCTTTTAGTACTATACCTAATGAAAGACAAAAAACAACCCTGCCGAAAAACTTCCTACAAAAAAGTAGGTTTCGATTTAAAGCTCTTAATTATTGATCAGGTCCAAAACGGGCAGATCTCTGTAAACCACGCTTCAGAAAAATATCAAGTCTCTAGATCCTCTATTGATTACTGGTTAAAAAAATACAGTACTTTAGAACAAAAGAAACGCGGTATGAGCAAGAAAGACGAAATCAAAAAACTCAAAGAACGAATCGAAGAACTCGAATTTGTAAAA
>NZ_JBYVKA010000098.1:0-254 GCF_058148545.1 Ulvibacter sp. 2305UL32-6
TTCTTTACTCCGAATGGGGATCGATTTAACAACACATGGAATATCATTGGGATCGCAAATGGTGACCCTACGGCAAAAATTTATATATTTGACAGGTATGGAAAGCTCTTAAAGCAGATCAGTCCGTTAGGCACTGGTTGGGATGGTACTTACAATGGAAACCCACTTCCTTCGAGTGATTACTGGTTCCAAGTAGAATATACTGAGAACGAAAAAAGAAAAGAATTTAGAGGACACTTTACCCTGAAACGATA
>NZ_JBYVKA010000099.1:0-240 GCF_058148545.1 Ulvibacter sp. 2305UL32-6
ACCAAAGTATTTTTGATAATATGCAATAGTTGAATCTCTGTCTGTAACATTTAGATGAACATGATGGAAATTGACTTTACTCAATTTCTCAGTCTCTTCAGGTTTTTCAGGTAGCTGTTTACATCCAACAATTTGAAATATTAGAACAGTGAAGACAATCAAGGTAGTTCTATATCTTATGTCATACAAAGTATTCGGATTCATTTTTTTTTAAAAATTGGTGCTAACGTGTTTGTATAA
>NZ_JBYVKA010000100.1:0-225 GCF_058148545.1 Ulvibacter sp. 2305UL32-6
AGCACCAATTTTTAAAAAAAAATGAATCCGAATACTTTGTATGACATAAGATATAGAACTACCTTGATTGTCTTCACTGTTCTAATATTTCAAATTGTTGGATGTAAACAGTTACCTGAAAAACCCGAAGAGACTGAGAAATTGAGTAAAGTCAATTTCCATCATGTTCATCTAAATGTTACAGACAGAGATTCAACTATTGCATATTATCAAAAATACTTTGGA